>JBBSGU010000082.1:0-12048 GCA_038253755.1 Gemmatimonadales bacterium | reverse complement strand
TTCAGCTTTCCCGAAGAGCGCTCATTGGAGTCTCCCGAAACACATCGCGCCCCGCGAGCAATCCGATTGTGATCGTCAACGCGAGCATTCCGCCAGCGATCGCAACTGCCGCCCAAAGGGCAGGCGAGAACCCGCTCTCGAAGACGTAATGGGTGATTGCCCAGCCCCCGCCAATCGCGAGCACCATACCGGTCAGGCTCCCCAGCAACCCCAGCAGCGCATACTCAGCGAGAAGGATCTTCATGATCTGGCCGCGGCTTGCGCCGAGAGTCTTCAGCAACACGCCTTCGCGAATTCTGTCCCTCCTCGTCGCAGCGACAGCGCTGAACAAGACGGGAATGCCCATCGCCAGACTGAACAGCGCCATGAATCTGATCGCCGTCGACACTTTCTTCAAAATCTTTGCGACAGTCTGCTTGACCAGTGAAAGATCGAGGCTCGAAACGTTCGGGAATCGCTTCACCATGTCGCTCTGAAGCGCAGCGACTGTCTGAGTTCCCGGGACATCCGCGAGCAGAACGAATTGCTTCGGCGCGTCACGCAGTGTCGCCGTCGAAAAAACCGCAAAGAAATTCGGCTCGAAGCGCTCCCATGTCACTTCGCGCAGGCTTGTTACGCGGGACGGAATCTGAACGCCCTGCACGTCCCACGTGACAAGGTCGCCGAGCTTCACGTGCAGCTCCTCGGCGACATCCTTTTCGAGTGAGACCTCTCCGGTGTCGCCCTTCATCGCCGCCGTTCCAAACCATTTTCCCGATGTAATCTTTTCGGTGGTCGTAAGCTTGTCGCGATAGGTAGAACGGTACTCTCGGCGCAATGCCCATCCGGGACGGCCAGCAGGCTGCCGCCCACCCGGCCCCTTTGCCTGATTCCGCTGGCGATCCCGACTTTCCTGCCGCGTCAGAGGTTTTTCACCGCGCTTTGCCCGCGCCAGGGAGTCAGCGGTGATCTTCGCGCGCGCGTCGCCGATTATCTGTTCGACAGACCGGTCGTTGATCGCTGCAATCCGCATCGTGACTACCGGCGCCGTCTGAAGAACTCGTCCGCGCGACCGGACGAGCGAATCGACGGACAGGAACTGATCTTCCTGCACGTCGAAGAACACGAGGTTCGCGTTCGATTGATCGACCTTGATGTTGAACTGCTTCAGCAGGTTCGACTGGACGAGAACGAGTGTCGTAATCAGAAATGCGCCGAAGCCGAGCGACAGAATCACGGACCTCGTCTGATTCGCCGGACGATAGAGATTTGCCACGCCCTGTCGCACGACATACGGCCACCCATCACGAAGCGCCTTGCGCGCAACCCACGACAGCAGGATCGCGCTTAGCGTCAGGATCCCAAGAACCGCGAACGTGGCTCCGCTTATGCCGAGCCCCTGTCGCACGGTGCCCGCGCGAAGCAAGGCAATTGCAACGACGCTCAATCCAAGTGCGACATTCACCATCACGCGGGGAACGTCGTTCCACCGCATCTTGAGAATTTCAGAATCGGCATCACGACGAAGCGTTTGTAGCGGGGACACATTGCGCAGCGCAAGCAAAGGGCGAAGCGAGAAAATCAGCGCGATCCATGTTCCAATCGCGATCCCTGTGAGAATGGCAGCGGGCTCGAGCGTTACCGATACATCAACGGGGAGAAAATCTCCGAATACCGACGGCAGTCCGAATTGGACAGCGACACCAAGCGCAGCACCTGCAATGGATCCAATCAGGCCCATCGCGGCGGCTTGGGCGACGTACATCGCGAGCACCTGGCCGCTGGACGCGCCGATGCAGCGCAGGATTGCAACTGTGTCGATCTTTCGCGACACGAACGCGCGAACTCCGCTGGCAACTCCAACGCCGCCGAGCAGCAGGGCAACCAGCCCGACGATTCCGATGAACTGGCTGAGCTGCTTGATGGCGTCAGTTGTATTCTCTTCGCTCTGCGTGACCGTCCGCGCGCGGAGCTGCATCTTCTCCAGCTTCGGTCGCTGTGGTCCGATGATCTTGTTGGGATTGGCACCGGCCGGAAGCTTCGCCAGCGTTCCGTAGTCAGCGGTGCTTCCGAATTGCAGAAGCTGCGTTTCCGGGACGTAGCGCTCAGGAATGAAAACGCGCGGCCCGATGATCTCCGCAACACCCGGCGTGCCGGGAACATCTTTCAGCGTTGCGCCTATCTCGAATTTTCCGAGACCGAGTGTAATCGTGTCGCCAATGCGCGCGTTCAGCGCCACGAGGAGTGAAGGATCCACGAGCGCGACTGCGTTCGTCCTCAGCGACGCCCACTGCCCGGAAGGGGATGTCGTGATCTCGCCGTAGAAGGGATAGTTCGAGCTGACCGCGCGTACTTGTACGAGACGCGTGCTTCCGCTCCGCGGCACCAATGCCATTGATGGAAACGTGACGACGTGCGCGTATGCAGCTCCGTTCTTCGAGCCGAGGGTATCAAGAAAGGCCTTTTGCTCAGCCGTGTATGGACGGTTCGATGTAAAGGAGATGTCGCCGCCAAGCAGCGCGCGAGATTGCTCGCGCACTGAGCGAGTAACGTTGTCGGCGAACGAATCGATTGCGACGAGTGCGGCGACGCCGAGCGATATCGCGGACATGTAGAGAAGAAGCCGGCGGCGGGCGCTTCTGCTTTCTCTCCACGTGAGCCCGACGAGCTGTCGCAATGACGCTCGACCTGGCGACGACAGACCGGAAGGCGACATCATCCGGTGACTACGCCGCTGTCGCCGACGACATTTCCGTCAGCGAGACGAATTGTGCGCGAAGCTCGCTGCGCGAGTGTTGCGTCGTGCGTTACGAGAATGATCGTCGATCCCGATTCCCGGTTCAGTGACTCGAGCAGCTCGAACACGCGCGCGCCGGTGACAGCATCGAGATTCCCGGTGGGCTCGTCGGCGAAAAGGATACGAGGATTGTTCGCAAAGGCCCGCGCGATCGCAACGCGCTGTTGCTCGCCGCCCGAGAGCTGCATCGGGAAGTGGTGCCCGCGTGCTTTCAGTCCGACGCGACCGAGCAGCTCGTCGGCTCGCGCTGCGGCGCCGTCCGCGCCCTGAAGCTCGAGCGGGACCTGAATGTTCTCGCGCGCAGTCAGCGTTGGGATTAGCTGGAAGCTCTGAAAAACGAAGCCGACTTTTTCACCACGCAGTCGCGCGCGTTGGTTCTCGTTCATTGCCGTCAGGTCGTGACCGTCGAGGATCACCTGTCCGCGCGTCGGTGTATCGAGACCGGCGAGCAATCCGAGAAGAGTCGTTTTGCCGCTCCCGGAAGGTCCAACGATTGCTACAAAGGCTCCATCGGGAATGGTGAACGAGACATTTCGCAAGACGGCAAGCTGCTGGTCACCGCTGCGATATTCCCGTGTAACTTCCTTCGCAATGAGCATGAAAATTCTGATGATTGGTTTGATTAGCGCGGCCGTCGCGTGCACACCGGCCCCGAAAGTCGAAAAGCAGCCGGCCCAGGCGATTGATTCCCGCGTTGCCGACGCTCCGAAAGGCAGCACCGCTCAGACCGATGCGTACGGCCCCGCAGGCAACCCGGATTCGTCGAGGGCTAAAGTTACTGTGCTGTTCTTCGGGACGAGTCTCACCGCCGGTTATGGACTTGCGGACACGAAGCAGGCTTTCCCGAATCTCGTCTCTCAAAAGGCTGCTGCGGCAGGCACGCCTATCGAGGCGATCAACGCAGGCCTTTCCGGAGAAACTTCAGCCGGCGCATTGCGGCGAATCGAGTGGACTCTCAAGCGGCCGGTTGACATCGTAGTTCTGGAAACCGGAGGAAACGACGCCCTTCGAGCCCTCGATCCAGAAACGCTAAAGACCAATATCGGGGCGATAGTCGCGAAGATTCGAGCGGCCCAGCCAAAAGCCCGCGTCCTCCTGGTGGCGATGCAGGCCCCACCCAACCTTGGCTCCTCCTATACAACCGAATTCAGGAAGGCGTATGTGGACGTCGCGAAGCGCGACAACCTGACCCTTGTTCCGTTCCTGCTAGACAAAGTTGCCGGAATTGCATCGCTGAATCAGGCCGACGGAGTGCACCCCAATGAGAAGGGCGAGCCGATCGTCGCGGACAATATCTGGCGTGCGCTTCAGCCGGTAGTTCGCGAGGTTTACGGGGCACGACGACAGGGTTAAATTTCAAGGCTTGCCTTGAATTGACCTGAAAACGCGCCGCGTCCGGCATCCTCCCGGTGGGGGATTGGCAGGGCGGCGCTATTTATTGGACTTGGGACAATGGCGTTTCCCGCAACACAGATTCGCAGAGGCATGGTGCTGGTGTTCGAGGGCGACCCTTGTCGCGTCATCGAGTTCCGTCACCACACGCCTGGAAACCTTCGGGCGATGGTGCAGGCGAAGCTCAAGAACCTTCGCAGCGGGTCGAGCTTCGAGCATCGTTTCCGCGCCGCGGACACTATCGAGAAGGCGTCGATGGAGACGCACGATCTGGAGTTCCTGTATCAGGGTGGCGACACGTATCACTTCATGAACACCGAGAACTACGATCAGCTCGAGATGGACGAAGAGATGCTTGGGGATAACGCCCAGTGGATGCAGCCGGGGATGAAGATCACGGCCGAGTACTACAATGGTCGTCCCATAGGCATCGATCTTCCGAATTCGATGACGCTCGAAGTGGTCGAAACATCGGCGGTGATGAAGACTGCAACGAAGAACGCATCGTCAAAGCCGGCGAAGCTCGAGAATGGTGTCACTATCAACGTTCCGGAGTTCATTCGTACGGGTGAAAAGGTCCGCGTCAATCCGAGTACTGGAGAGTATCAGGATCGGGCGAAGGATTGAAAGACGGAATTAGTTGATTCGTCTTTTCAACGCGGTTAAGATGCAGGGCACATGGTGGCTGTAGCTCAATCGGTTAGAGCACCGGTCTGTGGCACCGGGGGTTGCGGGTTCAATTCCCGTCAGCCACCCTCCCGCTTCAAGTGGTAGCTGATAGAAAAAAACGGGTTGTAGGTCCGTAGCTCAATTGGTAGAGCACCGGTCTCCAAAACCGGCGGTTGGGGGTTCGATTCCCTCCGGGCCTGTGAGGGGATTGGGTTGTGTTGCGGCGCTATCGTCTAGGGGACTAGGACGGGGCCCTCTCAAGGCCCAAACACGGGTTCGAATCCCGTTAGCGCTATTGGTGGGGAGTGGTGGGCAGAGTTGAACTGGCGACCACTCGTTTTGAAGAAGGTGTAGTCGGCCCCATCGTCTATCGGTTAGGACGGCACCCTTTCACGGTGCAGAGAGGGGTTCGATTCCCCTTGGGGCTATTAGTTGTCAGTTTGGGACCCGGAGACTTGGGGAGTCGTGAGTTTACAGTTTTGCAGTTGTTAGTTTTCCAGTTCCTTCGTTTCGTCTTGGTTCCTTTGTTTTGTCCTGGTTCCTATGTTTTGTCCTGGTTCGCTTTAGTTGTGTTCTGTGGTCTCTGCGGTCTCTGTGTCAAAGTTGTTTAGAGAGAGAATGCTGGAGAAGTTGTTGGGGCCGTAGCTCAGTTTGGTTAGAGCACTCGACTGTCACTCGAGAGGTCGCGGGTTCGAGCCCCGTCGGCCCCGTAGTTATATGGCGCAATTGATACCGCGCCGGTTTGCCCTGGTGGTGAAATTGGTAGACACGCCATCTTGAGGGGGTGGTGCCGAAAGGCATAGCGGTTCGAGTCCGCTCCAGGGCATTGTTTGAATCCGCCACCGTAGCTCAGGGGTAGAGCTCTCGATTCGTAATCGAGCGGTCGTCAGTTCAAATCTGACCGGTGGCTCTTGGAGAAGGCAGAAGGCTCTTCGATGAAATCGAAGAGCCTTCTGCTTTCTTGCAAGCCCGGTGACTGTGCCACCATTCGTTGCGCTCCATCCGATGTCATTATTCCTGCTTTTCATTGATGCCGCCGAGCGTACTAGCGCGGTCGGGGCAAAGTCAGCGTAAACGTCGAGCCCTCGCCGAGAACGCTCCGCGCTCGCAGGTCACCGCCCATGCCTCGCGCAAGGTCCCGGCTAATCGAAAGTCCGAGGCCGGTTCCCTCGTTCAGGCGGGAGTGTCCCGCATTGACCTGTACAAACGGCTCGAAGATCGCCACGACTTTGTCTTCGGGAATTCCAATCCCCGAGTCCGTTATTCGCACAAAGACGCTCTCAGGCGCATCGTCACGGCTTGTGCAGCTTACGGCTACAGTCCCTCCCGCCGGCGTGAATTTGATGGCGTTCGAAAGAAGATTTAGCAGAATCTGCTCGAGCTTCTCCTTGTCTGCCGTCACCATCAGGTCCGGTTCACCGATCGAGACCGTGTATTCGAGTTCCTTGGTCTGGCGCTGCGGCTCGACCATCGGAGCAAGGTCCGCGAAGATGTCGGCGATCCGTAGATCGGCGGGTTCATACTCCACTCGCCCGGATTCAATTCGCGCGAGATTCAGAATGTCGTTGATCAACCCAAGCAGATGACGCTGGCTTCTGTCCACGCGGTCCAGTGCCTCGAGCTGTTCAGCCGTTACAGCGCCGTAGATTCCCATCTGGATCAGCTGAACGTGTCCGCCGATGGCATTCAGAGGGGTTCTGAGCTCGTGACTCATGGTCGCGAGAAACTGCGACTTCGCCAGGTTGGCGGCCTCGGCAATGGTGGTGGCTTGTTCGAGCTCGACGTTTGTCGCCTGGAGCTCCTCTGCCTGCGCGGCGAGTTCTTCTGCCTGCGCCTCCATCTCCATCGCCTGATTGCCGAGCTGGTCGTTGACTTCCGAAAGTTGACGTCTGGATTTCTCCGCCTCTGCAAGGGCATGTCGTAGCTCCAGGCGCGATTGATCGAACGCTGTCGCGAGCGCCTGGGCATGAGCTGCCGCCTGGTTGGCGACCTGCTCGCGCGCAACCGCATGGCGAGCTGCGCGTTCACCCTGGAGAACATTCTCGAGCAAGGGGAGGAGACTCCGCATCTCATCGAGATGAACTGACCGAAATGCGGCACCGAGAATGACGGCGACGAAGTCGGAACCCGAGGAAAAGGCGTACGCCGGCTCCACGCTACCGCCTTCAGGCGGCGTCAGCGCTGCCGACTGTGCCTCGCCGGAATCAACGGCGGCATTTACAAGCGCGCGCCACTCGCGCGCCGATGAAAACGTCTGCGGGAACCCCGGCGCCGGAAGGAGAACCCCTATTTCGGGATCGAGCGAGAAGATGATGAGCCTCTTGCCTCCAAGCAGCTCACCCAGGCATAGTGCAGCGCGGACGCGTTCCATTGGGCGACCGAGCGCAATTACATGATCGAGAAGAGCACCCACGGCGGCGTTGCGCAGTCAGTCAGGAAGCACGCACACGACCGCAGTGCAGTTATGAAATCCACTGAACTGGCCGTCCGCCCTCACGATCTGGCCGTACGAGTTGAAACCCGCAAAGGGAATTCCGCCTAGTTGGGCTGACACAGCTTCGAGCTCTTTGTCGAAGGATTTGCCAAGGCGCAGACGCGTGGCAACGCAATCGAAAAAGAGCGCGGCCTTGGGAGTTCCACCGTCACGCGTAACCTGATCAACGGCGTCGCGCGTTGCTTCCGCGGCGGCCTCAGCGGCTGAGCCGCCGGTCGTCGTCATGATGTGAGTCGCGGCTCCAGCTGGAATCTCCGCTGCGCATACGATTCCACCTCCCTCGGCGATCCCGAGTGGGACGCGGAGCTTATGACCACCTTCGGTGTCGATACCAACGATGTTGTGAAGAAAGAAAGGCAGCGGATCTGTCTGGTCGAATTGCTGCGACGTGGCCAATGCGTGGTCTTCGAATGCGTCGACTGCGGGTGCTGCGTTCAGGCTGATCACGCGCGACGATTCGGCCTCTGTCACGCGAAAACCCTGGCTCGAAGGTTTCCAGCCATGGCGGGCTCCGATACCGACGGGCTTTTTTGAGATGATCTCGAGAGCGACCGCTGCATCGGTGAACGCCTCAGTACCGCAGAAGACGTGCGTCTTTTGAAACCGGGCATCGTCGCCCGCGCCGCCTCCGAAGAAACGATAAGTGCCGGCAGTCTCGACTGTCAAAGCATCGACCAGCTCTTCAGAATGGCCCGCAAGCGCGTCGAGAAGAACCAGGGCTGCTGCGAATGGAAAAGTCGAGTTGGCCCTGCGTCGAAACTTCGATGCTATCCCATGCGCGGCTCCTTTGGGATCGGCGGCGAGTCCAGTTCCGACCGTTGCGGCAAACTGCATCTCCGAGGCACGAATGGCCGTGACATTGACGAGGCCCTGGCCCGAGCCATCATCGGTAAATTCCCCGGCCGAAGAACAGCCAACGATCGTTCGTGTTCCCGTAGACTCGGCGAGGGCTTCAAGAAGCTCCACGTACTCGTTATGGGGCGCCGCAAACACAATCAGGGCGTCGGGAACGCCGCTGAGCTGCGTGCGGATCTGCTGGCCGAGCTCCAACCCGGCTTCTCGGTCACGGTTCGATGTCTGGACAATCGCGACTTCGGTCATTTTAAGGGAAGGGGCGAATAGTGATCGGATCATCGCCATTGTCGAATAGTTCCGACTTACGGCGGTGGGCACAAACAGATGAAATGTGCAAGGACTGGTCCGGTAAAGAAAGGTAAGGACTGATGAGGCCCCGGTTACCAAACGCCGGGGTGATCGTTCTCATGTCGTGAGCCGACACGCCCCTTCAGAGAAGCGCTGACTTCATGTCATTCGTAATCGAGATCGAAGGCTATCGCGCCAGAGTCGAGCGCGCCCGTGATGGCACGTTATTCGGTCGGGTGCTCGAGATGGAAGATCAGGTGTACTTCAGAGCCGCCACCATGCGAATGGTGGAGACCAAGTTCGCCAAGGCCATCGAGGCGTATATCGAAAACTGCAAGCAACGCGGAATCGAGCCGACGAAGCCTACCCGCGTTTCGTTCTAGCTACTTCAGCCAGCCCTTTCGCGCCGGAGTGGCCTGAAGCTCCTCGATATCGGCTTCGCGGGCAGCGAGCTCTTTTTCGAGCCTGGCATTTTCTTCCTGGAGATCCTCCAGAAAGCGTCCGCGCATTTTAGCGTTCTCGAACGCCTCCACAGACTTTTTGGAAAGCTCCAGATACGCGTCGGCCAGGCGCGGAAAGGCGCTCTTGGCAAACTCGAAAAACTCGGCGCGATACTCCGCGCACATCTCGCATTCGGCGGCATCGTGCTCGACGAGGGGGGCTCGCGTCTCGAGCTCGAGCGCTTGCTGCGCTATCGAATGGTAATCCCCATCGGAGGCCATTTTGAAATATGCATGGCCGCGGGGCATACTTGAACCGATTGTTTACCGCGCTACATTGCCTGTGCAGTCGAACACGCGGGCGTAATTCAGTTGGTAGAATGCCAGCTTCCCAAGCTGGACGTCGCCGGTTCGAGTCCGGTCGCCCGCTCTTTGTAAATGCTTTGTTCATCGCGCGTTGTCTTCGTACGCCCCGCGAACTTTTACCAAATCTTTCGCCTTTGGTACAAGTTCTGGTCCGGCCGAGCTAAGCGTCGTCTCCCCGGCCCGCGTTACATCGCCAACCTTCGGCGGAGTGCCGAGCGACTCTGACGGAACCCACAGATCCACCTGCGATCCCATTTGGATTTTTCCAATTACCTGGCCGCGTGAGACCCTCTCGCCGGCGGTGACGATCGTCACGATCTGATCGATCCACCAATCGGCCATCAACACCAGCAGAACCGGCGGACCGTCTTCGAATGAGACGCCGAGGAACTCGTTCTTCTCCAGATATCCCCTGCGGCCGACGGGCAGCGGCCGACGGAGCGCCGCAAAGAGAAAGGACTCCCCCATCGACGCGTTCTTTCCGACCGGGAGCATATGATGAAACTTCACTCTTCCGCCCACCGGGGCGCGGACGAAGTGCGCATCGAAGATCGAGAGATAGGTCGCCACTACCGTCCAGTCACCGCTGACCCCGAACGCCGACCTCACCCGTTCGTGATATGCGTTCGCGGGCGGCCCGTCCAACGAAACATCCTCGACATACAGAATGCGTCCGTCCGCCGCCGCGAGCAGTTCATCGCCCGGCGGAATCGCGCGCGCCGGCTTGCGATGGAAAAAATAAAAACGCCACCACGCGAACGCAACGAGCAGAGTGAGCATCACCACCATCGCGGAAACCATCATCGTTTGTGCGTCACACGCCGCGCGATGGCGAGGAATGGATAGGCGAAGACCACCGATGCGAAGAGCACGAAATCAAGCACAAGACGCGCCGGCACTCCGATCACCCGGCTGGCGGAACGCTCCCCTTGGTTACGGAGGGGCATCGCTCACGCCTTCGACGCGCACACGAATGTGCAGCCGACCGACCGGTCGGACACATCCAATCGCTTCTCGAGCTCCCGGTCGCGAACGAGAGACGACGGCCAGACAGCGCGTTCGGTCGGTGCCGAGATGTATTCACGGATGCACACAGTCGAATCGTCGCTCCCGACGCGCTGCACTTTCTCCAGCAGCTCGCTGAACTCGGCGATCGTCAAGTACCCGCCGAGATCAGAGAGCGAGAACGCGTCGAAGGTGCCCGCCTTCTGGCGGCCGAGGTATTCGTTGATGCACGAATTCTCGAACCGCAGCCGGTCGAGGCGCGATCTGACGATCGGATAGTCGTCGACGCCGAGACCTACAGGCATCGTCGTCGCGTTTCTGATGTTCCCGTCCACGAAGAGCGAGAATATGAAGCAGTCGTCGTAGCGATGCCGGCTCAGAGTCGTGACCACACGCTCGCGCAGATACGCCACCGGGCTGCGGCGGCCCTCTCCGTAATAGACGGGATCGCGGAGAATGAAGCGGCCGGACACTGGATTGAAGATCAATCCGAGCACCGCGCGTACGGCCGGCCTCGCGAATAGTGCGCTCGCGAGCTTTCCCTGCTCTTCGAGCGACCTCGCGGCACGCAATCGCGCGATGTCTTTGCCGAGGAAGTGACGCAGCAGCGGCGAAACGCGCCCGATGCTGCGCTCGGTGCGGCCGACGTTTTGGATTCCAGCGGAAATGTCGTTGGGGCGCGCGTCCCAGAATGCGCGTGTCTTCTCGGGCAGAGTCTCCCGCAGCGAGCGATAAATTTCGGCACGATCTATCCCGTCCGTGATGCCGACGAACGCCAGGTACGGCTCACGGTCGAGTAGCCGCATCGCCGCAACCTTGAGCTGGCCGAGAAATATCTGCGCCGGATTCCGATCGATGGCGACAACTTCGCGCGGGTCGCCGAGGAGGAGGCTGAATGCGCGCCCGCCGGCGGCGTGAATGCTGAGGGCGCGACGCCCGGAGAGACGGAGCGCTTCTATCTCGGAGAGGGAATCCTCGTTGCAGCAGGAATACTGAACGCCGGTGACGGTTTCCATTTCTTACAGCCTCATTAAAAGTGTTTCCGAGGCGAAGCCCGGTCCGAGCGAAGAGACTACCGCGTGTCCGCCGCGTCCGGGGGCGTGCTCTTTCATATAACGCTCCAGCACGTACAGCACGGTGACCGAAGACATATTGCCGAACTCGCGCAGCGTCTCGCGCGAATGATTGAAGCGATCCGCATCAAGTCCGTACGCCTCGGCGTAGGCGCCGAGCACCTTTGGGCCGCCGGGGTGGTAGAGGAACTCGGTCACGTCATCGAGAGTGAGGCCGTTCTCGGCGAGGAGCGAATCGATCTCCTGGCGCGCGTTTTCCTTGATGATTGTCGGGATGTTCTTGTCGAACACAACCTGGAGGCCGCGCGAGACGACGTTCCATCCCATCACGCTGAGCGAGTCGGGATAGAGCGTCGAGTGGCTGTCGAGAAGCTGATAACCCTCGTCGCCGGTTTCGTCGCCGGCGAGAATTGCCGCCGCGGCGCCATCGGCGAAAAGTGCAGTGGCGACAACGTTGCTCTTCGACGGATCATCGCGAAGAAGCGTGAGGCTGCACATCTCCGAGCTGCAGAGGAGCACGTGCTCATCGGGGTGGCCGACGAGATGATCATACGCGTGCGAGAGACCGGCGACACCGCCGGCGCATCCCAGGCCCCAGATAGGAGTACGACGGACGTCGGCGCGAAGGCCGAGGATGTTCGTCAGTCGCGCGTCAATGGATGGAGTCGCAATTCCCGTCGTGTTGATGTA
>JBBSGU010000081.1:0-12144 GCA_038253755.1 Gemmatimonadales bacterium | reverse complement strand
TTCAAATCCACCACCGATCTTCGCCGGAAGCTCATGCACTACATCAGACAGCACAACAAAACCTGCCAGCCCATTAAATGGTCTTACAGCAATCCCAAGCACCGCATTCGTGCAACCATTAATTGAGTTACAGTCCACTAGTCAGTCAGGACTCCGTAGAAAGCTCGATATTTGAATTGCGCGGAAGAAATCAGGACCGCTCGCTGCGAGCGCGACGACAAGCGTGTGCGGACGATCAACGATCCACTTCGAGCGGGATGCCAACTTAGTGCCGGTGGCCGGAAGAGGGCCGCGAATGCAAATACATCCTCACCCCCGCTACTGCACTCCCCCAGCCAGCCGCCGCACCAGCTTGTCGAGAAAGTCGAGCCCGTCGTAGAAAGATTTCGTTCGCAGCTTCTCATCGCGGCCGTGCGCATTGGTTTCGCCAGGCAGTGAAAAAATTCCACTGATCCCATACGTGGGTATTCCCACTGCGCGGAGGTATCGGCCATCGGTCGCTCCGGTGGACATCACCGGCACCACCGGAATGCTCCCCCACTTCGATTGAGTGAGAGTCGTGGCTTCAGTAAGCAGGTCCGGTACAATCGAGGATGTGGACGTGGGGAATTTCTCACGCTCGCGGGTGGTGAACGTGATCTTTACCGACGTGTCCGCAAAAACTTTCGTCAGCGTCGCCTGAGTTTCGGCGATGCTCGACGTCGGGACGATGCGGCAGTTCACGTTAGCCGTGGCGGTCTGTGGCAAGGCATTGTTTGCATGACCAGCGGCAAGCTTCGTCGCGACACATGTCGTGCGCAGCATCGATGCATATCGCGGATCTTTTGAAAGTATTCCGGCGGCGACCGCATTCCTGGGATTCGCTACGATCGCGCGCATTGCACCGGCATTGGCCGCACTTTCGACCTTCGCGGTTTGAGTAAAGAATTCTCGAGAGACAGGATTAAGCGACACCGGAAAAGTGAATCGCCCGAGGCGAGCAAGTGCGTTGGCGAGTGAGTAGATCGCGTTGTCGGGACGCGGGACACTCGAGTGTCCCCCAGAGTTTCTCACAGTCAGCGTGAAATTCTCCGGTACCTTCTCCGCGGCTTGAATGGAATTGAGCATCGGGTGTACATCCATCCCCTTTCCGCTCAGCGTTCCACCGCCGCCCTCATTGAGTGCGTACGCAGCATCGATGAGATCCTTGTGCGACTGAGCGAGCCACTCCGCGCCATTGTTGTCGCCGCCTTCTTCCGCGGCAGTCAGCGCCAGGATCAGGTCACGATCAGGCCTCCAATCCTGGGCCTTGTATTGAAGGAGATTCGCAACGAAGATCGAGGCCATCGCCTTGTCGTCTGACGCTCCTCTTCCGTAGAAGAACCCGTTGTCCTCCTGAAGCTCGAATGGATCGCGCGACCAGTCCGATCGGAGGGCTGCGACGACATCGAGGTGGGCCAGAAGAAGCAGCGGCTTCCGCGCTCCGGTTCCGTGATAGCGCACGACGAGATTTCCCTTGGTCGAGTCGCCGGGCGGAATGAGAACCTTTACGTCTTCCGACGGGAATCCGGCGTCCAGAAAGCGTTTGGCCATCGCGCGAGCAGCGCGAGTTGTCGAGCCAACGGTATCCATCGTGTTGGTGTTCACCAGTTCCTGATAAACCGACCTCGCGAGACGTTCATGCTCAGTCGATGCAGAACGCATGGACGAAGAATTCTGCGCCTTCGCGAGCGGGGCGGCTGCGGCGAGGGCGAATGCCATCGCCACACTCGTTCTCACGGTGACGCTCCTGATGGTCGTTCGTGGGGACAACGGAACCTCCTTTAGTGTCGGCCTGGTTGCTTTTCATTCTGCCGCCCACGATTGCTCGCCGCAAGCGTCAGTATGGCGGGAGCTATGCGGGGCGCCTCGAGCTCGGATAGTTCACGATGTTCTCCCATTCGCTCGCGTCCGATCGCGCGACTACCGCAACCACCGGCTCCGTATCGCTGAGATTGCAAACCTCGTGTGGAACTCCCGGCTCGATGAAGATGAAATCGCCTGCCCGATTGTCCACCGAGAGGGAGAGATCCGGCCCGTATTCGTGGCGAACTCTGCCTTCGAGGATGTACAGCATCACCTCGAAGTCTACGTGGATGTGCGCGTAAGCGACGCCGCCGGGAGGAATCGTGGCGACGTTCATCGACAATCTGCGCGCGCCAACGTTCTTGCCCGACAAGCCGGTTTTGTACCTGATGCCGTTCCAGCCTCTGGTTGTGTCGGCGCCTCGAATCACGAGGATGCCCGCATCACCTTCGACGCCGGCTTTCAGGTCGATTTCGTTTTCAGCCATTTGCAGGTTTTCTGACGGTGGGCCATCGACGCCGCACGAAGTAGCATCGTATTGAAGATGTTCACCGCGATGACCGGGCTCAAGCAGCGGGGCGCTGACCATGTCGCCGTGAGGTAAACCGAAGGACGCCTGTGGGCACGGTTGGGAAAGGGCGTTACTTTTTGCCAGCCCCGACCGAACCGCCGCGCAGGCGGGGCCAGACTCTACCCGGAGAGACCGTCCCGATGCGAGATTTTCACGCTTTCATTTACTTCACATTGACACTCAACGTGACCTGATGAAGTCAGAAAGAATGATCGGGGCGAGGCTTGTTGTAACGCTCGTTGCCGTTGCGGCGTGTACGTCTACGCCAGCCACGGCACCGGTTCCGGTTCCCGCGCGATTGACTCAATTCGGTGAGGTGATCCCCCTCCCGGTGTCGATGCAGCTCGACACGTCGCGCGTCTTTCGCGTTGACACTTCGACGGTTGTCTACATAAACGAATCGGCCGACAGCGCGGTCCTTGGCGTTGCGAAGTATTTACGCACGATGCTCGCTCCTTATGTTCGCCAGGACGTACAGCGCGTTGCATCATCGTCGGCGATTGCAACAAAGAATATTCGCCTCACCATCGATCCTTCGTCACCGAACGGCGACGAAGGCTACGCACTCGACATTTCCCCCGAAGCGATTGCGATTGTCGCAAAGTCGCCAGCCGGTCTCTTTTACGGCGTTCAGACAATCAGACAGCTGCTCCCGCCCTCAATCGAGAATGTCGGGGCAGTCAACCGCCGACTGATCATTCCCGCGGGACGCATCGTTGATTCGCCACGTTTCACTTGGCGGGGCATGTCACTCGACGTTGCTCGTCACTTCCTGCCTCCGGGCGACGTCAAGCGGTTCATCGATCTGCTCTCTCTCTACAAGATCAATCGCCTTCACCTGCACCTGTCGGACGATCAGGGCTGGCGTATCGAGATCAAGTCACGACCGGCTCTCACGGCGGTCGGCGGACTTACTCAGGTTGGTGGCGCAGCCGGCGGTTTTTTCACTCAGGATGACTATCGGGACATCGTCCAATACGCAGCAAGCAGATTCATCACGGTCGTTCCCGAGATCGACATGCCGGCGCACTCGAACGCGGCTATGGTGTCGTACCCGGAGCTGACGTGCGATCACATCGCACCTCCTGTTTACACGAGCGTCGGAGCTCCACGCTCTGCCGTCATGTGCGTGGACAGCGCGAACATCTATCCGATTATCGACGACATCGTGCGCGAGATCTCCGCAATGACTCCCGGCCCCTGGTATCACATCGGTGGCGATGAGGTCCCGCGATTGACGAGAACGCAGTACCTGACTTTTCTCGAGCGAATGCAGACGATCGTCAATTCTCACGGCAAGCAGATGATCGGGTGGGCTGACATCGCACCCGCAAACCTTTCCGCGATGACCATCGTACAGCACTGGTCAACCGACTCAGTGCAGCTCCACGCCGCACGGGGTGGAAAGGTCATCATGTCGCCAGGCCCGCACGCCTACCTCGACATGAAGTATGACAGCGCCACCATACTCGGCCTCAAGTGGGCGGGATTCATAACGCCTCGGACCGTGTACGATTGGGATCCGGGCACTTACAGAGCAGGAGTTCCCGAAAGCGCAGTGCTCGGCGTCGAAGCACCGTTTTGGTCCGAGACAGCGGTACGACCGGAAGATTTCGAGTTCCTGATTTTTCCGCGAGTCATCGCCATGGCCGAGGTGGGTTGGACACCTCAAAATCTCAGGGCGTGGAGCAGCTTCGCGCCGCGACTCGAGTTCGGGCGGCTCAGGCTGAAAGCGTTAGGAGTTAACGCCGGAAACTGAAACGAATCGCGGACGTAGTCACGATCGTCAGGCGACGACTTCTGTATTCGCTCCGTTGTCGAGATTTGCAATCGCCCGCTGATATTTGCTCTCATCGAAAGCATTCTCGCTCTTCGCGACGACGACAGTCGCAACAGCATTTCCGATTACGTTGGTTATCGCGCGCGCCTCGCTCATGAATCGATCGACGCCGAGCAACAGCGCCATTCCCTCGACAGGCACCACGTGAGTTGCAGCAAGCGTTCCGGCGAGCACGATGAATCCGGATCCGGTCACGCCCGCCGCTCCTTTCGACGTGATCATGAGAACTGCAAGGAGTGAAAGTTGCTGTCCAATTGACAGGTGAACGCCATACGCCTGGGCGATGAAGATCGCCGCCATCGACAAATAGATCGACGTTCCATCGAGATTGAATGAGTAGCCGGCAGGAATTACCAGCCCGACCACGCTTCGCTTGCACCCGAACCCTTCCATCTTCGCCAGCATCCTCGGCAACGCCGCCTCGGAGCTCGATGTTCCCAGCACGATCAGGATTTCATCCTGGATGTAGCGAAGCAGCTTCCACAACGAGAAGCCCGCAATACGCGCGATGATGTTCAGGACAACGAAGATGAACAGCGCCATCGTCAGGTAGACGTCGCCCATCACTCGCGCCAGCGGCAGCAACGCCTTCAGTCCGAACGATCCAATTGTGTAGGCCATCGCGCCGAACGCTCCGATTGGCGCGACCTTCATTATCATCGCAGTCAGGCGAAAGAACACCGTGGAGACTCTGTCGATGCCAGTAATGATCGACCGCCCCACATCGCCAACCTTGAGCAGCGCGATACCGAACATGAGAGAAAAGAAAACAATCTGGAGAATCTCTCCGTTCGCGAACGCGCCGACGATGCTCGATGGAACTACGTGCGTGAGAATGTCGATGAAGCCAAGTTGTGCGCCCGACGCGGTGTATTTCGTGAGATCGACGCCGGTTGCCTTTGACACGTCGATGCCCGCACCAGGCTTCGTGATGTTCACGACGATGAGGCCGATCGCCAGCGCCAGAGTGCTCACTATCTCGAAATAGAGAATCGCCTTGCCGCCGACCCGGCCGACCTTTTTGATATCCTCCATGTTCGCGATGCCGCTCACAATCGTGAGGAAGATGATCGGCGCGATCACCATCTTGACGAGATTGATGAACGTGTCGCCGAGCGGCTTCATCGCCTTGCCCCAATCGGGCGCAAGCGCGCCGAGGAGAATACCGAGCGAGATGGCGACAAGCACCTGAGCAGTCAGGTTTCGGCGGAGCCGCGAGCGCACTGAAAGCTGTTCGGCGCGTGCTTCGATGGTTGGGTCAGTCAATGCGATCGGGTAGATGTCGGCCGCGGAAATCGAGAGCCAAAGCTCTTCGACAACGACCTCGCTCGCAATAGGATTTCCTGCTTCATGGTCTGCATGCGCGTACTCCGTGAAAAGGCGGTACTTTTGGGGTTGAACGGCATGACCGATGGGCTTCCCGACCTCTTTGTCAGGCGATATGTCGATGACCGGTGAAACACCAGCCGAAGACAATTCACTCCGATCACAGCTCGCGGCGAATATCCGTGCGAACCGAGAAGAGATCGTTCAGCGCTGGCTCGAGCGGATCAGCGCGCGAGTCACGCTTAGTGACAACGAGATTTTTCCCACCGAGCACCTGCTCGATCATGTGCCTCTCCTTCTCGACGGCATTGCGGTGTATCTCGAGAATCCCGGCGACTATATCGACGGCGGTCCGGTTACGGCCAAGGCGATGGAGCTCGGCGCCCTTCGCCATTCACAGGGCTTCGACGCCTACGAGATAATCAAGGAGCACGACCTTCTCGGCCGCATCATCTATTCGACACTGAGGCCCGTTGCCGCGGAGCTCGCCGAAGGCAAGAATCCGGTCGAAGCCCTTGAGGCGTGGGAGGAGATCGGCAACGCGGTAGGACTGATCATGCAGGCGACTTTGACTCATTTTCTTCGGCTTGCTGCAGACAGAGTTTCGAATCGGGAGGGTCAGCTGCGACGGTTCAACCGGATGGTTTCCCATGAGCTGAAAAATCGCGTTGGCGCCGTTCGCGGCGCTGCTCATATGCTGGAAGAGCCGTGGATCGGAGAGGAAGAGCGGGCACGCTTTCAACGGATGATCATCGATAATTCTGAGGGAGTGCAGCAGGTGCTCACCAACCTCGAGGCGCTCTCGCGGCTCGAATCGGATGCTCGGCAAAGAGCAAACGTGCTGCTCTCTCAGGCCGTAGCTGAAGTGGTGCGCCAACTTCGCGCAGCGGCAGAGTCAAATGGGGTCGAAGTGAGAATCGAATCGTTGCCCTCGGTGGAGGTCGATGCGGCGGTCGTCGAGCTCTGCCTGACCAACTTCATCTCGAACGCCATCAAGTACGCCGACACTTCAAAACCCGACCGATGGGTGCAGGTGAACGCCGAGCTGGTTTATGCGACGACCTTTCCCGGTGAGCTGGTCGTGCGCGTACGGGACAACGGAATCGGTGTTCCGCGAGAATCTCGCGAGCGTCTATTTCAACAGTTCTATCGCGCGCACGCTGAAAGCGTCACCGGTGTCGAAGGCACCGGGCTCGGATTGAGCATCGCTCGCGAAACCGCCGAATCTCTTGGCGGACGTGCATGGGCCGAATTTCCCGAAGAGGGTGGAAGCGTTTTTGCCTTTGCGCTTCCATCGCGACGAGTTGAGGATAGTGCAGCGGCCGGCACTCGTCGTCAGGAACCGAGCGTCACGCAAAACGAGGACTGACCCCGAAACTCGACGTAACCACGACCAGATAAAGTTGGCTTACCTGGTTCGTCGCGAAATGTCCTGCAGAGTGGGAGCCCAGTCGAGAATGACTTTGAGGGAGCGGTGCTCGCCGCCTTTCGCAATCTTCGAGATGAGAAAGCGCCCGTCGGGTCCGATTGACCAGCTGAGGCCCGGTGCGATTTTCGTCAGGATTTCCGGTTTCCCGATATCCGACGTTTGCGTATTGAATCTGACTCTGAATATTCGGTTTGAAAAACTGTAGTAAATCGAGCGTCCATCCTTTGACCATACAGGAAGTGAGCCGCCAAGAATCGAGACCTGCTGACGCGCTGGGCCGCGTCCCAAAGGATAAGCAACGAGATAAACCTCCCTCCGCCCAGATTCCGTTGACTCGTAGGCGAGCCAACGGCCGTCGGGTGACACAGTTGCGTAATACTGATTTCCGTTTCCGTCGATCAGTTTCCTGCCAGCGTGGGTGCCTGATTGATCAAGTGATGCAATAAAGACATCAACTCCGGTGGCCTGGTCTTCCTGGTACAGAACATTCTTTCCATCGGATGTCACACTGCTCGCGTGCTTGTCATTTCGTGAAGTTGCGACGAGTTGCTCTGGACTGCCACCATCGACTGCCCGCTTGAACAAGTCGTACTGCGGAACGTCACGTGAATAAATGATTTCCTTGCTGTCGGGCGTCCACGCGAGGCTTCCCTCCACCTGCTCGGTCTGCGTAAGGCGTGTGTACACACCTCGCTGGCGGTCGTATGTCCATACATCGCCATCTCTGACGACGGCGATCTTCCGGTTGTCTGGCGAAGCAAGTGCCGAGGTGATTCGCGCCGACGAGTCCAGCGCCATCTCTTCACTACCGTTCTCATCGCTCCAAACCACCTCGACGTTCTTCAGGACATCCTCGCGATAAACGAGCGTACCAGTCCGCGAAACGGCGAAGGCAGCCCAGCCGTTTGATGAGCGACTTTCGATATCGATCGGCAGGGGGACTGCCGTGCCTGTAACCTTGAGCCCGCTTGCGTCAAACGGCACTTCCATCACCGTTGCGCCTCGCGTGAAGAGAAGATATCCGTTGATGTACCGCCCAAAATAGCCGCCGCGGAAAACGACCTGGCGCTTGCCGCTCTTGAGTGAGATTACTTCCAGCGTCGACTTGTCGGCGGGCGTGACGTAATTGGTGAAGAGGACATGATCGCCGTCGGGCAACACTTCCGGCCACCAATGTCCGAGCTCTCCTTTTTTCGGGTCGGGGGTTGTGAGCGTGGCACTGTCTGCTCCATCCGCCCCAACACGATAAAGACCTGTGTTGTAGTCCTTCGTATAGACCAGCATTCCGTTTCCCACCCACGTAATCTGGGCCCAGTTCGCCTCAGCGAGCGGGGTGGCCGGCCCGCCCGACGTCGGCGTCTTGAAGAGTTTCCTGTCAGCACCAAAAGCAAGCCACTGTCCATCCGGTGAAAAAGTCGCAGACCCTTGCGCTCCTGTTGATCCCTTTACAACCTGGAGAGAATCGCCGTCGAGACGACGAATGAGCAGCTCCGTTTTCCCCGCAACTACGGCCCCGAATGCGATCATCGTTCCATCCTGGCTTATCCCCAGGACTTCTCCCTGACTCTGACCTGGTATGAGCTCCACATCCGCAGGCAAGTCAACAGCGAGATGTACCGGCGTTTGAGCAGGATGTGACAGAACGCGAAGCGCCAGCACAATCGCAGCGAGTGAAGCGACGCCAGCTATGGCCCACGGGACAATCGCGCGAGCGCGCGAGGACGTTTTCTCTGGCTGCGCCGCTGCCCGTGATGGTGACGCGAGTGCGCCGTAATCGGAAGTCACCAGCGCCTTACTGAAATCAGCGGCCGAAGTGAAGCGATCAGCGGGTAGCTTCTCGAGCGCTTTCAGAACTGCGGCGTTCACGTTCTCCGGTACTGATTTGCGCTGAGCCGTTATTGAACGCGGACTCTCTGTCATCACTCGCGCAACGATTGCCTGCACGCTTGGTCCGGTAAACGGGGCTTCGCCTACGAGCATCTCGTAAGTCACTGCGCCGAGTGCGTAGATGTCAGCCCGTCCATCGATGACGCGCTCGCCCATCGCCTGTTCGGGAGCCATGTATTGCGGCGTGCCGAGCGAGAGGCCGGTTTGCGTCATGCGCGCTCCACCTGCCGCACTTACAGCGAGAGCGATTCCAAAATCGGCGACGAGCGCCTGTTCTTCGTGGAGAAGAATGTTCTCCGGTTTGATGTCACGGTGAACTACGCCTTGCTTGTGCGCAGATTCGATCGCGCTCGCCACTTCGCGGGCGATGCGAACAGCATCATCGACTGAGAGCTGAGTTTCCCTATCGAGTCTCGAGCGGAGCGATTCCCCAGCGACGAATGGCATTACATAGTAGAGCAGCCCGTCGGCTTCACCTGAATCCAGCAGCGGCAGGATGTGAGGGTGCTGAAGCTTCGCCGTCGTCTTGATCTCCGCCAGAAAACGCTCGGCCCCTAGCGCAGCGGCGAGGTCCGGATGGAGAACCTTGATCGCGACATCGCGGTCGTGCCTCACGTCGTGCGCGAGGTAGACTGTTGCCATGCCGCCGGCGCCTATCTCTCGCTCGACACGGTACTTGGAGTGGAGTGAGTCGGTCAGCCGCGTAAGGACGTCGCTCATGGCGGCACAATGTGGGCTAGGGTGACTCCCTGCGCCAGCAAGCGTTTCCAAAAATGCTGACCGTGCTAACGTTTGCTCCAGACGCTGAGACGAGAAACTACCTCTCGATCAATGCCCGACTTTCGCTTTCAGTTCCTCCCACCAGTTCGTGACTACAATCAGCTGCGAAGGAGTGCCGGGAAGCGGCTCGATGAAGTAGAACGACTTGCCGTCGGGACCCACCGAATACGCGCGGTGCCGGTTGTCGGTCACGTAAGTCTGCGCTGAGAACAGCGTCCGCTCACCAGTTACGCGGAAGTCGCCCGATGCATCGATTTGCGCGGCCACTAGATCACCCTTTGAGTTGCGATAGTACATCTCGTGACCGTCTGCCGACCAGGCCGGTTCTGATCCTCCAGCTTTCGAGATCTGCCATTTGGTGCGCTCCACGTCGGGAAACGGTCGAACATAGATCTCGGTTCGTCCTGACTCGTCTGTGCCGAACGCAATCCACCGCCCGTCAGGCGAAATCGCCGGCGCGAATTCCTCACTCTCCGAGTGAATCAGCGGACGGCTGGCGGAATCGGTCACACCGCGGATGTAGATATCACGATTTCCACCCGAGCCGATTCGATAGACAATCCATTTGCCATCGCGCGACCATGTCGACTCGTCAACGCCCCTCGGATTCTTGATCATCAGATGTGGCGCCGAGCTGCCATCGGAGGCCACTGTGAATACCGTGGGGCGGCCAAGGCGGTCCGTCGTGAAGCTTACGCTCTTTCCATCGGGGGTCCACACACAGCGATATGAGTAAGTACCTTCACCAGCGAGGCGAGTGAACGTTCCCGAAGGCAAGTCCTTTACCCACACTTCAGTTCGTGCGTTCAACTCGGTGGCGACTGCGATCTTTCGCCCATCGGGAGAGACCTCGAGACCGACAAAGGCTCCGGTCCAATCGGGATCTACTGCGTTCACTGTGCCTTCGCGTGTTACCCGGATTATCCGATTCAGTGGAGTGTAGGCTTCATACAGCAGCGTGCCTTCGTGTGACATTCCGATCGAAGCGCGGCCCTGCCCGCCGAGGTGCACGCCGCTGATCATCGTCACAGGCGCGCCTTTCATGTCGGCGCTCCCTTGGTCGAAACGAGATGCTGTGACCGTTCCGTCACTCTGTAGAATCGCCAGATAACCCGACCCATAGCTCAGCGCGCGAATACCTTTCCCCAATTCCCTGTGGGTTCCGGTCTTCACGTCGATCGCGGAAATGTCCGGCGCACCCTTTAGCCGCCAGAGCGTCGCAAGCACCGTGTGTCCTCCGGGCAGCACCTCTGGCCACATATAGAAAAGCTCATCGTGCGCCGAATCCGGACGCGCTACAACTTCAGGTTTTCCGCCAGTCGGGCGAATGCGCAACAAGGCCAGGCGTCCGTCGGAGTTACCGTTGAAGTAAATCCATCCATCGTCGCTCCACGTACCGCCGTTGGCGAAAGCCGAATCGTATAGAACTTTCGGCGTGCCGCCTGCCATCGGAGTGATCTTGAGGGCACCGGGGAACCCGGTGAAGAATCCCAGCATCTTTGAATCTTTGGAGAAGAAAGGCGCCCAACCCTGTTCGCCACCCTCGACCTGCTTCGCCTTGAACTCGTTGCGGTCTCGCGAGAGCAGCCTGCCTTCCTGCGATGTGTAGATGATTGTCTGGCCATCAGGAGAAACGCCGGGAGCGTCTGTTCCGTTACTGATGTTGTTGGCTTCGAGAAAAATGCTGTATCTGCTCACTGGCAGAGGACGATCAGGCCGGGTGGCTTTCCATCCGAGAAGTCCGGCGAGGACGACTGCAATTCCGCCGGCCACAAACGCTGCTTTCTTCCACGTTTGGACATCTGCGCTCGCCACCCCGGAGGCTCGATGCGTCACCTTCGCTATCTGCAGCGACGGATCGCCCAGCGCCCGCGAATACTCTGCCGCTGACGGAAAACGGTCTGCCGGCATTTTTTCGAGCGCCTTGAGAACTGCTGCCTCGACGTGATCCGGAATGTTCTTTCTTTGAACGACGAGGCCTGCAGGGTCCGTCGTTATGACCTTTGCAACAATTGCCTGCGCTGT
This sequence comes from Gemmatimonadales bacterium, assembly GCA_038253755.1. Taxonomy (GTDB): domain Bacteria; phylum Gemmatimonadota; class Gemmatimonadetes; order Gemmatimonadales; family Gemmatimonadaceae; genus UBA4720. The sequence goes on along the minus strand of JBBSGU010000081.1, from coordinate 462 downwards.
CGGCCCGGTGAATGGTGCAACGCCGGTGAGCATCTCGTATGTCACTGCACCGAGTGAATAGACGTCACTACGAGCGTCGATGTCACGCTCGCCGGTTGCCTGCTCCGGACTCATGTATTGAGGAGTTCCGAGCGACAGCCCTGTCTGTGTCATGCGTCCGCCGCCCGCATTAGTAACCGCGAGTGCAATCCCGAAATCGGCGACGACCGCCTGTCCATCGTGCACGAGAATGTTCTCTGGCTTGATGTCGCGGTGGATTACTCCCTTGCGGTGCGCGTAATCGAGAGCGCTCGCCACTTCGCGCGCGAGGCGAAGTGATTCATCGATTGGAAGCTGACGCTCGCGATGCAATCGCTCGCGGAGTGATTCTCCGTCAACGAAGGGCATTACGTAGTAGAGCTGCCCGTCTGCCTGTCCCGAGTCGAACAGCGGGAGGATGTGCGGGTGCTGCAGCCCCGCTGT
>JBBSGU010000080.1:0-12289 GCA_038253755.1 Gemmatimonadales bacterium | reverse complement strand
TGTTCTGCGTCGTGACGAAGAACCCCGGAGCGACTGCGTTGACGCGAATCCCATCGCCGTATCGCTGCGCGAGATCCATCGCCATCCATCGAGTGAAGTTGTCGATTCCGGCTTTGGCGATGGAATATCCCGGAACTCCGGTCATCGCGCGCAACGCCGCCATCGACGAGATATTGATGATGACTCCGTGCTTCTGATTCGCCATCACTTCGCCGAGGACGAGCGAGGGCTTTACGGTTCCGTGAAGGTTGAGAGCCAGAACCTCATCGAAAGACGCATATGGAACCTCGAACACGGGCTTTGTATCAGTTCGGGATCCTGGTACGCTCCCGCCCGCCGCGTTGATCAGGATATCGATGCTACCCCATGCGCCCAGAACTTCGTCTCTCGCTGCGCGAAGGACCGTTTCGTCGAGGACATCTGCGATGAGAACCATTGCGTCACCGCCAGACGCTTTGATCTCCTCGACTTTTGCGACCGCGTGTTCACGATTGCGACCCAGGATGGCGACTCGAGCGCCAGCGCTCGCGAGGCCTTCCGCGATGCTGCCGCCGAGTACGCCGTAGCCGCCAGTAACGATAGCGACTTTCCCCTTGAGGTCGAATGAGATAGTCACTTGAAATCCGTCTCGAGCAGGACCAGCCGTCGATCCCCCTTGAACGACACGCCGACGGTCTTGTTGGCTCTCGTGAGTGGCGTGTTGACGGTCACAACCGATTTTCCGGGAACCGTCTCCTGCGATGAGACTCCGTTCACTGTGATTTCCATTTGCAGGGATTGGGACACAGGATTCGAGATAGTCGTGGACATTGACGTTCGGGAAGACGGCACTCTGACCCAGAATTGTCCTTCGCCGAGCGTGCTCTTCCTGTCGATCAGCTCAACCGAGCCGCCCGAGCTGAACGTATATGGCCCGAAAGCTCGCCTTCCGCGAGGCACGTACTGAATCGCCGGCTTCGTGTTCCATCCGCTCGTACCACCGGCAAATGTGTAGCCGACGCTGTCCACGGTGATCGGATACTTCGTCGCAAGGTCGGCCGGAACGACGGGAACTGTATTGAGAATCATGCCGCTGTAGATGCCCGTGAGCAGACCGCGCTCAGACGCGTAATCGCCCCAGACAATCTTCGAGTCGATCATCGGTGCAGCGTCGTGAGCTCCGGTGGACATGTATCGAACCATGTTTACCAGCATGCGGTCCGAGACTGGATCGAGCCCCGCTCGATTGACGACGTCGAGTCCCGTTACAAGCACTGATCCCCTGCCGCCGAACAATTCCGCGAGGGCGATTCCCTGGAGACCGTGATCGTAGTTCGCCAGCACCGCTACTTGCCCCATCGCCTTCGCATCTGGTATCACGAATCCCCGCGTCACCGGATAAACCTGCGGAAACCCGGGTTTTGATTCGTTCCAGTTCGTGAAGTCGGACCATAGAAAAAATCGATCGCGCGAGACACCGTCAAAAACGGGGCTCATCAGCTGCTCGGGATTCACTGACATACCGTTCATGAATGGCCGGCCGCCGGGAAATACCAGCGGATGATCGAGTTGGCCTGTTTGCAGCTTGATAGAAACCGGCAGCCAGGAGACGTCGAAGTTCGCAGGATTCTGGTGCAGAACGAGAACTTTGCCTCCTCTTTCAACGAAGGCACGAAGACCACGTTCGTTGTGCGTCATTTTTTTGTTCCACGCCTCGGCGCCAATGACGACCAGATCGCCTGTCGACAAATTCGATAGCGACTTGAGAGGCGTGGATCCGATTCCAACCGTTTTCAAAGCCTTCGCTGTCTTGCCGGTTGAATCGTCGTAGAGCAGGACATTTTTTGCGATTGGTTGTGTCGAGGATCCGAAGGACTTCTTCGCAACAAATATCGATACATCATTGGTCGAGATGACTTCCAAACCCCGCGTGATCGTGCCGGTCAGCTTTACCACGCCCTGCGGCAGATCTACGGGGAGCGCGATCGGGATGACCTTGCTCCTTGCGCTGTAGTACGGAACATCGGGCAGGAGCGTGTCGCCCCTGAAATACATATGACCATCGGCCCCAACTAGATAGTAGTTCAGCGTCAGGTTCGAGAGGTCAGATCCATCGTCGCTGTCGTTGACGACGTGTGCCACCGGATTGATCGTCGCACCTGCGTAGGCGTTGGGTGTCCACGACTCCCAGCTCAGAAGTATCGGCTGGTATGAGACTCCGTACTGTTTCGCGATCGGCTTGGGTTTCATGTCCGCGAAGCGCGAGATGCCCCACCAGTTGTGAAAGACAATCGTGAACGGAGTCAGTCCGGCCAGATTCGGATTCTGCTCCCGTGAACGGCGAAAAATCTCGATTGCCTGCTTCGCCATCCACGCCTGATAAGTGAGCGCCTGCTCTGCCTGTTCCGATTGCGGCGCATGACCTGTCCAGTTGAGCTGCGAGTCAGGCTGCTTGGTGTTCGGAACGAGATTGAACCGGCCGTCAACACCGGTATAGTTGCCGACGTTCTCGGTCATGGTCATCGGCTGTTCCACGCCCGACCGCCAGCAAATCTTCGGATCGCGCATTGTGTAGAAACTGAGGAACGAATTGTAGTACCATCCCCAATAACGATGGAGATCGCAGATCTCCCCGACTCGTCCGAATCCGTAGCCGGCATTTGCGATATAGAGCCGCGTGCTATCCCAGGTGTGCAGCGAATCATACATGGCGCCGAGGAACTTGTTGACCCCGACGGCCCCGGTGGTGAGATAGTTGATCTCGGAATCTGCCTGCTCGTTCGACAGAACGTAGATCACGACGCTCGGATGATTCACAAGTGGGCCGATGACATCCTTGCGATACCAGTTTACGCTTTCGGAGAGTGGCGCGGCCGGCGCTTGAGTTGCTTTGCCGCCCTGCGGCGTTCCATAGTTGCCCTGAAAAAGCATCATGCCGAGCTCATCGCAGACGTCGAACCACACCTGTGAGTGGCGCGTCAGCCGAATGATGTTGACGTTCACGCTCTTGAGATAGCGAACGTAATCCTCGACGAAACGACGGTCTTCCTCGAGCGAATCCGGAATGTTGCGTTCTGGGGGATTGATTGCGTTTCCACGGAGAAATATCGGACGACCGTTCAGGAGAATCCGTCCGTCCTTCATCCCCACGCTGCGAAAGCCAAATCGGATGCGACCAATCACGTCGCCGGTCGCGCCCGCCGGGCGGACGAGCAGCGAATAAAGCATCGGAGACTGCGGGCTCCACAGATGTGGATGGAGGCCCGAAAGGGTCTTCGTCAGCCGACCAATCCCATCAGCGCCGACGGCCAACTTTCCGATCTCACCCGTCCACACCACCTCGTCGCCGGCAGCGCCAACTATTCTTGCGCTTAGTACAGTCCCATCAGGGATCTTCGTTGTCGGAATCTCAACTTCTATTCGTACACTCGTTGTATCGCTGAACGCGTGAACCGTCGGCGACGCGAGAGACACCCGCGCCTGCGCGCTCGCCATCGTTGCGCTGATGACTGCAGCGACCGCGCTAGAAGACAACCAGATCTTCAGCCTCAACTATTTCTTCCTTACGCGAATCGCGTTGAGTATCGCCTTGCCCTTGCTCGCCCGGACTCCGACGTTGATTCCTTCTCCATTCCTTGCGCTGACAACCGCATCGATCGTCGTTGCCCGTGCGATTCCGTACTTCGCCGAGAGATCGAGATCAGTGATCACGTCCTTTCCGTTCAAGCTCACACTGAACAGTCTCTCTCCAGCTTTCGCATCTGGCTCGGCGAAAAGAAACTCAACGGTGTAATCGCCGTCAGGAACATCGAACCGGTAACTCGTCACTCCCGACAAGTAGGTGAAGTACAGTGGCGTATCCTTGGTTCCTTTGATGGCAAGATCCTTGTCGAAGATCTTGGGCTCACCGTCGACGTAGCCGAAACTTCCAGTGACGTACTTCTGGTCGCCTTCCCAGACAATTCCGCCGGGCTGCGCGTATTGAACCTTGCCGCCCGTGTTCACTCCAATCTCTCGAAATGGAATCGCGGCATCGGCCAGCTTTGCTGGACGCTGTACGAAGTCGATGACCATGCTGTCAGCGATCGTATTTCCGCTTGTTCTCCCTCGCGCTACGATTGCATTCTTTCCATTCGAGAACGTTACATCCCATGTCGCATGATGAACGTCGTCAGGAGTTTTCGTACCAAGTGACCGTCCGTTGACTATCAGCTCGACGGTCGAAAGGTTCGAGTAGACATCGACCGGCTGAGGCGTCGCTGTTCCGGTTCTCCTCGTCCATCCTCGGCTGGCTACACGAACCATCGGCGCGGGATTCCAATTGGCCTTGTAGAGATAGTAGACGTCCTTCGGAGTTCTGTCCCACGTCTGCAGGCCCTTCTGATTCATGTACGGAATCGAGCCGCCAGTCTCCGGCTGCGAGAAGTCGAATTGATTCCACACCGCCGTTCCCGCCAGCCACGGCCTCGCGGCTATCTGCCTGAGGTACGCCTCATGATAGCGCTTCATCCACGTTCCACTGAAATCGAACCGCTCGGGCTCGAGCGAGTTAACCCGGTAGTCGTCCTCAGCACCGTACTCACTCACGAAGATATTTTCATTCGGATGAGCAGCGTGACGTCGATCGAGTTGCTTGCCGAAATCATCGAACACGCCCGAATACCAACCGCTGTAAATGTTCTGGCCTAGTATGTCGGTTACGCGCGCGACGCCGGTGACGTCGTAGTCGTCACTCCCATGAACAGCCATCGCTACGGGCCGAGACGGATCTTCGACTTTCGCCACGCTGTCCATGTGGTTCGCAAAGGCGAGTACACGTTGGGTGTACACGGTATCCGCCTGCTTTCGAATCCGAAAACCCTCAGGACTCCAAAGGAACACCTCGTTCATAATGCCCCACGTAATCACGCTCGGATGATTGACGTTCTGCCGAATCATTTCTCGAAGCATGTTCTCCGCATTCCTTGTAAACTGCGGATCGGGAGTGATGTAGTTGACGACGGGTACTTCTTCCCAGACCAGAATTCCAAGCCGGTCAGCAGCAGCGAGGACTGCTGGATCCTGCGGATAGTGCGCAAGTCTCACGAAATTCGCGCCCATGTCCTTTATCCACTTCATGTCGCGGACGTGAAGGCTGTCGCTCATAGCGGAGCCAAGCCCCGCGTAATCCTGATGCCGGTTGGTGCCTTGAAGCCGAAGCTTTTTTCCGTTGAGCGAAAATCCGGTTTGAGCATCGAACCGAAACCATCTGAAGCCAACGGGAGTCTCGAGAATATCCTGCAGCGTCGAGCCGTCGTAGATCTCGGTGCGCATACTATATAGATAGGGCTCGCCAGGAGACCACAGGTGCGGATTGGCGACGGCCGGCAGCGAAACCACCCACGATACGTTCTGCCCTGCGCCAGCCTGTAGCTCCGTTGCGCGGTTAGCTATTTGGATGCCCCTTGCATCCCGCAGAGTGTTGACCACGCGGACTGTTTTTGTCGAACCAGTTTCGTTGACGACGCTTCCCCGAATACTCGCCGATGCGCTCGCGTTCGTAACCGACGGAGTCGAGACGAACACTCCGCCCGATCCGTGATCGGTCATCTCTTCGTGAAGTGAATCTGTAGAGACAAGCCACACATCGCGATAGATCCCTCCGTACAATGCGTAGCCAACAGACAGCGGCGGGATGAACGGGTCGTGACTGTTGTCTACCTGGACCGCGATCAGGTTCTCGTTTTTCTTCCCGTCGAACTTGAGCTGCTTCGTGATATCGATGGTGAACGCCGTGTATCCACCCTTGTGCTGCCCGACGAACGCACCGTTCACGTAGACATCGGCGACCTGATTAACGCCTTCAAAATTGAGAAACACTTTCTGGTGGGCCATGAATCCGCGCAGGCTGACCCATTTCCGATACCACCCAATCCCGCGCCGGTAGCTCGGCACGTCATCGAAGGGATCGGATGCATTCCACGTATGCGGCAACGACACCGTCTGCCAATTGCTGTCGGGCATCGCTGGCTTTTCGGCCAGATTCAAACCATCGGGATAAAACTTCCACCCGCTGTCGATCGACATCCTGAGTCGCGGAACTTCCTCTGCCTGGGCCAGCAACGACCCAGGCAGAATCAGCAGAGCGACTGCGAGCGCCGCGACCTTTGAGATCGCAGCGGCGGAACGCATTTGCCTCACCCGATGAATCAGTAGCCCGGGTTCTGCGGCATGACCTTCGTGAGATTCGCGTCGATCACTGCCTGGGGGATCGGCAGCAGGGAGTCGCGCGCCATGACTACGGGCGCAGCAAGCTTGTTGAACAGCTTCACTCTGGTGAGCCACGTCCCGGTACGAATGAGTGTGTAACGGCGCTGTTCCTCCGTTACGAGCTCGCGCGACCTTTCATCGAGAATGAAATCCATCGTTACGTCGCCGGCCGTGATCGGCGTCGCTCCAGCGCGCGCACGAAGAATGTTGACCGTCGCCGCAGCAGCAGCCGTGTTTCCACGCTTCATCTGTGCCTCGGCCAGCAGTAGATACGTTTCGGCAACTCGTATGTATGGCTGATCATTGTACTGAGCGGCGCCGGTAACATCGTTCGGATCTACCCAGTCCCATTTGCGTGTGCTCGGACGTAGTGGGTCATTGACTTTTTCCGCTGCGACAACTGTGAAGAGCGTGTCGCCCAGTTTCTTCCCGGCGGGCAATGTTGCGGGGTTGTTGAACAGATAAAATCTGCGAATCGCGAACTGCCCACCACGCACGTCGGTTGGTCCGTAGAGGTTGAGACCATAGTTCGTGATCGCCAGACGGCCAATTCCGCGCCCGCCGTTGTCCGCCGATATCGCCATGCCCTTGTTGCTCTCGTAACGCGTTACCCAGCTGCGGCGCATGATGCTTCCGCCACCGCCCGGCACGTTCTGCGCGTATTGGAGAGCCCAGATTACCTCTGTGTTGCCCTGATTGCGATTCACGTTTCCATCGATGAACTGATCCATGAACGCCGCGCCTGGCTGAGATGCTCTCACACCGTAACGCGCGGTGACCAGCTTGTAGAGTCCGCTCGATATCACCGCTTGCGCTTCAACCTCAGCCTTGTCGTTGGCACCCTTCCACAGATACATCTCCGCCAGGTAATGCTGAGCTACAGCCTTGGTGACCTTGCCCGGATTCGTCGACGTGGCTGGAAGATTTGCTTCGGCGAAGAGCAGATCGTTGATGATTACGTTTCTTACAGAGTCACGCGGCGTCCTGTCCCAATCCGTACGAATGTTGTCGCCCGATGATTCGACGAGATTGAGAGGCACATCGCCCCAGAGATAGGTGAGGTGACGGTATGCCCATGCACGCATCAGCCGCGCTTCCGCCACCACTCTCGCCTTGTCCTCCGGCGTCCATTTTACGTCGGGGTTCTCCGCGCGGGTGATGATCGTATTCGCGGCGTTGATCGTTTCATAGAGCAGCGTCCAGAAACTGTTCGTGAACGAATTCTGCGAATTGTTCAGTACGCCGAACTCGGAGAACAGGCGCTCTGGCGGCGACAGATACAGTCCGAAACCGTTATCAGTTCCGATGGTCGTGGCAGTCGAGAGAATATTGTTGACGTCGTTCCCCTGACCAAACCGCTCACGCCTCACTTCAAAATAGAGAGCGTTTAGACCCGCCTCAAACCCGGCGAGGTTCGTGTAAAGATTATCGGCGACGATAACATCCTTCGGATGCTCAGTGAGTATGTCATCGCTGTTACATGCGACCGGCGCGATGACCAGCGCGGCAAAGCCAACGAGGGTCATCACCGCGCGACGACGGAATGCGCTTTTCATCGATACGTCCTGATTTGGATTTGAATTTGTCGTTTGCATGGCTTAGAACCTCACCGTGAGGCCGCCGGTGACGACTTTCTCGAGCGGAACATTGCGCTGAGTGTCAAGCTCGGGGTCGAGGCCAGTCCACTTGGTCTTTGTCCAGAGATTTCGCCCGTTCACGTAGAACCGCAGCGATTCCCCGCCAAATCTCCTGGCGAGATTCGAAGGAATGTCATACGAGAGCGTGATGTCCTTCAGGCGAACGAAACTCGCATCCTCGAAAAACGCAACGCCGAGCGGGTTACTGTTGTTGCTGTTGGACGGGTAGTTGTTGATCGGCGTTTCCGGCGTCCAGTACGTCCTGTAAACCGTATTGCGTCGCACATCGCTGAATACCTGATTCGTGCCGAGGAGCTGGTTGGCCCGAGTGACGCCCTGCACCGTGTTGAAGAAAGTGCTGAAGGTGAAGCGCGCAAATTTCAAGCTGTTCGTCAGGCCGCCGGTATATTTCGGCTGCAGGCTCCCAATGAACGTTCTGTCGAGAGGATCGATCTTGCCATCGCCGTTCACGTCCTTCACCCTGACATATCCCGGAAGCGCCGTTGGCTGAGCGCTGTTCTTGATGTCGTCCGTCGCTTGGAAGATTCCGTCGAAGCGATATCCATAGTTCACGTCAATTGGCTGGCCGATGAACCAGCCGCTCGCGATGTCGTCGGTCTGGTCACCGTATAGATCGACGATCTTGTTGCGGTTTACCGAGAGGTTGAGATTCGCGTTCCACTCGAAGCTGCCGCGCCTCAGAGGCACGACACCAAGATCCAGCTCGAAGCCCTTGTTCGCGGTCTTTCCAATGTTCTGTGTGATCGTCGAGATTCCGTGCACTGATGAGATTGACCGGCGGAGAAGCAGATCGCTCGTTCTGGACGAGTAGGTCTCTACAGTCGCCGTCATTCGCCCTCTCCACATGCTCAGATCGAGGCCGACGTTGCGCGAGAGCGTCGTCTCCCACTTCAGGTCAGGGTTACCGAGTGTGACGGGGATGTAGCCCGGGGCCGGCGCGTCGCCGTTGAGATAGGAACGATCGTCGAGTTGTGAGAGTGTCTGATATGGCCTGATCGCCTGATTGCCGTTCTTTCCATATGAGAACCTGAGCTTCAGGGCATCGACAGAGTTCTGCCACGGGAAGAAGCTCTCGTTCGAAACATTCCATCCAAGCGCGATCGACGGAAACGTTCCGTATTTGTTGTTCCTTCCAAACCCGGAGTATCCATCCCGGCGCGACGTTAGCGTCAGCAGGTATCGTCCGTCATACCCGTAGTTCATCCTTCCCATTTGCGACAGAAGCTTCGACTCGACCACGGTGTCGCCGGGAACGAGGAACAGCGGCAGGTTCGATCGGTAACCGAGCACGTCGTTTGGATAGCCCTGGCCCATGACGCCATTGGTTTCGAGACTGTTCGACTGCTCGCTCGCGAGCGCAGTGAAGTCGAACGAACTACGGCCAACCACCCGCTTGTAGAGCAGAAGATTGTCTACGGTCCAGTCGGTTCGGCTCGTGTTGCTGAGAATCGACGTCCCGCCATTAATCAAACCCGTCTGCGTATTGCGGCCGTAATACCTGCCGAGGTTTCTCGAGGCGAGATCGATTCCTGCGTTCAGCCTGTAACTCAGGCCCTTTATCGCGGAAATGTCGGCCTGAAGATAGTTGCTCGAGAAGATGCGCTTGTTCTGGTTGTTGTCGATGACGCTGAGGTTCTCGAGAGCGTTGTTCGTGATCGGGTCTTCCGGCCATGGAACGAGAACGACGCTTCCGTTGGCGTCGTACGGCGAGATGAGCGGGTTTGAGAAGAACGCAGTCGTGAAATTCACCGGAACGCCGTCGCGTTTCGTGCGGGCTGCCTGCGTGCTCGTTCCAATTCTCAACCACGGCTTTACGACCTGGTCGAGGTTGAGCCGAACGGTCGAGCGATTGAAGTTGTCGTTAAGGGCCACGCCGCGGATGGCGAGCACTGTTCCGCCAAGATAGTATTTCGTTTCCGCGCTTCCGCCGGCGATCGAGAGGTCGTTCTGCATCTGGTTCCCGTCCCTCGTCCCGATGCGCTCCCAGTTCGTATCCGTTCCGTTTGCAAGCCCTGTCTTTTCGGTCGCGGTTAGAGTCGTACTGCAGTCCTGCGTAGGACTGGTGCGGATGCGAACGCATTTAAAATCGGCGAACTGCTGCGCATTCATCAGCGTCGGAAGATTCGCGATGCGTTGCGTTCCAGTATATGCACTGTAGCTGACCTTCGGCTTGCCGACTGAACCCTTTCGCGAAGTGACCAGCACTACACCATTTGATCCGCGCGATCCATAAATCGCCGCCGCCGATGCGTCCTTAAGGATCTCGATCGACGCAATGTCAGATGGATTTATCTCCGCGAGATTGCCGTAGTACGGGATTCCGTCGACGACGACGAGAGGTGACGTGCTCGCGGAAATAGAGTTGCGACCGCGCACCTGAATGGCGATCGATGGCTCCGCTCCCGCGCTGTTGGTTGTTACGGTTACGCCTGGCGTCGCGCCTTCGATCGCCTGCGAAACGCTGACATTCGGCTTTTCCTCGAGCCGTTCCGGTTTCACGCTCGCGACTGATCCGGTAATGTCGCTTCGCGCCTGCGATCCGTAGCCGACGACGACAACATCGGACAGCGACACGGTCGTCCGCACCATGCGGATCGTCAGAGTAGCGGCTCCGTTCAACGGAACCGTCTGCCTCACGTAACCAATGCGCGAAACCATTAATGACGCGTTCGGTCCGGGCACTCTGATCGAGAACGCGCCCTGCTCGTCAGTTAGGGTTCCGATCGTAGTGCCCTGGACGACGACGGTAGCGGACGCCACAGGTCCGCTGTTATCGGCTCCGACAATCGTCCCCTTCACACTTGTCTGCTGCGCCTGCACCTGCGGAGCAACAAGCGGGGTAAACAGCATCGACAGAATTGCGACGCTCCACTTTCTAACACGTGAACTGCTCATACACACTCTCATCATGTGAGGGTTGGACTGAACTGCCGATTTCATGGTGGGTCTACTGAGTCGCCGCCGGCGCGGTGGCCGAGGGCCGCGCCCGGCTCCATTCCGGTGATTCGCATCGTTGCATCCTTCGCGTTCGGCCAGAACCGAAGCTCGAGCTCGACAACCGCTGCTTCGACCGCTTTCGCGTCGAGACCAGCGAGCAGGAGCGATTGATGTCCGTTCGCGCTGTTGAGCCAGATCAGTCCGGCCCCGGGGCGCGACCCCGGTGTTCCAGCAAGCTTCACGGCCGGAACCATTGAGTTAGTCGAAGGCGTTCCCACAAGCAACACGAGTCCGTTCTTCGATATCGAATCAGGCAAATCGTCAACAGACGACACACGCACCGCTCGACCGGTGGCCGCCTGGAGAGTCGTCGCGAGCTGGTAGGCGCTTTCGAGCTCCAGCACTGCCGCCTTCGCTCCAAACGCGACCGCGATTGGCCTGCTCCAGTCCACCTTGTTTACGACATCCAGTCCCTGTGGGTAAAGGACGCGATCGCCGAGTATGGACTGCGGGTTGAACTGGGGAGCTCCCTCTTTTGAAGCGACGCCCCATCCGTATGCATGCTTCGCTTCGTAGTCCGCGCGGATGAAATGGTGATACGTACCTGTTCGCTTTTCGCCGGTGAGATCGAGCGCTACCGTCGCACGCGTCGAAGCGCCTGGAGAAAGAGCCACGCTTCGGGCACTCGTGAGGCGCGACGTCAGTCCGTCGAATGCAAGCGGAGTAATCGTCAGGTTGAGGGCGCGCGTCGTGCGGTTCGTGATTACAAAAGCCGCGACAGCCTTATCATTCTTGAACCGCGTCTCGGCCGCCGTGATCGGCAGTTCGCGGACCGGGGCAGTCGACGACCCAAACTTCCGGATCGTGGACATCAGGTCCACACCTTCAGGCTTCGGCCTCCGGTCCAGACCAAGCGGCTCGTAGTGGCGGCTGTTGCTTCCCGCTATCGCAGCGTTGAAGGTCAGCGACTCCTGGAACTGAAACTCGAACAGCTCGGGTACCGCGTGCGGCGCGAGAACGGTCTCGTAGATCTGAGCGACCAGTGGACGCCTGCCTTCGGGCGACATCCGAGTGAGATCCTTCCAGTTGAACTCGCCGATCGTTATCGGCTTGCCAATATCTGTCGCGTATCCTGCGCTCCCGAGCACGTGAGATGAGTACGCTTCGATCCACTGCGGACCGTGTTTGTATGCGTGCAGTCCCACCCGGTCGAATGGAACGCCGAGGTCGAGTAGCCGGGCGAACATTGCGTCGTTACCAGCGCCGGTGAAAAACACCTGCGCATTCGGATCAGCGGTCTTTGCCGCATTGTACAGAGCGGTCCATCTCGCTGGATCCTTCGGCATGATGCCGCCGATCAACACTTCGTTCTCCAGCTCGACTCGTGTCACGACATCACTGTAGCGCGAGAGAACTCCCGTAATCCAGTCGGCCGGTCCTTCTGAATCAACCAGCACGTGAAGCCC
>JBBSGU010000079.1:0-12892 GCA_038253755.1 Gemmatimonadales bacterium | reverse complement strand
GCTGATCCCATCCGGATCACGCGACGTTCTCGCGGAGTGGAACGACAGAAATCCAGGAGCGGTTGCCAGCTTTCTGCTGGGCGAGGCCGCGTTCAGGAGAGTGCACCTGCCCGAAGCGCTCGCTCACTATCGCGATGCGGTCAAGGCTGACTCGACATTCGCGCTGGCTGCAATTCGCGGTGCCCAGGCGGCAACCTGGAATCATCATTCCAGCGAGGCAGAGACGTTCATCGCGACCGCACTGCGTCAGCCAATGTCACCTCGCTACACCGCGTTCGCACGGGGCTACAAATACTATCTGGCCGGAGCGGCTGATTCGGCCGCGTCGGAGCTCAGGACCGCTCTCAAAATCGACCCGGAGATGAGCGTCGCATGGATGCAGCTCGGCGAGGTGTACGTGCACCTGCTGCCGGAAACCGGCAATCCTGACTCTCTTGCTCGCCAGGCCTTTGACGAAGCCCGCCGACTCGATCCGGCGGCGAAGAATCTTCTTTATCACTCGATCGAGATTCGGTTGAGACGTGGCGACGTCACCGCAACAAAACCCTTACTCGCGGAATTCCTGGCGGCGAATCCCGACACCGTGCTCGCGCAACAGGTGAACGTGATGTTTGAGTGCGTGCGCGACGGTGCGGCCAGGATGCCGTGGGCCAACGCCGCACGAGAGCGCCCACTGGCCGTTATCACTGCGGCGACTGCGCTGAAGGGTGGCGGCGCACAGCTCGATTGCGCTCAAGGCGGCTATGAGGCGGTCATCGCCAACGACACTGCGGCAGGAACGTCAGGCCGGAGGTGGATCGCGATCATGGGGCTGGCGTCGTCACTTCTCGCGCGGAACAAGCCGGTCGATGCGAAGGCGCGGATGGACGATTTCATCGCGAAGAAATGGGGCGGGTCGTCGTTCTACCTCATGGCCGCGCCGTTTGTCCCGGAGCTGAAGGAAGCTGCTCGCGTCGTCGCTCATCAGGACGAGGTCACTTACGGCGACAACTACGCGAAGTGCCCATTTACCCAGCGGCTCTGGCAGCTTGGAGTCTGGGAAGCACTGGACGGAAGGCCGGCGGTGGCTCGGGGTATTCAGAAAGACCTCGAGGGCCGGTCGCTGAAAAGCAACCTTCCTGCGGACGCACGCATGGCCAGATCGATGGACGCCTTCGCTACTCTCGCCCAAGGTGACACTGCCAGAGCATTCGGTCTTTTCAAGCAGCTGATCGACGAGCCGGTTCCGGGAGCCGACCTGGCCTGGGACGTCGCCGCCCCTCGCGGTGGGGAGCGATTGATGCTCGCACGGCTGATGGTCCGAAAAAAGGACTTTCGCAAAGCCATCGATGTCGCCAACGTATTCGACGCTTCGTGGCCGGCGATCTACCTATTGTATACGCCACAGAGCCTCGAGCTGCGCGCAGATGCCGCAGCGGCGGCGGGTGAAACGGAAATGGCATCACGCTTCAGACAACGACTCGCTGATCTGCGTGGCGAGCGTGTAGTGGCAGGAAAGTAAATCTTCAACTGGAGACAACCGATGGCTGCAAAGAAAGGCCGCAAGAAAGCGAAGAAGGCCGCGCGACGGAAAACTCCGGCGCGGAAGAAGAGTGCGAGCCGACCGCGTAGAAAAAGCGCTGCAAAGAAAAAATCGGCGGGCAAGAAGCGGAGTGCCACCAAGCGTCCAGCGCGCAGAAAGGCCGCTAAGAAGAGCACTCGAAAAAGTGTCGCGAAGAAAAAGAGCTCGTCGCGAAAACCCGTAAAGAAATCCGCGGCCAGAAAATCTTCTCCAAAAAAATCTTCGGCGAGAAAGTCTCCCGCAAAAAAAACGGCGAAGAAGGTTTCTGTAATGAGCTCTTCGCCGCGGAAAATGGCGCGCAAGATCGGCCCATCCGGCGAAGGCTTTCCGCCCATTCCTCCGGGCGGTGGAACGTTCACGGCGATGTCGATCACGCCATCGGAAGGTCCAAGCGGGCCACCGCCTCAGGGGCCAGGCACAGAGAGATCGTAGACGTACGGATGACGCTCCGTTACGACGCGTCTTGATCAGGGACGGCGACGACTGGTGCACAGTCAGCGCCGCCCCTGATTGTTATGGCGACTGCTCTCGCGGTAACCGTATGCCAACTCGCAAACATGACGCCCGCCTACAGGCCTCCAGCGAAATAGACGCTTCGGATGGCCCGGTTTTCGCCTTCGCGGGGTAAGAACAAGAGAAAACTGACTCATCCAGAGGACGGAATGCCCCGAACAAGTTCAGCCGCAATAACAGCGGCCATGCTTCTAATATCAGCGTGCTCCAACGGAGATAAATCAGCCGCGTCGGCCGATGCCTCAGGCGCATCTCAGGATGAGTCCTGGTCGCCGGCAAAGCTTGCCTCCGTTGATGGCGTACCATCGGCCGACATCGAAGCGGCACTAAAAAAGAAACTTGACGGCGCTGCTCCGCCGAAAATCGATGACGACCAATGGGACCATACGAAGCGACTCTACAAAGCCTACGGCAACAATCCGCTGTGGCTCACTGCGGACGGCCTGCACAAGGATCGCACGTTCGCTCTTGCGAGCTCGGTTCTCCAGGCCGAGCAGGATGGAATGCGCATGGATGCGTATCCAGTCGGCGCGCTCGCGCAATCGATCGCTGCCGTTCAACAGACCAGGACTCCGACGGCCGACCAGCTCGCCGATGCCGACCTCATTCTCACTGCGTCGTTCGCCGCGCTCGGCGAGGACTACCTGACAGGTCAGGTCGATCCAAAAACCGTCGCCCAGAGCTGGCATATCGATCCGCAGGAAGAGAACGTCGACTCGGCCCTGGTTCGCTCGCTTCGCAACCCCGCGCTCGATAAGGCGATTGCGACGATGCGTCCCTCCGATCCCGACTACGCGTCGCTGCGAAAAGAGCTCGATCGCTTTCAGCAGATAAGCGTGAAAGGCGGCTGGCCAATGGTTCCTGCCGGTGCCGCTTCGAAACCCGGGGAGCGGATGAGCCAGCAGCGTGTAGCGGCCCTTCGCACACGACTGTCAGTAGAAGGAATCGCTGTGTCGGATGCAGGAGCGACTGCAAAACCCGCAGGCTCAGCGACTCATTCGGCCGCAACGGCAGGGGTTTACGACCACCCGCTGGCCGGTGCTGTCGCTCAGTTTCAGGCTCGCCACGGTATCGCCGTTGACAGCATGCTCGGCGCCGAAACCCTGACGTCGTTGAATCAGACCGCCGTGTATCGCACGGCACAGATAGCAGCGAACCTGGAACGACTTCGCTGGCTGCCGCGAACGTTTGGCAACAAGTACATCTCTGTGAACGTTCCGGCATTCCGCGTTCAGGCGTTCGACAAGGGCAAGCCGAGGCTCGACATGAAAGTCATCGTTGGACAGGACTACGAAGACAAGGCGACACCGGTTTTTTCGGATTCACTGGAAACCGTGGTCTTCAGGCCTTATTGGAACGTGACACCTGACATCGCGGAGAAAGAAGTATTTCCGAAGATGAACGCTGATCCCGGTTATCTCGATGCGAACAACTACGAGCTCTACCAGGAAGGTGGAGCGACAAGGGTTCGTCAGAAGCCGGGCGAGAAGAACTCACTCGGACTCGTGAAGTTTCTCTTCCCGAATGACTTCAACATTTATCTGCACGACACCCCGAACCACGCGCTGTTCGACAAGGACGTGCGCGCATTCAGCCACGGATGCATCAGAGTAGAAAAGCCAACCGAGCTTGCTGAATGGGTCCTTGGGTGGGACGAGGCGAAGGTACAGGCGGCGATGCAGGGTCCCCCAGATAACAATTCGGTGAAAGTGCCGCGCAAGATCCCTGTCTACATCACCTATGGAACCGCCTATATCAAAGACGGTCAGCTGTACTTCGGAAATGATCTTTACGATCGCGATGACAAGCTCGTCGCTCAGGTTCTCCGCGGGGCACTTCCATCAACCGAAACGGTACAGGCGGTGCAGGCACTGCGCCGCATCGCGGCTCGATAGGCCTTCTGACATTGTCCGCACGACCGGAGGATGTTGCCACAACGGATGCAATCATCAGCGCGGTCTACGCGCTGATCTCGGGAAAAGAAGGCGAGCGTAGAGACTGGGACCGACTGAAGACATTGTACCTCCCCGACGCGCGCCTGATTCCATTCGAAGCTGACTCTGACGGCCGCGCTGTGCCGAACGTCATGAGCATCGATCAGTTCATCGAAACTCGTTCCCCCTTCTTTGAAAAAGAAAGCTTCTTCGAATGGGAGACTGACTCACGCACGTTCGTGCGCGGCTCGATGGCGCACGTGTGGAGCAGCTATGAAGCGGGAAGAACACTTCACGGACCGTTGATTCGCCGGGGAGTGAACAGCATCCAGTTGTGGAACGACGGCAGTCGCTGGTGGATCCTCACAACCGCATGGGACGCGGTGGACGCCAGGACTTCGGTCGAGAAATGAAGGTCGAGTCACACTAGATGAGTGGCCCATGTACCGGGATCAACACTGTGAACTCAGAGACTGGATAACTGTCGGCTCTCCACTCTTGACTCAATACCTGTCTGGGGTACGGGCTGAAAGTTCCGGATCTCTACCAGTGATTCCCGCGACCTCGATTTCGCCGGTATCCCTCATCACCGCCCTGCGAGTCTGGGATTTCCTCTGCTCGACGAGTAACTCGGTCGCAGAAGCAACAGCCTCCTCAGTTCCGGCGAGTGCAATGACATCGCCAGCGCGAAGCCGCTCCCGACCAGTGGGAATAATTGCCTGATGCCCGTCGCTGGCCTTTCGTGTGATCGCCAGAATTGTCGCGCCGGTTTTTCCTCTGATGTTCAGCTCTGCCAGCGTGCGATCGACTCCGGGACTACCAAAATCGATTCTGACCGGAACCGGCTTGCCGAGGCCGGGCAGCATCACGGCAAGGTGCTCCATTGTCCGGAAGAGGTTGTCGGGATCCTCATCGTCCGCCATCTGCGGCGTGAGCGCAGCCACGATTACCTCCGCGCCTGCCCGCGCGTGTTCCTGAAGGTTTAGTGCGCTCCTCCAGAATCCGATTCCAAACAACACGGTGAGAATCGCGAGCAGCGTATAGCCGGGGAACCGCGGTACGAACGGCTGCGTCACCGCGATTAGCGGAACGCCGACGAGCAACAGTGTTCCGAGCTGAAGCATCGTGACCAGCGCGCGTCGTGGCGCCGCAGCGAAGTCAACCTTCCGTCGGCCGGCAGTCGGCAAAGCCTTCATCGCGAGCACCAGACCGAGCATTCTTGCGCTTCTTATTATTCCCAGCACGAGCGGAATCGAGACGACGGCCGCGCCGATCATCACCACGAAAAATGCCGCTTGCGGCGACGCGTTGGTCCATCCGCTGAACATCGTCGTGAACCTTCCCTGCTCTGCACCGGCGCCGATGATCACGCAAGCAAGAAGCACTGCGTCGAGCATGATGAATCGCACAAGCCGGCGGGTCTTCGATCTTCCGGCGGTTGGCGGAGCAGAGCGAATGTTCGACACCCAGGTTCCGTAAAGCGAAGCTGATGTCTGAATCGGTTTCGGAAGCGATCGATCGACCCACATCGCAACGGGCCCGGCTGCCCTGATCAGCCATGGAGTAGTCAGCGTCGTCAACGCCGACACCGTCACGACTACCGGATAGATGAATCCTCGCGTGACGCCTTCAACCAGACCCACAGCCGCGATGATGAACGAGAATTCTCCGATCTGGGCGAGGCTCATGCCTGCCTGGATCGACGTTCGTAGTCCGTTGCCGGTGATGAACGAGCCCGCGCTGACGGCGACGATTTTTCCGGTGATTACGAGCGCGCTCAGCGCGAGCACCGCTCCCCAATGCGACAACACGATTCGCGGGTCTATCAGCGATCCCACGGAAACGAAAAAGATTGCGACGAACATGTCGCGGACCGGATGCACGAGTCTTTCGATGCGCAGCGATTCGCCCGACTCGGCAACGAGCGATCCGCCGATGAAGGCGCCGAGCGCGACGGAATACCCAAACGTGTACGCGACGAACGCGCATGCGAAGCACAAGCCGATCGTTCCAACGAGCAATGTCTCGTCGCGCTCGAGCTTGATCACGCCGCGAACGAACCGTGGGACGATCAAGATTCCGAAGCCGACAAGCCCGGCCAGAAAGCTCACGAGACGAACGATCGTGATCGTGAGATTCCACGGCGACAATCCCGCTCCCGTCGCCGTCGCGGTCAGGAGCGCGATGAGAATGATCGCGATCAGGTCCTCGACAATAAGGATCCCGAACACAACCTCTCGCAGTCGCCCGCCAACTCCATTTTCGTCGAACGCTTTCGCGATGATCGTCGTACTGGAAATCGCCACGATCGCGCCCGCAAAGACACTTTCGATTGTCGTCCAACCGAGCAATCTTCCCACCACGTAGCCAAATCCGAACATCGTGGTCGTCTCGAGAAGAGCTGCAAGGCCGGACGTTGCGGCAATAGTCGCGACCTGCTTCAGCCGGAACTCGAGCCCGAGCGAAAACATCAGGAGTATGACGCCAAGCTCCGACAGCATGCGCAGGATCCGCTCGTCGGCGGCGAGCGGAATCGGCAGGAACGGCCCGACTATCATCCCGGCGAGAAGGTATCCGAACACGACCGGCTGCTTCAGACGCTGAAACAGAAATGACGTTACGGCGGCCGTGCAGAGGACGAGCGCGAGATTCTCGAGGAAGATGTGCGCGTTCTCCATCGGGTCATCTTATCCCCAGCCCGCCGCGGTTACCAGTTGTTACGGCTCCGCTACCCTGTTTCTAATCTTGCCCGACTCGATCAGTTCACCCAGCTCGTCCCCTAACGCGGCGCTTGCATCGAGAACAGCCTGCCAACGCTTCATTCTCTCGCTGCTCTTCATCGAATAGAAATCCTTCCGGTCGGGAATCTTTCTACCTGGCAGCGACTTTACGAATTCGGCAGATGGAGCGATCAGCAGGACGCGATCGAAGTTTGCGCCCCAAGGGCGCCGCCACTTCAATCCCTTATCGAACCAGCCGGGAACAATGTGATCGTAGAAATGGGGATACAGGATCAATCCATCGGTCGATCCGAAGTCCAGATCGAGGTGATAGTCCACGACGCCTCCATCCCAGTGCACTTCCCCGGGACGTCCAGGAATCGCGACTCCCTCAACCACCATCGGGATCGCTCCTGAAGCAAGCAGCACATCGCGCGTGTTTTCGCGCGTGAGTTTTGCGTGAAGAGTCGGGAGATCTGCCAGATGCTCGAACGCCGACGTGTCGTCGGAATGAAAAACGAATCGGCGAATCTGTAATCCGAGCATCCTCCGACTGACAAGATTGCCGAGTGCGGCCGCGCCGAGCGCCGCGCCAAGTGCAACCCTGCTTCCGTGGGCCGGGATTCGCTTCGTCATCGCCGTGATGACGTGCAGTTTCGCCCACGGATGCGACAGAATCTCATCGACGCCGCTCGGCCCCAGCATGTCATCTAGGATCTTGCTGAGGACGCCGGTTACCTCTTTGGGCGACGGCCTGGGAGTGTAGATCTGATCGTATATATAGCCGTGATGTCCGCGTTCCAGCGCGGCGATTGGATCCCGCTGAGCGAAGCACGCCATCCGCCAGCTGCCAATCGACGATCCGATGAGCCGCATCGGCCGGTCGCGCGGTGCCTGGAGAAAATCGCCGAAGATGAAACGGTCGAGGCCTCCGATTGACAGCCACTTCGCACCACCTGATGCTCCGGGAACGATGTCTACGTCTTCAGCCCGAAGACCTCTCTCCCTTATGAGCGCAGCCGCGCCTGCGCCCGCGCGAAAAGTGAGATTCGATACCATGCCTCAAAATAGGCCGTTCCGGAAACCCCATGAACGACTTTCACCGCTGAGCGCGCTGAGAGGAGCTGGGACCGCTAAGAAAGATTTTAGGGGACAACAGGAAATGCGATCGATCGGGGTGGCATGCCGTGAGCCAGCAGGCCACTCTATTACAACCCTGATGAGGTTATACGATGGCGAAGGGCGATCAAATGAGCAAAGCACCGACCGCGAAATTCAAAGCGACAGTTCTCCAGTCGGGCAAAACTGCGACCGGCGTTCAAGTACCCGAGTCAGTTGTCAAAGGCCTCGGCGAAAGCAAACGTCCAGCCGTTCGCGTAACAATCAATGGTCATACTTATCGCAGCAGCATCGCGTCGGTGGGCGGAAAGTTCATGCTCGGCATCAGTGCCGAGCAGCGGCAGAATACCGGAGTGAAAGCGGGCGATGAGATAAGCGTCTTGGTCGAGCTCGACACAGCTCCACGGGAAGTAAATGTCCCCGCAGATTTCGCAGCTGCACTCGCCCGCGATTCGAAAGCGAAGACATTCTTCGACTCGCTCTCCTATAGCAATCGAAGTCGTCACGTGATTTCAATCGAAGGCTCGAAGACGGATGAAACGCGCAACCGGCGAATCGAGAAGGCGATCTCTATGCTGCGCGAGGGACGCGTTTGACCGCTGTTGACGCGCATCGCGCAATCGAGGCGGTGTGGAGAATCGAATCCGCGCGCCTCATTGCCGGTCTCACTCGCATCACGCGCGATGTCGGTGAGGCAGAGGACCTCGCCGCAGACGCGCTGTTGGTAGCGCTGGAGAAATGGCCCGACTCGGGCGTGCCGGACAATCCCGGCGCGTGGCTCATGTCGATCGCCAAGCGTCGCGCGATCGATTCACACCGGCGAAGCAAACTCCTCGAGCGGAAGCGCCAGGAAATCGGATACAATGTCGATGCGCAGCGAGACTCAACAGTTGACAATCTCGACGCAGCTATCGACGACAACGTTGGCGACGATCTGCTGCGGCTTATGTTCATATCGTGTCACCCAGTTCTATCTACCGAAGCGCGCCTCGCCCTTACGTTGCGCCTGCTCGGCGGACTAAGCACGGACGAGATCGCTCGCGCATTCCTCGCCCCTGAACCGACGATTGCGCAGAGAATAGTGCGGGCGAAGCGAACGCTCTCCGTTTCCAAAGTTCCGTTCGAAGTTCCGCGCGGAGACGAGTTCACCGCTCGCTTGTCATCCGTGCAGCAGGTCATCTATCTGATTTTCAACGAAGGGTATTCCGCAACAGCGGGCCAAGACTGGGCTCAAGCGTTGGAACGCAGCGGCCAGCACCAGGAGGCTCAGCAGATTTGGGAACTGGTTCGTAAACGCTGCGAAGGTGCGGGTGACCCGGCAGGTGAAGCTCTGGTTCTCGAAGGAATCGCGCGGTGTGCGAGAGGCCTTGGCATTCGCGACTCGGCGATCGAGGAATACCAGAATGCCCTCGCCCGCGCGGTCATCGCTAGCGATCATCGCCGCGAGGTTACGCTAAGGAATACGGTCATGCGGCCCTCAACCGCCGGTGCGCGAATCCAATTGTGAACTGCCCCGCCGACCCTCGTTGAATCTTGCTGAGACACTGAAGGCATCGTATCATCGTGTTTCCGCGCTCGATCCCTTCGACGTTTGGCGGTAGGAGCAACAATGGCTCGCGCCGGTACGGGACTGGTAAGAATGCGCACGCCGCGCCGCCGCGTCGTGTCGGCCCGCATCGCGATCGCAATGGTGGTTGCGTCCGCGCCAATGAGTAGACGTTTTTGGCCTCATCGCGACCACGTCAAGTAAAGAGTGCCGGATTTTGTGGCGCCGTCACTGCCTGCAACTGATCCCACGACTGCAACGAGAGCCGGACGCCGAAAGACCACTCGCGCTGTCTGAGGCCCCGTCGAGCTGAGCGAACCGATCGAATCTCCAGCCTGTTGGCCATTCGCAAGTTGCAAGCTCCAGTCTACGTTCCGGTTGATCCGGTAGCCGCGACCATCGAGAACGGCTGCCGCCACGTTTACGGTGTCACTTGGACCGAAGTCGAACCCGTTGCCCACCGGGGTGGGAACCACCATAACGGTCACGGTCGTAACATCGCTGCTGTCTGGCTGGGTCGAATCGGCACTCGAGCAGGCCGCCGCCGAAACAGCAATGCCCACACACATCACGGCGACCAGCGATCTAAAGCCTTTCATGGCCATTCTCCTCTCAGAATGCTACAGGTATCAAAAACTCCCGACGGACGTCGGCCTTTCTTAAGTCGATTACACGACTTGGCGGAAAATTGGGTGAGTAAACCCCGCGCTTAGTGAGGTGAACAGTTGAGCCACTGGAACTTTGTTCGGCGTTGCGCGGTTGATGACCGATCCATCCCCCAGTTGCCCGGAATCATCTTCTGCCCCAACAATACGTCGCCCCACCTGCGGCCACGTCGCAAGTGTGTCAACCTCCGGAGCTCAGCACTGAAAAGACGAACCCGTCGTCGACTACCGTTACAATAGGGGTGGTCGAGCCCTTGAACCCGCTGCTATCTGTTGCCGTAACCACGTGTGTCACACCGACGGTCGCACTCGTCCTGAAATTCACAGTGACACTTCCATCTTTATCGGTAAGAGATGTTGCCGCAGAGAACGACCCTCCGGTTCCGGAACTGGTCCAGGTCACCACCCGCCCAGACACGCGAACTTGATTTTCGTTAACGTCGAACACGGATGCAGATACAGACACGGGGTTGCCGGCCACTACGACATCTGGGATCACGCCCATCCGGTAATGCGTCGGCGGCCCGGCGATTGTCACTACGTCGACACTCGCACCCGCGCTATCGTCATCGTCATCCTCAGTCGCACGAATCCTGTGTGCTGCCCCAGCCCGAGTAGTCGTGGTGTAAACCACGGTAGCCTTTCCACCGACGTCGGTTGTCGATGTTGGACTAGCGAACGATCCCACATCGCGCTGGTCACTCCACAACACGACCCTGCCGGCGACTGGGAGAGGAGCGTTGTTGGCTGGGTCCACAAGCTGGGCCGTGATTGTCACGCTGCTTCCGGCAACTGGCGACTGATTGCTCGAAGTGACCAGGTATTTTTTCGGCGTTGGTTGTGTCGTTGGTGGCGTAGTCACCTCATTCCCGCTGCAACCGACAAGGGATTGCGAGACGACACAGATAGCCACCAACGCAACTGATCGCAGAATGGACATTTGTCTTCCTCGACTAGAGAACTGTCATTGTAAAGCATTGGCTAAGAAGGATCATGTTGGAGCCACAGCATCGTTCAGTCCGGTCATTCAACCTTCAGGTCCTGTTTACAAGCGATTACACAACTCTGGGAAAATCGGCTCATGAATGAGTTGATCTGACCGAGCAGAGTCTTTCGCCCTTGATACTCAGCCAATATTGCCACCCAATGAAGACGATTTGTCAGCAGATATTTGAATCCATTCCAGAGGAAGAACGGTCGTGGCCAGAGCGCCACGGGATAAGCCGCAAGACCGAGTTCACGCCGTCCAGCGACCCATGAGAGCCACTATCACCGCGACCCTTGCGCGTTTTTCCCTCCGGTCGAGCTCCCCCCGCCGCCCATCCACCCTATTCCGACCCAGTGAAGAATTCTGCGGGCGGCGGAGGCATAATGCCGGAATTGCTGTGCGTGAAAGCATGGAGCGAGCCGATGATCTCCAGCCGATTGCCGTCACCAAAAGTGGTTAAAGCAGGCCCGGCGACATCACCGTAGAAGTTGGTACGCGGGCCACTGCCAGTCACGCCTCGCGCCAGCACGCGGAGCACATTGCCGGCATCCGACAAGGTGCCAGCTACCAATGACCCTGCCCCCGCCAGATTAAGGTCGCCGCGAACGCTCAGCAGCTTCGTGCCGTGTAGCGCAATGATCGCTACATTGAATGAGATTGGCGCAGAGCTGGCCAGGGGGCGCGACGAGCCACGCGCCACGATCGCGTTCACGAAGCCCTCGATCCGATCGTCGACCGAATGGAAGTGGATGCTGTTGTGTGTAACCGGCTCGACGTTGACTCCGGGGACCGGGAGACCTGCACCGCCGTAAAGCTGCAGACCGATGACGGGGGATGAGCCAGGATCCGCGCGGTAGAGGTTCCCTCGTGATTCGATACTGGCCGTTGATCCGGACACCGCGTCCGGCCGACTCGTGCCACCAGTCAGTTGCACGCCGCCGCCAATGACGCTTTCAGTGAGCACAAGCTTCGTGCTTGCATGCGCCGAGAAGTTGTTGACGAAGACCCCGGCAATGCGCGGCGAACGAACGATGCAATGCGACATGATCACCGTAACGCTCGCCCCGATCTCTGGCGCGAATTCGGATGTGATTGTTTCGCGATTGCGTGTAAGCAGGACAAGTGCTCTGCCGCCCACGCTCTGCGGCGAATTGCTGGGCGGATTCGGATTGATGATCTCACAATTTTCGAGCACGGAGCGGATTTGATCGTCCGCGCGCCGCGAATGGACCACTACGACGCTGCCTCCGGTGCGCCCGGCTGCATCCTCGATCGCGAGCCCTATCAACCTTGTTTGGTTGCCGAGCACGACAACGTCGCCGACCAGCGTCCTTGCGGCCTTGAGCACCGTGCGGGTCGCTGGCTCGAACCCGGACGGCAAGCCTGAGCTTGCATCAAATGTCATCGTACCGTGACCCGTAAGGGTAATCCCATCTGGGACATTGAGTGTGCTGCTCAGCTCGTACTCTCCCGCGGCCAGTACGATATTTCCGCCGGGATCCGGCGACGAGAGCGCCGCCAGCAACTCAGCCGTACTGCTGACCAGAACTGACTGCCGAGCTGCAAGCTCGGTATTTACTGAAGGCAATGGACCCGTTGCGGAAGGACGATCACTACAGCCGACCGCCACTCCGGCAACCAGGAACGCGACCATGGCCGATTTGGGCTTCCACATTTAAAACCTCCGATCAAAGGTGTGTGCCCTAACTGGCGTAAAAGCAGCGCAAATCGGCTCACGGCCATGGGCCCTGGCCCGCCGACGCTACGGCTTCAGGCCAAAGCGCGCCAGCAGCTCAGCGTATCGCGGATCCGACCTGAACCGCTGCAGCAAAGGATCGGTGCGAAG
>JBBSGU010000078.1:0-13147 GCA_038253755.1 Gemmatimonadales bacterium | reverse complement strand
CGGTTGGCGCATGCCGCGCACGTCATGCCGGTAATGGGCAGATCTATGCGTTGCCCAAGTCCATCGGGAGTGGAGCGCGTGTGACGGTCGGCAGTGGCGAGGGCGCTCACCGGCCGCTCTTGTAGATGAGGTCGACGAGTTCGTCGTACATCGCGTCAGCCTCATCTCCGCCCGACTTGATCGCGGCCGAAGCGCAATGGCGAAGGTGGTTGCGCATGAGCTCGCGACCGACACCTCTAAGAGCTTCGTTGACGGATGAGATCTGGATCATGATGTCGGCGCAGTACCGGTCTGCCTCGACCATTTTCTGAAGGCCGCGGACCTGACCTTCGATGCGACGGAGCCGTTTGATGTTCTTCTCCTTTCGGTCCGGGTCAACGTGAACTGCTTTCTTTCCGCCAGACTGGTCGATCCCGACGGAAGAAAGCTCGCAACCGCAGGCGACCGCGACGGGCGGCCGGACCCGCGGCGCCAGGGCTGCGCGGGCCATCAGACCGAGGCCGTGAAGCCGGCTTCGGCAACCGCCTGGCGAATTTTGTCGGCGCTCGTAACCGTCGGGTCGTATGCGAGATCCGCAGACCCAACCGCGACGCTGTCGACGCTCACGCCGTCGGTGTTCTCCAGGGCGGACTTGACCGCAGCGACGCAATGCCCGCAGCTCATTCCGTCGATTTTCAGGTTGATTTTTTCCATTGCTTCTCCGGTTCCTGAGAGGGCGATATACCCCCTGACCCTATAACCTAAATACCCCTCACCCCTATGTCAACAAGACCCGGCACCAGGGATCGTTCAGCGCTTGAGCATGAAGAAAAGCACAAACAATCCGAGCAGGATGGCGACAACGAGCTGTCCACCGGTGTAAACACTGTTTTGAGCTCTGCACTCGGGACATCGCCAGACCGTTCTGTCCATCTCGGCGTTACAGCGATGACATCGGGTTGAATTCATTTCTTGTAGAAGTTGATGGTTTCTATGCAATCTTCGCGGCGTCCCACTGGTTCCGAAACGGCAATCTTCGCGCCGACATCCGGATCTGGCGCGGTTGCTGCGTATCTCCCGAAAAGATAGATTTTACTCTGCGTAGAATCGGCAACATGACCAGACGAAACTGGAGGACCAACTGACGGATAAGATCGACGCCGCGTCTCGAGCCGATGCAACAACGGCGGATGCAGGCCGCGAGCGCGGCTTCGCGCACAGCCGTCTCGCGCTTAACCAGCTTGACTACCCGATCGCACCGGCTGCGAACAGACTCGCCTATATGCTTGGCGGTTTGACTTTTTTCGGCATCGTCCTGCTCATAATTACCGGTGTTCTGCTCGACCAGTATTACAACCCCAATCCCGTGGCTGCGCACGACAGCGTCATCTATATCATGACACGCGTTCCGCTGGGCAACTGGATGCGCGGGCTTCATTACTGGGCCGCGAGCATCGTTCTGGTCAGTGTCTTCCTCCACATGAGCTATGTGTTCTGGCGCCGCAGCTACATCAAGCCGCGGGAAGTGACCTGGTGGGCCGGTGTGGGCCTGTTCGCGGTTCTGTTCGCGCTGGCATTCACCGGCACGGTGCTTCGTGCCGATCAGGAGGGCGGAGAAGCTCTTGAGCACGCGATCGCCGGGTCGAAAATGACAGGTCCGCTAGGCGCACCATTGAGCCCTGACTTTACAGGGAGCACGAGCCTCCTCAGCCGGTTGCACAGCGCGCACGTGAGCCTCCTGCCGCTGGTGATGCTCGCTTTGATCGGCCTGCACTTCTACCTGATCCGCGCTCTGGGGATCAACGCGGCCGAGCCCAAATCAAGCCGCTTCTCCGACCATTTGCCAAAGCTGCTGGGTTATGCTCTGCTGATTCTTGGACTGGCTGGTGCGCTGGCAGCGGTTTTCCCACCAGGCATCGGACACCCTTCGGTGCAGGGCGTGGAAATGACGAAACCGTTCTGGCCGTTTCTGTGGATCTATGTGGTCGAGAACAATTTCGGCATGTGGGGAATGGTGATTGCCCCAATACTGATTTTTGGTTTTCTATTCGTCATACCTCTGATCGACCGGCCGAGGGAGGGTCACCCGCGGCATGGCCTCTTAACCGCCGTTTCGCTCGTCATGTTTTGTCTCTACATCGGTGGAATCATCTACGGCGTGTTTGCGCCCCAACAGCAGCACATGGGAATGTGAGGAGAATCCAGATGCGACGCATCATTTTTGCGGCGGCGGCATTGCTGCTCGCAACGGCCGCTCCTGCCTATCCTCACGGTGGGGGCGTGCTCCGGCTCGCCAGCACGCATGTCCCCGGCGGCGGGACGGTCGTTCTAACGGGTGAGAAGCTCGGCAAAGCCGCCGACCTCGCGCTGGAATTACGCGGCACGCTCGACAACTATCCGGTTGGCCGGGTTCGGACGGACGCCGGAGGCAGGTTCACCACAAATCTCACCCTTCCCCCGCATATCCCGGGGGGAGCCTACACGCTCGTGGCGATCGCGGCTGACGGTGACGTGGCCGCGAGAACGGACATCGACATCGGGACGGCGTCTGGTGGCTCGGGCACGATCATGCCGGGCATGGACGGAAATGATGGAATACACACCGAGCCGCATATCTCCGGCCCGCATGCCACTGCCGAAATGATGCAGTTGAAGCGAACGACTACTACCGGCGAGTGGGCTGTCATCGCGCTGGTGACGTTGTTGAGCTTTGCCGCAGGCGGTTGGCTCCTCAGTCGCTCAAGGCGAGCGTGAGCCTGCTTGAAGCGCCGGCGATCGGAGCCGGCGCTTCGTTTGATGTCTCTAGGCGGGCCCGAGTTCTTTTTGCATCTTGTCGATTTCCTGAAGCTGAGCAGCGCGCATGCGTTCCGCCATCGTCTTAACGTCGGGATTCGTAAGCTTCGGCAGATAGCGGTCGATCATGTCAATCGCCATCTGGTGGTGCTTGATTGTGTTCTCCCAGAACATGCGATCGAATTGTTTCCCCGACAACTTTGCGAGCGAGGCGGCCATCGCTTTCGCGTCGCTGGTCGCGGTGGGCGTGTAGGAGTCGCTCATTCCCTTGAGAGCAGAGTGCATTCGGTCGAGCTCGTCGTCCTGCTCCTGATCGAATTTCTTTGCGTCTGCCTTTGACGCGAGCGTTTCTTTTCGCTCGATGACTTCGTGCGCCATCAGGACCATGCCGGTGTGATGGTCCGACATCATCCGTAGAAACTCCTGGTCGGCCGGCATGCCTGACGGCGTCCCGGCAGATCCACCCATCGCCGTCCCGGCCGCCGGATTTATTGCAGGCGCCTGCATTGCCGTCATGCTATCGCTCGCCGCGACGGCATGATCATCGGGTTTTGGGGAACACGCCAGCGCGACAAGCGCTGCCAGCGCGAGAGACGCCGGATACTTGATTCGAGGCATTGCTGTCATTGGGATATTATTTGTTAGGGTTGAGCGACCATCGACTTTGCAGCTGATGTCGCCGGTGAGTGAGGGCACTCCCCGGTTTTTTCGTGGGCACGCAGCCCTGGACAGAAAAGATGAGCGAAGGCGGATTCATGCGGGTGCGCACAGTGATGATTCCGCGACGTGCCGACGACCTGAGCCATTGGCTCGGCCACGAGGACTCCTGATGCGAGAGCGAGAAACAACGCGATCGCAGCCGCGGCGAGCGACCACCTCGTGACATGACTCGATACCGTGGTCTTCTCACCGGCGAGACGCAGTATTCGACGGTCGAGGAGGTCGTCCCTTTGAAATCCGACGGCGGCGTTCAACTTCTGCTGCTGATGCCAGCCAGCCAGGCTCAGAATTGCCGACGCAAGCACGAGCGGTCTGCCGCGTGATGCGTCGTCATCAGCCTCAATCTCGACCTCATCTGCAACATCGTCCGCGAGGCGGCGGAGCGCGGGTAACCAGAATAGCGTCAGTGAAAGAAAGCGGCATGCACCAACACGAAGCGGATCACGGCGCGTTACGTGAGCCGCTTCATGGGCGATCACAGCTTCGAGCTCGGGCTGCGAAAGAATCAACTCCAGTCTCGACGCGACATAAACCCGCGGCGAAATCAATCCCACTGTAAACGCTGGATTGGGCAGACCGTCTACAACATGTACTCGGCCGGGATTCAAGCCGGATGCTGCTGCTGCCTGCCAAAACCGGTCTCCCGGTGCCGGTTGTGACGATTGCAAGGGAGAGAGCGAACTGGCTAACGCACGCCAGCTCCTCCATCTGTCGAATGAGGCGTAGGCTATACCGATTACAAGAGCAATATGGAACGCTTCGTGGACAGGGCTCAAAAGAATGTGAAGCGCTAGCACACAGAAGGCGCCAAGATGAGCTACTCCGCTAAGCTCGTTGGCGACGGCACTGGAGAGGTGGTGCCCAAATACCGGGCCGATGCTCAGAACGATGAGAGTGCAAATGCCGAGCAGAATGGCGCGCCGATGCGCCTGTTCATCGGCGCAGCGATCATTGCCTGCCTGCTGCAAAACAGACCTTCTCACTCTTCGGCCTGGCTCCGAAGCTTGCGGCGAACCAACCTTCCCAGCTCCGCAAGCTGCTCCGGATCCCGCTCAGCGAGAACATCGACCAGTGAGGCCGAGACGGCCTGGGGCCCCAGGTTCAAAATGCCTTCGACGACGCGGCGGGACGCCATGTTCATGAACTCTTCCTCATCCAATAGCGCCTCGTAGTGCAACAAATCGTCGCGCTTGGCGCGGCGAAGCACGCGTTTGGTGACGAGTTTGTTGAGCACGGTTATGACCGTGAGCAGCTCGACACGGTGACGCCTGACTACTGACGAATGCACCTCTCGTGCGGTTGCGGGCTCACCGATCTGCCAAACAGCTCGCAAGACGCGTGCTTCCAGATCCCCAAGCACCTTGGCGAGCCCTTCGGAAGAAAGTCGGACAGTATTCTGAATACGCGGGTTTTTCATTTTGCTCGTTCCTCTACATTTTCATCTTGCTGTGATCCATGCCGGCCATCGGATCTTTTTTCGCCGGCTTCTTCATTTGCGCGGGCTTCGTCGATGTCTTGCCTTCAGTCGTCGCAGCTTTATTCGGCTTTGTTGTCACCGCTTTCTTCGGCGACGCCGTCGTGTTCGAATGGGTCATTGTAGCGCCCGAGCCTCCCATCTGCATGCTTTCCATCATCCGCCGCATCTCAGGGTCGGCCATCATGCGCGCCCTGATGACAGGATCCGCCATCATGCGCTTGTGCATCGCCATCATCGCGCCGGATGCGCCGTCCATTCCAGCCATCGCCACTCCGGGCATCGCCGCGCTCGAATGATCCATGCCTTTCATGGAATCCATTGAGCCGGAAGTCGCTTTGGCGCTCGCCGTCCCAGCCATGTTCATTCCGGCCATTCCGCCGTGTCCCATCCCGCCCATGCCCTTCATTGAGCCCATGTTCATCGCCTCGGTTGACCCGCGAGCAACAGTACCTTTGGGAAGCTCTGGAAGAAATCCAACCGATGGCCCTCCCATGTTCTCAACGCCCATCATCTGCGCCATCTCCATCCACGCCGCAGGAGTCATCGCGAACGATGTCTGATCACGGTAGCGGGAAGCGGCTTTAAGTATCTCTTCGCGCTTCTTGTTCTGTGGCACCTTTGGCGAGGCAAGAATATCCGACACTACATCGTGCATCGAATGCAGGTTGTCGAAAATCATCGCTGCTTCCGGATAGCGCCGGGCGAATGTCGGCGCCACGGCGGCGGTCATCGGCATGATCCGTGGCATTCCATCGGGCGGGCTCTCCAGCATCTGCTTGAATCGGGTCACGGCGGCGAGAATACCCGTCTGGCGGTCAGCCTGAGTCTTGCCGGTGACCAGTGGCTCGTAAAGCCCTACCTGGAGCCAGTGGTACGCCCAGATGAGTCCGTTGAATTTCGGGTACTTCGTGCGAAAAGTCGTCGAGTAGTACTGTCCCTCCATCAGCTCCATGCTTTTTGGAACGGAGCTGAATGCCAGATCAGGGCGTGACTTGTAGTACGTAATGAGTTTCGCAACCTGTACATCCTTCTGAGCGGACGAGAGCCGGTCGTCAGACCAGACGTCATAGATCTGCCGGTGAAGAAGATGTGCCCAGTCGAACATCGCCTTGGCCTCGGGAGCAAGCTTGGCATACGCGACCTCGATTGCGGATTCCTCCAGCGGCACGTGCGGCGGATTTACGAGGAGCTTCTTCGTGATGAAGTCATATTCCGTTCCCTCGAGCACGGAAACAGGGGCGCCCGGATTCGTATACAGCTTTTCGTAAAGAATCGCGTGTCCGTAATCAAAAGCGTTGAACAGGCGGTCGGCCGCCGGATAGGTATCACGGAACGCCCAGTTGAATGAACCGGGCATGTAGAACTGTTCATAGCTCGTAGACCATTGAGCGGAGGCGGGGCTGGCACCCGCCGCAATGAGAACGCCTGACGCACCCATCACGGTGAGCATTCGAAGACTGGCTTTCATCGGGGATTTCATGGTTTCTCTTGGGTTCTTAAGTAGAATGCCGTTCTGTTGAGGTACGGAACCTCAGCGCCCTGAACCGGGCATGAGCGAGCCGAGCGCGAATGAGTAAGCGGTCCCGAATGTGGCGAACCATCCCTGACCGGGACCATTGAGCCGCCGACCGAAACCGCCATCGATTGCCCACTTGGGAACGACCTGATACCGGATGCCTGTGCCGAGGTTGTAGTCAACCTTGTCTTCCTTGAGGATAGGCTGTCTGGCAAAGAAATCGGCAGTGACGAGCATGGCGCGGAGCGGCAGCGTCTTGTCGAGGGCAAACCCCGCCAGCCACCGTGAAATTTCCACCCCGCCCGGACCGCTCGCCGTCGCGGAGTTACCAGAGCCGCTGCCGGTTTCGTCATTTGACCCGAACGTGTACTGGCCGTTCAAATGGATGCGCGACCAGTTGTACGTCCGCGTCGCGATTCCCTTGACTGATGTGTACGTCTTGTTCGGGCCCAGATTGCCCACGGGAAAAAGGAAATCAGCGCGAAGCCCAAGTGCCGGCAGCGTTGTAGTCTCGACATTCAGATTGTGAAAGAGCGAGAGATCGACACCGGCGACGCCGGTGCGGCTCTGACCACCGCCAAGGTCCACATAGGCCACCGGCACCTCGAGTTCGACGTGGGTGCGCGGGAGAATCCCGTACGCCAGTTCGGGCTCGACTGCCCAGGAGTAGACTCCGCCCCGTGTTCGTTCGAGTCGCACGGGAGCCAGCTTCATCTCGAATGCGTAACGCTCGGTGGCATAGGCATCCTCGATCTGAACGGGGCGGCCTGCGTCGGTGTTGTAATAGTCTGTCTGCGCCGACGCGCGCGATGCCACAGAGGCAAAGGCAAGAACTACGAACAGCACGCCGGCTCGGCCGAATTGCAATTTCATGAAAGCAGGGGTTGGAGATATGGAATTCTTCATCACCGATTCTATGATGCATAAAATGTGCGACTGATGTTATACTCGCGAGTGTCCCGAATGGTTCTGTTCCCCCTGTTGAATGGGTATGGCGCATGGTTTGCAGCTTGCGGTCATCGAACATTCTGCGCGTCCCGCAAGAGCGGGCAACGTCGCAACACAGTCTTCGAGGTGAAACCATGTCACAGGAAAAAGATCCGGTTTGCGGAATGATGATCGACTCCGAAACTGCGGCTGGTCATACCAGCTTTCAGGGCGAGGAGTACTATTTCTGCTGCGCCAACTGCAAGCAACAATTCGAGAGTGAACCAGGCCGCTACGTGAGCAAGTCGGAGTCATCGGCTGCCGATGGGGGAAACGAGCTCGAACAACATGAGCCTCCCTACACCAAGGCAGGTGGAATAGTCTCGCCCAAGTTCGGCTCGGCTGGCAGCGGTGGCGCTGAATACGAACGGCTTCCGGAAACTCATGACAAACCGCACTAAGACAGGAAGTGAGGGCTGCCGTACACTGCGCCGGTATTGGATCACATGAGTCATTCAGAGTCGAGCTCAGAGACAGGCGTCGATGCACGGCAGAGTCCGTTCTACCAGTGGCTGGACAACGCGACGATTCGGGAACTCGTCCATCGCGCTCTTGATCTTTCAGTGGGCGAGCGACTTGTGCTCATTAAGGGCCTTGTGCCTGGACTCGTTGAAGCCATGGGAGTTGCGGGGTTCGACGCGTTTCTGGCAGAAGTTGCGCTGAAGGCGCACCGCTTTCAGGAAGCGCTCGATCATCCCGGCGAAGGACGGATATTTCGAGTGACGCCGGGCGAGGAAGTAGGTGGGCCGACGCCCGCAGGCCACGATCACGTCGCGATTGCGCGCGACCCTGATCACCGCGGGGCACGCGAAGCCGAACGCGCCGCTGAGGACGAGCTATGGGGACACACGAAGCACGTGCCTGGCGGGGATAAAGAAGTTTGAGCCACGGCGGTAAAACGGGGTTCCTCCCGCAAACCATTCAAAGAGGCGATTCAATGTTGATCGCACTCTTGATCCTGCTCGTTGCTACAGGATGTGACTCTTCGGGTCGCGACTCGACACGCCGCGATATTTCAGGACAGTCCGACGCGCAGATTGCGAGAGAGGTGCACACCGCTTCATCACGGTTTCCAGAACCTCGCGACTCAGTCAGCGGCACTGGCCAGCTCCAGTTTACGCAGGCAGCCGTGAAAGAGCGACTGATTGCGGTCGGATTCCGACCAGTTGATGCAGGGCCGGTGCGCCAGCCATTCCTCGGGCCGACAGGCCGGACCTACGGCATCAAAGGCGGTGAGATGCAGGCCTACATTTACGGTGACGCCGTCGCTCTCGCGCGCGAGGTGGACAAACTCGATACACTGCGCGTCGCACCGCCTACGATGATGGTGGAATGGACGATGCCGCCATCATTGATCGTCGCGAACAACCTTGCCGTTATTCTCCTGACTCGCGACAAGAAATTGCGCGAGCGCGTACGTGCTGCCCTGAAGCCATATTAGCTGTATACGGTAACGACGGAGCAATTTCGTCGAACAGGGCACAGATCGATCACTGAACCGCCTCACGGATCTTTGGCTCCATGTCGGGAGTGACTACGGCCGGCCGGGCTGGAAGCTGGACGTTGCCGCGACGGCCGTTTCGGTCGATGTCCTCGATCAGCAGCTTCATCTCCCGGATCTCGCGCACCTGCGAGGCGATGATCTCGTCCGCCAGCTTTCGCACCCTCGGGTCGCGGATGTCCGCCTTAATCGCGTTGTTGATGGCGATCGAGTGATGCGGGATCATCGACTTCATGAACCGCGTGTCGTCGATCAGGGTTTGTGCGCGGTTGACGAAAAAGAGGATGGCGCCCAGCAGAGCCGCACCAGCCAGGATGCCGATCTTGACGCCCTTGCCCTCGTACATGGACCACATGAAGGCGAGCATAATAACGGCCATCACTGCCCCCATAACCAGGGCGCCGACCAGGCGGGTCACGCTGAACGTCAGGTGATCCGCTTCGTACACGAGCTGGTACATCAGGAAGAACATGATGAGCGTCGAGGTGGCGATCATCGCGGCGAACCGCGTGTACGAGCCGTGCATCATTTGCTTGCCGCCGGGTGGCCGGTGGCCGGAGGTCGCGTGGTCCTCGTGCGACGGCGATGACGCGGCGGGCGGGTTGGTCGGGGTCATGTCCTGGTATCCTGTTAGATGTTTAAGGCTTCCCGCGGGTGATCAGGAATGCCGTAGCGCAACGCACAATGTGGATTTCGGGAGTGACAGCAGAAACCCCTCCGCCGTACCCGCCCACGTCGGCGCGGCTAGAGGGGCGTATGCAGGGCACATGCCACCCTTTATCCCCAATAAAAGCATCGGACGAAATGACACCTCGTGCCCGTCGGCTTCGAGCAACACTGCTCCTAGTGGGGAAGTTTACACGGCCTGAAACATGCGAGTTAGCTATCCATTCTGGCACGGTGTAAACTCATTCAGGAGACTACCATGGCACAGGTGAAAGATCCCGTATGCGGGATGATGATCGAGGACAAGGATGCAGTCGCCACGTCAAACTATGAGGCAAAGGAATACTATTTCTGTAGCAAGGACTGCAAAGTAGAGTTCGACGAAAACCCAGAGGACTACGCCGACGGCGCAAAGTAGCATGCGTTGGCAAGCGGCTTGACCGCCTGGTAGCACCCGGAACGCGGGGCTGAGCTTATGTTCGCTCTGGGCGGTGCTTTCACCGTATTCGTAGCTGGGATTCTTGCCTGGCTCGCGATGCGCTGGGTGGGTGACGTTCTCTCGCCCGTCGCGAGCACCGATGCCGAACGCGTGCCATTTACCGGAGGCTACGAGCCGGCGGTGCATGCGTGGAGCCGATATCATGTCCGCTACTACGCAATGGCGCTCCTTTTTCTCGCCTTCGACATGGAGATGGTGTTCATGTATCCATGGGCGATGGTGTTCATGCGTGAAGGTGTCACGGCATTGGTCGAGATGCTCATGTTCATCGTGATTCTTGTCCTCGGCATCCTCTACGCCTGGCGTGAAGGGGCCTTCAGATGGGCTTAGCGTCTTCGGCAGTGCGTCGGGCTTCGTTTCGTTGGTAGCGCAGACGCGTGGCGCTTTTTCCGGGACGTTTCGCAGCGCTCTCAGAAGACTTGCGATCGGCGCACCTGTTCGTGTATTCGCTATTCGTGGCGTCGATCCCCCGGCCGATCCAGCGCTGCTCCATCTCCGCGATGGCGTAATAGTTCTGGATTCGCCGCGCTCGGCGACGATCCTGCTCATCGCCGGCTCCGTTCCAGAAGCACTGCGCGAAGCTGTGAAGCACGTTCACGATGAGATGGCCCATCCGCGGGCAACTGTTCGATGGGTAAGCGATCCTGCCGAAGAGCGCGTCGATCACCAAGCTCAATACAACGTCAGTTTCTCCGATTTGACGTCCCTCATAGAGACCCTCAGGCGTGTGCAGAATGACCTTGTCACGGGTGCGCGCTCGTCAGAAGACGATGAGCTGCCTGGCACAACTCGCACGGCGTGGCGCGGAGTAGGGCCTTATGGCCATGGCGGCGCTGGCATGACTGGCGGTACACCCTACGGCCGACCAATGGCAGAGCGAGCGCCGGACCGTGATGCACTCCAACTCGACCAGCTTCCACTACGCATCGGGCCATACTTTATGGCGTTCCCGGCCGGTCTCGTACTGGACATCGAGCTCCAGGGCGACGTGGTGCAGGACGTTGCCGTGAGTGCCGAACCGGTTTCTCCGCTTCGACCGGTCTTTGCGGCCGCGATTAATGATCCGGTATCTGTTGCTGTACTCGAGCGTGCGCGCGCCGAGGATCACTTACGCTGGCTGGCACACGCGTTACGCGTGCACGGACTCGCGGCACTGGGTAACCGCACGCTGAAGCTCGCTGTGCAGGTTGACGCAGATGAGACTGGCATCGAGAGCAGCGTGGCTGAGCTGAAGGCGATAACGCATGACGTGGGGCGAAGTGGCGCTCTGTGGTGGAGCGCGCGTGGCGTTGGTTTGCTGAGCCGAGATGCGATGGCGGGTCGGGGGCTCGGGCCCACTGCTCGCGCATCCGGCGTAAGGGATGATGCGCGCATTGACGAGCCGGCGTATCAGGCGCTTGGATTCGAGCCGATCGTGAACGCAGCAGCGGAGGTTGCAGCGAAAACTGCCTCTTCGGACACGAATGGAGGTGACACGAGTGCACGTTGGCGGCTGCTGCTTGCTGAAGCCGCCCAGAGTCTGGACCTTGCAGCGAGGGCCAACGGTGCGCGGGCATGGGGGCATGGCGTTGTCGAATGTCCGCGCGGGCGTGCAACCGCTCGCGAAGCGCCCGAACCGCAGCTGTATGCGATGCTTCCCGACCTGCTGCGAGGCATGGAGTGGGGAGACGCGGTGACCACGGTCGTGAGTCTGAATCTGGGTGAGGGTGGCGACGTGCGTGCGGTGCAGCCCTGGGCTGCGGCGGAGAAAGTGAGGCAGTCAGCCGAACAAGCGATGAAGAACGAAAACGCGTCCGACATGTCGGGGATGGCGGGTATGACTCACACGCAGCACCAGGCGGAATGACGGTGTGGCCAGGCGTTGTGATCCCCATGCTATTGACTGTCGTTTTCCTGTGTGCAGCGATCTACGCAACCGCTGTACTCGACACGATTCTCGGTCGCGCTGTAACTCGTGGGCCGCGTAGAGCGCTCCGCATGCAAACTTTTCGCATGCGAGACGTACTGGAACAGCCGCTACGCACAAGCGCACTTCTGTTGTTACAGCAACGCACGTTGACTGAGCGTCCGGACGCTGGTGCATGGATGCTGGCACCGGCATTGTTGGGTGCGAGTGCAGCAACAGCAACGGCGCTTGTTCCGTTCAGCGCTCGCGCGGCGACGTTGGACGTGTCATCCGGGATCGTGTACTTCGGTGCCGCGATGGCGCTCGTCATGATAGCGGTTTACCTGGAAGGGTGGTCCCCGAACTCTCCCTTTCCGCTCATCGGTGGCTATCGTTTCGTTGCGCAGGCGCTCTCCTATGAAATGCCGCTTGCGCTCGTTCTGATAGCCGCGGCGCTCCCGGCGGAATCGTTGGCCGTAGGCGCGATCGTCCGCTCACAAGCAGGCCTTTGGAACGTCATCCGGCAGCCGCTCGGGTTGCCCATCTATCTCATTGCATCGATCGGGCTCGCCTTCTGGGGGCCGCTGGCTCTGCCTGGCGGAGAGGATCTGGCCGGCGGTGTACGCGCGGAGCTGTCAGGCGTGACGCTGCTGCTCTGGCGCGCTGCCCACCTCGTCGTCGTGGTGGCTGTCTCGGCGATGGGTGCCGCGATATTCCTGGGAGGGTGGCTCGGTCCGTGGATTCCGGGCCCGGTGTGGATGATGCTCAAGACGATCGCACTGATCGTCGTTATCCTGGCCAGCGGGCACACGCTCGCTCGCGTCAGGCTCGAATGGTTCGTGCTCGTTGCATGGACGATACTGATCCCCGCGGCACTCGTGGATGTATTCGCCTCCGGCGTACTCGTGCTGTGGGGCACGAGTCGCTGTTGTTGAGCGCGATCGTCATTGACACTCTATTCTGGATCATGGCCGCAACCGCCGTTGTCACGGCATGGCGAGTGTTCCGGACTGATTCGATGGTGCGTGCAGCGTACTGGCTCATGGCGTCATTCATTGCGGTAGCGGTCATCCTCGTAATGATCGGTGCCGAGTTCCTGGGGCTGGTTCTGGTGCTGTTGATGG
>JBBSGU010000077.1:0-13568 GCA_038253755.1 Gemmatimonadales bacterium | reverse complement strand
GGCTGAAGATTTTCTCCGACAGTCCGAAGCTCGGTTTTCTCTCCCACGCAAGGATGATCGACGGAATCGTTGCAAGTGGGAAACTTCCGCCGGGTGCAACGACGGTCGAGGCAGCGCATCGCATGATGTTCAACGACCACCTCGACGCAGCCGTTGCGGCTTTTTTCATGATCGCCGTAGTAGTCATCCTCGTGGACTCGATTCGCGTGTGGACGCGCATTGTAAGCGGGCGCGTGAAGGCGTCGAGCACTGAAGTCGCATACGTGCCTGATGGGCTGCTTGCGGCCGAGTCGTTCACGGGCATCTGAGCGGCGTGTACTTAGTACTTCCAGTATTCTTCATGGTCAGGGCGCGCTCGACAGGCATTGGGTGAGCCGAGCAGCCAACATCCAACCAAGTCCAATTGATGCGTAAAGCACTGTTTGCATTATTGATCGCGGCACCGATCGCGGCCCAGACGCCATCTACTTTCGATTTTTCCATCAAGAACATCATGCGAGGTCCGGAGCTTTATGGACGACCGCCGCAGGATGTCAGGTGGAGTGCCGATAACAAGTGGATATACTTCACGTGGCTCGAGCCCGGCAGTCCTTGGCAGGAAACGCCGAAACGATTCCGCGTTCAGGCCATTCCCGGAGCCCGGCCGGAGCGCGTCAGCGCGGCCGCGTTCGACTCGGTAGGAGCGCTGGTGACGGCTGGTGAGCTTTCGGCCAATGGTCGCTATCAGGCAGTGAATTACAACGGTGACATCTATATCACCGACATGCAGGACGGAACGACACGGCGTCTCACTCAGACAAATGCGCGAGAGACCGATCCGCATTTTTCGAAGGACGGCACAAAGGTTTTTTACATCAGCAACAACAACGTTTACTCGATCGATAGAAATGGCGGCATGGTGCGGCAGCTTACTGATCTGCGATCGGGCCCGGCTCCGGTTGACTCAGTACCGCCCACGGGTCAGCGCGGGCGAATCGAGCAGCAACAGCGCGATTTGTTCGACGTAATTCGCGACCAGGTTCGTGCTGACAGCATTGCCAAGGCTGCGCGAAAGGAGAGAGAGTCGCGCGGGCTCAAGACGTACTACACGCAGCGCGGCGAAGAGCTCGCAACAGTATCGCCGTCGCCCGATGCGACTTCGCTGTTGATCACCACGCGAATTCCCGCAACGGCGCGCGCCAACGACATTCCGCGATTCGTTACACAGAGCGGATACACGGAGCAGATCAAGGGACGCGACAACGCCGGCGATGTGCAGGACAAGGGACGAGTAGGGTTTCTGAATCTCTCGACCGGGACGCTGACGTGGCTCAAGCCCTACCCAGCCGATACCGCCGACGGATTTGCATTGCCCCTCGGCTGGAGTGCCGACGGAAAGTTCGGCGCATTTTATGGATACACTGCAGACAACAAGGTTCGCGTTCTGCAAACCATTGATGCGACGACCGGAAAGCTCACGACCCTCGAGACACTTCGCGATTCTGCATGGGTCGATGGCCCGTGCGGGTTCGGCTGTGCTGGTTGGTATGACGGCGGACGACGTTTCTACTACGTGTCGGAAGCGACTGGCTTCGCGCACCTGTACTCAGTTGCCGCGGACGGCTCAGATCGGAAGCAGCTGACGAGTGGAAAGTGGGAAGTGCTCGACGTGCACATGTCGCCGGATGAAAAGACTTTCTATCTGCAGACGAACGAACCCGGGCCGGCCGAAGAACAGTTCTACAACATGTCAGTCAACGGTGGAGCGCGCGAGCGCATCACGACGAAGTCAGGTCGCCATCGCGTTGTCGTTTCGCCGAGCGGAAAGATGCTCGCCGATGTGTATTCCTATGTGAATCGTCCGCCGGATCTGTTCCTGATGCCGAACAAGGCTGGCGCCGCCGAATCGCAGCTTACGGTGAGCCCAAGCAAGGAATGGCTGTCGTTCAACTGGATTGCGCCTGAGCTGGTGAATGTTCCGGCGTCAGACGGAATCAATGTTCCGGGCCACATCTACAAGCCTGCCGATATGGGAGCGCAGCCGAATGGTGCGGCGGTGATTTTCGTTCATGGTGCCGGCTATCTGCACAACGTTGGCAATTTCTGGTCTGAGTATCCGCGGGAGTACATGTTCAACCAGTACCTCGCGTCGAAGGGGTACGTAGTTCTGGACATCGATTACAGAGGGTCAGCTGGATACGGACGTGATTGGCGCACCGCGATCTATCGCTACATGGGCGGCCGAGATCTTCAGGACGAGGTCGATGCGTCGAAGTATCTGACGAAGAATTACAACATCGATCCCGAGCGGATCGGCATGTATGGCGGAAGCTATGGTGGTTTCATGACCGAGATGGCGTTGTTCACGCAGCCGCAGTTCTTTGGAGCCGGTGCAGCGATTCGAAGTGTGACCGATTGGGCGCATTACAACCACGGTTACACGTCGAACATTCTCAATTCGCCACAGACGGATACGATTGCGTACCGTCGCTCGTCGCCGATTTATTTCGCTGAGGGTCTCAAGGATCCGCTCCTGATCCTGCACGGCATGGTCGACACGAACGTGTTGTTCGCCGATGACGTGCGACTCGTTCAGCGGCTGATCGAGCTGGGCAAGGAAAACTGGGAGCTCGCGGTTTATCCGGTTGAAGACCACGCGTTCGTGAGGCCGTCATCGTGGACTGACGAGTACAAGAGGATCTTCAAGATCTTCGAGGACAATCTGCCGTCGCGCGTTCCTGTGAAGCCGGACAAGTGATGACGGAGACGCTCGTAGTGAGGCTGTTCAGCATCGCGCGCACAATGCGCGCGGTGCTGGGCGCGCCTGACTACGAGCGTTATGTGGAGCATGTGAGAGTGGCTCATCCCGAATGCGAGCCGATGTCCCGCGATCAATTCGTTCGGGATCGGATGGACAATCGATACAGCAGGCCCGGGTCGCGCTGCTGTTAGCCCCGCCGCATCGCCCAGCAGTCATCAGATACCTCTTTGGACGTCAACGCCTGAGGCTATGCCGCAAGCGAATCAAACAAATGCGAGCGTAGCGAGCTTCATTGCATCGATCGTCAGCTCCAGCGTGTGTTATACGCCCTAGCGGTATGGCCCCGCCTTGTCGGCCCACTCCTGCACGAGAATGGCGTACACGGCAACGTCTTCGAAGCGGTTCCATCGCAAGCACGCGTCGCGGCGAACACCCTCGAACTGCATGCCCAGCTTCTGCAGAACACGTCCCGACGCCGCGTTGCGCGTAAAATGTCGCCCCTGGACTCGATGGAGCGCCAGCGTAGTGAACGCATAAGCCGTGAGTGCGCGCGCGGCCTCGGTGGCGTAGCCTTGCCCCCAGCTGCCCACCGCAATCCAGTATCCGAGTTCGCCATTTGAGTGGGGCACCGAAAGCTGGAGGCTAATCGCGCCGATCAGGGCGTCGGAGGCTGTGCGAAGGCATATAGCGAGAGCAAGCCCGCGATCGCGCTCCCACACGTCCGCGTGAGTCATGATCCACTCCGCACCGCCGCCCGCCGGATACGGATGAGGAATCGTCAGCGTTGTATCCGCGACCTCTCGGGCTCCCGCCAGTCGTTCGACAGCGGGTCCATCGCTGATCGCGAACGGTCGGAGAACTAGACGCTCCGTCGCAAGGAGAGGTAATGGCCGCTTGCTCATTCGAGATCTCGTTGAGTTACCTACGCCGAAAGTTAAGTCGCGAACGGGTCATACAATTGCACGGAAGCGTGCTTCCGAAGATCGCTCGTCGGCTTCAACGGGTGTTATGCGGTGCGGCGCTTTGACCTCGCCTTAATCACTTCTCTGAGTGCGCGATTGACTGAGGTCGCAGTCGGAAATTCGGCGGCAACATCCGGAGCGAGCACATATATGTTCGTTCCCTCGGCGAAACGTGTCGCATATTTGGCGCGCACGCCGTTGCTAAAGTCGTATTCGGCGCGCATCTCTGGCTCTGCCTTTGAAAGGCTGCCCTTCCTAGTCGGCTTTTTCATACACAACGCGTTCCCGACGGCTGGCGGGCCGAGCGCTGATTATTCGAATGGTGTCGTCACGCTCGACATGAACGACGACCACGAGCAATTGGCTGCTTGAGCGACCTATAAGGATAAACCTTTCTTCACTAGTAGAATGATCTGGGTCCGGGCTTGTGATAGACAGCGGATCCCCAAAGGCGCAGCCATCATTGTTATTGTTGAGCGCGACTTCGCGCCCTAACGGCGAGGTGGATCCCCAGGCGCGGTCGGAAACAGCACGCGGCCAATAAGCTGCCAGCGCTCGGCCTCCCAGATCCACGAATCCACCATCGCCACCTTATTTTGCCCGGACGTAGACGCGGGAGATGCGCTTTGCGCTGCGGCGGGTCTCCCGGCAGCCAACCGCTCACGGTTGACCGGCAGCATCAGCTTCACCTCGCCGTGTGTGCTCTGCACCTGCACGGAGAGGATGCGCGGCAGCAACGTGTCTGCGGACGGTGCACTCGTTCCCCCGTCACGGATCCAGGCCGCACGATCCCTCGACGACGCCGTTACCTCCGCTGGACGCTCGGTGAACGCTGGATGGACGAGTAACTGTAGTGCTGTGGTGTCGTGTAACTGAATCGCTCGTGCCAGCGCTCGCTCCGCTCGGATGAGCGGGTCTCCAGGGTCCCCCCGTTCGTCCATGACGAGGTGACTGACGACGAGCCACGCACCTTCGATCTTCTGCAACACGAGGAGCCAGTGCGTGCGTCGCACGCCCACGGGAGCGCCGGTGGTAAAGCGCTGTCCATCCTGTTCCCCATACTCGTGCACGATCGCCACCGTCGGCGCAGGGAATCGCACCGAGATGATGCTGTCGACCCCGGGTTTGACGGAATCGCGCTGGGGACTTCGTAGCACGCGACCGACGAACGCTCGAATCTGCTCTCGGCCGCGACGCTGTATCCCGAACGCGTTGATCCATTCGGCGTCAGGCGCGTAGACGGCGGCCATCGCGTTCACGTCCCGGTCGCGCCACGCCCGCACTATCGTGAGTACGACATTTCGCACCATACGTTCGTCATCAGACGTACCTTGTGCGGCGACCCGTGCGGACCCGCTCATCGCCAGCACTATGACCGCCGGGATTATTCGCCTCCAGCGAGTCACTCGACTTGTCAAGCTCGGCCGTGCCTTCGATTCGTCTGTCATTATTCTCGTCATTGCCAGGTGGGCTGGGCCCAGCTACGGTTTTCGGCCTTTGTGCATTTCCAGTTGACGCCGTGCCTCTTCTAACGCCTCTACCGCAGGCGTGTGTATTTCTGGCTGCACTCCTCGCCCTTCCCAGTCGCTGAGCGAGACCGCCTCTGTAAATCGTGCGCCCGGTATCACCGCGAAGATATGGTCCGTCACGCGCCGTGGCCACGACTCGTGAGCGCCCCCGCCAGTGGTTTCGCCAACGATCGTCGCACGGTGCTGTTGCTGCAGCACGAAAGCCATCGCTTCGCCTGCTGAGAATGTGCGAGTTGAGGTGAGTACATACACCGGGCGCTCTTGGCCGTAGGGCGGTCCACTGACCATTTGCGTCCACGCCGAGTCTTGCGCGTTCGATTCGCGAAGCCATCTGACACCCAGGAGTGTATGGGGCGCGAAGAAGTATGAGGCGAGATAGGTGACGAGCGCTTGATCGCCACCATTGTTTTCGCGGAGATCGATGATGAGCCCGTCCGTTCCCTTGATAAAGGCCATCGCGGCGTCAGCCGTCGGGATGCAGAGTTCAAGCGGCGCAAACCCGTTGAGCTTTAAGTAGCCGATATTTCCCTCCATCCGTTCCACGCGTACGAAGGCACAATTGCCCTGCTCCCATTGCCTGCGTTTCCGGTCTCTCTCGCTCGCCGTGGGCGGCGCGTAAAAGTCGGCGGGCAAGACAGGGACACTGAAATCGACTCTGAGATGTCGATCTCCGCTCATCTCGGGCAGTTCGCTTGTGAGGCGCTCCGCCAGATAGCGCCCTGATGCAATGTGTGTATAGTCCCCCCGCTGTACGCGGCGCTGCAATGAAT
Organism: Gemmatimonadales bacterium; assembly: GCA_038253755.1. Lineage (GTDB taxonomy): Bacteria > Gemmatimonadota > Gemmatimonadetes > Gemmatimonadales > Gemmatimonadaceae > UBA4720. The sequence continues at coordinate 7,567 of JBBSGU010000077.1, read as the reverse complement.
CCGCGAGCAGGTTCCCCATCTGAGGGGCGACGTAGTACCGCCGCAAGGCCTCGCCTACACCGCGCACAGCTGAATCCAGTTCGGAGCGAGACATGAACAGCTCGTTGATAGCCTTACCCGGTCGTGGAGGCACAAGCATGAAATACACGATCCGTGCAGGATCATTCCGGCGGACGATGATGAGTCCGAATCGATCGGCCCCAGTCGCACTGTCTTTGACAAGGAACTCGATATGTTGGGGGCTCGACTGAAGTACGCGCACATTTGTTAACGGTCCGGTCCGCGCTCGGACCGACACACCAGGCACGACGATTCCAGGAACGAGATCCGCTTGCGAAGAGCGTAAGGAGACGCTATCGCCGGCATTGAATGCAGTAAGCCATGAGCGGGCGAACTGACCAAGGACGGTGCTGGGGAAGCCGTCACTCGCCGTCTCGATGCCCTGCGCGCTCAGAACATCGAGGGATCGGAAGAACGTAACGATGAAGAGGGCCAGGATGACGAAACGGTTCACGCGTCCTCGCGTACCTGGTAGAATAGGAAAGCATGCTGACATCGGAGCAAGTGGCGGCATAACGCCCCTGCTAACCTGCGAGCGAGTCCAACAAAATGCGAGCGAAGCGAACTTCCTCAATTCGCTCGTCAGGTTCAGCAGAAGTTCAACATTCACAACCCAACGACTTGGCCTCGCCCGTCTGCCGCAACGCTCTTTAGATGGCGGCTAGTAGATCTTGACGCGCTGATCCCGTGGAGTGCACTTGCGGGGAATTGAAGTCAGTGTTTTGAGTGAGTCCGCTTCCTTGCACTGCGCGCGATAAACTGCCGAGTCGGGGAATAGGCTCGGAGGAGCGCTATTCGACGCAAGCAATTTTGGCGGTCGCGTCGCTTCAGTCTTGCAGCCGAGAAGCAGAAATGCTCCGAGATAAATGACCTTCATTGTGAAATCTCCCCCTTTGGTCCATCTAACGCCTTCAGTTATCTGCGGGATCATCGGTCGATCAAGCCAGGAAGCCGGTTGAGCGCCGCGACATAGGAGTCGCGATCGTACGGTCGATGGTCCTGGATCATCACACTCATTTCCTGCAACATAGCGGCGGCGATCCAACGTACCGCTTCATCCTCAGAAAGACCGTCCATCTGAAGGCGCGCGAGCGTTAGCATAACCTCTGGCGGGTCGTTGTTGGCGACCTGATTTAGAACTATCTCCCGCAAAATGCGTTCAACTTCTGGACTGGCGCGTTTGGACATGTCGTGATGCGTGTTGTGCGTATAACGCCTGTAGTTGACCTGCGAGCGGATCTAATCATGGCGAGCGTAGCGAGCATCCACAGACCGCTCGTCTGGTCCAACGTAGGTTAGGCGGCGCGATCGCGGGCGCCGCTCGAGGCGACTCGCGGACCTACTCACGCTACGCCTGGTGGAGAAGGGCATGATGCTTGTCGACGAACGTCAGGCATTCAGCTCAGGCCCCCATTGCTGCGAGAATCTCCGGATACCGTGGGTGCGACAGCACCGGCTCAATGTCAGGAAAGCGCACCCACATAGGGCCGATTCCGTCCCGTGCCTCGGCGGACTTGAGGGCGAACTCGAACCCCTCCTCGATGCGGCCGAGGTAGATCGCCGAGACCGCGAGGGAGAAGAATGGAATGAACGATGTTTGCGCGCGCGCCTCGAGCTCGGCGTGAATTGCCTCCGCCCTGCGCCTGTCGCCGCGCTGCATGAACAGGCCCGTCATCACCTGCACTCAGCACGCTGGGACAGGCCCGTTTTCGCCGAGAGGGATCAGCGCTTGCGCGTCTCGCCCACCCGTCGGTTGCAAGACTCCTCGACGCCGGCGTGAGTCTGAGCGGACAACCATTCCTCGTCCTCGAATATGTCGAAGGTACGCGCATCGACGACTGGGTGAGGGAACGCCAGCTAACGACGAATCAACGAGTTCAGCTCTTCCTCCAGGTACTGGATGCCGTCGCTCACGCGCACGCCAACCTGGTCGTTCACCGCGACCTAAAGCCAACCAACATCCTCGTCACCGCTGACGGTAAGGTGAAGCTGCTCGATTTCGGAATCGCCAAGCTGCTCGACGATGATGAGAGCGAGGGTGGACGCTCGCTCACGACGACTGACGGGTGGCGCGCGCTCACGCCGGAATACGCGGCACCGGAGCAAGTGGAGGGTGGGCCAGTAACGCCCGCGACCGACATCTATGAGGCGGGCGTGCTGCTGTATGTGCTCCTTAGCGGGCGTCATCCCACTGCCGAAGGCTGTCGCACGCACAGGGAGATTCTTGCGGCGGCCGTCAAGCGTCCGCCCAGTCCACTTGAACTGGGCGATCTCGACGCAGTGCTCAACAAGGCGCTCAGCAAGGATCCTCGCGACCGGTATTCAACCGCGCCTGAATTCGCCGATGATGTGCGGCGATGGCTCGAACATCAACCTGTGCGCGCGCGTCCCCAGTCGTGGCGCTATCGCAGCGGGAAATTTTTACGGCGACGTCGCGGATCGGTGATCCTCACGGCCGCCGCCATCGTGGTCGGTGGCAGCTGGCTCGGCACCATTGTCACCGATCGGTCGCGGCTGCGCTTAGCGGTGGCAGAGGCGACGAACAACGCGGAACGAGCGGATCTCGTCACCAACTTCGCCATCGGTCTCTTCGAGGCGAGCGGGCGCGGTCCGGCGTATGCCGATTCCGTAAGCGCCCGGCGGCTGATGACGCAGGCTAGCAAACGCGCCAGCGAGCTGAAAGGCCAGCCGGTGATTCAGGCGCAGATGCTCTACCTCGTCGGTCGAATTCGAAGTCAGTTGGGTGATTACTCAGGCGCTCGATCCTCACTCGAGGAGGCGCTCGCCATCCGGCGCCGCGTTCTCGGGGAATCTGATCCGGATGTTGCGACGACGCTGATAGCGCTCGCCCAGACGCTGCGGCAGAATGATCGGAACGATAGCGCCAGCATGCCGATGCTGCGGCGGGCGCTCGAGATCCGTCGACAGCGGTTCGGCGACGACGATCCCCGCACGATCGACGCGCTGTACTGGGTCGCGGCAAACATGCACGAGAGCGGCGACTTCAAAGGCGCAAAACCATACATGGACCGATGGATGGCCGAGGTGCAGCGTCAGCCAGTGCGAGTGACGCCAGACCAGTCGGATCAACTGCGTGAGATGGCCGGCGTCCTGATGTACAGCCACCGCCTGCGCGACGCAGAAGCGCTCACCCGCCGTGCGATGTCCATCGACAGCGTCTTGTATGGTGCCGAGCACTCACGCGTGGGCTCCGACATGTCGCTCCTTGGCGGAATACTCGAGGACCTCGGCCGAAAGGATGAGGCCGAGCGCCTGCACCGTGTCGCGATCGCCGTCCTCGAGCGTGCGTACCCTGATGCTGATAATGCCCGGACTGCGAGTGCGCTTCGCCTTTTCGGATATCTCCTTAACAACGAAGGGCGGTATGCCGAGGCCGAGCCTGTGTTGCGCAGGGCGATCGCGATATATATCCGCTCCACAGGACCAGGCACCCTGAATCACGCCAGCTCGCTCTCCATGCTTGGCAAGGCACTCATCGGACAGGAGCGCTACGCGGCTGCGGATTCCATTCTTCGCGACGCGTTGACGCTGGAGTCCATGCAGCGTTCGGGCCCGAATCAGGTGCGTGACCGGATATCGATCTACCGCGCGGCGTAATCCTCGCTGCGCGCGGACGATTTCGGGAGGCCGAGCCGTTGTTAAAACTCGCGTTCACGCCGACGCGGCTCGTAGCCATCAACGCCTCCGACAGGCATATGGCCAGTCGCGGGCTGGTGACTATTTACGAGGCGGAAGGTCGCTCGGCTGAAGCGGCGGAGTATCGCCGCCGGTAGTATCGGCACGTTCCGGGAGGTCGAGCATCATCCGGTACAGCAGAGCGCGTGCTTTGCGCCAGTCCCGCTGCACAGTGCGATCGGAGACTGCCCGCATGTCAGCGATCTCTGCGAATGTGTACCCGCAGAAGAAGTGCAGGTCTACCAACTCCGCAAGCGCGGCATGGTGAATCGCCAGCTCGTCCAGGGCGTCTGAGAGCTGCGCCAGAGGTCCGATGCTCGGCATGCCGCTGGATATCATATCGGACGACAGTGTGACGATCTGCCCGGCGTCGCCGCCGCGTTTCTTAGCGCGGGACTTACGCGCACGGTCGATTACGATCGCTCGCATGGCTCGCGCCGCATAGGCCATGAAGTGCGCGCGATCGGGGAACTGGAGGTCGGGACGCGACGAGAGATCCAGCCATGCCTCGTGAATCACCGTAGTCGGTGAGAGAGTCAGATCACGTCCCGCGCCCTTCAGTTGTGAATCGGCGAGCCGTCGCAATTCATCGTAGAGCGTGGCGAATATGTCCGAATCGCGGTTCATTGCGAAAAAGTCGGCAAAATTTGCATCGGCGTCGCTGCGAAGGTCTGAACAAGATTGCGAGAGTCAGTCGCGAACATCAATCGTGGAAATTTCGCCATGCTCGGCGTGCGACACTGCCGACCACGGAGAAGACGAAGTCGCGTGGTTCGTGCTTCTACGAATGCGGTAGAATTCCGCGCACCAAGCTGCAAGCCAATCAAACAAAATGCGAACGAAGCGAGCTTCACTGAATCGCTCGGCAGTTTCAACGAGCCTCTGAAAGTCAATGGGAATAAGCACAACACGGTTTGACGCTCACCTGTCGTGAGTGTCGTGATGAACTTCAATAACTGGTCGCGCCAACAAATCGGCTCCCGCCTCCGCACCTTCCACTTCGCCGCTGATCAAGAGCGCTCCGCTTAATTCGCGAAGCCGTCTTCAAGCGCCTCTTCGTCCGGTGAGGACACGAGCATGTGTTCGAAGGAGGTGGCCCATTCGTGTTACCGGGTGGGTGGCTGAGCTGCGCTATACCACCATTCCCATTCGCTGACCCGCACCTCCGACCAGACTTTATTTCCACGCCGCGCGAGCCATTCCTCGTAGCTCACGCCATCCTTCCACATCCAGTAGATATAGCAGCACAGCTTCCGCGCCGCTGCCGTCGTCGCCTTCGGTTTTCCTTTCGCACGAAGAAGCCGGCGATACTGCAACCGGGCCAGGTGCCTGCTTCAATGTCTGTACGATCTCGACAAGGATCCATTTGAGCCAGCGATTCCTGTTAACAGAAATCGTTCGACGCATTCCGCACCGAGTACAACACTGTTCGGCCTCACGAGTGGCTGAACCAGGACACTCCCGCATCTCACTACATCGACTCACCTCGGCCGTATCCAACTCGGCTGCCACCGCTCGAGTATCCAGGGCACTTTGTCGTGAAGATTACAACCGGCGGGACGTTCCGATTCAACCACAAGCTTCTGTACATCGCAAACTCGTTGGTCGATCACCGCATTGGCCTTCAAGAAACCGATGACGGCGTCTGGTCCATCTACTTCAACACCGTACTCATTGCCACGCGGATGAGCGTGATTACATCATCCGTGAGTAACCCCGAAAGTGTTACCTATGTTGCTGGACACTTCTGTTACCTATCTCCCCGGCTGCTCACAAGGCCTATCCAAGTTCGACATCGAGCCGATCCCGGCGACCGTGTACGATCGCCAATATTTCGATCGCGTCTGGGTGGCGTCGATAGATGATCCGGTACGGCCATTCAATGAGCTGGCGAATTTCAGGTACGTCGAGTTCCGGAACGCGTTTACCTATATCCGGATATTCGAGCGCGCTTTCGATGCGTCCCGCAACTCGCTCAACTACACCCTCAGCGTAGACCGGCGACGAAAGACTTACGTAGTCCGCGATCGCGCCCAACTGTTCAACTGCTTGCTCCGTCCAACGGAGCCGGGGCTTCACGAGACGCGACGAATCCGTGATCGGATACGCGCGAGCGCCTCATCGTGATCGACCAGTCTGCCAGCGTTGGCGTCAGCGAGACCGGCATCAATCGCTTGGCGCACGTACACCTCGTAGGCGAGATCATCCCAGCTGGCAGTCTCTGGGAGTCCATCGACAAGGCGTCGCGCTTCGGGCTTGATATTGGGAGTATCTGCCATGATTCGAAGATTGCGCCAGGATTCGTCGTTGGCAAGTCTACCTATCAACAGATGCCCGGTGCGTCCGGCTAACGCCAATTAGTCAGCGATGTTATGCAGCGAACGGAATAGAAACGCCATGACTTTCGCTGTCTAATATCGGCATGAAAATGGTGATATTCCTAAACGTTGCATCACCGACAGCCGGCCAGCATTCCTAACCAGCAACATCCTGCAAATCAAAATCCGGCCTGCTCAGGCGCCCGGCTGGTCTGTTTGCGGTTTCAGTGCGGACGGGATACGTGCACAATCGCTCGGTCCATCCACCGCTCCCCACGCTCGCGCGATCGAGGTACCGCACAAAACGCCTCGAGAAGGAGCCCGCCGACGCGCTTCCAATAAGCGAACGTCATCGGACTTTTCATCGCGAAGGATCACGCCCCGCGTGTGCGCATAGTGCAGCGGATCGGCGACCTCGTCCGCAATCCGGAGCACGTCGTCCAGCGGCATCGCGCCGTCGCGGGTAATCCGGGCACGCAGCGTCTCGCCATCGACGAAAGGCAGGACGTAGAAGAGCAATCCCGCCGCGTTTCCCGAATCGAAGAGCGGCAGGATGTTCGGTTCCTACTGAGGAAAATTCAGCTTCCGCAACAACGCCACAAAGCGCGGCTCGCCGCGCGGCGAGTCATGCATCGCATCGTAGCGAAGCCATCCGAACTGCTGTGAATCCGCTGCAAGTGCCTGCTCGAGATAGGCGATCGCCTTCGCCTTTTCGCCAAGTACTTCAACACCGTACTTTTTGCCACGCTGGATGAGCGTGATTACATCATCCGTGGATAACCACGAATGCTATAAAGCGAGTGGCGCAGGGTGCCTGATTCACCGGGCAATGAAAAGAGTGCGGTCACGAGTGCGAGTTCACCGCACCGTCTTGTGTGCAGGCGAGCAGAGAACGAACAGCCTATTTGCGTGTGTCATGCCGCACGAGCGAGTAGATCCCATTGCGTGAATCATCGGTCCAAACGAGGCCATCGATGAGCGTCCCATTTGCAGCGAATAGGGTCCCTCAGATTCGCTCGGATCACATGGCGGAATTCCTGCAGCCGTCAAAGCAGCCAGCCTGCATGCCACCGCTCCTCCGCGATACTCTCGTCGGTCACATGCTCACCCGAGCAGTATCAGGGGCGGGTCAATGCGCGCCGTGCCGGTGAAGCGATCCGCTGGCCCCCTGTTCGACGCCGTGAAGCCGGATGCGCGATAATATGTGCATCCCCCTGCTCCGCGCTGCGTACTGACGCTCAACAAGCGAATCGTGGTACACAGTGATGGAACGCGCCGGCAGTCACATTTTTCGGTCGCAATCAGATGCTGGCCTTTCTCCTGACCTTCACCCACGAGGCGCAATTGGCCACCTTCGGGTCGCGGGGCAGGCGTGCGCGCCGAGTCGCGCCAGCAGCGCAACGAAGCGCGGGCTGGACTTGAGCGGATCGAACAATGGGTCGCAGGGAATACTGATGATTCCAAACAGGGGCTCGCGCACGGCAATTCCGCGT
>JBBSGU010000076.1:0-13837 GCA_038253755.1 Gemmatimonadales bacterium | reverse complement strand
TGCCGCCGCGATCTGATCGATGTTGCCGCTCTGCTCATCGCTCGCTGCCGCCACCTGATGAACCGCGGACGCAAAGCCCTGCGTTCCCAGCGCGAGGTTGTCGAGCCGTCGCGTCATATCGACGACGAGCCTCCCCGACTCTTCTACGGCCGCTTCAATCGCGCCACTCCACTTTTCGGCGTCGATGACGCCTTGCTCTACCTGAAGGAATGATTGGCGCCCGTGATGCGTTGCGTCGTTCACGCTTTCGAGAGTCGAGAGCGTTCGGGCGCTCGATTCTCTCGACCTGTTCACACGCTCCGCCATTGCTCTTGCGAGAAGATCCGTGCGCTCGGCTGCTTCGGCCGAGTCGGCGGCGAGGCGGCGGACTTCGTCTGCGACGACGCCGAAGCCTTCGCCTTGCTCGCCGGCACGGGCTGCTTCCATCGCTGCGTTGAGGGCGAGGAGCTTGGACTGGCGGGAGATCTTCTGGACCAGGGTCAGGAACGCGCGGATCTCATCCACTGCTGTCGCGAGGGCATCGATCGACTCGGCGCTGGCGCTTGCGTCGAATGTGAGCATCTCGAGGGCGCGGGAGCTTTCGTCCAGCCGCGCGCGGTTTTCCTGAGCGAGGTTTCTGAGTCTCCGCTCTCGTCGGAGTCCTTCCTGGGCTCGACCGCGGAGTGACCCTGAAACGTCAACGAGCTTGGCGGCATCGGCGGCGATCTCGTGGATCGTCCGGGCCATATCTGTCGATTCTTTTCTAAGTGCCTCTGATGTGGCGGCAGTCTGCTGCGCTGCTATCGCCATCTGCTCCGAACAAGCGGTTATTTGCGCGGAGAGCGTCGTGGTGTCCTTTGCCGACGCTTTCATCGTCGCAGCCAGTCTGCGAAGGGCAACGATGATGCTCGAGGTCGCCCGGCTTAGTCGCCCGACTTCGTTGTTAGAGGTCGACGGAACGAACGGCACGGCGAGCTCGCCTCTAGCCACCGACTCTGACACCCGGGCGAGGTCGATGATCGGGGAAGTGACGTGCGAGTTGATCAGGCGAAGGATGAACGCTGAAGCCAGCACGAGCAGTCCAACGACCCAGATGGCACCCACAACGATCGTCCAGCGGACGTCGGCAGACGCCAGGAAAGCGGCGCGGACGTCGGGCGAGAGCAGGTGGAAGAGACGGTACGCCATCCAGCCAATTCCGACGTGCACGATCGAGATCGCGAAGACGATGACGAACGCCGCTTGTCGCTGCAGCAAGCCTATCAGCGGAGCGAAGATTCCGTCCGACTTGACCTCGACGACTGGAATCCCGTTCCACGACGGTGTGAACTCGTGCTCCGAGTCATTCAACTGGAATCCGGGACTGATCGATGACAGCTGCTGATGAGCCATGGCGGGATGAAAGTGATGTACGGTGACGCTACTTTGTATGAATGGACAACACGCTGAATCAGACGCCGAGCGACGAGCAGATCGGTTACGATCCCTCAGCCGTGGAAGGGAAGTGGCAGCAGAGCTGGCAGGATATAGGCACCAACACGACAGACGTCGCCGCGGCTCCCGATCCTTATTACGCCCTGATGATGTTCCCCTACCCGTCCGCGGAGGGACTGCATGTCGGCAACCTCTTCGCGTTCGTCGGTAATGACATATATGGACGATTCCAAAGGCTCCAGGGGCACAACGTCTTTGAGCCCTTTGGCTACGACGCCTTCGGGATTCACTCCGAGAACTATGCGCTGAAGGTCGGGAAACACCCGATGGACCTGATTCCGCAGAACATTGCCAATTTCCGGCGGCAGGTTCAGCGATCGGGCCTCATGGTGGACTGGTCGAAGGAGGTAGACACCACCAACCCCGATTACTACAAGTGGACACAATGGGTTTTCCTCCAGCTCCTGAAGCAGGGTCTCGCCTACAAGAAGCAGGCGGCGGTTAACTGGTGCCCGAGCTGCAAGACGGTACTCGCTAACGAGCAGGTAGTCGGTGGCGCGTGTGAGCGGTGCGACACGCCGGTCGAGCAGCGCTTCCTCAGCCAGTGGTTCTTCCGGATCAGCGACTACGCAGAGCGCCTGCTCGCCAACCTGGATTCGCTCGATTGGTCCGAGACGACAAAAACCGCCCAGAGAAACTGGATTGGCCGGTCTGAGGGCGCGGAGATTTCGTTTCCGGTCAAGAAAGCTGGCGCCGAAGCGATCCGCGTATTCACCACTCGACCAGATACCGTCTTTGGCGCGACCTACCTCGTAGTCGCTCCTGAGCACCCGCTCGTCGCATCGCTGACGACCGGAGTCTATCGGACGGCCGTCGATCAATATCTCGCCCGAAGCGCCAAACAGGACGTCGTCACTCGCAAGTCGAGCACCGAGAAGACAGGCGTGTTCACCGGCGCGTACGCCACGAATCCGGCAACTGGAAGCGACATCCCGATCTGGATCTCGGACTACGTGCTGATGGAGTATGGGACCGGCGCGATCATGGCCGTTCCCGGTCACGACGAGCGTGACTTCGAGTTCGCGAAGGTTTTCGGTTTGCCGATCGTTCGGGTCGTTTGCGCCCAAGGCGAAGAGCCGTCGGCGCCGATCGACGAAGCGTTCACCGAGAACGAGCGCGGAATCATCGTCAACTCGGGCAAGTTCGACGGAATGACTGTCGCGACTGCCAAGCGCGAGATCATCGCGATGCTCGACGAGAAGGGCGCCGGACATCCGGTGGTCAACTACCGTCTGCACGACTGGTGCATCTCGCGTCAGCGGTACTGGGGTCCGCCGATTCCGATCATCTATTGCGACGATTGTGGAGCAGTGCCAGTGCCGGAAAATGATCTCCCGGTCGTCCTTCCGCACGTCGAGGATTTCAAGCCGGATGATTCAGGCGTCTCGCCGCTCGCCCGACACGAGGACTGGTATCGGGTTCCGTGTCCGGAATGCGGGAAGATGGCTCGTCGCGAAACCGACGTGTCTGACACATTCCTCGACAGCGCGTGGTATTTCCTGCGTTACCCGAGCGTCGGAATCGACGACAAGCCGTTCGATTCGACGATCACGAAGAAGTGGCTGCCGGTGAACAGCTACATCGGCGGAAACGAGCACGCGGTGCTGCACCTGCTGTACTCTCGTTTCGTGACGATGGTGCTGAACGACATGGGTTTCATCGATTTCGAGGAGCCGTTCAAGCGATTCCGCGCGCATGGCCTGATCATCAGAAACGGCGCGAAGATGTCGAAGAGCAAGGGCAACGTCGTCATTCCCGATCACTACATCGAGAAATGGGGTGCCGATGCGTTCCGCACGTACCTCATGTTCCTCGGACCGTTCGAAGAGGGTGGCGATTTCCGCGATGCAAGCATCTCGGGAGTAAAGCGCTTTCTCGACCGGCTGTGGGCGTCGGTGCATTCAGCAGTCGATTCACAATCGAATGGCCCGGGCGATCCCGATGTCATGCGCAAACTGCATCAAACGATCAGGAAAGTCGGCGATGACATCCCGAGGCTGAGCTACAACACCGCCGTCGCGGCGATGATGGAGTACATGAACGTGTTGCGCCGCGGAGAGCGCGCGTCGTCGCGTTCTGAGGTCGAGCCGCTGGTGCAGCTGGCGTCGCCGTTTGCTCCGCACATCGCCGAGGAGCTCTGGGAGAAACTAGGGCACAGTGAAAGTGTGTTCGATGCGGGTTGGCCGAAGTTCGATTCGGCTCTTGCTACGGACGAGCGCTTCGAGCTTGCCGTGCAGGTGAATGGCAAAACGCGCGGAAAACTATCAGTACCGCGCGATATAACTCAGGACGATGCTGTTTCCGCAGCGATGGCCGAGGAATCGATCTCCAAGTTCCTGTCAGGACCGGCGAAGAAAATCATCTTCGTGCCGGGGAGGCTGCTCAATCTCGTTGGCTAGAAACTACTTTGACACAGAGACCACAGAGACCACAGAAAACGACATTCTGTGGTCTTTTGCTTTGAGAGCATCTCCTCGGGGAGAGCTTTTGATTTTTGGTTAAACGGCGGAACAACGGAACAACGGAACGACGGAACAAGGGCGGGAAGGAGGACCGTTTGTCCCGCACTTAACCCCATTTCCATAAAGCTTGATCTGCCAGGACTCCGCGCCGCGGACGACCGATTGACTGTCGTCCTCTGTGGCCTCTGTGGTCTCTGTGTCAAAGCAGTTTCGAAGGACTAGAAAAGGTGCCCGATCCAGCCACCGACATAGTAACCGACGATCGCAACGCCAAGGCCGACAACGAACATGTCGAGCCCTGAGCGAAACACGCTTCGGCCGGTGAACACCGATCGCGCTGCTCCGACCAGAAAGTGGGAAAGCATCGCGAAGCCAAATGACAGTACGATCGCAGTGACTCCGCTCGCGAAGAAAAACGGAAAGACGGGGATCACCGCACCAAAGGCTGTCGCTAATCCCGTCATCCACGCTTCGCGCATCGGAGAGATTGTCTGTTCTCCGATTTTCAGCTCTTCCTGGACTTGTTCTTCGAGCATGCGCTCCGGGTCGGCCATTACTTCGGTCGCGAGACGGTGCGCCCATTCAGTGTCCATGCCCTTCGCTTCGTAAATCAGCGCCAGTTCATCGCGCTCGATCTCCGGCATGAGCGCTATCTCGTCCTTCTCCATCGCAATCTCATAGTCGTAGACTTCGCGCTCGCTTTTGGCGGCGAGATATCCGCTCGAGCCCATCGACAGTGCGTCGGCGATGAGCCCTGCGACGCCCGCGACGATGACCGCTTGATGCTGTTGACTCGCTGCGGCGCCAATCACACCGGCGACGAGTCCGAAGTTTGCCGTGAGTCCGTCATTGAAACCGTACACTACGTTTCGCAGAAACCCGCCCGACTCGGTGCGGTGCCACGGTTCGCCGCTCTTGCCGGCAATTCCAGCAAGGGTCATCGCATGATCGGCGGACTCCCTGGCAAGCGTCAGTGCCTCGCCACCGCCGGGAGCGCCTTTCGGCGTAGCCCGGTGCATGTCGAGATAGGCTTTTACCTCGCGGCCTTCCTCTTCGAGGAGCATCGGGAGCAGAAACCCCGGCCCGAACAGGCTGCCGAGCCGGGCCAGCATGCGAGCGCGCGTGCTGGGACGGAATGACTTGGGCGGATGGCCGTGCTGGTTCATCAGATCGCCCCAGACCACTACATGGCGGTCCTCCACGTCTGCCAGACGAGCGTAGATATCCTTCTTTTTGGCGTCCGGCTCCGAGGCGGCCAGAATCCTGTAGAGGTAGGCAGCGTCAGCTTCGTCCTGCCAGTGATGCTCAAACGCATGGACGTCGGGCTTGACGCCTTTTTCCCGTTCCGTATCTACACTCGTTGCCATGCTCAAATATGCCCGGAGCCCGGTTCTTTTTGCACCGGGCAACCATCAGCCAGCGCCGGGTTGTCATAAACAGGACGAGACACTGTTCACTGGAGAGAACTATGCCTGGAACGACATCGATTTTGACGGCTGCCGCCGTATTCATGGCCGCCGCTGGCGCCTTGACGGCTCAGAAGCCGTCGCCGCGAAATGAGCCGCCGCCGGCACGGAACGACGAGCCGAAAGGCACCATGTGCCTCAGCACCGATGAAAACCGGACTGAGTGCAAGATTCTCCGCCGCTCATCGATGGACTCGGCGATGATGAAGCGAGCGGCGCTCGGGCTCCAGCTCACATCGACTGGTACTGCTCGCGACACGATCGGTGTATTCGTATCGAGAGTAACTCCGAAAGGCCCGGCAGAGAGCGCAGGAATTGTCGAAGGCGACCGAATCGTTTCAATCAACGGAACCGACCTTAGAGTCATCGCGGCTGATGCCGGCGACATTTACGCGAGTGAGTTGCCAAGCCGGAGACTGAGCCGTGCCGTTGAAAAGCTCTCACCAGGAAATGTTGTCACGCTTCGCGTCTCGTCGGGTGGTCGCGTTCACGATGTCCAGGTAACTGCTGGCCGCGCATCGGATCTTCGCGATGGGCCTTTCGGCATGATGATGGGAATGGGCGGAATGGACGGAGTGCTTCGCTCCATGCCGCGGATGAATATGGATGACTTCCGCGGAATGCAGATCGAAACGTTCCCGCGGATGAGAAGGGAAGACTTCCCGCGCATGCGGATTGAGTCGATGCCGATGATGAATCCCGAAGACATGAAGCGAATGCGCGAAGACATGCAGCGCATGAAGGAGGACATGCCCATGTTTCGAGAAAGAATGCAGGAGTTCCCGCTGCGACTCCGCGAGATGGAGATGGCTCCCATGCGCATGCGGCTGAGAGATGGCGGCATTTACAAAACGCTCGCGCCCCAGGTACACGTGATGGGCCCTGACGGCAGCGTCTACATCTATCGCGACAGCGCAGGCAGGAAGACGCGGACCTACGACTCGAAGACGAAGGCCGAGAAAGCCGCAGCGGAAAGGGCGGTGGTCGAAAAGGCGAAGAAGGACAAGGCCAAGGACAAGAACTGATGCGCGTCGGGCGAATCACAAAGGCCGGCTCTCAGTTCGAGGGTCGGCCTTTCTTGTTGAAGGGATGCTCAAAGCTCAAATAAAAAAACACGCTCCTCTCCCCGTCGCTCGACCCAAATCCAATTGGAAATGCGATGCCCGGAACTATCTGAAGACCCGATGCAAAGTTGATCGCCGCACGCAGTCCCGGAGATATCAGCGCGCTCTCGGTCATGGCCGTGTGGTCTCGGCCGATCACTTCCTGGCCGCGCGAATACACTGCCTCGAGCATCGGCTGAATTCTGCGGCTCATCGTCAGAATGACACTCGCCGCCGTACTCCATTCCACGGTCCGTGCCTTGTCTCCCGCGACGTCTTTGGCGGAGGGTGTCACTCCTCCGCCGATGTCGAAATGCGTGACGACCATCGGTGAAATGACATAGCTGAACGGAACCGCCGCATTCAGTCCCATCGCGCCGCTTCCGCGAGATCTCTTCCAGTCGCCGGTCGGCAGCGTCAGCGAGAGGCGTGGAGAAATCGCGAGTTGCGCATCACCGTCGCCGAGTAGTTGATAGCGGTAGTTGAGTCCAACGTCGCCGACGCCGCTTCGCGAGTCGATGCGTGAAAACGGAATGTCGTAGCTCAGCTGATGCTTGATCGACCCGACCGGCCATTCCTGCGTGAACGATGCGTCGAAGTCGCTGGTTCCGCGCTGAATCTGGAAAGTCGTGATGTGCTGGACTACGCCAGCGTCCTGATTATAGGCCTCTTCGACGAGAAAGCTGTTGTCCTGAATGACTGGATCCGACGGTGTTCGGGTTGAATCGACTCCCTGCGCACCGACTGAAGTCATAGCGCACGAGAGCAAGCCGGCGATTAACGCTGTGATTCGCATTTGCGCATAACTTACGGTCGAGTTCAGACGAAGGAAGAAGATGTCGCAACCCGAAGACGACGAAGACGAACGGCCAGGCAAGGTCAGACTCGACAAATGGCTGTGGGCCGCCCGCTTTTACAAGACGCGGGCGCTGTCGGCCGAGGCAATCGGTGCGGGCAAGGTAGAAGTCAACGGAGAACGCGCAAAGCGCTCGAAGATCGTGCAGGCCGGTGATTCGATGCGAATCCGCATGGGTCCATACGAACACATCATTGACGTCACTGGCGTTTCCGGAACCAGAGGCTCCGCAACGATTGCTGCGACTCTCTACAAGGAGACCGACGAGAGCAGGAAAGCTCGCGAGGCGATGTCACTCCATGTCCGCGCGATGAACGCAAACACTGGCTACGAATCAGGAAGGCCGACAAAAAAAGATCGACGCGATATCGAGAAGGTCCGCCGCCGCGATTCGTGACAAGCGACGAATGTCCGCTCCCGTAGTCCCGTAGTTCCCCCTTTCAAGCCTTTCCCGTCTTTCTTCGTGCCCTCCGTGCCTTCGTGGCCAACCGCTGTTTCCTAGAAAACGATCTGCGCGCCCAACTCCACGACTCTATTCGGCGGGATCTGGAAGAACTCTGTCGCCGAGCGCGAGTTTCTCGACATGAAGATGTAGAGCTTCTTTCTCCAACCAGCGAGGTGCTGCTTCGAGTTGGGATCTGCTATCAGCCTTTCGCGGCCCAGATAGTAAGTGGTCTTCATCGGTTCGGCTGAAAGGCCTTCGGACCTCGCACGGGCAAGAAGATCGGGCACGCTCGGCGTCTCCATGAAACCATAGCGCGCTTTCATTCTCCAGAATCCTTCGCGCATCGCAACGATCGACATCCTTTCCGACTCTGCAATCTCAGGAACGTTCGCCGGCAGGATCGAAAGCAGAACGACGTGCTCGTGGAGAACCTTGTTGTGTTTGAGATGATGCAGCAGCACGAGCGGTGCACCGTCGGGGTCCGACGTCATGAATACAGCTGTCCCAGGCACTCTCACCGGTTTGTGCTCCGCAACCGAATTGAGGAACATCTCGATCGGAAGAGATCCGCGGACGAGCAGCTTGGTGACGATCCGACGGCCCTGATACCACGTCGTCATCAGCGTGAAGATCATGAGACCGATTGCAATTGGAACCCAGCCACCATGGAGAATCTTCAATGCGTTCGCGCTAAAGAACGCGATATCAATCACCAGGAATAGAGCTGACAGCGACCCCGCCCGAAGAACGCTCCAGTTCCAGCGCGACCTGGCAAGCACGTAGTAGAGGATGGACGTGATCCCCATTGTTCCCGTCACGGCGATTCCATACGCGGCGCCGAGTGCGCTCGACGATCTGAAGCCAAGAACGACGAGGAGCGTGCCGATCATGAGAGCAGTGTTCACTTCCGGGATGTAGATCTGTCCCGCTTCGCTCTTCGAAGTGTGGATGATGTTGACGCGCGGACTGTAGCCCAGCTGAACTGCCTGCTGTGTCAACGAGAATGCGCCGGATATCAACGCCTGTGACGCGATGATCGCTGCCATGGCGCCCAGTGCCACGAGTGGATAGAGCAGAACCCTTGGTGCGAGGTTGAAGAACGGATTCGATGCAGCGGCGGGATCCCTTAGAATCAGCGCGCCCTGCCCGAAATAATTGAGAAGAAGCGCCGGCAACACGAGCGTGAACCAGGCAAGACGGATCGGCCGCGCTCCGAAATGGCCCATATCGGCGTAAAGCGCTTCACCACCCGTTACCACAAGCACGACGGCGCCGAGTAACACAAATGCGAGTCGTCCGTGGGTCGCGAAAAATTTGATAGCGTACCAGGGGTTGACAGCTCTGAGGATCTCCGGCGCGAGCGCGACTTCGTAAATGCCGAGCCCCGCGATCGTCACGAACCAGACCGCCATTACTGGTCCGAATATTCGCCCGACTTTGGTCGTGCCTTTCTTCTGTACCATGAACAGAGTGAACAGAATCACCATTGTCACAGGGACGATGACGCGATGAAATCGCGGCGTTATGACCTCGAGACCTTCCATCGCGCCAAGAACCGAGATGGCTGGAGTGATGACTCCATCGCCATAGAGAAGCGCGGCTCCAATGAGTCCGAGCACGATGATGATCTGCTTTCTAACCTTGTCTTTCGCTCGCTGCTGCTGTTGCAGGATCAACGCGAGGAGCGCAAGTACTCCGCCTTCGCCGCGGTTGTCCGCCTTGAGGATGAAGATCAGATACTTGACGCTGACAACGAGAATGAGCGCCCAGACTACGAGCGACAAAATTCCGTAGACATTCTCGGGAACCGCCTTGAGCCCGTACTCCGGTTTGAAACATTCGCGGAGTGCGTACAACGGGCTGGTGCCGATGTCGCCGTAGACGACACCAAGTGCGACAAGGGTCAGTTGCTTGAGGCGCCTCCCTGTTGGAGCCGCCTCGGAATGAGTGGAAATGTGAAGGCCTGGTTCGGTTTGCGGCGCTATACTGCCGGCCACTGGGCATGAATCTCAATAGTGGCTGCCAGCGGGGCAAGCTCAGGGTCCGCTACATCCTCCGTCCCCGTTCGTGGCAGGCGGCGGTCGCAACGAGAAAATTGATCGTTGCCAATCAATTTACGTGCCCGACATTTGGCTGAACAGCTGATTCTTGTGGCACGTCGATTGCTTTTGTACACAGTGCCGCAAAGCGCGGCCGATTCAAAACCAGTTATATCAGAGAAGGGGGATATATGGACAAAGACCTCAAGAGCCGTGGCGTCGAAAACGAAGTGAAGGGTTCTGCCAAGGAAATGAAGGGCCAGCTTCGTGGTGACCTGGGTGATGCGACTGACAACACCAGTGAGCACATCAAGGGTCGCGCCGAGGAGCTCGAAGGCAAGATCCAGAAGAACTTCGGAAAGGGCGAGAAGAAAACCGACGACGCGGTCTGACGACCGCACGAAAAAAAGGCCCCCGCTTTTGGCGGGGGCCTTTTTTTCGTCCAGGCGGTACAACGGCTACCGGTAAGCGCGGGTACCGCAGTTAACGACGGCTACTCGTAACGCAAGGCAATGATTGGATCGAGCGCCGCCGCTCGTCTCGCCGGCCACACTCCAAACAGAACCCCGACCGTAGCTGAGAAGAGGAATGCCAGCAGTACGGACGACACGTCTACCGTCGTGTTGAATCCGCCGAGCTTGCTCAACGCAAGCGCGCCGCCAGCTCCGAGAACCACCCCGATCAGGCCCCCGAGCAGGCACAGCACGATCGCCTCGATCAGGAACTGAAAGAGAATCGCGACTTTCGTGGCGCCGAGCGCTTTGCGAACGCCGATCTCACGGGTTCGTTCGGTGACCGAAACCAGCATGATGTTCATGATTCCGATACCACCAACGAGCAGGCTCACTGCCGCGATTCCGGCAAGCAGGAAAGTAAATGTCTTTGTCGTCTCTGCAAATGTGCTCAGAAATTCCGCCTGATTCCGGATGTCGAAATCGTCTTTCTTACCCGCGACGAGACGATGCTCGCGACGAAGAATCGACTGAATGTCGGCCTGCGCCTGCGGGATCTGGTCCTCGCTAGCGGCAAGGACGTTGATCGAGTTAAGCTCATTCGTGCCCATCAAACGATAGCGCGCGGTGGATAGCGGAATGACAACGATGTCGTCCGGATTGTTTCCAAATCCGCCGGTTTGTCCCTTCGACGCCAGCACGCCGATTACCTGGAATTGCAATCCGCCAACGCGGACATTCTCGCCTATCAGCGCTTCCGGCGTTTGCAGTCCAAGGTTGTCTACCACAGCCGATCCAACGACTGCAACGCGCCGCATTCCCGTTTCTTCCGACTCTGTGAAAAAGCGTCCCGACTCGAGAGCGAACTTTCTGATGTCGAGCCAGTTCGAAAGTGCGCCGGTTACCTGCGTTTGCGCATTGAGATTGCCGCTCTGGAGTAGAGTACGCTTGCTCATCTCCGGGCCGACTTCCGAGAAATACTTGCCGCGCTTTCGCAGTGCGTCTGCGTCTTCGACCGTGAGCTTGGAATTGTCATCGGTCTGAACGCCGAAGCCGCGACGAGCGCCTGGGCGTACGGTCAGGAGCGTCGTTCCAAGACCGGCGATTCGGTCGCTGATCGATTTCTGCGCGCCCTTGCCGATTGCGACCATCGCGATGACAGCGGCAACTCCGATCACGATTCCCAGCATCGTGAGGAAGGAGCGCATCTTGTTGGCGCGGAGCGCGCCCATTGCAACGAGCACAATTTCTTTCGCCAGCATCACGCTCGCGGCGCGGCTTTCGCCGGCCATGGCCTCCAGGCCGTGAGGCTTCGAGGTTGCTCCGCTTCCCCTGAGCTTTACCCCACGCTCCTGCTCTTGAACCGGAACGGTCATCAGCCACCTCCTCTCGGCGCTCCACCACCCGGACGTGCCGCACCACCACCACCACCAGCAGCAGGCTGCTGACGCTGCATGCCAGGGACACCAACGCGGTTTCTGATCTGGTTCATGTCGGTCTGCTGCTGTGCCTGAAGCACCGCGACGTTCAGAATTGCGACCGAATCGCCCTCATTCAGTCCCGACAGCACTTCCGAGACATCAAAGTTGCTTGCGCCCAGCCGGACGACCTTTGGGGTGTACTTGCCGGCCTTCACCGTGAAGACGAGTCCGCGACGCGCGCGAGCCTGCCCGGCATTCGCGCTTCCCATGAAGGCACCGGTTGGATCGGAAACGGCACCGCCCCCAGTGCCATTAGCCGCGTCGCCAGCGGCTCCGCCAGTTCGCCCGCCCTGCGCGCCAAACCCACCGCCGCCGCCCTGCGCCTGACGCTGCCTGAAGTTGCAGGCGCGCGTGACAGCGGGGTCGATGCCCACCGCAGTGTAGGTCTTCTGCGACTCTGCCTGCATTGCCTGACGATCGAGCTCACCCGACTGCATGCGAGCGCGTAGATCGCCAATGGCCTTTTGCGTTTCGGGGTGCTTGGCGAGAGTCGCCCTTACTTTCGCGCACTGCGCGTCGGTGACTTCGGGAAGATTGAATCCACCCTGTCCTCCACCGCCACCACCTTGTGCACCGGTCGCACCATTCGCGCCTGGCGTCGATGTGTTCGAGGCCGTCTGGGCTCCGCCGCCGGTGCCTGCGCCACTCGCGCCGCGTCCGCCGCGCCCACTACCTCCACCCATTGCTGCGAGCTGCGCGCGAACCGAATCGACATTCAACCCAAGCAATGTCGCAACGGATGCGGCTTCGTTCGGGGTTCTCACCGCGTCATTCGAAACGGCAAGAACATTCTCACGATGATCGGTCTCAATCGACACCTCGCCGTTCATGCCCGGCATCAGCAAACCGCCGCGGTTGTCGATGCTGATCAGCACCGGGAACATTGTCACCGACTGCTGGATCGTTGCCTGCGGCTCGATCTTCTCTACTACTCCCTGAAACGGCCGATCGGGATACGCATCGACCGTAACACTTGCAGACAGGCCCGACCTCACCTTGCCGATATCCGTTTCGTTCACAAGAGCGCGAACGCGAACCTTGGTAAGATCGGCCATCTTGAGGATGGTCGTCCCTGCTCCGAAGCTCCCGGTTCCGGACGCGATTACCTGGCCCAGCGACACGTCCTTCTCGATCACGGTGCCGGCCACCGGAGCGCGAACAGTCGCTTCGTCGAGGCCCTGCTGGCGAAGATCGAGCGCCGCCCGATTGCGAAGCACCGTCGCCTGCGCATTCGCGTAATCGACTTCGGCCGCCTCGTTCTCGGCCGACGTTATGATGCGCTCCTTGAAAAGTTGCGATGCGCGATCGCGCGCGGTCCTCGAGACACGCTGCTTGATCACCGCGGCGTCCAGATCAGCCTTCGCCTGCGCGTATGAGTTTCTCGTGTCTCTTGTATCGAGCTGAACGAGGAGATCACCGGCTTTTACGAACGTGCCTGTTTCGACAGGCATCGCCACGATCTGTCCAGACGACTTCGCTTTCACTTCTATGACGTTGATTGGCTCGACGACGCCGGTTGCCTCTGCATCGACAACGATCGTCTCACGCTTCACGCTCTCGACCGGAATGGTCAACGCCTGATCCTTCTTCTTGGAGCATGCGATTGCCGCAAATGCTGCCAGGACGAGGACGGTATTTCTGTTCAAGTTCATCTCCTAAAGCTCACGGCCGATCAGCGCTTCGAGCTGCGCCTTGGCCACACGGTAGTCGTAACGCGCACGGATGAGGGAGGTACGCGCATTGTCGAGCTGAGTCTGTGAAGTGAGAAGGTCGAGCAGCGTTGTCGCGCCCAGCTCATAGCGCTTCTGCTGAACGCGCAAATCTTCCTGTGCCGCGGTGACGCTCGTTATTGCAATTGTCACCTGCTCCTGCGCCGTGCGCATCTGGCCGAGTGACTGCACGAGCGTCTGGCGGGCAAGGTACTGTGCGTCGCGCAGGTTCGCCTGGGCCACATCTTCCGACACGATTGCGCGAGCAACGGTGATCTCGCGGTTCAGATTATTGAACAGCGGAAAGGCCATGCTGAAGCTGAGGCTCTGGTTGTATGCGTAGCGCTTGTC
>JBBSGU010000075.1:0-13929 GCA_038253755.1 Gemmatimonadales bacterium | reverse complement strand
GTGAGATTCGTCGCGACGAGTTGCGAAAGATTCGCGGCACTTGTTGGAGTCACGATGACGTCCACCGTTTTCATCAGCTCGTCCCAGGCCGCAATCGCAGTCGTGCGCACCCGGTTCGCGTTGATGTAATCCACCGCAGGAATGAATCGCGCCGTCCTGAAAGTGTTCGCCCAGTCGAATTTCGTCTGCTGAACGAGCTCGGCGTCACGGTTCGACCGAGTCAGGTCATCGAATGCCGCCGCCGCTTCAGCCGTCAGAATGATCCGCATCGCATCGTAATTCAGGTCCGGCAACTCGACAGGAATAAGATCTATGCCCATCCCGCGGAGTACGCCGAGCGCGCGGTCGTCGAACACTTTCGTGGCGTGCTGCGTGCGCTTGGCGTCGGTTGGATCCATCATCGCAAGATCGAACGCGCTCTTCACGTAACCAATCCGGAGATGCTTCGGCGACACGGTTGCATCCCAATGAAAGGATGCCGGTATCGCCATGTTGTCCTTGCCGTCGGGACCATAGATCGCGTTCAGTACCAGTGCGCAATCTTCTGCGCTGCGACAGAGCGGTCCGAGTTTGTCCATGCTCCACGACAGAGCCATCGCGCCCGTCTTGGGAACGCGGCCATATGTCGGACGCAGTCCTGTCGTTCCGCACACAGTCGACGGCGAAGAAATCGAACCGAGCGTCTCGCTTCCGATCGCGAACGCCACGAGTCCGGCGGCCGTTGCTGAAGCGGGTCCCGCCGATGATCCGCTCGATCCCGTTTCGACCTTCCACGGATTTCGCGTGCGCGCGCCATACCATATGTCACCCTGAGCTAGCTCGCCGAGCGAAAGCTTGGCGACGAGAATCGCGCCTGCGGCATCGAGTCGCTGAACCACTGTGGCGTCTTCGTCGATCACCTGATCCCTGAACGGACCAGCGCCCCACGTGGTCTTGTAGCCTTTGACCGCGAGCAGATCCTTCGCTCCCCACGGAATTCCATGCAGCGGTCCGCGATAGTGGCCAGCGGCAATCTCGGCGTCGGCTTTCTTTGCCTGTTCGCGCGCGCGGTCTTCAGTCAGCGTAATGACGCAGTGAAGAACCGGGTCGTATCGTTTGAGTCGCTCGAGATAGAGATCGGTGAGTTGAGTAGCCGTGATCTTTCGGCGACGGATCAAGTTCGACAATTGGTTCACGTTCATGAACGCGAGCGCATCGCGATCCGCTGGCGCCGAAACCGTGACCCGCGATCTCACCATCGCGCGGCGAGGGCCGTTTGAAATCTTCTTGCCCGCTGGGACAGGATTGAAGACGAGGGCAGGACTGACCGAATTTGAAATTGCAATCTTGTGAAGCGCCTCAATTCTCGACTCCTGCTGCTTCAACCCGTCGAGCATCATCGTCCGCTCGGCCTCATCAAACTTGAGTCCGGCCATTTCCTCTGCCGCCGCGATGGTTGCGGTTGTCAGCTCGGCCCCGTCCGCTGTTTTTGCCCAGAGGATGCCGGGCATCAGCGTCGAACCGAGTCCGATGCTGCCAAAATAGGTCATGAACTTTCGACGATCGTAGGTCGCGGGCATTTCGATTCTTGTGTGGAGAGTTGAGTTGCGAGAATAATGAGACCAAAACCGACTAATCGCTAACCGCTGACCGCTGACCGCTGACGGCTAAGCGGTATGGCGGAAACGTTTCCTCGTACAATCCGAAGGGCAGTCAGCAGTAAGCGGTCAGCGGTCAGCCATCGCTATTGTACGCACTCCCCTTTGGGATCCGGCTTGGGATGATCGACTAAAAGCCGGTGATCGAGATTGGCAACGTGCGCCGCGAGATCGGCAACGAAATTCGCGACCCGCGCCAGGTGCGTGTAGTTGATGTACTGCGGCTCGTCGGAAATCTGATGATAATCCACGTGGCTTCCGGTGCTCAGGAACACGATCGGGATTCCGTACCGCGCGTATTCGTAGTGATCGCTGCGGCAGTAGTACTGCTCCGGGTGTCCCGCTGCGTCGAAGGCATAATCGAACATGAATGCGTGCCGGTCATCCGTGTTCACCTTCTCTATCAGATCACCAAGTTCAGTCGAGAGGCGACGCGAGCCAATCAACTGGAGATAGCCAGACCCTCCGCCCGGCAGATCGCTCGCTTCCCCACGACCAATCATGTCGATGTTCAGCTGGCCAACGATCGAATCGAGCGGAACAGTCGGGTGGTCCGTGAAGAATGTCGATCCGTAAAGACCAAGCTCTTCGCCTGTGTGCCAGACGAACAACAATGAACGATTGGGTCTCACGCGATCGTTGATGAACTTCTCGGCTATCTCGAGAAGAGCAATCGATCCCGACCCATCATCGTCCGCGCCGTTGTAAACAGAATCGAGACGCGCGGGACGAATCCTGTGAAGGCTGTCCAGATTCACGTGGATTGTTGCGCGCTCAGCCGCGGTCAATCCGGTGCCGGGAAAATCCGACAACTCATGGGTTCGCGCGACGTAAATGCGCTCGGCCATCTGATTGTAGGCGCGCAGGGAATCCGCATCGACCGGGCCCGAGCGATGCGTGCCGAGGTGATCGTTGTGCGCCCCGAGAGCAACATACTCCTTCTTCAGTTTTGCATCGCTGCCCGGAATGATTCCGACGACGTTCCTCGCGGATGCGTCGATCCTGTTGTAGCGAACGTCTCCGGAAAGAGTCTTTCCGACCGTTCCGGGCCGCGCGTTTTCGATCGGAACCCCGAGGAACGACACAACGGATGCAGCCGGGACGGCGAGAGTAAGCGGACGACTGACGGAATCCACTTCTTCATCGCGCATCAGAGTCGAGACGCTCGCCATGACGCGCTTCAGCTGCGGAATTGCGATCCCCGAGGGAACGACGATGAACCCCGCTGCATCGGGATATCGCCGAGCAATGCCCGGTGTCGGCCCTACGACGAGGACAACTTTGCCGACCGTCCTGTCCGCCGCGATCAACGACGTCGGATCAGTGGTGCTGCCGGCGAAGATCACCTGTGCGCCGTTCAACGATCGCGAAGTTCCGCCGACGCTCAGCGGGTAATAGTCGCGACCAGCGATGAGAGGTATGTCGCCGGCCGACAACTTTGACGCGGTATCAAAGCTGAAGTCGTAGAGAGGTACCGCTTGAAAGAATGTCCCGTTGTCTCCGGCGGGGATGAGGCCGAGTCGACGCACTTCGCGCTCGATATACGCCGTGCCCTTGAGACCGCCTTCGGTTCCAGCCTGGCGTCCCATCATGGAGTCGTCGGCGAATATGTAGAGGCGGGTCATCGCGTCGGCGGCAGTGATCGCCGGGTGAGTTGGTGGACCCTTGTACTTGATAGGCGAGGCCGCTTGAGCAGCTAGATTCGCTGAGGCTGCGAGCGAAGCGACCAGTAACGTTGGAAAGCGCATCGAAAATTCTTTGGGTGTGGGGGCTGCTTACTTCTGGGTCCGACTGAAAGCGTCTACCC
Organism: Gemmatimonadales bacterium; assembly: GCA_038253755.1. Taxonomy (GTDB): domain Bacteria; phylum Gemmatimonadota; class Gemmatimonadetes; order Gemmatimonadales; family Gemmatimonadaceae; genus UBA4720. The sequence goes on along the minus strand of JBBSGU010000075.1, from coordinate 10,485 downwards.
CGTCGAACTGCTGAAGTTTTTCGACGTGCATCCAAATATGCTCTTCGCCGACCTTGGTCAGGAGCGAAAGTATTTCGGCATTTGTAAGGTTGTCGTTACGATCGTGTTTCATGAACCGGCAGCGGTACTGGTCAACGAGCGTTACAGCGCGATCGTCATCTACCGGAAATACGGTGTTGCCGCGGTTGCCGATCATCTGGAGTCCGATTGTGGATCCTATGCAGATTTCCGTCAGTACTGCACCCAGCTCGGCTGGCTGGAGCGAGCTTTCGATGAAGACATCCACGCCGGTTACTCGACGCGAATCGACCTTAACCACCTGAACGTCTTTCGTGGGGGCCGGGAGCTTCATTGCGCGGAAGTCGCGCGGACCTGCGGTGTCTGAAACTTGCCCGAGATTCGCAATGATGGCATCGGCGAATTCGTTCGTACCTGTCGGTGCGGCCGTTCCGGCCATGTCGCCGCTCCGGATTCCGCTTTCGAGAGTGACGAGAACCGCCTGCTCTATATCCGATGCGGCAGCCCCCTCACCGATGTGACGAAGCATCATCGCTGCGCTCAAAATGATCGCCGTGGGGTTCGCCATGTTCTTTCCCGCGATGTCGGGCGCAGAACCGTGTACCGCTTCGAAAATCGCCGCGTCATTTCCGATGTTTGCGGAAGGAGCGAAGCCTAATCCGCCGGTGAGGCCGGACGTCAGGTCGCTGAGGATGTCGCCGTTCATGTTCGTCGTGACGATCACGTCGAATTGTTCGGGGCGCATCGCGAGCTGATGGGCGCAGTTGTCGATGAGGATGTGCTTCGCTTCGATTTGCGGATAACGCGGCGCTATCTCTTCGAACGTATGCTGAAGCATTCCCTCGGTGAGCTTCATGATGTTGGCTTTCGTGGCGCAGTGCACTCGCTTGCGGCCTGCTGCGACGGCGAACTCGAAGGCCAGCTCCACAATTTTTTCGCAGCCGGTGTGAGAGATGATCTTGAGAGCCTGGGCGACGCCCGGCGTCTGCATGTACTCAATGCCGGTGTAGAGATCCTCGACGTTCTCGCGAACGATGACGATGTCGAGCTTTCTGCCGGTAAACGGCGTGGTGACACCGGGGAGCTCGCGAACTGGGCGGAGGTTACCGAAGGTCTCGAAGAGCGTGCGGAGCGTGACGTTCGCGCTCTTGTTGCCGTGGCCGATCGGAGTCTCGAGTGGGCCCTTGAGGACGACTTTGGTCCGTTCGATGGACTCGATTGTCTCGCGCGGGACTCCGGAATCGATTCCTTTCGCGAAGCAAGTAGCGCCGGCCTGCTGGACGTCCGCCTCGATGGCGACGCCGGTTGCTTCTATGACTTTAAGGGCAGCAGCTATGACTTCGGGGCCGATTCCGTCGCCTGGAATGACCGTGATTTTGCGTGTTTGGAATAGCATCATCTCAACTTAAACGGGTCGCTGGGGCGGCCAAACCCGTTGCGTTGACCCTCATAGAGGGCAGGGTTAGTATGCTGAGAGCGGTTTCGCGGTGAAATCGACTCGTTTGCGCGCGTAGCTCAGTTGGATAGAGCGTCGGCCTCCGGAGCCGAAGGTCGTGGGTTCGAGTCCCGCCGCGCGCATCTCATTCTAGAAAAAGAAGAAGTTTCCGCCGCTGCCTTCGAAGCGCGGGTTCACAACGTTGTTGAAGATCGAGCCGAACGTGTAGGAGAGGCCGACTCCTGCGAAGTACCTGTAGGAAGTCGAAAGTTGACGGCGCTGAAGAAGGATCTCCTCGTCCGTCGCACCCCCTTTACTCAGGTAAAGCTGATCGCGCACCAGCGAGAGGCTCCCGAACAAATTGAAGCTGAAGCCCTTGAATAGGCGCGCGTTAACGCTGTTGAACAGCACGAGCCGCCGCTTGCTGAAGTCATCGAGATAGTTGGCTCCTTCGATAGACCCACTCACGGAGCCCCATGGCTGTGTCGTACTGAGCGACGCGACAAGACTCTGGTCGGGCCTCACTTCTGATATCTTCTCAAAGATCGTAGTGTCGCGATACTTGTACGAATTGATGCCAACGGAGTATTGAAGCGTGAGCTGCCTGCGAGTTGACTGCGAATAGGGGAAGAAATCGTACTCAACAGCGGGCGCGAACCGCAGCGAACGCTTCGTGTTGAGAAACGTCGACGACGAGACGGATGATCGCTCTCCGGCAGACCAGTGCGTGGTGAGACTTTTCACAGCCAGCTGACTCACCGAATAAGAGCGCGAGTAACTTGCGAATGACTGTCCCTCACCGAAGGTGAATTTGCTCTCGGAGTAGTTCACATTCAGTGCGTTATTAAGCTTCCATTCACTGGTGACGCGATTCGCCGACACAGAGCCGCCGATATTCGCAAAACGCTGAGAGCTTTCGCCGCTGAAATTTCCGTTTGCGCGCGTCTTGAACACCCAGTAGTTCCACGGATCGCGCGCGGGAGGCAGGGCTTCCTTCGCCGATCCAGCCGACGACTGCGCAAACGAAATCTGAAGACGCTCCCCAGCCGGTGTGCGAGCCAGATATCTTACAAGGCCGAGCCTGAGGGTCTGAGCGACGCCCTTGCGACGCTCATCCGCCGTGGACGATTGCGGTGACACGTAAGTCAGCGTGTCGGTGACGCCGGCAAAATTCCGCAAACCGATGAAGTTGAACGTGTGTTCTGTCCCGCCGCTTCCAGTCGACTGAGTGGTGACAAGCACGTGGAGCGATGCGTCGCTCCTGTCGCGGACGTAGTCTACATAAGGTATTTCGGTCCGCAGGTAGTCGAAGTCGCAACCCGACGCGTGACAGTCGAGAAACACTCGCAAGGGACCCTGACTGTCAGGCGTTTTCTGGGCGAATGCAGTGCCGCTGCACAGCGTCAGCAGCACGATCAGTAGCGGGATTGTCGCAGCGACGAGTTTTTTCACGTGTCCTGTCGTTGTAGGGAAGCATCCCACCGAGCAACCGCGAAGATAGGCGATTTCGGCGTTTTGGATAGTTACGATTTGATTAATTCATGCTCAGGCGCTCAAGAAGCTCCCCTGGCTCGCCGAAGTTGCGAGGACTTTGCTCGCCGGTAGCTTTACGGCGTGAAACAATTCCTCGCTGTCTTCGCCATACTCGTCTGCGCTTTCTCCATCGAAGCGCAGCAACCCGCCGGATCGATTGTTCTTGCTCCCGACGCCGTCTTCGACGGAGCAAACCTCGCATCCCACCGCGGCTGGATCGTTGTCGTAACCGGCAACTCGATCACGTACGCGGGGCCGGAATCCGGGACGCGAATCCCGGCCGGAACGCGCAGGCTGTCGATGCCGGGAATGACGCTCCTTCCCGGACTGATCGACGCGCACGTACATCTCTTCCTGCATCCGTACAACGAAACCCCGTGGAATCAGCAGGTTCTCGAGGAGGCTCTCTCGCTGCGAGTCGCGCGCGCAACAGTACATGCGCGCAACACATTGCTCGCTGGATTCACCACAGTACGCGACCTCGGCACCGAAGGCGCTGGCTACGCTGACGCCGGCCTCAAGCAGGCGATAAACACGGGCATCATTCCCGGGCCGCGTTTGCTCATCTCGTCGAAAGCCATTGTCGCCACCGGTTCGTACGCACCGTCACGCACTTCATACGCTTACGACACGCCGCTCGGCGCCGAAGAAGCCGACGGACCGGCGCTCGTGCATGCGATCCGCGATCAGATTGGACACGGCGCAGACTGGGTTAAGCTGTACGGGGATTACCGCTGGGGCCCGAACGGCGAAGCGATGCCGACATTCTCCGCTGACGAGATGAAGCTCGCCGCAGCGACGGCGCACTCGTCGGGGCGAGAGTTGGCGGTGCACGCTGCAACACCGGAAGGAATGATGCGCGCCATTGGCGCAGGAGCGAAGACAATCGAGCACGGCGACGCCGGCACTCCGGAAGTTTTCAAGGCGATGGCGAAGGCCGGCGTCGCGTACTGCCCCACCCTCGCGGCAACGGAATCAGTTCAGTCTTATCGCGGGTGGCACAAGGGGACCGGTCCTGCACCGGAAGCCGTGATTCAGAAACACCGCGCCTTTGCCGCGGCGCGCGCCGCTCACGTCATTTTCTGCAACGGCAGTGATGCCGGAGTGTTTACGCACGGAAATAACGCGCTCGAGCTGGAGCTCCTCACCGAATACGGAATGCCGCCGGCCGAAGTACTTCGCACCGCTACTTCCCAGACCGCAAAAGTTCTTGGAATGGACGCATTGATAGGGAAAGTCGCACCGGGAATGCGCGCTGATCTCATTGCCGTTGCGGGTGATCCAACGGCGAACATCTCGACGGTGAGGCTCGTCCGGTTCGTCATGAAGGACGGCGTCATTTACCGGAACGAATCGGTCGCCGACATTCGCTCCCAGCCTCTCGCGCCGATGTGATCGTCCATCAAGCAATCGATGAACACTCGACAAACGCCGGAAACAGAGCGAAAGCACCGGCGAAGCAGATGGCTTTTATCACGCCGCATCCGCAGCAGTCAACGTTACGCGCTCCAGTCTCGGCGCAAGGAGATGAATGACCGCAAGCGCGGTTACGTACGCGAGACCGCAGACGACGAAGATCGGCGTGTAGTTGTTGCCATTGTTCTGCAGCACGATGCCGGTGATGCGCTGGAAGATCACACCGCCCATCGCGCCGGCAAAACCACCAACGCCAACCACTGAGCCGAGTGCCGGACGGGGAAACATGTCGCTCGCGAGAGTGAAGATGTTTGCCGACCACCACTGGTGAGCAGCTGCCGCGAGACCAACAATCCCGACGCTGATCCACAGGCCATCCACCCTGGGCGCGAGCATCGTCGGCACGATGAGCAATGCCGCAATCAGCATCGTCACCTTGCGAGCGGCATTGACCGTCCAGTTTCGCTTGATGAGCGCACCGGAAAGCCAGCCACCGCCAACAGATCCAACGTCCGCTAACAGATAGATCGTAACGAGCGGAAGGGCGAGTGTAGAAAGCTTGATGCCGTATCGTGCATCGAGAAACTTTGGAAGCCAGAACAGATAGAACCACCAGATCGGATCTGTCAGGAACTTTCCAAGAGCAAACGCCCACGTCTGTCGATGCTTGAACAGACTGAGCCACCGCACGTTCATCGGTGGATCAGGGACGTCGCTTTCGATGTAGGCAAGCTCTGACTTCGAGCATCGCGGATGCTCGCGGGGCGTGCGATAAAGCGGCAACCAGAACGCCAGCCAGAGGAAACCGAACAGGCCGACGATGATGAACGCCGCCTGCCACCCATAGGTCAGCGCGATCCAGGGGACGACAAGCGGAGCCACGATTGCGCCGATGTTCGATCCAGCGTTGAAGATGCCCGTCGCGAGCGCCCTCTCCCGCGCGGGGAACCATTCAGAGACGGTCTTGATCGACGCCGGAAAATTTCCCGATTCACCAAATCCAAGTGCAAATCGCGCTATGCCGAAGCCGGTGACGGTTCGCGCAAGCGCATGCGACATTGCCGCGATGCTCCAGACAATTATCGATATGGCAAATCCGATCCGAGTGCCCAGACGGTCCATCATTTTTCCCGCGCCCAGATATCCAAATGCGTACGCGAGCGTGAACCACGAGACGATCGCACCGTACTGTGCCTCGTTCCACCCGATTTCCTTCTGAAGCGTCGGAGCGAGAATCCCCAGGACCTGCCGGTCCATGTAATTGATCGTCGTCGCGAAGAACAGGAGCGCGCAAATGACCCAGCGATAACGGCCGATGTTCTTGAGCACGCCGCGCGCAGCGAGGTCTGTGGCTCCAACGGCGGGTTCGTCAAACCGCGCCGTGTCGCGCGAATTCATTTCAGAGTCAGCCATGCAATGTTCTCCGGTTCATCGTTGAACTCGCCCGCTTGCATCGCCACCCATCAGCGACTCGACCTCGGCCACGCTCACCCGGTTGAAATCGCCAGGTATCGAATGCTTGAGACATGATGCGGCGGTTGCGAAATCGAGCGCCTTGCGATCGTCCTTATAGTGACGCAGCCCGTGAATCAATCCTGCCGCGAATGAATCTCCGCCGCCTACTCGATCGACGATGTCGGTTATCTCGTAATGCCTGCTCGTTATCAGCTCTGACCCGTTGTGCATCACGGACGACCAGCCGTTGTGGTCAGCGCTGTTACTCTCGCGAAGTGTGATCACCTGCTTGTCGAGGTTGGGGAACGCCTCTAGAACCTGTTCGGCGATTCTTCGATACCGATCGGCGTCGAGCTCTCCGCTGGCGACGTCAACGTTGCTTTCGACTCCAAGAGCCTTCTCGCAATCTTCCTCGTTCGCGATGCCGACGTTCACGTGCTTCACGATTTCGCGCATCACCTCAGGCGCTTTCTTTCCGTATTTCCAGAGATTCTTTCTGTAGTTGTAGTCGCACGAGACGGTAATGCCCGCGGCTTGCGCGGCTTGAACCGCGTCGAGAGTGAGCTCCGCAGCGGACGCGCTGATGGCCGGCGTCACGCCGCTCACGTGGAACCAGTCGGCTCCGTCGAAAACCTTGCCCCAGTCAAAATCGCCACGCTTTGCGGCGGCGATCGAGGAGCCGGCGCGGTCGTATGTCACGCGTGACGGACGCTGGTTAGCGCCGCCTTCGAGAAAGTAGATGCCGATTCTCTCGCCTGCTCGTTTGATAAACTGCGTGTCGACGCCGAAACTGCGCACGGCATTCAGCGCAGAATCACCGAGCGGGTTTGTAGGTAGGGCCGTAACGAAGCGGGCCTCGTCTCCGAATTGGGCGAGCGACACTGCCACGTTTGCTTCGGCTCCGCCGAATGTTGCTTCGAGAACCGAAGACTGAAACAGTCTCTCGAATCCCGGTGACTTTAGGCGAAGCATTACCTCGCCGAACGTGACGACTCGCGTCATGCTTCTCCTCCGTTTCCGGAAACCAGTTTGACAGCAGCGGATACAGCATCCCGAATCCGATCGAACTGTTTCGCTGCGATCCAGTCCTGCGGCGCCATCCACGATCCGCCGCACGCAACGACCTGCTCGAGAGCGAGATAGTCGCGAACATTCGAGGGTGAGATTCCGCCTGTCGGCATGAATTCAATTCCACCATATGGCGCGGACATCGCCTTGAGATACGCGACACCGCCGAGCGGTTCTGCGGGAAAAAACTTCATCACTTTGAGACCCTTGCCGAGAGCAGCTTCGAGCTCGGTTGGCGTTGCGACACCGGGAAATACGGGGATGTCGTTCTCCAGGCAGTAGTCGACGACCGCGGGCCCGAATCCCGGCGCAACTATGAACTTCGCGCCAGCACTTATCGCGTCTGCCGCCTGGGCAGGAGTTAGAACTGTACCCGCACCCGCGAGAATGTTTGGACACTCGGCAGCGATTCTCTCGAGCGCTTCGCGGGCTCCTGAAGTACGGAACGTCACTTCTGCACAGGGCAAACCGCCCTCTTCGAGCGCGCGTGCCAGCGGAATGGCATCGACCGGATCATCTATCACGATTACGGGAACCAGCCGAAGACTCCTAAGACGCGAAAGCGCTGCTTCGGTCCTAGTTGTCATTTGTCTTCAGCCTGTACGTGTCTTTGACGAGATCATACGCAAGCGCTCGCGCCATTTCCCGAGCGTCGTCGAGGTCGATCACGTGACGCGCCACGAGGCCGCCGAGCCAATTCGCGTCCACCCGGCGTGAGAGATCGTGTCTCGCGGGAATGGAGCAGAACGCACGAGTGTCGTCGTTGAAACCGGCAGTGTTGTAGATACCGGCAGTTTCTGTCACGGAGCGACGGAACCGGATCATCCCTTCGATCGAATCGTTGAACCACCACGGTGGGCCGAGGCGCACTGCGGGGTAATGTCCAGCGATTGGCGCGAGCTCGCGGGAGTACGCGGATTCATCGAGCGTGAAGAGTACCAGCGTGAACCGCGGATCGTTTCCGTACTCGTTGAGAAGCGGCCTCAGGTTGTTCGTGAATTCGGTGGCGACAGGCATATCTCCGCCCTTGTCTGCGCCATATCTCATTGCGACGTGCTCGTTGTGATCGCGAAGAGAGCCGGGATGCAACTGCATCACAAGTCCGTCCTCGATCGACATCCGGGCCGATTCCATCAGCATGTGACCTTCGAACGCGCGTTGATCGGCTGCGGTTGCCTGACCCTCGAGCGCAGCTTTGAAAATGCTCACGGCGTCCGCATCTCCCAGGCGCGCTGTGAACGGCTCGACCACTGCATGGTCCGACGACGTGGCTCCCATCGTTTTGAAGAACTGCCTCCGATCTTCGAGCGCGCGTATGAAACTGCTATAGTTAGTTACCTCCGCGCCGCATGCGGAAGCGAGCTCTGCGATCTCCGCACGCCAGGTCGGGTTAGCGATTCTGAACACAGCGTCCGGACGGAAGCAAGGCAGGACCCGTCCGTTCAATCCCGAATTGCGAATTTGCACATGGGAAGCGAGGCTGTCGCCCGGCTTGTCGGTGGTGGTCAGGACTTCAATGTTGAAACGCTCGAACAGCGCGCGCGGAAGAAATTCCGGCGACTTGAGCTTCTCGAGTACCGCATCGTAAACGCGGGAACCGTTTTCGCCATTGAGCTTTTCTGCGATACCGAACAGCTCGGACAGCTCGTAGTCGAGCCAGATGCCGGTCGGAGTTCCGCGAAACAGGTAGTAGTGATCGGCGAACGTCTGCCAGATTTTCCGCGGATCGGCCTCGACGCTCGTTCCGTCTTGCGAAGGAACTCCAACTTCTTCCATCGGGATGCCCTGCGAATACAGCATCCTGAAGATGTAGTGATCGGGCGTGATCAACAGAGCGGTCGGTTCCGGGAACGGTTCATTGCGCGCGATCACTGCCGGATCCACGTGTCCGTGAGGACAAATCAGAGGCAACGCTCGCGTCCCAGCGAATATCTCGCGCGCAGCACGAAGAGTCGCAGCATCCGGGTCAAAGAAACGGTCGTCGTGTAAAGTCATTCGAGAAATAAACCGCGCCGCCTGAGAAGCGCTTCGATGAAGTAGTAATCTGCGTAGACGAGCCCGACGTCCACCTCGGAGTCCTGAGGGCGATTTCCGACCGAATGCAGGAGGATAGACGCGTTCGGCGTGCCGCGCGAGAGACCGGCCCCGCCCCCATGATCGGCGTCGATGCGCACCCGGTAACTGCGAGAGAGACGGTCAACCGCCAAGGCGAGGCTCGCGCTCGACGTCACGCCAACCGCCGGGGTGCGCAAGAGATTCCTTCGCATAGACCCTGGAGGTACGTTGCGCCCAGCGCGCGATCATAGAGCCCGTAGCCAGCCCTGCCTTCTTCTCCCCAGATTATTCGTCCATGGTCCGGACGAATCGGCCCGTCGAAACCAGCGTCATGAAGCGTCGATAACACTGCAAACATGTCCACATCCCCGAACCGGCTGGGATGCCGGGATTCGTGAAACTGTTTGTCGCCGGTTCTCTTTACATTTCTGCAATGAGCAAAATGAACGAGTCCGCGCTCGGCCAGAGATTTGGCTATCGCAGGGACGTCATTGGCGGAATCAGCGGCGAGCGATCCAGTGCACAGGGTCACGCCGTTCGATGCGCTGTCCACGAGGGATGTTACTCGAGTGAGCGCCGCTCCACTTGTGATGATTCGGGGCAGACCAAAGATTGACCACGGCGGATCGTCCGGATGAATCGCCATCCGGACGCCCGCAGATTCCGCAACGGGAATGATTCGCTCGAGAAACCAGGAGAGATTTTCCCACAGTTTCTCTTGATGTACTTCGCTGTACGCTGCAAGAAGATCTGCGAGCTCCGATGCACTGTAAGCGGCTCCCCATCCTGGAAGGTCGCCCGTGCCGGCCGAGAGATCTATTGTTTGAAGCGCACGATCGTCATATGCGAGAGTTGTCGATCCGTCGGGCAGTGCGAACGACAGATCGGTGCGCATCCAGTCGAACACCGGCATGAAGTTGTAGCAGACAACTTCGATTCCGGCGTCTCCAACGTTGCGCACACTCTCCGCATACGTATCGGCCAGCTTCTCGCGAACCGGTCGCCCAAGCTTGATGTCTTCGTGAACCGGAATGCTCTCGACAACCGCGAGTCGCAGCCCCGCACCATCAATCGTCGAAGCAAGACAATCAATGTCGTCCCTCGTCCAGACTTCTCCTGGCGCAACATGATGGAGCGCTGAGACAATTCCCGTGACCCCCGGGATCTGCCGTATCCGCTCGAGCGATACCGGATCATCCGGACCGAACCAGCGGAAGGTCATCTGCATCAGGCCGCGGCACCCGACACGACCCCTGACCAAAAACTGATTTTCATCCTTCCCTATTCCCCGCGATCGCCGGTGCAAATGGCGACATCGGCAGTTCGTCATCGTTCTCATTCAGCATCGATGAGCCGGACGATCTTCTCACGACGAGCTCCGGAGTGAGAATCGTCCTCACTGTCGGACGTCCGCCCCTGATGTGTCCAATCACCGACTCGGCTGCGAGTGATCCGATCTGGTTGACCGGCTGCCGCACAGTGGTAAGAGGAACACGTGCGCGCGC
>JBBSGU010000074.1:0-14045 GCA_038253755.1 Gemmatimonadales bacterium | reverse complement strand
TCGTAGCAGCGCTCGCCGTTCATGGTTGTGTCGGCGACTGTCGTCATCGACGAAAACAGCTGCGGGTCGCGGACGAGAGTGCGGCGATCGGACTCATCCTTCATCTGGTCCATTTCCTTTCCGCTCAACACCCGGGCGCCCTGCATCGGGTCCGCAGCCCAGGCGATTGTACCGTCGTACCCGGCCTGGACCTCTCCCACCCCGGGAATGTTGGTGACCATCTGCATCTGGTTGGTGCCGGTCTGCGTCATCTCGATCGTGCCGTTGATTCCAGCGGACGGCATCGACATGCCGCCCTTTGTGGTGATGGTCTTGGCGTTCATCATCGCCGTTCCATTGATCGCGGCAACGTATTTCGCAACAAGCGTCGGGGCAGCAGGAAGCTGTGCGCTTGCAACCTGGGCTGCGGCAACCATCGGCAGCAGCACGGCTGAGGCACGGATGAATGTGTTTCGGATCATTGTTCTCTCGGGGTCAGTTGAAGTTGGGGTGAAATCTGCAGGGGGCTGATGCCGGCAAGTGCTGCGAGGCGGGTTGGCTCCTGATCCAGCGCGTCGCCGCCTCGAGCGCTGTATCTCTTCCCTCTGCCAGGGCCTTTCCAGACAGAGTCGTGATCTCGTCGGGCACGACGCCCGCTCCTTCTATTCTGTTGCCGTTCGGGTCGGTGAAGTCAGCGACCGCGTGAACGAATACATCTCCCGACGGTAAACGGTCCATTACGGCCGGAAGTGCTTCTCCGGCACTTCGCTCTCCAAACACGCGGGCGCGGCCAATTCGCTGCATTCCGGCAGCAAAAATCTCGGAGGTGCTGGCTGTCATCGGATCGACGATAATTGCCAGCGAACCCTCGAACGGAGTTGCCGGCGATCCATCGCTTCTCACGCGGCGCGGGTTCATCGCGAAGCGAAGCGAGAGATCGCGCGTCCGCATCGTTCCGAGCGAAATGGCGGAATCGACGAAATAGCCGCCAAACCCCATTACCATTGCGCCGACGCCTCCAGGATTTCCGCGAAGATCGATGACCACCCCTGCGCAATCACTAACGCCGTCAATCGCCTTCTCCAGTTCGGGCGCGAGAGCCGGAAGCCAGATGTTGAAGGCAATCACACCGACGCACGATGCACCTGCATTGCTTTCCTTGCCAGAGAGTCGTCGCATGACGACCCTCCCCGCGATCGGCGGAAGGCGGCCGAATTGGGAAACGGTTCCAGTCACCGGCGCTGCGACAATGGCGTAGCAAACCTTTTGGCCTCCCTTAACGATCTGGAGATTGACAGATTTTCCGGTGGCCGGGGCCAAAGCGCGGTTGAAGCTATAGAGCGCCTCGGCAAGGGCGCGGGGCCGAGCCGCTTCGGGTAAAGCGAGGACCTGGCGCAACGCTGCGGACAAATCCCGGTCACCAATTCTGGACACTGTCTCGCCTGGCGTAATGCCGGCCACCGCTCCTGGGCTCCCTGCGTCCACCATCCAGACGACAGCCTCACTACCAATTGCGCGCACAGCGATTCCCGTCGACCCTCCCGCTTCTGAAGCGTCCGGTATCTCGGTATTTTCGGCCGCACCTGCAGGGATAATGTAGAAGTGCGAATCCGGAATGTGTTTCAGCGTGGCCGCGAGAAGATCGGTGAGGTCCCCTCGATTGGTAATGAGCGCGGCCCGAGGCCTGAGGGAGTCGCGGACTGAGGACCATTTCGACGCAACAAATACAGTATCCACGTAGCTGTTTCGAACGACCGCCCATACAGTGTCGAACGTCGAAACGGCCACGCTGGTAGTGACAGGCTCTGGCGCGCGAGTGAGTATCAGTGCCTTCTGCCCACGAGCGCATGCGGCACCCGAGACTCCAATTGTCAGCCAGATTGAGACGCTGCGCGCGCTTGTAAGGAAAGGTGCTCTCAAGATTTCCACGGCCCGATTATAGCGGAGGGGTTGCTCGTGATGCTTACTAGACGAATTGGCTCGCTCGACGTCTCGGTGATTGGCCTGGGATGCAACAACTTTGGCCGCCGTCTGGACGCAGATGACACCTCCAAAGTAGTGGATGCGGCGCTGGGCGAGGGAATCAATTTCTTCGATACGGCAGACATATACGGCTCGACCCACAGCGAGGAATTCCTCGGCAAGGCTTTGGGACGCCGGCGCCGCGACGTCGTTATCGCGACGAAGTTCGGCATGGCTATCGACGAAAAACGACGTGGGGCACATCCGCACTACGTGCTTCAGGCGGCCGAAGACAGTCTCAGGCGACTCGGGACTGACTATATCGATCTCTACCAGCTTCACGAGCCGGACAAGGATGTCCCGATCGCCGATACGATGGGCGCGCTGGACCAGCTCGTTCAGGAAGGGAGAGTCCGCGAGATCGGCTGCTCGAATTTTTCAGTTGAGCAGCTTCGCGAAGCGGATGCGTGTGCCGTTTCCAAAACAGCGCGGTTCGTGAGCGTCCAGAACGAGTACAGCGTTTTCCATCGCCAACCAGAGCTGGATGTCCTGGCGGAATGCAGCACGACTGGAATTGCCTTTCTCCCCTACTTTCCGCTCGCGAACGGCTTGCTTTCCGGCAAGTATAGAAAGGGTCAGCCGCCACCGGTGGGAAGCCGGATCGGATCCGGCTGGCATGGAGAGTTGTTCACGCCCGAAAATCTCGACACTGTGGAGCAACTCATCGAGTTCGCGGCGGGTTGCGATCGAACAATTCTCGATCTTGCGTTCTCATGGCTGCTCTCGCGGCCAATGATAGCGTCGGTAATCGCTGGGGCGACTTCAGCAGAGCAGGTTCAGATGAACGCCAATGCCGGAACGTGGCGCTTGAGCGATCGCGATCTCGAGACGATAAACGAAATCGCCCCGGTGAAGGTCGCCTGAGCTAGGCGACCTTCACGAAAGCTGTGGACCATTGAGGTGCGTCCTCGTCTTCCTTGTACATCTGATCGATATCCACGACGACGTTCGCGCCCTGTCGCGCGATTGCAAGCCGATCCATTCCGCGCGTCGCGCGCCCTGAGATGAAGTCACCTTTCGGAGTGTACTTCGAGTGGTGCTTCGGGCACTGGAACTGTTTGTCGACCTCGTTCCATCTGAGTGCCGTTCTCTGATGGGGACATGAAAGGTTGAACGCGTAGACTGCGCTCTGATATCGGGCGAGAATCACTTCGTTGTCGCGATCGATGTTCACACCGTCGATAGCCGGAATTGCGTACGTGATACCCGTCTTTCCTCGTGCAAGAGCGTTGATCATGCCGACGGGCAGCGCGGCAGCAGAGCGCGCGAGGCCCAACGTTGCAAACACCCCAGCCACTCCAACTGCCGCGTCGCGGAGAAAATCTCTCCGGTTCGAGACAAGCGGACAGCTCTCGCAGTCGCCGTGATTCAACTCGTTGTTCTTATTCATCAGTCGATCTTCGTTTCAAGTGATTGTTGTCAGGCTGTATTCACGAGCGTTATTCCCGCTACGAGTGTCGCCGACCAGAGCACCAAGCTGCAAACAGCATTGAAATTCAGACGGCTCCAAAGGCCCGCCGGTTCGGTCCCACCGCTAGACCGTCGCAGCGCCGATTCCGTCCGCTGGAGTAGTACACCGTTGATCAGAAGGAGAGCCACGAGACCCAGTTTGATCCACAGAACCGGCGAAGCAACGAACGTCTTGACGTCAGACGCAAGCATCGCAATTCCGCTGAGGAACTGAAAACCGAGTGCGATGAGCACCGGCCGATGGACGGCATTGAGATCCACGAGATGCTGACGGCGCTGATCGGCATTCTCGGCGCGAAGCTTCAGTGTCGTTCTATCGGCGGCAATCGCCAGTCCTCCGCCAAAAAGCATTGCGAGCAGATGAACGGCCGTGACGCCTGTCGATATAGCCGTCGAATCGCTGTACGCTTGCTGCCAAGGTGCCAGAAATTGTTCGATGCCCTGAAGATTGAGAATCATGCGTCTGGTTCGAATTCGTGGGGTTCAGCTGCGGGTCGATAATTCTAAAGAAGTCGGCCGCGCCTGATTTCCTGTATACGGTTAAGACACCCAGGTTGTTCGATATCCGCATGCGTCATTAGGGAGAAGACTCTCCTGGTCCGGTTTCCCTTGCGCCATCCTCAGTTCTCAGTCTTTTGAGTCAAGAGTAGAGAGATGAGAATCCAGATCTGCGGATCGGGACATTGAATTTCGAAGATGAATTCTTGTTCAGTCCGGCGAAACGCTGTGCATCGCCTTTAGGTGCGGCCGCCGTCTGACATGATCCTTACCTGTTTCTAACGGTCTCGTGATTGAACCGGCCCACAACTAGATCAATCTTCCAGACGCGCGGCTTCTGCGGTTTCAATAGAACACCCTCCCAACCCCCCACCGGAGCTCGTGATGCTGTTTTCCATTCTGTCAATCGTATCTACCCTGCATGCGACGAGCGCGCCGAAGTCCGTTGATAGCGCCGCGGTAAAAGCGTCCTTGATGGCCGCCGACTGGGCGCTTGCCGATAGGACCGCGAAGGACGGGGCTGAGGCATTCCTCGCCGCACTCGATCCATCGGCGGCGGTATTGTTTCCCGGCCAGCAGATTCTCCGCGCATTGGCATCGCAAAAGGCGTTCGTCAGCCGGTATGAGTCGCCATCGTCGTATTCGTGGAGGCCGGTCCATGCGGTCGCAAGCACCGATGGAAAATTCGGATGCACGGTGGGCTTCTCCAGGTTTGCGAATGCGCTCGACTCGACTCATATCGAGAAGAAGGGAACGTACCTCACCTGCTGGCAGATGGGCTCCAACGGGCAATGGCACATCGTCGGGCATCAACGAAACGACAGTCCGGGCCGTCCGCCCCTTCTCGCCGACAGCTCCACAATGTCCTTCGCTCCGCACTCTGCCACCGTTTCGATCGGACGGAATCAGCTCCGCGCAGCACAGGATGCCGATGCTGCATTTGGGAAACAGGGATCATTGCCTGACGGCCCCGGCCCCGCGTTCGTCTACTATGCCGCAACCGACGGAGTAATGCTCGGAGGCGCTCGATTCCCGCGTGGGCTTCAGGAAATTGCAGCCGCGTTCGACGGATTCCCCGCCGATCAGATCATAAAGTGGGAACCGATGCGCTCATTCGGTGGCGGCTCGGGAGGTCTCGCCTACACGGTGGGACACTCTTCCAGCGGACCGCGCGACGAGAAGGCGGGCCCGTCGCAGATGAACAAGTACATGACCATCTGGCGTCAGAATCCCGACGGCCGTTGGGTTTACATCTTCGACTTGGGTACATCGCGATAGACTGGCTACTGAATAAAATTGTTGACAGGGACGTATTTACTTAACACTGTTTAGTCGAAAAATGATTAACGGTGTTAAGCCAGCCCGTGAGAAAGCATTCGATGCCGCCTTCGACGAGTTCAGCCGAACCGGTGACATTTCGATGCGAAAAGTCGGTGATGCCGCTGGCGTGACCGCGGCCGCTCTCTATTACCACTTCGCCAGCAAGCAGAAACTCCTCGACTCGATAGCGGATCGGGGCTTCGGCCTGTTCGACGCCCGGCTCAGGGCCGAGCGAGGTGACTCTCCGCTCGATGTCATTCACGGCATCCTCGACGGATACCGGCAGTTTGCGGCAGACGAGCCGAATCTGTTCGGCCTGATGTTCGTCGAAGAGCGCCCGTCAGCGAGGAAATTCCCGAGCGATTTCGGCGCTCACCGGTCGGCGGTCTTCAACCGGCTCTGGAAATCAGTCGGAGAATGCATGGAGGAGCCGGCAGACGGCGATCATTCAGAATCGTTGTATCTTGCCCACGACCTCTGGGCGCTCACCCACGGACAGATACTGCTCTGGCGCGCAGGTCGCTTCAGCGACGAGAGGACGTTCCTCGAAGTGCTGCTAGGATCGATCGATCGATTCCTGGACTCCCTCTGATACCGGCATGGGCACGCGACCCGGCTGAGCTTCCGAAAGCAGACGCGTAACAAATCGTTGGCCCTCAGACACACGTTCCATCTCGATTGCGATCGCATCAACGCCGTGCTCGAGCCGTTCCAGCCTCTTGTCTGTTTCTCCAGATAGCTGTTGCTGCTGGGGAGCGCTCGAGCCGGTTGTCTTCTTCCAGATGTATCGCGAAACGGTAAGCACGATTGGAAACAGCACGAAGAGGATGAAGACGCCGGAAATCTGCATGACGTTTCGTGGCATGTCGCCGCCGCCACGGAAATCGTCAGCGCCGGTGATCGCACTAAGTGGTGCGGCGGAAAGCTGCTGCCCAGTTGACGCGATATCTGACTCGATCTGTACCATGCGCTTGTCGAGGACTTCGATTCGCTGTTCGAGCCCGATGCGGCTCGGTCCTGCGGGAGCAGTTTTCAGCTCTTCCGAAAGAGAATGTCGCCGGTCTGCCGCTGAATTGAGCTGATTGGAAAGCTCATTTCGTTGTGAACGGATGGCGGCAACTTCCCGCCTGTTCATTGGAACCACCAACTTGTGCTGGACGCCATCGGCACCAACGATGTTGATGGCGGTGGGACCTACCGGTGGCTGTGGCGGTGCCGGTGCGACTGTGGTGGCTTGCATGGAGGTTCCTACGTCCGATTTCAGGCGGAGGTTACAGGGATGGGGGCGATGAGCGCCTACATTTTATCTTCAGGAAAGCTGTCAGGGCGCAGTCTCCATGAACGTGATCGTCTTCTCCTTGTCCTGTGCGTAGCGCAGGGCCCATGCATCCTGGAAAAGAAGAAGCGGATTTCCTTTCGCGTCAAACAGGAGCGTTGTGCCCTGCCCTCGCGCTACACGCTCGATGTCTTCAGTTGGACCGCTGACCCACCGCGGATAACGTCCGGAGAATGGCTCGAATTTGCAAGGAACCCCGTACTCCGTTTCGAGGCGAAAGAGCATGACGTCGAACTGAAGAAGCCCGACCGCACCGACGATCGGCGTGGGACTCGTCGTATCTGTCCCCGACGTAAAGAACACCTGCGCGGCGCCCTCTTCGGTGAGCTGGCGAAGGCCGGTATCGAGCTGTTTTCTGCGCATCGGGTCTTTGACCATCACGCGAGCAAAATGCTCGGGCGGAAACCGCGGGATTCCCTGGAACTCGAGGTCGCCATCGTTGGAGAGCGTGTCGCCAATTCGGAGCACGCCACGGTCCATGACACCGATTACATCACCTGGCCACGCTTCAGTAATCGCTGTGCGCTCTCGCGCCATGAATTGTTGCGGAGCCGCGAGTCGCATTGGCTTGCCACTCCGAACGTGATTCACCTGCATCCCCGCCTCGAACTTCCCCGAGCACACGCGCACGAACGCAACGCGGTCTCTATGCTTCGGATCCATGTTCGCCTGGATCTTGAAAACGAATCCTGTGAACGCTTCGTCGGTTGGCTGAATCGTCCCAATCGTAGACTCGCGAGGTAAAGGCGGCGGAGCGAGCTCGAGAAATTCCTTGAGGAACGGTTCGAGGCCGAAGTTGGTGAGCGCGCTGCCGAAGAACACCGGCGAAAGCTCTCCTGCCAGAAGCTCCTCGTGGTCGAAAGGATGCCCAGCCTCGTCGAGCAAAGTGATGTCATGCACCAGCTGCGCATGTGATTCGGGACCAAGGAGGTCGTGCAGCTCCTTGCTGTCGAGTGAGCCGACTTTGACTTCGGCGCGCGTAGCGCCGTGCTCTTCGTCGCGCGAGAAGAGATGGATCAGCGCGCGACGCCGGTCGTAGACGCCGACGAAGATGCCGTCGCGAAAAATCGGCCAGGTGACGGGGTGACACTTGATTCCGAGATCTGACTCGACATCGCTGACGAGCTTGAGTGGATCCTCTCCGGCTCGATCGCACTTGTTGACGAACGTGAAGATGGGAATGCGGCGCTTTTTACAGACTTCGAAGAGCTGGCGCGTGCGCTCTTCGACGCCGCGCCGGTTGTCGAGCAGCATGACCGCGCTGTCGGCGGCGACGAGTGTTCGATAGGTGTCTTCGGAAAAGTCTTCGTGGCCGGGAGTGTCGAGCAGGTTCACGTGGTAGCCGTCGTACCCGAACTGCATGACGCTCGAGGTAACGGAGATTCCGCGTTCCTGCTCCAGCTTCATCCAATCGGAAGTTGCATGACGTGCGGCGCGCCGCGCCTTGACGGAGCCGGCGAGGTGAATCGCACCCCCGTAGAGGAGGAGTTTTTCGGTGAGGGTTGTCTTGCCGGCGTCCGGATGGCTTATGATCGCGAACGTGCGGCGAAGGCGGATTGCGTTTTCGAGGTCGGTCACTGTCTAAAACGTTGGTGAAGATCGTACTCCATCCTAACGCATTCATCGACGAGACGGGAATCTGGATGTGGCGTGTTTATCCTCTTACACCCAAATTGCTGCTCCCCACACACAGGGCAGTCCATGCTTTCGTATTACCGCGGAGCAGTTGTCCTTTCAGTTGGCGGACTCGTATCGCTGGGCGCTTTACCCAATCGCGCAGCGAATCCTGCAAAGGGAACCCGAAATGCTCCACCGGTAATCGAAGCCAACGACAACCGGAAGCCTGCAGGCGTTCTTCGAAACGATACGCTCAAGATCAACCTCGTCGTTCAAATGGCACGCTGGTATCCTGAGGCGAGCGACGGACCGTTCGTCGATGTTGCCGCGCTGGCTGAGGAGGGTTATCCGCCGAGCGTACCTGGACCGCTCATTCGAGTGCCGTCTGGTACAACGATCGTAGCAACTATCCGGAATTCTCTCACCGATTCCGCCGCCTGGGTGAGAGGCATGATGACGCGTCCCAGCGCTGACGACAGCACGGCTATCAAGCCTGGAGAGAGCCACACTTTCACATTTGCCGCCGGTGCGCCGGGCACGTACATGTATTCCGTCGAGCCCGGGTTAACTGACTGGAATCTGTATGAGCGCGAGCAAATGACATCAGCTCTCATCGTGGACCCCGTGAACGGCCGAACTGATGACAGAATTTTTGTCATTAACATCTACGGTGACCCGATTGACTCGACACATTATCGAAACGCTGTTGCGATCAACGGTAGAGGCTGGCCGTACACAGAGCGAATATCTGCAAACGTTGGAGACAGCCTTAGATGGCGCGTCATCAACGGAAGCCTGCGGTCTCACCCTATGCACCTCCACGGGTTCTACTTCAAAACGCTCTCACAAGGCACTCCGTTTAGGGACACCGCTTTCGCTGCCGATCGTCAACGCATGGCAGTTACGGAAGACATGCAAGCTTTCACCACGATATCGATGGTCTTCAGTCCCAATCGTCCGGGCAATTGGCTCTTTCATTGCCACCTGGTCTTCCACGTAAATCACGAGGCTCGGCTCGACGACACGGGTGGAGAGCACATGCACGAAGCTGATCCGATGAAGCACATGGCGGGGCTCGTACTCGGACTCATCGTCAATCCGTCGCCCAGTGCGATCGCATCCACTTCGAGCGCAAAGGTTGCGAGGTTCAGGCTCTTCGCGGATGAAAAGCCGCGAAAAGGCCGCAGCCTGCTCAGTATGTCTTACGTGTTGCAACGCGACAAAACTCCGCCCGCACCTGATTCCGTCGAGAAAGCCGGAGGCGTGCTCGTATTCCATCGCAACGTTCCGACCGACGTGACAATCATCAACCGGTCGCACCAGGGCACCGCCGTGCACTGGCATGGCATCGAGCTCGAGAGTTTTTCGGATGGTGTCGCCGGCTGGAGCGGAATGGCGAAGAAAGTCGCTGCGATGATCGCCCCCCAGGATTCTTTCGTCGCTCACCTGACGCTACCCCGCGCGGGGACCTTCATCTACCACACCCATCTCAACGACATCGAGCAGCTGACTTCGGGAATGTACGGAGCGGCAGTGGTGCTTGAAGCGAAACAGAAATACGATACGTCAACGGATCACGCTTTTGTTTTCGGCTGGGACGGAGACGGCGGAAAACATTTTGTCGTCAACGGTGATTCCCTTCCACCGCCGCTCGAGATCGAGCACGGAAAGACTCATCGCTTTCGCTTCGTCAATATCGCGCCGGCAGGCCGTTTTGCGTTTGCCGTCAGGCAGGACACGGTTCCAGTAACCTGGACGCCCCGCGCGAAGGATGGGTATGACCTTCCGGTGGGTAACCGCAAGGAAGGTCCGGCAATCAGGCGGTTGAACGTCGGCGAGACGTTCGACGCCGAGTTCACTCCGAAAACAGAGGGCGAGTACAGAATTACAGTCGGCGCGAAGACCCCGTACGTCTGGGTTCAGCGACTCATCGTTCGCTGAGCCGGCTCCCGCGCTACATCGCCTGAACGATGGCCTTGTAGCGCGGTGAGTTTCTGATCGAATCAAGATCGCTGTCGTGCTCGATCCAGTTCTTGTCTCCCCAGCCCTTTTCCACGGCTTTCTCGAGCGCGCCCAGCGACTCATCGGCCATTCCAAGTTGCGCATAAGTGCACGCGACATTGTACAGCAGCATCGGATCTTCAGGATCGACCAGCATCGCCTGCTGGGCGAATTGAACCGCGCGCTCCTTGTCGCCGATGATCGCGTTCGCGACCGCGGCGAGGATACAAGCTCGCGGGTCATCGGGATTGAGCTCGAGATGCTCGTCGATCAGCTTCACCTGTCGTTTGTAGGCCGCGGCGGCCTCGTCATGCTTGCCAAGACCCGTCAGGGCTTGGCCGAGGAAGCCCCAGGTTTGATTCTCTTCGGGGCGAATTGCGACGGCGCGCTCCATCAGCTTCGCCGCCTCATCGTACCGGCCCTGTGAAAGTCGCGCGCGAGCAAACCAGTACGCCGCTTCAAAAAGTTTTGGATCCAGCTTCAGCGCCGTTTCGAACTCGCGCTCGGCCTCATCGAATCTTTTGCTGAGCGATACGGCAAGTCCGCGGGCAACGTGTGCCTCGGCCAGATCGGGCTCGAGCTCCAGAGCCTTGCTGCTCGAGATATCTGCCTGCCGAAGGTTGAACTCTCGAGCATCGAAGTAAGTGTACAGCAGGGAGTAGCAATCAGCGACACCGGCGTGTGCACGCGCGTACTCCGGATCGATCTCGATCGCCTTGTTGAACATCTGCTTCGCGTACTCGATGCTCTTGCGGCGAAGCTGATGGAAGTACTGCCGGCCGCGGAGGTAATAGTCGTAGGCCTGCACGTTTACGGCGCGAGCTTTTTCGATCTGTTTCTTCTCGCCTTCGGTGAGGATAACGCGCAGGGCTTTCACGATTGCCTGCGAGATGTCGTCCTGAATCGCGAAGACGTCCTCCATCTCGCGGTCGTACCGCTCTGACCACAGCTGGTATCCGTCAGCGACGTTCACGAGCTGGGCCGTAATCCGCAGTCTGTTGCCCATTCTGCGCACGCTGCCGTCGAGAACTGTGGACACGTGCAGTTTCCTGCCGACTTCCGCGAGATCTTCGTTCTTCCCCTTGAGGGCGAACGAAACGGTGCGGGAAGCAACGCGAAGAGATTGAATCTTCGAGAGGGCGTTGATGATCTCCTCCGCCATTCCGTCCGCGAAATACTCGTTCTCGGCGTCGTTGCTCATGTTTGAGAACGGAAGAACCGCAACGGATTTCGCTGACGCCACAGACTGTTGTGGCATTGTTGCAGTGTCGCTGGGAGTCACGAGAGTTCCCGACGCTAATGCCTGAGCGAATTGAGCTGCACTCTTGTAGCGCGAATCAGCGTCGGTGGCCATCGCGCGCGCGACTGCTTTTTCAACCGACTCGGGAATGGTGTTCCTGACCGTGCGAAGTGGCTTTGCAGTCTCAGTGAATCGCTTCGCCATCACTGCCTGCGCTGTCGGTCCGCTGAATGCCCGCTCCCCGCTCAGCATCTCATAGAGAACGCAGCCGAGGCTGTACTGGTCACTGCGACCGTCGAGATTTGTTTCTCCGGCTGCCTGCTCGGGACTTACGTACGCGGGGGTTCCGACCATCATGCCAGTTTGGGTCAACGTCTCACTTCCAGCTGCACTGACGGCCTTTGCGATTCCGAAATCCATCACCATCGCTTCGCCTTCATAGAGCATTACGTTCTCAGGCTTTATGTCCCGGTGAACGATCCCCTGCCGGTGCGCGTAGTCGAGAGCGGATGCAATCGCGCGTCCGTGGTGAACGGCTTCGTCGATTGGAAGCTGGCGGTCGCGGTCGAGTCGCTCGCGCAGCGATTCGCCTTCGACGTAGGGCATCACGTAGTAGAGAAACCCCGACGCTTCGCCCGAATCGTGCAGCGGCAGGATGTGCGGATGATTGAGCCGCGCAGCGAGCTTGATCTCTCGCAGGAATCGATCGGGACCGAGCGTCGCAGCCAGGTCCGGATGGAGAACCTTGAGTGCTACGAGTCGTTCGTGTTTCGCATCCTGAGCGAGATAAACAGTGGACATCCCACCGCGGCCCAGTTCTCTGTCGATCGTGTAATCAGTTGTGAATGCGTTTCGTATTCTGTCGAGCGGAGTGGTGTCCATCTACATCGCCTGAGTAAGTGCCTGAAATCGCATATTGCCACGCAATGCATCGAGATCCGGATCGTGGTCTAACCAATCTTTGTGTCCGAATCCCTTATCGACAGCACGCTCGAGGCAGTTCAACGCATCATCGGTTCGCCCGAGTACGACATACGTGCAGGCAACATTGTAGAGGAGCACCGGATCGTCGGGATCGATCGCCAGCGAGCGGTCTGCGTATTCTACCGCTTTGGAGAGGTCGCCGAGGCGCGCGAGAAATGCCGCGGCGAGATTGGCGGCGCGCGCGTCGTCGGGATTCAACTCGAGACGATCTTCCATCAGCTTGAGCGCACGCCTCAGCCCGGCGTCTCTCTCGTCCACCATTCCGAGTGAACCGTAGGCCTGAGCAAGGAAGCCTGGAGCCTGATAGTCCTCAGGTCTCAGAGATGATGCTCGATCGAACATCTTCACGGCCTCATGGAATCTTCCCGCCGACTGAAGCGCCCTGCCATACCAGTACGGAGCTTCAAAGAGTTTGGGATCCAGCTTCATTGCGATCTCGAACTCCTTCTCGGCCTCGTCGAACCTCTTGCTCAATGACACGGCCAACCCACGGGCAACGTGCGCTTCTGCCAGCTCCGGCTCGAGATCGAGCGCTTTGTGACTCGCGATGTCGGCTTGACGCAGGTTGAATTCACGCGCGTCGAAATAGGTGTAGAGCATCGAGCATGAGTCTGCGACGCCAGCGTAGGCGCGAGCATAATCCCTGTCAATCTCGATCGCCTTGTTGAACATCTGCCTGGCGTATTCGAGACTCTTTCGGCGGAGCTGGTGGAAATACTGCCGACCGCGGAGATAGTAGTCGTACGCCTGAACGTTTTCAGTTCGAGATTTTTCGATCTGTTTCTTCTCGCCTTCAGTGAGAATGACGCGCAGCGCCTTGACGATTGCCTGCGATATGTCGTCCTGAATAGCGAATATGTCTTCAATTTCGCGATCGTATTTCTCCGACCAGAGGT
Source organism: Gemmatimonadales bacterium (assembly GCA_038253755.1). GTDB lineage: Bacteria > Gemmatimonadota > Gemmatimonadetes > Gemmatimonadales > Gemmatimonadaceae > UBA4720. Next base: position 682 of record JBBSGU010000074.1, on the reverse strand, counting down.
TCGACCCGTCTGCGACGTTCACGAGCTGGGCAGTAATGCGGAGGCGGTTGCCCATTTTCCGGACGCTTCCCTCGAGGACTGTAGAGACCTTGAGCTTCCTCCCGATCTCGCCGATATCATCGGCTTTTCCCTTGAACGAGAAGGATGATGTGCGCGAAGTCACCCTCAGCGACTGAATCTTCGTCAGTGCATTGATGATCTCCTCGGCCATTCCATCCGTGAAGTACTCGTTCTCTGGATCGGCGCTCATGTTCGTGAACGGCAGCACTGCGACTGACTTAGCGGTCGAAACAGCGGCTTTTGGAAGCGATTCTGTATCAGTCGGCGTAGCAAGCGATCCTGAGCCGAGCGCCTGCGCAAACATTGCTGACGTCGTGTAGCGCGCGGTTGCTTCGGTCGCCATCGCTCTAAGAACAGCCTTCTCCACCGTCTCCGGCACTCCGGTCCGCAGCGTTCGCAACGGTTTGGGCATCTCGGTGAATCGCTTCGCCATGATCGCCTGCGGAGTGGCTCCGCTAAACGGACGCTCCCCGGTGATCATCTCGTATAGCATGCAGGCGAGGCTGTACTGGTCGCTTCTTCCGTCCAGGTTCGTTTCGCCGGCGGCCTGCTCAGGACTTACGTATGCGGGAGTGCCGATCATCATCCCGGTTTGCGTCAGCGTCTCTGTGCCGGCAGCACT
>JBBSGU010000073.1:0-14415 GCA_038253755.1 Gemmatimonadales bacterium | reverse complement strand
TTGTCGAGCTTTACTTCGAAAAATTGTTCAAGCAAAGCAGCCAGACCAAACGCCTTGATTCCAAGAAGCTGTGCAGCGATCCGCGTGTCGAAGATGTGATTGACGTGCCAGCCATAGTCCTGGTGCAGCAGTCTCAAATCATAATCGGCATCGTGAAAGACAACTTCGACATCCTTGTCCTCGAAAAGCTCGCCGAGTCCCTTTGGCATCCCGATGGGAAGTGGATCGATGATGGCGCTTCGGTCGCGCGTCGAAAGCTGCAGGAGATAGATTCGATCGATGAACCGATGGAAGCTCGCGCCTTCAGTGTCTACGGCAATTTCGCGGATTCCCGAAATGTCCGTCAGGAAATCGTCCGCGCCCTGTTGCGTGTCGATATATAGAAGGGGCTCGGAGGCGGTTGTGCTCATCTACCCAATCTAGCGAGTCGGGTTTTGACCCGAAATAACCATTTGTTTGTAGACTCCTACCCTCTTTTCGACCGCTTCCCCACCTTGGCCTCCCTCCAAAGAGCGGTCCTCTGCGAATTGCCGTCACCAGTGCACCGCATCGAGCATCCTTCCCTCCCCGGAGAAATCTGGATCAAGCGCGACGATCTCAACTCCCCCACACTCGGCGGCAACAAGGCCCGTTCACTAGAATTCCTCCTCGGAGGACTCGAGCCGGGAGACACCGTGGTCGCGGTCGGCGGCGCCGGATCGACACACATCCTCGCCACCGCGCATCACGCCGAATCGATGGGCGCAAAGACAATTGCGATGCGATGGACGCACGACATGAACCCGGTGGCGCACAATGTGTCGTCTTCTATAGAAGGGTTGATGACGGATGCAAAAATCAGTAACAGCTCCATCATCGCTCTCACAATTGCTCGCTACAAAGCGTGGGCGACCCGCGCCCGCTACATCCCCATCGGCGGCAGCTCTCCCCTCGGCATTCTCGGCCACGTCAACGCGGCACTCGAGCTCGACGAACAAATCCGCGCAGGAATTCTTTCGATGCCGCAGAAAATTATCCTCCCGCTTGGAAGCGGTGGCACCACAGCCGGACTCCTGCTCGGCTTCGCGATCGCGGGCGTCGATACAGAAATCGTAGGAGCGAGAGTCGGCCCGCGCGCTGTCGTGAATCGACGGAGAGTCTTATGGCTGGCGACGAAAACCGCCGCCTTCATCGAACGGCTAACAGGCGAGAAGCTTCCTGCCGTAAACCCGTCAAATCTCAGGATCGTTCAGGACGTCTACGGAGGAGCTTACGGTCGCCCGCTCGCTGGAGCCGAGGAAGCGGAGACGATCCTGCGGGAGGCGGCACGAATCCGGCTCGATGACACCTACAGCGCCAAAGCGTGGGTCGCTGCGGTCTCCGAATCCCGCTCGGCCAAAGGTCCCGTTCTTTTCTGGTTAACTTTTGACGCACGATGCCTGACGAACTGAAGATCCATATCTATCCCGGCGACTGCGATTCCGCGGGCCACGTCAATCATGCGGTGATGCTAACGTTGCTCGAGCGCGCGCGATGGGCCGCTCTCGAGAAGCGATTGTCATTCGCCGACTACGTGCGACGCGCTCAATGGGCTGTCGTGCGACACATCGACGCGTCGTACAGCGTGCCTGCACTTCCCGGCGATGATTTCATCGTCAAAACGGGATTGATCGCGACAGGAAACACGAGCTTCACGGTGAAGCAGATCGCGACGAACCAGCGCGATGAGCAGGTAGTGGAGCTCAAGGTCGTCTATGTCACGCTCAACACCGACGGACGGCCGATGCCGGTTCCTGACGAGTGGCGCACGATTTTCTCACCGTTTGACGAATCGGCATGACGACGCCCACCGAAACCGGTACCACAACTCAGACGCCCGACGTTCCGCGCGACATCAGCGCGGCGGAGCTGACGCCGTCGGCACGGATTGGAGCGGTTCTATTCAAGAATCGTGGATGGCTTCCGATTCTTTTTCTGGGAGTGCCGCTGCTCGCTCCGGGAGTCACATCTCCAAATCGATGGATAGTCGGCGCATTTCTCATCGCGCTCGGTGAAGCATTTCGTCTTGCCGGAGTCGCTGCGGCCGGAACCACCACACGTCGGAGATCGAGAAACGTCCATCGCCTGGTGACGTACGGAATTTTCTCGTGGAGCCGCAACCCGCTCTACAACGGAAACTTCCTGGTGTGGATCGGCTTCTGTGTAATCTCGGGAGTGATGTGGTTCCTCCCTATTGCCGTTCTTCTATTCGGGACGGAGTACAGCTTCATTGTCCGCTATGAGGAAGGGGTTCTCGAGTCTACGTTCGGCCGGGAGTATCTCGATTACAGGAACTGTGTTCCGCGGTGGATTCCGACTAAGCCGCACGAGCCGCCAACAGGGGCGCACCATTGGAGAGAGGCCTGGAAGTCCGAGATATCGACCTTTTTACAGTATCTCGTGCTGATCGCGTTGTTTGTGGGGAAGGATTGGTACTTCAACCGCTAAGCGGCCGGGAAACCCGGAGAGTGGGTTAAATCTGTAGCACTCTACCGGTTGGGCTTCCCCGGCGGATCCGCAGACTTGAAAACTTCTTTATTGATCTGCACGAACTGAATCAGGTTCGCGGGCACATCTTCTTCCGGGAAGATCGCGGTCACCGGGCATTCGGGCTCGCAAGCGCCGCAATCGATGCACTCGTCGGGGTGGATGTATAGCTGCTCCGGGCCCTCGTAAATGCAGTCGACGGGACACACATCAACACACGCTCTATCCTTTGTGTCCTTACAGGCTTCGGTGATTACGTAGGGCATTTCTGGGGCTCAGGGAAATCGAAAACAGTAAGCGAAAAATAGGCCGCGGGGGCTTAATATCAACCGCCGCAGATGCTACTTGAACGATAGTACTCCGTACATCACCAGGGCGGACACGAGGGCGATCGTTATGAGCATGATGAGCACCATTCGGCGGCGCGTAGCGCGAACGGACTGGAAGACTTCCTCGTCGAAATAGAAGAGTCCAGGCGACGCTTCGTGGACGCATGCTCGCCTGATCAATCGCTTCAGCGCGTGGTTCTCCTCGAGCCCCAAATCCGCCAGAGACCGGGCATTGATGGCCATAGTCGCTCCGGCCCGGAAGAACTCGGTCCGGATTTCCTCTTCCTTCCGGCGCCTTACCGCTGCTCTCACTCTTCGCCTCCAATGGTCGAGTGTCCCAAGATAGGTCCCTTACGGGGGACCGCCAGCAAACAATCCGGCCAATGGGGTGTATGGACGTAGTCGGCTTTCAGGGCGTCACCCCATTGTGGCGCACGCGAGGCCTGAAATTCATACAAGGAGATCACGATGAAGAAAGCGTGGACATTGGGCGTCGCCCTCGCGTCCCTGTTCGCAATATCCGGTTGCAGCGCGATCGATTCGATCGCCAGCGGAGGAGTCGTCGGCACGTACGAATTGAGATCGATCAACGGAACTCAGCCACCGGCTCTCATCTACCAGGAGCCTGGGTACTCGGAAGAGATCCTCAGCGCGACGTTCTCTCTCGAGCGCGACGGCAGCTATTCCGAGGCAGGAATCATTCGTCAGACCACGAACGGACGCTCCGTCACCTCGTCATCGTCGAGCCGCGGCTATTACGACGAATACAACGGCGACATCACGTTCCGCGAGTCCGGCGGACGGACTTACTACGGCAGTTACACCAACGGTCGCCTCGTCATTCAGGATCAGGGACTCACGCTGACTTATTTGCGCTACTAGTCGGCCAGCGCAGGGGCCGAGGTCTCGAGCTTCGGTCCGTGCGCGTCGTGGTGTGTCGTCGCGCGATGCGATGTGCGCTTGAATGGACGCAGGAGATTGTCGAGATCACGTCGCGTGGACGGTCTCGCTCCCTCACGTGTGATCGCCCACATCATCAAGGAGCCGAGCGTCATTGCGTGGATCGACTCGGCGAGCGCTTGCGTGTCGCCGGCATTCGAGAGTTCCCCCGCGACTAGCGCATTGTCGAGCATCAGCTTGTATGCGTTGACCGCCTTTCGCGCGCTCTCGACTGCGAGTGTATGGAACTCGGGATCGTTCATCTCCAGCATCACGAACGACAGCCGATTCGCGAGGCTCTCTGGTGCGTCGAACTGTGACGTGCGCTCAAGCGCGGCCGCGTAGAGTCCTTCGAGCGGAGACTTGGTATTCGCAAATGCGGCTTCGAAATTTTCGTCAAGGAGGCTGACGGTCTGCTCGAGCATTGCGAGCAGCAGCGCGCGTTTCGATCCGAACCGCTGAACGAGAGTCGCGGCTGAAAGACCCACTTCCCCGCCGACGTCGGCGAGCGTAAATCGTTCTGGTCCGGTGCGGTTGACGACTCTGGCGGCCGCGTCGAGAATGGCCGAATCGGGCAGGCGGCGTGGGCGAGGAGACATGCGGGCACATTGGAGTTTGCGGACAGAATCGAAACATTGAGTTCGATTCCCTTCTATTTACTTACGCTGGACTGTGCTGGTGTGTTGACTATCTCCGCCAGGGCGGGAGGTCGCCCTTTTTTTTCTTGAGGTCTAGGTTCTCGCGGTAGAACGTCGCCGTGTGCCCGATCACCTGAATGACCTCGGATTTGGTGGCGTCAGCGAGCTGGCCTGCCGCATCCCTGGCTTTGAGTTCGACGTTCTTTCCGAGCTTCACTTTCACCAACTCGTGCGTCCGGAGGGTGTCGTCTAACGAGGAGATCAGCGACGGCGAAAGTCCGTGCTGCCCAACGTGGACGGTTGGGCTCAGGTGATGTGCTTCGGCTCTGAGAGCTGCGCGCTCGGTCCCTTTCATTCGCGTGCCTTTCCTGTTCGTGTCATGAAGAGTCGAACGTCAACGGGTGTGCCGTTCCACCAGTCGTGCTGGCCGGGGTTGATGCGCATCGCCTGAAAATGGAGATGAGGTGTATCGGGCGGTGCGTTTCCGCTGGTTCCAACGTAGCCGATCACGTCGCCTGCGGAAACTTTGAGCCCTGTCGTCAGTGCGTCCGAGTAGTGGTCGAGGTGGGCGTAGTAGTAAACGTATTTCTTCTCGTCGTCCAGCAGGTAGGCAGTGACGCCGCCGAGCGTGTTCTGGGACATGCGTGCGACTTCGCCGGAGATGGCTGCAACGACTGGGGTTCCGCGTGGTGCGAGGATGTCCGTCGCGCGATGGGTTCGTCCGCCATCTCTCGCTTCGTTAAACGTGTCGGGGAGGTTTTTTGGCTGAACTCCGTCAACTGGCACCATGAGTTGGTGGTCGAGAAAGTAGGCCTCGTCTTCGTCGGAAATCGATTCGGGGACGAGCTGACCGGTTCCTGTGTCAGGCGCCGGTGGTTGTGCCGGTTGTCGGGCGATGCATCCGGCGATCAGGAGCGTTGCGAGGGCGAGAGTCGTGCGTTTCACGGGTTCAAGATATGGTCGTCTCGCTTTGACGTGTCATTTCATTCCTCTCAACCGCCCGGGGCACGGATTGGACGGATGCAACTCATCAGGGACGGAGAGGCGGGTGTCAGGTTCGGCATGCTTCCCACTTTTTTTGGGGAACTACAGGAGTGCGGTTGAACAAACCCTGGATCTTTTCCGTAGTTCCAACATTCATTTTCGTAGTTCTGTCCCTGATCAGTCACATCCGTCAAATCCGTGCCCCGAGCAGTTAGTCGATCGAGATAAGTCGTCGGACAGGCAATCTTGCCTTGCGATAAACGACGCCCTCCCGCAGTCTATCCCCACCAATGACTGACATCTCCGAAAGACTCCAATCGGCTCTCTCCGACCGTTACCGAATCGAGCGTGAGCTGGGCGCGGGCGGTATGGCCACGGTCTATCTGGCCGAGGATCTGAAGCATCACCGGAATGTGGCGATAAAGGTGCTGCGCGAGGACATTGCGGCGTCCATCGGTGCCGCACGTTTTCTTCGTGAAATCGAGATCGCGGCCCAGCTCCAGCATCCCAACATTTTGACGCTCCTCGATTCGGGAACTGCTAACGGCTTTCTCTTCTATGTGATGCCGTACGTGTCGGGTCAGTCGCTGCGGGAGCGTCTCTCGCGCGAGGGAGAGCTGCCGGTACACGAGGCGGTGAGGCTGCTCTCGGAAGTCGTCGATGCTTTGTCGGACGCGCACGAGCATGGAGTAGTTCATCGCGACATCAAGCCGGACAATGTGATGTTGTCGGGACGTCACGCATTGGTGGCCGACTTTGGTGTCGCGAAAGCCGTGAGCGACGCTTCGTCAGGCGGCGCGGGAGTGACGAGCGTCGGTCTCGCGGTCGGCACTCCGGCGTACATGTCCCCCGAGCAGGCCGCGGCCGATCCAGGCATCGATCATCGCAGCGACATCTACTCAGTTGGAGTGATGGCGTACGAGATGCTCACCGGGCGAACGCCGTTCTCCGGGGCGACATCGCAACAGATACTTGCGGCGCAGGTAACGCAAACGCCCGATCCCTTATCGCGGTATCGCCCCGGAGTCCCAGCGGCGCTCGAAGCGGTCGTCATGAGGTGCCTGGAGAAAAGGCCGTCGGATCGCTGGCAAAGTGCGTCTCAGCTTCACGCTGCACTCGAGCCGTTCGCCACCGCATCGTCGGGAATTACTCCGACTGACAGTCCACCTCACGTAGGAAAACCAGCGGGCGTTCCCAAATGGATCGGCGGTGCGGCTGCTGCAGTTCTTTTACTTGCCGCCATTGGCTGGTTCGCGTTCGGGCGACTACGCGCAAGCACGACTGAGGCGCCGGGCTCCATCGCCGTGATTCCGTTCGAGAACCTCAGCAACGATACGAGCATGGTGTACTTCGCCGATGGAATGGCCGACGAGATGGCGACCGCGCTCTCGAGCATTCCCGGACTTCGCGTCATGGCGCGAACGTCCGCTGCCGCGTTCGCGGGCAAGCATGCGACTGCGCAGGACATCGGAAAAGCGTTGAACGTTGACGTAGTTCTCATGGGAAGCGTACGCCGCAACGGTGATCGCCTGCTCGTCTCGGCCCATGTCGACCGAACGTCAGACGGTTCGCAGATGTTCGCCGAGCGTTATGACACCGCGTACACGAACGTGTTTCAGGTGGAGGAGAGTCTTGCGCGAGGTGTCGCGAACAGATTGCAGGCGAGCCTCAAGCCCGCCGCGAAGAGAGACGTACATGCGCTGCGCGGCACTGACGACATTGCCGCTTACGATCTATATCTCAAGGGCGAGTACCTGTTCGCGAAACGCGGTGGTGAAAATCTGAAGCAGGCCATTCAGTATTTCGACCAGGCGATTGCGCGCGATCCGACTTTCGCGCGAGCCCATGCTGGCCGGGCGATGGTTTACAGCGTTTTGCCGGGCTGGACGCAGACAGATAACTCCGGGCTCCAGAAGGCTGAAGCAAGTGCGCGGCGCGCTATCGAGCTCGACCCATCGTTAGTGGAAGGACACATCGCGCTTGCAAACACGCTTAGCGATCTGGGGCGTTTCGCTGAGGCCGAGCAGCAGTTCGCGGCGGCGCTCGAGATGGATCCGGGCAATGCGACCGGACATCAGTGGCGCGGGGTAAATCTCGCTTTCCTGGCGAGAATGGACGACGGAATCCGCGTTGGTATAATCGCAACACAGCTCGATCCCCTGTCAGCCGTTGCGTTCAGCGATCTGGAGTTGACGTATGTGGTTGCGCACAGGTGGGCGGATGCGATTGCCGCGTTTCATGAAGTCCTGAAAATAGATCCCACAATGGAGAACACGTATGTGACCGCTGGAATAGCCTACGCCGAACTGGGAAAGACAGACAGCGCCGAGGCGGCGTGGGATCATGCGTACAAGACTGGCCCGGACCTGCCCGGCATCCGGGCCTCCCACGTCTGGCGATATGCTATCGCGGGCAATTGGACCGAGGCGCAGAGGGCGTACGACGAAGTCGACAGGCTGGTAACCGGAAGTTCGCGTAAAGTCGATCTCGCGGTTGCCAATCTCGCGCTCGGCAATCGTGACGCAGCGTTGCGTGCGCTTGAGTCAGCAGCGGAGGAGCGATCGTTCTATGTGACGCAAGCCTTTCTCGGCTGCGATCCGACGTATGCGCTGCTGAAGAAAGAGCCGCGTTTCATCGCCATTGTGAGAGACCTCGGCCAGGTGATGTGCGCTGACGATGCGCCGCCGATGGTGAAGCCGAGCGCTCGGAATCGATAAGGCTCTAGTTCCTTCGCGAATAGGTCTCATCGTAGGATTCGGAGGAGCCATATTTTACTCGCATCGCGTTTCCGCTCAGCTTTCCGATCGAGGATAACCCGGATGTAAGCGGAAACCCTTTGGAAAAAACGATCGTGACCGAATCGGCGAGCTTGTATCGTCCGTTGGGAAAATCGGCAGATTCGTTATTGCGGACCGGGCCGTAGTAGTGCGTGTACGTCCCGTCATCGAACAGGACGGAGTGGATGCTGCCGGGTTGGAATCCGTCGGCATCCACTTCGGAAAGATCGTATGCGGCGACGACCGTTCCGTGGATAAACGCGGTGAAAACGAGGGGATTCAGTCCAGCCACCTTGACCGTGACAGAATATTCGCCGATCGCGGAACCTATGTGCCAGGAATCAAGCTGAGCGGTGCCGCTTCCGTCGGTTAAAACCGAATATGCTGGTTGGCCGCCGTCGGTACTCCTCGCAAACGTCACCGGCACTCCCGCCGCCGGGATGTTATTGGAGTAAAGGACCCGCACTCGCGGAAGCGTCTCTACGCTGACGTTAAGATCAGGAGTTACCAGGAACTGGACCGGGGTCAGAGCGAGAATGCTGTAATTGAACGCTGATGGAGAGACCTCATTCGCGTTTCGGGTGTAGACCTCGTCCTGAAATTCAATTTTGTCAGTGTACGTAACGCGCATCGCGGATCCAGCCAGTGTGCCTGTGGCGAAGACACCACCCGGATATTTTGAGCCGCTCAGGAACTGAATCGTCAGCGAATTCAGCACTTTGTATTGTCCGTGCGGCAGGTCACGTGGGCCGGGTGTGGCGCGGGAGTGAATGAAGGTGCCATCGTCGAACAGGTAGTAGTGAATCGAGCCAACGGCGAGACCCCCGACCGCTTCGGAGAGGTCATAAATTGCGAGCGTCGCCGAGCGGACAAATGCCGAGAAAACGAGTGGTGGGGCGAGTCCCGCTGTGGCGGTTACCCTGTATTCGCCGGTTGAGCTGCCAACCGGCCAGACATCCAGGTTTGCATCGCCGTTTCGGTCGGTAGCAATTGTATATAACGAATTTCCGCTTCCGGTCCGCGTGAAGGTCACCGAAATCCCGGCTACCGGAGCACCGTCCTGGTCGAGTACCCGGACCCGGGGCAGCGCCTCGGCCCCGATACTCTCTCCGGGTGTCAGAACACGCTGGACTGCGTTGAGAGGTTGAATAGTGTAGGTCGCAGACGGGTCGACAAGATCTGTTGCGGATCCCGCACACCCGGCCAGGACTGCGGTCAGGAGAATTGACAGAGCGATAGAATTAGTTTTCACTGCGCCTCCAGTGACGTGGCTTGGGACTCTTCTTTAGTAAACGGAAAACGGCCGGAAAACCCGACATTGGCCGGCTTGGTTTCTTCGGCGCGGGGGTTGCACTCGGACAAACAACCGAAACGAGAGACAAGCGCTGCCCGTCACCACGCTCTGACGGAACGGTTCAGTCTCGCCTTGAACGTTCCATTTTCAATCGGCCAGGCCACCCGGCTGTATCCTGATCGGAAGTACCACACTTCGTCTGTATCCGGCATCGGAGATATCCATTTGGTCGGAAGCGCATGGCTGTGGGATCCGTTAAATGGTGACCGCGTGAATGGCGGGGACCTCGCCCGGTATCTCGTGTTCATGGGATACACACACCGCTTCCAGGCGGACGGCAGGCCGTCGAAAAATCGCAAAAGAAGGGGCATGGCCGCGTGGACATGCCCCTCAAGAGCTCAGACGCTAGACCATCGCGAGTGGCGATGAACGCCGCATGTCACTCACCTGATCACTTTATGGCTGACAGCTGACCTTGGGATTGTAGGGCTCGAACATTCCAAGGGGATTGTTCCGCCACAGCCATACGTGAAGCTCGTAGTGATCGGACAGCCCGTGTGCGTTGGGGATGAATCTCGGATTGAACGGAATACCGGCGAGAGTGGGAGGCTGCCCTGGATGAGCAGCGTCCCATGCAGAACGGAACACGACGTACTCGATCGCCACGAGTCTCGGCGTTCCATCTGCCTGCGGTTCATACAGCACTACTTCCGGGCGCGCGGGATCGATCACTGCGTCCCGTCCGTTCAGAGGCGATGAACCCGGGATGATCCCGAGCAGCGCGGGATTGGCGTAGTGCATTCCCATCGCGCCGGTGGCCGATGCTTCGCAGACAGTCGTCGCGCGATAACCGTCAGCAAGTGCAGCGGATACATCGTGATACTTCGCAGTAGCTTCTCGCGCGGTCGACAGAATCCGGGAGAGTTCCGGGTTACCGGCCCACGGCACTGACGAGCTTGCCCGAATGCTTTCGGTGCCCGATGGAGGCAAGCTTGTAACGTCTGAACACGCGGTGATGAGGCAGAACGCTGTGGCTGCAAGCGAGAGTTGGCGTCCGTTTGGTAATACGATCGACATTCGATCCTCCGGTTGTGAGATGTCCTGAAATCAGTAACACGGAAATCCCACAAACCGGCTCATGAGGGCCTTACGCGGCATGGCTGCCACGATTTCAACTGAGGGTCGCGAAGAGTCCGACCGCCGCTTTTCCAATGCGAGCCGAAAGGTCCTCCGCCGGAGAGTACTCGAACGCACGACCGCCTTTTTTCTCCGTGAGTAGTTTCTGATGAGCAAGAGACCGAAGATCCGTTCTCGCTGTCTGATAGCTCACCCCATGTGAACGGCGGTGAGAATCAATCGTGAAGATCGCCTCGGGATGCTTGATCGCATGCGCCATTAGCGCCAGCTGACGGTCATTCAGTTTTTCGCGAAGTGCCTTTGCGGATTTCAAAGTCAGTTCTGTACTGCGAATCTCTTCTGCCTTTCTTGCCAGGTATACATGAAGGTCCTCTATCGCTCGCAGAAACACACGCAGCTGATACAGGATGAAATACGTTGTGTCGTTGTCATCTGTCTCGGTGTAAAGGAACGAGCGCGCGTAGGGCGTCCGTGCCTTTTTCAGGATTCGCGAAATGGAAACGAACTCGGCGAGCCAATAGCCCTGGCTGGCCATGGACCAATAGAAGAGCGCGCGCGCTGTACGACCGTTTCCGTCCACGAAGGGGTGATCGTATCCGATCATAAAATGGATCAGAATTGCGCGAACGACAGGGTGTATCCAGTCGTGGGAAGCAAAACTGCTGCCGGGCCTTTTTACCTCTGCCAGGTACGCGTTTGCAAACCCACAGAGCCGATCGATGCGGTGCGGGACTTCGGCTGCGGGGGGTGGCGAATGCAGAACGTTGCCGAGCTCGTCGGTGACGGCGATGCCTTCGTCATCCCTTCTGTAGCGGCCTGCAGCATCAGTCTCGTCGAGTGTGCCTTCAACAAGGATTGTTTGAAGCTCTAGTATGATCGATGGTGTCAGCGGTTGACCTACGAACCGCCGAATGAATTCCAGTCCCTGATAATTGTTCAAAATCATCCGCTCGCTTCGGGTACGCGGCTCACGCCCTTCGCGGATCATTTCTTTCGCAACTTTTCTGGTCGTGGACGCGCCTTCGAGCTGGCTCGAGGTGATTGCTTCTTCAACCAGCGAGCGGATTAGATACGTATCCCGGCTGGCGGGGTTTGTGACCTGCTCCGGCGCCTGGATTGTTCCACTTGCATCTCGATCAACCCGATGGAGCATTTCGAGTCCGGGCGCCGTTGTCGCGTACACGAACGGAGCGTCTGCCTTGTCGGAAAGGTGCAACGCCTTGTACAATTGGCGTCGCGCGGACTTTATCCCAACCCACCATTCAGTTGGGGTGAGATCGCCCGGGGGACGCAGATGACGCAACGTATCCCAGTGCCGGTATTTGCCCTCTTGTATAGGCCCGCCGGTCAATTCGATTGCCAGTAAGAATCGATCGATCGACTCAAACTCTTTGATTGCGTCTGCACCGCTGGCTGGCGGGCTCATGGGGACTTTCATGGCGCTCCTAACTAATTACTAATAAATCGGATATTAGTAGTTATTTAGGAGTTCTTCAAGGTCTAGTTACTAGAAATGGATTTTTTAGTAATTACTTCCGTTGTCCAGGGCACTATTATATGGCTGAAAGCAAACATATGTACTCTCGGTTATACATTATCTTGATTAATGTATAGTATACTTGACATGAATCGATTTAACATGTACTATATTGTACACATGGAGTACGAATGATAGCGCCCAAGAAAAAAGGTAGATACTCTGCCACCATGCCCAGAGAGGTCGAACGAATCGCCGAACGACTCGGAACCAATATTGAAACGGCGAGACTGCGCCGCCGCTGGAGACAGGCAGACCTCGCAAGCAAGGCGGGAATTACACGCGCTACTCTCGCTTCGATCGAAAAGGGCAAAACGACCGCCGGGATCGGAGCCTACCTGGCCGCACTCTGGGCGTTAGGGCTGGACGATCAACTGAAGAGTCTGGCTGATCCGTCGTCCGACGCGGAGGGAATTACTCTGGAGTCGTCGCGCGCGAACAAGAGGGCTCGGCCGAGAGTGAATCTGAGTGACGACTTTTGATGAGCGGCACCAGGGAGTGCTTCGTCTACATCCAGCTTCCCGGCAGCCTGGAAACGGTCACTTGCGGAAGATTCGCGCGTGAGCAAACTCGAGATGGTGGCGCGGTAGGCAGGTTCGTGTATGGGCGTACCTATCGTGAACGGAGCGATGCTCTCGCAATCGATCCCGTGCGCCTGCCTGTATCTGCGATTGTGCAGGAGACCGCAAAGCTGAACGGGGTATTCGGCGCGCTTCGGGATGCTGCGCCTGATGCGTGGGGACGGCGTGTTATCGATCGGGTACTGGATCGTCGCGATCTCGACGAAGTTGATTACCTGCTCCAGTCTGCCGAAGACGGTGCGGGCGCGCTCTCCTTTGGCAGAAACGTCGTTCCCCCTGCACCGTTGCGGAAGTTCAACAGGATTGTTGAACTCGGTGAGTTGCGTGACGCAGCAGCGCTAATAGAACGGGGAAATCCGACGACAAAAATACCCCAGCAGATTCGGGACCTGTTGAAGCCAGGTACTTCATTGGGAGGCGCTCGGCCAAAGACTGTCATTGAGGACGATGGAGCACTCTGGATTGCGCAATTTCCCCAGCAGGGCGACCGCTGGAACAACGCCTTCGTGGAAGCTGGAATGCTGGGGTTGGCGTCACGTTGTTCGATCAGGGTTGCGGCTTTTAGAGTGGAATCTCTGGGAGAGGAAAGTATCCTGCTGGTGCGCCGCTTCGATCGCAAACTCATCGAAGAGGAAGATGGAAGGCGCGGCTACATTCGTCATAGAATGGTCAGCGCTCTCACTGTACTCGACGCTGAAGAGTCCCCCACTGATCGTACTGACTGGTCCTATCTGAAATTCGCGGATGAAATCCAGCGCTGGTCAAAGCGACCAAAGCCTGATAAGACCGAGCTCTTTCGACGGATTGTTTTCAATGCATTGATCGCAAATGTTGATGACCATCCGCGCAATCACGCGTTGATCGCTCCAGGGAATGATTGGTTTCTGGCACCGGCTTACGATCTTACGCCAAACGCGCGACAGGGCATGGAGGAGAGGAGGCTTGCGATGGATTGCGGGCGATTCGGACGGATTGCGCGCCGAGACAACCTGCTATCCGAAGCCGACCGGTTTTCATTGGAGTATGACGAAGCAAACAGGATCATCACCGAAATGGCGGCGACTATTCGTACGCATTGGCGAGAAGAGGTATTGAGGCATGGCGGAAGCGGTCAGGACTGTTCAGTCATAGGCTCGGCCTTTGATTATCCGGGGTTCGAATATCCCACCGACGGTGACTGACATGCGATTCGGGAGTTGGCCGTCGCGCGAAAGGGCGTGTCCACTAGGGCACGCCCTTTCGTGCGATGCTATCCGCCCGGGCTAGACCGTCGCCAACTCCTGACCGGCAGCCTTCGATGCCTGCTCCGCGTCGAGTTCCGCCGCGAGCTGGGCGATGCCCTCTTCTATAGTACGGGAGTGGTGCATGGAGCAGAACTTCGGCCCGCACATACCACAGAATTCAGCCGATTTGAAATACTCGGCCGGCAAAGTCTCGTCGTGATATTCCTGCGCGCGATCGGGATCGAGCGAAAGACGGAACTGTTCTTTCCAGTCGAACGCGTAGCGTGCGCGTGAGAGCGCGTCGTCGCGATCGCGTGCTCCCTTACGACCGCGTGCAACATCGGCTGCGTGTGCGGCGATCTTGTATGCGATCACCCCTTCACGAACATCGTTCGCGTTCGGGAGACCCAAGTGCTCTTTCGGCGTGACGTAGCAGAGCATGTCCGATCCGTGCCAGCCGATGAGTGCTGC
>JBBSGU010000072.1:0-14508 GCA_038253755.1 Gemmatimonadales bacterium | reverse complement strand
GATAACAGGCTTATCGCGCCCGAGAGTTCACATCGACGGCGCGGTTTGGCACCTCGATGTCGGCTTATCACATCCTGGGGCTGGAGCAGGTCCCAAGGGTCCGGCTGTTCGCCGGTTAAAGTGGTACATGAGCTGGGTTCAGAACGTCGTGAGACAGTTCGGTCTGTATCCGTCGTGGGCGTTGGAGGTTTGAGGGGTGTGGACCCTAGTACGAGAGGACCGGGTCGAATTGCCCGCTCGTGTGCCGGCTGTGGTGCCAACTGCATCGCCGGGTAGCGAGGGCAAGCGAAGATAACCGCTGAATGCATCTAAGTGGGAAGCTTCCCCCAAGATGAAACCTCCCTGGAGCCTTGAGCTCCCTGAAGGGCCGGGAGAGACCATCCCGTCAAGAGGTCGCACGTGGACGTAGAGCAATCTATTCCAAGCGCAGCGATCCTCATCGCCCGTGAGGCTTGATCTTCTTTTTCATTGCAATGGCTTAAATGCCAACGCAATCCGAACAAATGCAATCGCAGTCTAACCTGTTGATTCAGATGAACACGATCATTACTACACTCCGTCTGTCATTTCCTTAACCGGAAATGACAACACCAAGCGACTACAAGCGCTGGCACTGCCAGCGTTCCATATCGCTGGCGACTAGAGCGCAGGGGCCACACCCGTTCCCATCCCGAACACGGACGTTAAGACCTGCAGCGCCGATGGTACTCCGTCCGAGAGGACGCGGGAGAGTAGGCCGTCGCCGGCACCTCATCGAGCCCCACATCGTTAATTCGGTGTGGGGCTTTGTGTTGCACGTCACAACCAAATCTTTGTGCTCCATCCCGCGACTCTGCGCTTACGGAAAGACCATCGGCTATCTCGGCGCCACCGCAGTGACATAAAAGGCGCCGTAAGGATAGATCAACTCGCCTCCCGAATCCAACGCCTGTTGTGCCAGAGTGATAAATTCGGAGCGTAATTCTGTCAAACGAGTTTGCGGGAGTTGCGCAAGACGCTTGCGCACCGACGTGATAATGGAAACCTGCGCTTCCCAAAATGCTTCCGCAGTTTCAAATGTCACAACGTGCCCAACCCACTCGCTGCGCACTCGCTGAAAACCTGCCGCTCTGACACGACGGGGTAGGGTCACGAAAGGTTGCCCTCCAGACCAGGTGGTTTCCTCGGGTTCCGCGATCCAGGGAACGCGCTCGGACACAAAACGCTCCATGCAATGTGGCGCCCAGAGCTGTGGGTGAAACCGCCCGGAGACGTGCCGAATCAAGCGCATTGTCGCATACGGGATCAAAGCCGCGGACAAACCGGGACGTCCCGCCCCAATCGCCACCACCAGTCTGCTCGCCGGCTTCATGACTCGGCGCATTTCTGTCAACGCTTGGCCAAGTTGCGGAAAATGCGCGACGGCGCAGAGGGAAAGTACACAGTCGAACGAGTTGTCTGGGAATTGCAGCGACTCGGCATCCATCACATCAAACGAAACATTGCTCGCACCTTCGCTTAATGCAGTCTCTCGTGCGACACTGATCATTCCGGCGGACAAGTCGATGCCAACGGCCTGCCCAGTTGGAGCGACAGCGAGGGCGGCATACCGCGCAGCAATGCCCGTTCCCGTGCCGACATCGAGTACTCTGTGGCCTGGCTCCAGGTGACCCAATATCACCGCATGGCGCGCGAGCGGTGCAGATAAACGATTGATATAATGCCCATAAACTCCGGCCACGGGATCGTAGCTCGCCGCGTCAAGAAGCTTGTCGAAATCACCGCTGGGCACTTCTGTCACCGTGCGCGATTCAGGCGAGAGACTCTTGTGCCCGCGCGACTGCATTAATGGTGAACATTCCCAAATATACTCTCCCTGCGGTCGCCAACATGAGTTTCAGCGGAGGATTCTCGCAGGCGCTGAGCAATGCCGTCGAGCGCTCCATCGGCGCCGGAGTGGTCTTCGTCGTGGCCGCGGGGTAATCCCGGATGCGCTCGCCGTACCGGGGTTCGCGTTGTTTGCCCCATTCAGATCGAACACGGCGCCCATGGTCGAAAGTCGGTGCAGTCCAGCGGCCTCAAGCGCCCGATTGAGCTCCACCGTGTTGTCCGACGCATGTCAATGCTGGCAGATTCAATGCGTGCAGTCTCGAAACATCGCCTTCAGACTTCACTTTTGTCAGGAAAGCAGATCCGAAAGCAACTCCATTGCGCGGGACAGATCTCTAACGTCATCCGGGCTAATTGGTGAGCCCTCACCAAGATCGATCGCTCTGTAAAACTCGCGAACCAGGTCGCGCAGGCCGGGGTAGGCAGGCTCTCCTGCCGCCGCTCGCCGCGCGAGGTTAGCCGCCGCGCCAGCAAACAT
The DNA here is from genome assembly GCA_038253755.1 of Gemmatimonadales bacterium. Classification (GTDB taxonomy): domain Bacteria; phylum Gemmatimonadota; class Gemmatimonadetes; order Gemmatimonadales; family Gemmatimonadaceae; genus UBA4720. The sequence goes on along the minus strand of JBBSGU010000072.1, from coordinate 12,161 downwards.
GCCAGTGCTTACCGCGAAGGGCCTGGCTGCCTTGCGGGTTCGCGACACGCTCGGGCGCTCGAAGGTGCTGAACCCGTGGAAGAAGTCGAGGTGCATCGTCCCGCGTTCCCCGATGAAGCGGGCGGTGTTGCGGGTAGGCCTCCCGGCAGTGGTTATCAGAATGCCGAATGTGACCGGGCCGTATTCTCCTGCAATACGAACTTCCCCAGTTGATGGAGAGGTCGCGTGCCACTTCGCAGCGCCGAGGGAACCAGCGAGGAATCGCTGCAACACCGACAGCGGGTGCGGGAGGATTTCGATTGCAAGCTGGGCGCGGAGTTCACGCGCCTGATCGGCTCCGGCTGTACACGCGACGAAATCCGCATGCAGCAGCGGTCCGAACTCAGCAAGGCGATCGAGCGCTGCTCGTGTTCCGCGCTGAAAGACCAGCTGATGAACAGGGCAAGCGATGACACCAGCGGCTTTCGCCAAAGCGAGCAGCGTGGTCGTCTCAGCAAGCGAAGGCGCGAATGGCTTCTCTATCAGCACATTCGTTTTGGCTGCGATTGCCTTCGCAGCAAGCTTAGCGTGTGTCGCCGGTGGAGTGCAGATATGGACGGCGATGGGGTGTTCTGCGAATGCCGATTCAATATTCGTCGTGGCGATCGCCCCGTATTTCTCCGCAAGCGCCGTTGCGCGACCGATGTCATCATCTACGATCGTGTTCACCCTCTGGCCAATCGCATGGATCGCGTGTGCATGCCAGCGGCCCATCAGTCCGGCGCCTACTATCACCGCTCCGGCGCCTCGCTTCCGTGCGCTCACGACCAACGACTTTCAGTCAGTGTCATCAGCTCCAGGTTCTCATCCGCAGGATCGACCGTTCGGCCAGTCTCGGCGGATTTATACGCCGCCGCGATAATGCGAAGGGAGTCAACTCCATCGGTTGCCGAAAAGTCGAACGCTTTATCCAGCCTGATCGCGTCGACGCATGACTGAATAATGTCGCGTGTCGCAGTCACAAGCGGCTTCGCGCCATTTCGCGAAAAGACTGTCCTTGTCGCGCCATGTTCCTTCCAGGCGACTCCTGACCCACCGCGCTCCAACGCAATGTGTGGCCGGGGGCTTCGCAGCAGTCCGGCGGTAACGCGGGCTCGTCCGCCAAACGATGCGCGATATGATGCTGTTGATGCGTCCGCCCTCACCTCCATGTACTGCCGGTCGCCGACGTGCACGCGACGCTGCATCAGGTGAGCGAGCCGATCGCCCGGGAACCGAAGCGTCACCAGCACAATCGCATCAACGCCCGATGACTCTCCGGTTGTTGGAGCAAAGGATCCACTTACGCCGATTGGCATTTCCCCAAAAAGGTGCAGCGCAAGATCGACGAGATGAACTCCGGCCTCGTAAAGGCTTCGCCGTTTTAACTGACCTCGCCATCCCTGCTCGGCGTCGGGGTTCTGGCTCACCGCCTGCCATACCTGCACCACCGACGGTGGCGGTCCTTCGCGTACGGCACTTATCAGGTCTCGGAATATTGGCATCGCCCGAAATTCATGATTCACCGCAACTCGACGATTGCGCTTTGTTGCGTACCCAAGAATGTCCTCGCCTTCGCGTATGCTGGCGGCAAATGGTTTCTCACACAAAACGTCGGCACCCGAATCGAGCGCAGCAATGCAATGCTCAGCGTGCAGAGACGGCGGGCTGGCGACGATGACGAAGTCTGGCTGCGTGGCGTTGAAAAGCTCCGAATGGCTTTCAAAAACCGGCATCCCCAATGCCGCCGATGCCGAGTCGCGCCGGCCTTTGACCGGGTCCGCCGCGCCGACTATCTCCACGCCGTTTACGAGTCGAAGCGATGGTAGATGAATCGTAGCGCCCGCTTCCCCGAGTCCAATCAACGCCACCCTGATTGGAGCTGTGCGCCGAGAATGGGTTGGATCAATCACGGCGACACAACGCAACGAGAGTCCGGCCTACCGGCAAACTGATGCCCGCCTGCACCGCCCGGCCTTCGAAGCGAAGAAGGCCACGCTTCATCGAGTTGACCATTCCTTCAGCCTTACGGGGGGCGCTGGTCACGACGTTGTAGGACCAATCGCGTTTCGCTCCGCGGGCCCGGATTGCCTGCGGGATTTCGGCGAGGCCCAGCACCGCGTTGATTCGGCTCAACCTGACGACCGTAAATCCTGCATGTCGAACTTTTTCGTGGAGCTCGTCAACATCGTACATATGCCAGACAGCGTCCGGATCGTCTTCAACGCGCGGAAAGCTCTGCACGTTCGTTCGAATGAAAAGATGTCCGCCGGGCTTTAGCACGCGATGCATCTCGTGAAGGGCCTGGTGATCGCCGCCCGCAAGAGGCAGGTGCTGCAAGAGATCCAGTGTGATTACGAGATCAACAGCGCTGTCGCCGATGGGAAGGGAAGTGGCCGTCCCCAAAGCCACTCCTTTCATGCCCGATCTTTTCGCGGCCTGCAGGCCGTCCATGCCAAGGTCCAGACCGAGCATCTTCCACCGGGGGCGGATGCCCGCAAGCCAGTGCATGCCTTGGCCGGATCCGCAACCGACGTCCAGCATAAGGCCGTCCGCCGGCAGTGAGGCGACACTCATGAGGCCGGCCGCGACGTCTCTCATGCCGGCGCTCCACCAGTGGTGAGCGTCGAAATCGCGCCAGTGCGCGTAATACTCATCGCTGAAAATCGGGGGAAGCGTCATCAGCGGCGAACTTGGCGAATTGTATTGCGCAGCGCGATATATGATTTGAAAAACGATGAGCCGTAACCGGAAAGTCTTCCAGGCCCCCGCATGAAATACGCGTCAACTCGCGGGAGTCGATGACGGTTTTCCCGGCGCGAAAGAGGGCGGAGCTCGGTTGTGCAAGCCAAGTCACAATGCTGGCTCGCTATCCGGCTCACGCGATCGTTGACGCGTCCATATGGGTAGGCGAATCCGGATGCTTTAATTCCTGTTTCTCTCATGATATCGTCAACTGATCCCTGGATTTCGTCTGTTATCTCTGCATCGCTCAGCAGCCGCAAATCAGCGTGAGTACGCGTGTGGGCACCGAGCGATACACCCTGTTCAGCGAGCAGGCCGAGCGAGTCCCAATCGAGAATCGGAAGCGACGGAACCGCACGACTCGTTGTTGCTGCCCAATCATTCGATCGGCCGACGTGGAGAGTCGGGACAAACAGCGTCGCCGGAAATCCGTTGTCTCGCAAGAGGGGCCACGCAGTCGTCTCGAAGTTCGTGAACGCATCGTCGAAGGTGAGAGATACCGCGTGGCCGTCGCTTTTTAATGAGACGAGCTCCTCCACCGGAACGACCGAGACGTCGCTGCCAGCAAGCCAGCTCATCTGCCCGGCAAATTCCGCCGGCGTGACGGAAATCACTGAACCGGTCTCATCCACGGAGTGATACGTGAGGATCGCTCGCAGACTTTACTGCCCGATGGGGTATTCGTCGAGGCTCTGAACCGAAGCCTCGTCCATGCTGAAGCGATTACCCGTATCGGCCGACCGATAACACGCTGCCAGCACTTCGAGGCCAAGCAAGCCTGATTCGCCGCTCGCGGGCGGTTGCCGATCATTCGCGAAGGCAGCCAGGGTATTCTTGAGGAGCGCCGTCGTGGCATGCATTCCGGCGTCCTTCGGATTTCGCGCAAAGATGCGTCGCGCCGCGCCGCGCTCTTCCCACGCGATCCCCGAAGCGCCGAATTCCACGCGCACGTGCGGCTTGCTGCTGCGCAACATGCCGGCCGAAATTCGCGCACGCCCGCCAAACGAAGCGCGCAGCGTCGCTTCCGCGCAATCTGCACTTACTTCGAAATAACGCAGGTCGCCCGGACTTAGCCGGTTCTGGGTTATCTGAGCGAGGCGTCCGCCGGAAAATTCCAGTGTTACCAAAGCGACCGAATCCGTCTTCTCGTCGCGTGCGCCACAAGTCGACATCGTTGCCCATGCCGAGGCCGGCCGCTCACCGAACAAAGCAAGTGTGTAGTCAACGAGGTGAGTGCCCGCTTCATACAGGACGCCGCGCGAAAGCTGGCCGCGCCACCCCGGTTCTTTCCACGGAGGCAGGTCCATGCACTGCCAAACGTGAGCGAAGTGCAACGGGCCGATCCCCGGTGTGCCGATTCGATTCAGTAGCGAACTACCAATGCCCATCTCGCGGAACTCGTAATTCATCGCCACGCGGCGGCCAGCATTCCGGGCGGCATCGAGAATTTTTCTTCCGTCGGCGATCGTCGGGGCGAGCGGTTTTTCGCAGATCACGTGCGCGCCGGCGTCGATAGCCATGAGGCATGCTTCCAGGTGTTGCTCTGGCGGGGTGGCGACCACCACCACTTCTGGTCGCGCCTCCCTGAGCATCTGGGCGTAGTCCGAAAATACCGGAATTTGCCATCGTTTCGCAGCGCGATCCCGGCGGTTTTGGTCGAGGTCACAGCCGCCTGCTATCGTCGCCGATCGCACTGCGGTGAGTGCAGGTAGATGAAGCATCCAGCCGGCATTTCCGAGTCCGAGCAGAGCTACGCGAATGAGAGAATCTCCGATTGCAAGTTTTTCATGAGGTCAAAATTAACGTGGCGAGCGACGGTCGCGTGCATTCACGGCAAATGCTCACCTGGACAGTTGTTCGAAAGCGTCGATCGCGACGCGCGCTGAACCATCCCACGTGAACCGACGCGCGCGCGACATGCCGCGATCGACAAGCTCCGCGTTCAACGAGCGATCGCCAAGAACGCGGCCGAGGCATCGCGAGAGCTCTGCGGGCGAGTGTGGGTCGAATAACAATCCGGCGTCTCCAACCACTTCCGGAAGAGCTCCCGCATTGCTCGCTATTACAGCGGTCCCGCACGCCATGGCCTCGAGGACCGGCAACCCGAACCCCTCGTATAAGGATGGTAAAACCAGCGCGTCCGCGGCCGAGTAGAAATGGCGGAGGTCGATGTCGGGCACGAACCCCGCGAAACGGACAGAGGAGGCGAGTCCATTTTCATCCACGAGGCGGCGGAGCGTCTCGAAGCTCGAATGAAACACATCGGCGGTGTAGTCTCCGACGAGAACGAGTGAGACTGGCTCAGGGTTACCCGACCGGAGCCAACGTTCGTAGGCAAGGATCAGCGTCTCGAGGTTTTTGTGCGGGCTGAGGCCACCAACGTAAAGTATGAAGCGTTCATCTTCCGCGAGGCCGTACCGTGCCAGAACCTGCGTTCTCTCAGATCCGGCGGGCGCAGGTACGAAACTCGGATCGACGGCATCGGCGACGACCCGTACATGGTCGGGGCGAAAACTGAACGCGTCTATGATGTCACGTCGCGATGTTTCAGACACGGTGAAAATCATGTCCGCCCGGCGGACGGCCGAACGAATCTTGATTTCCCAGAACAGGCGACTTCTCCAGGTCGGGAATAGCAGCTCGGGAAAGCGGCGATCGGTCATGTCGTGCTTTGTCACGACGACGCGGGCGGGCGTACTCACCGGAAAATAGGTGTAATCCGCGGGGAAATAGAAAACGTCCAAACGGTCACCCCATTCGGCGACCGCGCGGCGCATTCGCCACAGGTCGCGGGGTGACCTGCTCCCGTCTGCTGCTGCCGCCTGCGCCGCGGCAGCGCTCGTTGGTATGACCACTCGGCCGGCGCGAGATTCGGGAGGAAGGTCGCTCACATCCCTGGCCGTCGCCGCATCGAGAAAAAGTACGTACTCGTTTTTCGCGTCGACATCGAGAAGAGCGCGGACCAGCTCACGCGTATACCGCCCAAACCCTCGCCGGTTCAACCAGCAGCTGGCGTCAATTCCTATTCTCATTGCGATTTCGTCAGCGCCATTTGTCGAGGCTCGATCCTGGCCCTGCGGCATAACCCGCAAGCTCGCCCGCCGACCAGCTAACTGACAGCGCAACGATCCAGGGAAGCGTCAGGATGGTGCGCGTCACGAGACGCCCACGCTTGAAAGGCTCGAGGGTGACCCGCGCGACGAGAACCAACGGGAGCGCAAGAGTGAGCAACATGAAGGGAATCCGCTCCGCAAGCGGGCGCCCGCGAGTGCGGAGCGATGCGAAGCTACGACCATGGTTGAACCGGGTTGCAAGTATCCCGCGCAGAGTCCATGTGCGCTCGTGCCGAACGATAAGACCGGAGTTGGTTGGATGGGAATCGCTGATGTTGGCGTTGATGAATGTTTCGTAGAACCCCTCGGATTCGAGCTGCCGTGCATCTGGCAAAGCAGCGCGGAGATAAACGACGTTCGCACCCGGGAGCTGCGATGTGCTTTCCGGTAGTGGAAGCATGTAGCGTCCGAACTCCGCGAAATACGCTGCCCAGTCAGCGCCGCGAGAAAAATCGCCCGGCTCGACCGCGCCGCCAACCGCACCCAGGGGTGTAACTAGAGACAGAGCGTCGAGCCATCCGGAAGCGGGCACGCAATCTCCTTCGAGCAGCGCGATTAAAGGACCTGTGCTTTTCGCAACGCCAAGGCCCCGCATCCTGGCGACGTTGTGGTGCTGCGTTGCTTCCACCCAGTTGCAATCCGGGAATCGCGCTTTGACTTCATCGAATGACTCGCCCTGGTGTGACGGGTGGGCAACGACCAGAATCTCGACGTCGCCACCCGCGCCTCGCTGATCTCGGAGCGCACTGAGACAGCGACCAAGAATGTCGGGCGGAGCATATGCGATCACGACGATGGAGGCGCGGATCTCAGCTTCTGTTTGCATCGTAACTCCTACCGGGGCCGGCAAGGTAGCCGTGCAACTCTCCGGCGGCCCAGCTCACGTGAAAGGCCAGGAGCAGCGGCGAACACACAACAAACCAATTTCGGGCGGTCCGCTTTGTCGCGAGCCCGCGAACTTGCCTTGCCATGAACAACAGCGGCAACCCGGGCGCGATCGCTGCCCATTTGATTCTGCTCTTCCATGACCAGCTGGCGCTCCGCATGCCTGCATAAGAACGTCCGTGATGGTACCGGCTGCGCAAAAAACTGCCGACCGGCAGTCTCCTCCGAATCTGAATTGAAAGCCGGTTGGACGACAATAATGAATGGCCTTCGCTTTTCAGTTGAGCATTCGCGAACGCTTTCCAGAAACCCGCCTTGCGCAATTCCTCGGCGGCAGGCAAGGCGCTTCTCTTGTAGACGATGTTGTTTCCCGCGAGAACGCGCGTGCCTCCTTCGCTCTGGGGTGGGACGAATTCCCAATAGTCGAAAAGGTATGTTGCCCACGCCGACAGGCTTTGGCGCTCAGAAGACGCGAGCTCAACGCTTCCACCTGCGGCGGGCTCAGGCCTCGCATGATGAATTCGATTTGCTTCTGTAACCCACTCGGTGCTCACCAGGCACCATGCGTCGAGGATGCCAACCACGGGGGCACGGGCCGCCGCAATTCCGATCCCGCGGAGACGCGGCAGAGACCGCGCACTCTTTTCTTCGAAAACTCGTGCCCACGGAAATCGAGTGCGCACTCTGGCTGCGGTGTCATCAGCCGACCCATCGACGACGAGAATTTCGATTTGTTCCGATCGTTGAGAGTCAAGGATCTTCAGGCATTCGAATATTACCGGGCCGGGATCGAGTGAGGCGATGACGATCGAGAGACTTGGCGATTCGGACATCAGGCTCCGGACGCTCGACATGTCGCGGAGATCGCACCGCGCGCCTCTCCCGCTGCCCAGGCAAATAGAAGGACGAGCATCAGAGGCACGGATGTGAGCATGCTGCCAACCCCGGCGTCGCTCCGGCCCACGCGCGCGAGGATGCGCTGAAGCAGGACGAACGGTACCAGGGGCGTTACGGCAAGCGCTCGCCAACGTGACCAGCCAAGGGCGCGAACGCGATACGAACCGAAATGTCCGCCGTGGACAAACCGGTTTCTGATCAATTCGCCCAGAGAGAAATTGGGCTCGAACACAGCAACCGCTTTCGTCGCGCGGCCGAAACGCTCGCCTGCCGAACGCATCAGGCGATGCGCATCGACTTCCCAGAATCCGTTCGCTACGTCCGGATAGTCCCGAACTAGGATGTTGCGCACGTATGCTGCGTTGTCGCCGGCAATGTCGCGAGGTTGATCCGATGGCTCGGAACCCATGTGCTCGGAGTATCTGAGAAAGAACGCAGCACGGGTCAGCGCATCGGCGGTGTCTGCGACCGCCATGCGCCCCCCTACACCGGCGACTCCCTGTGCCGAAAGCTCGTGGAGCAGGGCCCTTGCCCATCCGGGGTCAACGCGGAACTGCGTTGTCGTCAGCGCGACGACGACCCCGCGGGACCCGGCGATTCCAGCCCCCCAGAGTGCAGGCACGAGATCGGACGTCGCTTCGGCAGACCGCAAAGGAATTGCTCCGATGTCCGGTAGCACTATTTGCAAGCGAGTTGAATGAGCTACGACAATTTCTGCGTCGACGCCTCTGCATGCTCGTACGATCGCATCGACCGTTTCCGACAAGTGCCCGACGCCGCCGTCGCACGCGAGAATCACCGAAAGCTCTGGAGTCCGCGATGCCGTGGGATTGGCGCCGTTCAAGCGACTTTGGCGAGCGCGCCGCCGTCACCGAACCACGCCCCCGCGATTTCGCCGAGCGCCCAGGACGCGACGAAGATCACGAGTAAGGGAAGGGAAGGCAGCAGGTGAGAGCGATACAACCGTCCGCGCCACACCCGGTTAACAATGCGATAGAGCAAAATGGGCGGAAGCGCGAACGCCAGAAGTCCATATACGAATTTTCGTAACCCGCTCGCGCCGCTCGTGCGCATTGCGGCGTACGCTTTGGAATAGAGAAATCTCTGACTGGTGTACTCGCCGACCGAATAGTGTTTTTCGTGACCCGCGACAATGTCGGGCCGGCTCCACAGCGTGACGCCCTTTCCCTGGATTGCTCGATGAAGCGCATCTTCCCACTTGCCGGACTCCACTATGTCACGATGCTCTTCCAAAAGCTGCCGATCGTACGCGGTATGATTGCCGTGCATCGAGTCAACGACTCCGACCGGTGCCGGGCCGGCAAGATGACTGTATTCGCAGAGCCACGCGGCCCAGTCGACAATGCTTTCGGTAGCGGTGTTGACGAGTCCTCCACCGACGACACGCGTCTCGTCGGTCCGCGCTTCAACCATCTCCCGCGCCCAACCCGGGCGGACAATGGTGTGGTCCTCGACAATTGCAACTGTCGGTGACCTCGCCTCGCGGATGCCGGCGGCGCGCATCTGCGGAATTGTGGTCTGCGCCGGGACTGGAATGATGCGGGCCCATGGAAACTTCCGAGCCGCCAGTCCGCGAACCTCTTCTCCACAACGCTCCGGGACGATTGCTTCGATTGCTGTACTGGCCCGCTCGCCATCGATCGCCGAGAGACACCGGTCAAGGTCGGCCCAGCCGTTTACGGCCGGAATCACGATCGAGATTTCGGCGGGCCTCTCAGCGGTCAACGGCACGAACTCGAATCATCATGTCAGCAGCCGACTGAGGCTCTGTCGGATCGGACCTGAATCCCATTTCTTTTTCCGTTTGGTAATCGAAAACATTGCCGTCTGAAAGGTGCGCTCATGCGGCGGAGACCTCACAAGATACAGCGTATCAATCGTTCAGCGACACATGTCCGGACGCACAGTGTTCGGCTCACGCGCTCTTCAGGGAGCGATACCGCGGGCGTCCACTATGGGCGCAATCCAGCGAACACCGGTGCCGACGACCGGCATTTGCCTGAGCCGATCATAAAGCGGAGATGCCAAGGCACCGATTGCACCCAGCCGTCGACGATCGGCTTCCAGAAGCCCAGCAGCTGCGATCGATATGTCGGACAGTCCCGCATCGAACAAGGCTCGGCGAACACCGCGGGGCGAGAGTGGCCGGTGGTGCTCATATCGCTGACCGCTCATCATCCGCACGTAGGCGTCTGCGAAGCGCCTGGGGACCAGTCCGACGCCCCACACGTGAACGTGCGGCTCCGGCAACAACGTGTAGCGATTGACGGTTCTGATTTGCAAAAGTCCACCACGACGAAGAACTCGACCCGCCTCGACAACGGCTCTTGCCGGGTCAGCGCAATGTTCGAGCGTGCCAAGCGAGACCGCCCGGGCAAAACTTGCCCCCTTGAACGGAAGAAATTCTGCGTTGGCGCATACGAGCACTCCTTTGCGATCCTGAAGGAAGTCTCGACGACGTGCAACCACGAGCCACCGGAGAGCGATGTCGATCCCAATCACCGGTATACCCCGTTGGCCCGCCGCAGCAACGACATCCCCCGCGCCACACCCGATGTCGATCCAATAGCCGTTGGACGCCGCCGGCTCCTTCTGACCTAGCCAATCCAGCCAGTCACTGGCTCGCTGCTCAGAATCAAGAACGTGCTGGATGTGCCGCTGCGCAATCGAGTGGGGCGTTGACGGGGTAATCTCCCAATACGCGCGCACAGAGTCGGCGAATGAAAGATCCTGGATAATCGAATGGAGCCTGATTGATTTGAGCCGGTCTTCCTCGACGCCGAGCCAGGGATCAGGGAACACCCGAAAATCGGGAATACCCAGGATGATCGGGTAGATCGAGCCGCAATTGGCACATTCGTATCGCCCGGGATCGGCGTCGAGTGTTCCGTGACACCGCGGGCAGGCGAATTCGGGGAGCTCTGGGGTGGCCATCACTGCGGCAGACTAAGCTCGATTCGAGTGCGAGCGCAACCTCTAATTAACTTGCAGCATGACCAAAGCCGGCATTGTCACCGTCGCGGGCGCGCCTAACGCTGGGAAGTCAACACTCCTGAATCGAATTGTCGGTCAAAAGCTCGCCATCACGAGTCAAAAGCCTCAGTCAACACGTGACAGGGTTGTCGGAATCCATACTGCTGGTGATATGCAGATGGTCATCTTCGATACGCCCGGTTTGCTAGAACCGAAATACGCGCTTCAGCAATCCATGCGCTCGACCTCACTGCGAGCTCTCTCTGATGCCGACGTGATCGTGTATCTGGCGGACGGTACAAATGGCTCACCCGTGTCGCTCGTTGAGGCCGCTGGGCTGCCTCACGCACCAAAGGCACCGGTCATTACGGTCATTAACAAGAGTGACCAGCTCAACGCCATCCGCCGCTCTGAAATCGAGGCAGCGAATCCGGATGCCGTAATCATTTCCGCGGCCACCGGTGATTCGGTCGACAAGTTGATGAAGCTTCTCGAAGATGCCCTGCCCGAGAGTCCCTTTCTATACCCTGACGACGACGTCAGCACTCAGTCCGTGCGATTTTTTGTGGCCGAGATGGTGCGCGAAACTGTTCTGGAGCAATTGCACGACGAAGTGCCGTACAGCGTTGCAGTGGGAATAGAGGAGTTCCGCGAAGGGCGCTCGCCGTTGTACATTCGTGCTGTCATCTATGTAGAGCGCGACAGCCAGAAGCGAATCATTATCGGCTCGGGCGGCGCTCGAATTCGCGAAGTGGGTCAGGTGTCGCGAAAGAAGATCGAAGCTTTCGTCAATGAGAGTGTTTACCTCGACCTGTGGGTCAAGGTCGCACCCAACTGGCGACGCAGTACTTCAGCTCTCGAGCGTTTTGGTTATCACGTCGGAAAGGATGAGCGAGCATGAGCCTTGACGCGCAGTTACTGGAAATTCTCGTCTGCCCGAAGTGCAAGGGCGATCTCGAATACCGCGAAGCGGAATCGAGTCTAATCTGCCACAGCTGCAACCTGCGTTATCCGGTTCGTGACGACATCCCGATCATGCTGATCGACGAGGCGACGCCGCTCTAGCGTGCGTCCACTCTCGTTCGTGCTGTTGCGGAAGTTCGTGGCGCTCGCGCTAAGCGTCGTTTTCGCCATCGGATCCATGTCCGGACATGCGCATGCGCAGGGAACATCCAACGGAACACTGTTTCTCCTTTTTCCAGTCGGCGCTGAAACGGTCGGCGTCGGTGAATCTGCTGTTGCTATGCGCTTTGGAACCGAATCGGTGTGGTCCAATCCGTCGGCCATCGCCCGCGATCAGAAGCGTGAAGCGGCCATTCACCATTCCGAAACCATCGGAGCCCGCGGCGATGTCATCACGGTCCTTGTCCCTGACAAGCACGGAGCGTTTGCCGTCTCGTTCAATCTTCTCGACTTCGGGAACCAGCAGATAACTGATCCGGGTGGCACTCCGATAGGACTTGTACTGCCCAGAAACATTCTCGTCGCTGGAAGCTACGGTCTGCGGGT
>JBBSGU010000071.1:0-14843 GCA_038253755.1 Gemmatimonadales bacterium | reverse complement strand
CTACTACACCCGCCAGATCCTCTGCTTGACAACAGCCCAGTCATATCAACCAAAAAACAGAAATTTTCCCGAAAGAGATGCCTTCAAAGCAAGAGACCACAGAGTTCTGTGGTCTCTGTGGTCTCTGTGTCTAAAGCAGTTAAGCGAAAAGAATGAAATAGTAGACGACAAGATTGAGCACGAGTACAAAAACACCAGCAAGAACATGATTTCTTCTCTCATGATCCGCAGAGAATCGCGTGCGCAGGATGTGATGCTGAAGAAAACCTTCTTCGTACGGAACGCGGTCGCCGCGAATCCACGCGTTTTTTTCCCAGGGAGTGAGCGGACACCCCAGATCGAGGCTCATCGTGGCGAATGCCCACACGATTGCCGCGAAGTGCACCCACATCAGCGGCCGCCACATCAGCACGAACAATCCACCGAACACCACGAAGAGGCTATACGCGATGTGAATCCCGGCGACGAAGCGCGCCAGCGCGCGCCACGCCATCGGATTTTGTCCGGCGGTCACAGGTATCGTTTTTGTCGCCAATTCAGGTGGCAGTGGACACATCGAAGTGAGGGTTCTCGATTATACCCACGCGGTTGCCAAACGGATCTAAAACCACCGCAACCTTGATCCCGTCGCCTGTTTCCGTCACCGGACTCGCTGCCGTCGCACCCGACGCGATCATGTGCGCGAAGGCAACGTCCGCGTTGTCCACTCCCCAGTAGCCCGTCGAGCCACCGGCTCCACTCGCGCCCGCGTGGGGATCGAGTCCAAGCTCGTATCCGCCGATGTTGAAGCCGACATAGAACGGCTCATCGAAGTACGGCCGAACGCCGAATGCATTCGCATACCAATCCTTCCCGCGCTCGATGTCATCCACCGCGTAGATCACCGTGCGAATACCTTTGAACAACGCAGCAGACTCAGTCATTGCGCTCTGGCTCATTATTGTTGAATGTCGCAATATTGCCATGCGCAGCCACCGCCGCCACACCGAGAGGAAACAGTGTCATTCATCTTCGTTGGAATTGGACTAGTCGCCGGCGTTCTGTCAGGGGTTTTCGGAATCGGAGGTGGTGTCGTCATCGTCCCGTCGCTGATTCTTCTTGCGGGCCTCGCGCCAATTACTGCAACAGGCACCTCACTCGCCGCGTTACTCCTTCCGGTCGGCGCACTCGGCGCATGGGAATACTATCGAAAGGGCCACCTCAATCTCGGGGCGGCTCTCTGGATAGCACTCGGACTGTTCATCGGTGTGTGGTTCGGCGCGCGCCTCGCCCAACACCTCTCCGCGATTCAGCTCAAGCGATCGTTCGCGGTGTTTCTCGTTCTCGTCGCCGGAAGAATCTGGTTCAGCTGAATCAGCCGCAGCCTTCGACGTACTCGACGGCGGGAAGTCTTCCCGAGCGGTACTTAGTCACTTTCTTGCCATCGGTCTCGAAGACGATGCGATTGTTGCCACCACCTTTTGGTGTCACGACGAGCGTGTGTCCGCCGCCGTATTTCGCAGGTCTCACTTCGACGCCCGGATAGAGCGTCTTTATCCGGTCTTCGCTGTCTCCGATTTTCGCGCCAGCGGCAGTCGAGATGTCGCTTCCGGGCCGAACCTCGACTCTCGAGATCTCATTTGTTTCCACCATGAACGCGAGATTCTTCGGTGTCGTTTTCGGCCGGACGTAGTCGCATTCCTGGAGCTTTGCCGGAATCGCGAGCGAATTGCCGAGTAGGGCGTTCGCTTGCTCGACTGTCATGCCAGCCCTGATACCGCCAATTCCGGCGGCGGTTACCTGCCACTGTCCGGATTTTGGGCCAGCGGGCGTCGATGTGTCGGGTGCCGGCGCAGGAGTTGGAGCAGGCGTATCCGCTGGCGGAACTACAATCTGTTCGGTCGCTTCGCTGGCGTTGTCTGCCTTCACGACAACGGTATCAGCCGCAGGCTGCGGCTTGTCGGTCGTGCACGCGCCAAGCGTGAGGAAAATGATCGATGCGATCGAGACAGATTTCATTTTTTACCCTGTGTGACCTGAAGTGAGTCGGTGATCGCTTTCTGTCCGGCCGCGATAAGCAATTTGTTGACCTGCGGAATTCTTTGATCGGTAATAGAACGCAGCGCTGAGAGCTGCGTGTCGAGATCGGCTGAAAGCTCCTTGAATACTACGTACGACCCCGCGGTCGGCCGCGCGTCTCCGCTCTCAACGACCTCTTTCAACGTCGCAAGCCGGTTGTTCAGCTTGATCGGGAAATTCAGCGGATCCTGCCCACTTCGATTTCGCGTCTGGTAAAGCGCTTCCTCGATGCGAGTGATATCCGTGACCAGCGGCGTAATGGCATTTCTGATGTCCGTCTGCGTTGTCGCGCCGGCGCGTTCCGTCAGCTGATCCCGCAGTGTCCTGATGCGTATGACTGCCTGGTTTGCATCGTTCGTGCGCGCTGTAATCCTCGACGCGAGCGCATACTGTTCCCGGAGGTCAGCGTTGGTGATTCCGATGAGGCGTGGATCGCGTCGAATCGTGAACGGCTTGGTCTCCGTCATTCCGTTAGCGGATACGCGAACCTGATAAGTGCCGGGCATGGCCATCGGTCCGGATGTCGGATTGCCGCTCCAGATGATCATGCAGTCGAAGGCAACAGCGCCTGGATAGCGGCCGTTCCAGCTGAACGAATTCAATCCGGCATTTGTCGGAGCTCTCGGATCTCTCGGGCGACCCGCTTCGCACCCCGGCACCGCCGATACGGCTGGCTTGATCGCAGTGTCTGCGGGTGTTCCAGTGAAAGTCCTGACGAGCTTCCCGCCGGCGTCGAGGATGTCTACACGAACGCTGTCGGCCCGCTTGCCGAGGTAGAACTGGAAGGTTGGCTGGTCAACGTTGCGGGTCGACGGGGTCGGCGTAAAAAGATGCAGTGGTGCCTTTGTGACGGACGGTGACATCTCGCGAAGGGGTCCAATGCCGGGCAACACATACATCGATCGTCCATGCGTCGCGATGACGACGTCATTTCCGGTGAGGGCGATATCAGACACCTGGACGTCGGGAAGATTGCGCGACAGCGACTGCCAGTGCGCGCCGGTGTCGAACGACACGTAGATGCCATGCTCGGTTCCCGCATACAGCAACCCGGGGCGCTCGAGATCTTCGCGCACCGCGTGAGTGTAGTCATCGTCGCGAATGCCGTTCACGATCTTCGTCCACGTGCGGCCGAAGTCCGTCGTCATGTAGATGTACGGCTTGCGATCGTCGAGCTGATATCGTTTTGCAGCGAGGTACGCAGTTCCTGTCGCGTGCGGCGATGCATCGATGATGCTGATTCGCGCAAACGGCGGCAGGTCGGTGGGAGTGACGTTTTTCCAGCCCTTCCCACCGTCGCGGGTAATGAAGACCAGTCCGTCGTCCGAGCCGGTCCAGATGGTCATGCTGTCGCGCGGCGACGGTGCGACCGTGTAGATCGTCGCGTACACTTCCGGTCCATTCATGTCGTGCGTGATCGGGCCGCCAGATTCACCAAGTGTCATCGGATCGTGGCGCGTGAGGTCAGGACTGATGCGCGTCCATGATTGCCCCTCATTCGTCGTCTTCCACAGATGCTGCGACGATGTGTAGATCACTTTCGAGTTGTGCGGCGCGAAAACGATCGGAAAAGTCCACTGCCATCTTTCCGGCAGGGCGCTCGATGGCTCGCCGGAGAAGAAACGTGGATAAACCTGAACGTCCCTGACTTGCCCGTTGCGGCGATTGTAACGCGTCAGCAACGCGCCCTGACTTCCAGCGTAGATGATGTCGGGATTGGACGGATTCGGCGCGATGTATCCGCTCTCGCCGCCGGCGACGCCGTATGCCCAGTCGCCCGGATGGTCGTTGATGCCGGTGAGATTGCCCCAACCCGAGCTTGGAATGCAGAACGTTCCTTCATCCTGCTGCGCGCCGCAGACGTGGTAGGGAAAATCGCTTGTCACGGCAACGTGATAAACCTGCGCGGTCGGGTAGTGCAGGTTCGTCCACGTCGTTCCGCCGTTGACGGATACTGTTCCGCCGCCGTCGTTGCTTTCCACCATGCGCAGCGGATCGTTCGGCGCGATCCATAGATCGTGATTGTCACCGTGAGGGGGACGCAATGTCGTGCCGAACTTCGCGCCGCCATCGTCCGATCGATAAAGTCCGGTATTCAACACGTAGACGCGATCCTTGTTCTTCGGATCGGCGTAGATACGCGTGTAGTAGAACGCGCGTTGCCGGAGCTTTCTCTCTTCGTTCACTCGCTGCCATGTGTCTCCGCCATCGTCGGAGCGATACACACCGCCAGAATCCGCCTCGACGATTGCAAAGACGCGCTTCGAATCGGCCCCCGATACTGAAACGCCAATTTTTCCAATCACGTCCGAGGGCATTCCCTTGGCGCGCGTCAGCTCTTTCCATGTGTCCCCGCCGTCGGTCGACCTGAACAGTCCGCTTCCCGCACCGCCGCTCGACATCTTCCACGGAATTCTGTATGCCTGCCACATCGAGGCAAAAAGAATTTTGGGATTATTGGGATCTATGATCAGATCAACGGCACCGGTCGAATCGTTTCTATAAAGAACACGCTGCCATTTTTTTCCTCCGTCCCTCGATCGGTATACGCCACGCTCGTTGCTCGGCGCCGATGGCTTGCCAAGTGCGGCGACGTACACGAGATCCGGATTGGTCCTGTCGATGCGAATGCGTGCAATCGCCTGAGTGTTGTCGAGACCCATGTGCGTCCATGTCTTGCCCGCATCGCCCGACCGGTACACGCCGTCGCCCTGCATGATGTTGCCGCGCAACTGCACCTCACCCATGCCGATGAAGACGACGTCCGGATTCGACTCAGCCACCGCCACAGCGCCAACGGACGAGCTGTGAATTTTTCCGTCGGTGACCGGTTTCCATGAGACGCCGCCGTCGACGGTCTTCCAGAGTCCGCCACCGGTCGCACCGAAATAGTACTCGTTGGGCCGGCTCGAGCTGCCGGCGGATGTAATCGATCGTCCGCCGCGATTGGGGCCGATGCTTCGCCAGTCGAGACCGTTGAAATACGAGGAATCGATTGTCGTCGATTGGGCTTGGAGCGGAACTGCTCTGGACACAGAGACCACAGAAACCACAGAAACCACAGAAACCACAGAAATACGACGGAATATTGGCGGGATCATTTTGGTTGTTTTATTGGGAACGACGGAACGACGGAACGACGGAACGACGGAACGATGCGATTGAAGCGGAAAGCGCGCAGCGGGCAGCGGGCAGCGGGCAACGCGAAATGTCAGTAATCAGCCGGGCGTCACATGCCCTCGAAACACAAAGTACACCGCTCCCATGATGCACAGCCCTGCCCACAGGAAGTCGAGCCGGAGCTGCTGCTTCATATAGAGTACGGCAAACGGAACGAACACCGCGAGGGTGATCGCTTCCTGGAGGATTTTCAGCTGGCCGAGTGAGTAGGTGGTGTACCCGATGCGGTTGGCGGGAACTTGAAGGAGATACTCGAAGAGCGCGATGCCCCAGCTGATGAGCGCCGCGATGTACCATTTGCGGTCTCCAAGGTTTCTGAGGTGACCGTACCAGGCGAATGTCATGAATACGTTCGAGAGAACGAGTAATCCAGCCGTGCGAAAGATGACCGGCAATTGTCACACTCCGAATTTGTCTGAAAAGAAATATGCGAGACTGTTTTCGCGTTCTCACAGCAATTCGAGGGCTAGTTCTTCATTGGCCACGGAGTCATGGAGAGCACCGAGGAGACGGAAAAAATTTCAGACGCAGTAGGCGCTTGATTTTTCTCTTTTGGAAACTGCGGGCTGAGTGATCTATGAGAGCAGGGGTTCGGGAGGAGTATTTGCTTTCGGTGTTTATTCGGTATAAACTCAAGGGCAGGCTTAACCCAAAGAACCTTTGTCCTCCTCGGCCCTACTCAGATCGCTACTAGAGCAGAAATTTCCGGATGCAACTCCGGTTACGCATCGCACGGCAGAGCCTGTCGCGACAGGCATCGGGCTGCTCGATGCGATTTTGCCGGGGGGAGGATTGCCACGGGGAAGGCTCTCGGTATGGATGCCTCAGGGCGGGGCCACCGCCATCCTCCGCGCCGCCTGCCACGCAGCCGCAAGCACCGGGGAGAGGGCGGCATGGATCGACGGGCTGGGCACTATCACTGGCCAATTCTGGGATGAAGGGCCGATCCTCGTCCGTCCGGCAAATCGCCGTAACTCCCTTCGTGCAACAGAGGAGCTTCTCCGATGCGGAGGGTTCGGCATAATAGTTCTCACCGGATCGGAGCCCGCCGGAACCGAGATGGTGCGGCTCTCACGCGCAGCCCGCGAAGGTGGAACGGCATTCATTGCGCTGACGACTCATACATCGATGGCGAGCCTGAGACTTGTCTCCCGGATTCTTCCTGATAGCTACGACTGGAAGAGGTCGCCGTTTGGTGATCCTGCGGAAGCAGAATCAGTGAAGATCAAGGTGAACGCGCAGTCGCTTGGCTGGAACCGTAAGGTGGAGATCACTGTTCCGGTGGCAGCGCATGATCTTCGCTCGGCGCTGGAGCCGGCGCTTCCCGACCGGAGAGGGATGCTTACAAAACGATCGCGCCAGGCTTAGGTAGAAACGGCGCGCGGAAGACGAAGTGAGAACGTCGAGCCCACGCCCAGCTCACTTTTGAGCGACAGGTCTCCCGACATCAGACGCGCGAGATCGCGGCTGATGGAAAGACCAAGGCCAGTGCCACCATTGCCGCTGGTCTTCGTGCGATTGAGTTGAACGAACGGCTCGAACACCGCGTCGAGCTTGTCTGGGGCAATGCCCGATCCGGTATCGCGCACCTTGGCGACGACCCAATCGTTATCGCAGTCAACGGATACTTCGATCATGTCGCCCTTCTCGGTGAACTTGATCGCGTTCGAGAGAAGATTGAGGAGGATCTGCTCGATTTTGTCAGGGTCACCAACCGCGATGCAATCCTTCTCTGGGCATGGCACGTACCGGTAGTCGAGATGCTTTTCGAGAAGCTGCGGCGTAACGAGTGCCTCGATGCCGGAGACGAGCTCGGCGAAGTCGATCTGCGCTTTCACCACCGCGACTGAGTTTGCCTGAAGCTTCGCGAAATTGAGGACGTCGTTGATGAGCGACAGAAGATGTCGCTGGCTTCGCTTGAACAGAGGGGTTTCGCGGAATCCTGCAGTGGGAAACCCCTCTTATCTTCGGTATTTATTCGGTATATGATTTGCACCCCATAAATGCCATGACTTTCATCTGCATCTTTATTCCCGATCCCATCGCGCATCCTCTCGAGCAACTTGCGCCTGGCATATTGAAGGTGGCGCCGAGGGTGAGTCTGGATGGAGGGAAGGGGCAGATCTGGGCAGATGGGAAAAGTCTGCAAATAGACGTAATTTTCAGGGATATAATAGCAGTATTGGAACATAAAGACGTCACCAATGCTACATTAGGCGCCAGTCGAATCCCCATAGCCGCGGAAGTGGCCAGCAGAGTTTCGGCCCCCAACAACAGAGTAACCAATATCGAAGCAGGCGAAGAATCCAAATTCCTCGCCACGCAGCCAATAGCCGCTCTCCTCCCTTCGCCTCCCCTCGAGAACCTCTTCGACGGCGTCGGCATCGAGACCTGCGACGACCTCGCCCGCCTCAGCCAGGAATCGGTCGAAGTGAGGTTCGGCGGCGAAGGGGTTCACCTCTGGCGCCTCGCACGCGCGGATGACAACCGAATGATCTTTTCAGCGATGCCTCGGTCTCTTCCGCAGGCATCTCTCGACTGGGTGGACTACACGCTGTCAGATCCAGAGCGTCTCGTGTTCGTCATCAACGCGCTTGTCGACAGCGTATCGACCGCGCTCGAAAGGGACGGACACTGCGCACGCGAGATGACTCTCGTCTTTTCTCTCGCCAATCGCAGCAGCTACGAGCATCTCGTTCGGCCATCGCGCTCGACGTCGAGCCGCAAAGCGTGGATGCGACTCATCCGGACACACCTCGATCGCATGGAGCTTCCCGATTCGGTTACTGGCATCGAGCTGCGTGTCGAAGCGGTGACCGGAGAAATCGAGCGGCAAGGCGATATCTTCGATCGGGGATTCGGCACCGCGCGCGCAACCGAGGAAACTGTCGCGCAACTGCTCGACGATCAGGGAGCGGTGATCGTCGTTCCGTCGAACAGCGGACATCCTTTGCTCGAGAAGCGAACCACGTGGCAGGTGCAGGACCCGTCGCATGCGGCGCGCGCGCACATTGTTCGCGAAGCGCGCGCAAATCCGCAGCTCACTCTTCAGCTCTTTCCCAATCCCCGGCGCATCACGGTAAAGACGACCCGCCGGCGCGACCACGATCTTCCGGTGAAGTATCGAGAGAACGATGCGTGGATTCTTCTCGAGTCAGTGGCCGGCCCCGATCGCATTTCCGGAGAACAGTGGGAAAAGCCTTTTGCGCGGGAGTATTTCCGTTGCGTTGCCGATGACGGAACGCTGGTGTGGATGTATCGCGAAGCGATGAGCGGCGAGTGGTACATGCACGGCTGGTGGGATTGATCGCCAGCCGTTTCGAGTGCTACGCTGCGCCCGTCTCCTCAGCGTTCCCCGGCTGAAGCAGATGCGGACCTCTCTTCGGCGGACCACCAAGATCGAACAGCCGGTCAACGCCGGGAGCGGTGATCGCGAGTAGCCCCGTTTCGAGACGCTCGACCCACCCGTTCTCTTTCAGATACCAGAGATGGAATTCGAGCACAGAGCTGGCGCATCCAAGAATTCGCTCGAGCTCGACGATGCCCATTCCAGGCTCGCGGGCATTGTTGCGCCTCGCGACATACAGTAGAGACAGCAATGCGAGACGAATTCGGGAATCGCTGACGATCTCGCTGGTCGTCGAATCCTGATTGAAGATTCGCCATCTCTCCTGGCGAAGTCCGTCGTAGCTCACATCGTATTTAGCGCGCTCCTCGGGATTCGACAGGACGTTGTGCGCGTCCACCACCTCCGCGAATCTGTCAGCGTTGCCGCTTTCGCTGTTGTCGGGATGATAGCGGTTGGCGAGATGACGGAAAACTCTCTCCACCGTTTCACTATCAGCGTGCGGGGAGATCTGAAGCACTTCGTAATAATCAGGGAGCTGTTTATCGGACATGGATCCAAAAATGTGCCGAAAAATTCGTTTCGCAATGCCGGGATATTCGAATGACGAGCGAAACTGCGCAAACGCATCGAATGAAGGCGTCCCACCAACGTGGTGAGATTCCCTTACCTTTGTCACATCTTCCCCAAGACTCCCCGGACATTAAATGAAATTGGCCGAGCTGCGAGATCTGTTCGATTACAACCGCTGGGCACACAAAACGAGCCTCGACGCTGCTGCGTTACTTGACTCCGACAAGTACGGACAGGGATGGGGCGGTTCTTCGCCATCGCTGCGCGGCGTGCTCCAGAATCTCCTCGCCGAAGAAGTTGTGTGGCTCTCGAGATGGGAAGGGCATTCGCTGGCGGAGTCTCCCGACTACAGCGAATGTGCCGATACGACTGCCTTGAAGGTGAGATGGAAATCATTGTGGAACCGTCAGATGAGATTCCTCGAATCGCTCAGCGAAGATGAGCTGGCGCGCCCGATCTCCATCAGGATGAATAACGGAATCGAGACCGACCAGCCGCTTGGCGAGACGATGGTGCACGTAGTGAATCAGGCGACTTCACTTCGCGGTGAAGCGGCGCTACTTATTCAACAACTTGGTGGTGAGCGGCCAGCGGCGGACTATTTCAGTTACTGCCTCGAGCGGGGATCGGAAGCCGCGGACGAAACGATAGCGCCCTGAGCAGCACGGCCGTCAGGCGTGCTCTTCTGAAACAGTAAACGCGAAGAGAGCAGTCCCCAGAAATCCAATGGTGCCCGCAACGATGAACGGAATCACCGGATTGATTCGCCAAAGCAGCGCGCCGATGAACGCCGCCGGAGTAATGGCAAGACTGCGCAGCAAATAGTAGAGCCCGACTGATCGCGCACGAAGATCCGGCTGTGCGAGGTCGACTATCAACGCCTTGCGCGATGGCTCGCCGATCTCGCGAAGTCCTCCAACGATGAAGGCGATCACCAGCACCGTAAAGCTGTGTGAAAGAATCACCGCGATCGGAAACATCGAGAACGCTACGAACGTCGCGATTACGAAAGGCTTGCGGCCAAAGCGGTCAGCTAGTCGCGCCGCCGGTATCTGCACCACAATGGAAGTCGCCATCTGAACAGCGACAAGAAGTCCGAATCGCGCAGCCGATATTCCGATGACGTTAGTCGCGTAGATCACCAGAAAGACGTCCACCATTCCGTCCGAGGTGCGGATGAAGACGTCGGAGGCAAGCAGCTTTCGCAGTGTCGGTGGCAAAGCGCGCCAGACGCCGAAGAGATTTGTTTCGCCAGTGGTTGTCGGCAGCTCGAGCCGTACGCGCGTTACAACCGCCAGCGTAACCGCGCCGAGAACGATGGAAACAACCAGCCCCGAATGGATTCCGCGCGAGAGACCGTACGATGCAATCACGAATCCACCGATGGTCGGCGCGATTACAATCGGAACGCGCTTCAAAATCGACTGAAAGGTGAACCCCATCGCTCGGCGTCCTTTCGGAAGCGCATCTCCAACAACCGCGAACAGCGTCGGGCTCGCCATTGACGTCCACGCCGTCGTGAACAGGAGACCGATGAAGATCCACTGCCACGACGGAGCGATCAGGTATATCGCGTACCCAACTATGGCCGCTGCGACGAACGTGAATAGAGCGGCACGCCGGCCGAATTTGTCCGCAACCCAGCCGCCCGGGTACTGATAGACGGCATCGAGAAAATCCATGGCGGTGCCGTAGCTGCCGATCGCCAGAACCGGCGCGCCGAGCGATTGCATGTACTTTGGCAGGAAACGCTTCCACAGTTCTTCGCCGAGTCCCATGAGAAACATCGCGATAGATACTGCGACGATGTTCCTCTCGAGCCCGAGGAAGTCGGCGACTTTTTTTCTTCGGGACTGAGGGGAAGTCAGATTCTTACTTGTTGACTACTGAGAGAATGTTGCCATCTGGATCCTTGAACCAGGCGTTGCGCCTGTCGCCCATTACGTGAACATCACCATCGAGGGTTACTCCGGGAAAATCGTAGTGCTCGAACATGATTCCTTTCGCCTTCAACGCTTTCACCTCTGCGTCCACGTCATCTACCGCCCATGTGGCAGCGCTCGCCTGGTTCGTTCCAGCGAACTGTGACTGGTAAACGAGAACCGAGGAATTTCCGCTCTTGTAGGCAATCGCCTGACCCTCGTCTACCGCACCTCGGGTAAAGCCAAGTTTTCCTTCATAAAACGCGGTGGCTTTCGCGAGGTCTTTCACGGCGATGGTGGCCATCGCATCCGTGTCTTTCAACATTCTCATCTCCGGGTGGACTCACCTCGATATGGGCAAGTCCCGCGCTAGCGGGGGGGCCGGACTGAGGAAATCCTCCGACCAACTTCGGGACCTCCTCAGATCACTTCGTTGGAAGACTGAAAGTGAATGTCGATCCGGCCGCTGTCCTTCACGACGATGCGGACGATGCCTTTCTCCGATGTACACAGCAGCTCTATCGCCCCTTAGCACGCCCCATGCAATGCCATTGGCCACTCAAAGGAGAATGGATGAATGCGACCGGCGACATTCCGCACAGACCACTCGGACAGACCGGAGAGACGGTTTCAGTAGTCGGCGTTGGCGGCTCGCACCTTGGAATCGAGACTGTTGACGAGGCGCTTGCAATCCGCATCGTACGGTCGGCCGTCGACCGCGGCATCACGTTCATGGACAATTCATGGGACTACAACGACGGCAAGAGCGAGCGCCGGATGGGGAAGGCCCTGCGAGACGGATATCGCGAGCAGGTTTTCCTGATGACCAAGATCGACGGCCGGTCAAAGAAAGCTGCCACGAAGCAGCTCGACGAATCACTGAATCGGCTTCGCACGGAGCAGATCGATCTGGTTCAGCATCACGAGGTGATCCGGTTCGACGATCCTCATCGCATCTTCAGTGAAGATGGCGCCAACACTGCTCTGCTCGAGGCGCGCGCGGCCGGAAAGCTCAGATTCATCGGATTTACCGGCCACAAGGATCCGCGAATACACCTTCACATGCTCGAGGTAGCCAAGGAGAACAACTTCACGTTCGACACCGTGCAGATGCCGCTCAATGTGATGGATTCACACTATCGCAGCTTTGAGCAGCTGGTTTTGCCGGAGCTTGTAGAGCGGGGAATTGGAGTGATTGGAATGAAACCGATGGGCGCGGGCGTCATTCTCAAATCGGGAACAGTGAGAGCGAAGGAATGTCTTCGCTATGCTCTCAGTCTTCCAACATCGGTGGTAGTGACAGGGATCGACAGCATGAAAGTGCTTGACCAGGCAGTGGAGATTGCGTCCACGTTCGAGCCGCTCGACGCCGGGGAACGGTCGGGATTGCTGTCGCGCACCAAAGCGGCGGCGGCGAAGGGCGAGTTCGAGTTGTTCAAGACTTCGTCTGCGTTTGATTCAACGGCGGATCACCCCGAATGGCTTGGTGAAGAATCAGAGCGGGTGCAGAGCCTGCGCGGCGACTAGAGCGAAGCCTGCCGGCTGGAGGACGAGTTCGCAACGCTCTCAGATTTTCGGCAACAACGAATTCCACCAGGTCGCTTGCCGAAGGCTCGCTGAAGATGCACCAGTTCGTTTTTATCATTGCAACTGATGCATTCCTGATGAAGCAGATTGGCGCACGAAATGCGTGCTAGTGAAGTCGCCCGCTGAAACCCATCAGTGGAAATTGTTCTGCGAAACCGGCTGCCCTCCGTGTTCGCCAACCGAGCTAGTCATGCGAAACACGTTTCAATCTCGCAACATCATCCGCACGGCCTCTGCGCTCGCCGTGCTCGGCGCATGCAGCGATCAGATTTGCACACTCGAGGCGGGCGTGGAAACAATCGGCGGCTTCGAAGTCAGCGGCCTGGCTGGACTTTCGTGGGTTGGCGAGACCGTAGCCGGTTCTTCCAGCCGCGGACTCCAAGGGCTCGCCGCGTGGTAGCACTCGCGCATTCGGAACGTGAGTCAACTTCATTTATTCAAATGCACCAGTTGCGAGTGGCGCGCGAAACTGGTGCGATTGAAGTCGTTAACCGCACTTGGCTCATTGTATGCAAAGCCCATCCTCGATCAAGGCAACGATGCGGACGGCGTATTGTCACCGGGTCACTTCCTGTAGCAGCTCCACACTGTTCAACGGAAATACCATGAATTCGAGCAGACGCTTTCCGCATGCGGCAGCAGTCGTAGCAGCTTGTGTTTCATCATTCTTCATCGTGACGGGCTGCGCCATGAGCGGATCCGGCTCGATGTCGGAATCGACAACCGCTGAATCGGATGGCCCGTCCAATCAGGGCACCGTTGAACCGCGAACCGATGGCGACCAGACCGCCGGCCGACAGGCCTTCCGCTTCGAGACGTTTGGGAATGAGGGATTCTGGACGGACGCGGTGCGACTGCCGGCGGGAATGGTAGCGGCCAAAGTTACTCCGATCATGGCACTCGACCTCGGTGTGCAGGTGGATGTCGATGCTCTCGACCCCGCAACTCAGGCCGCACTCGGCGCCGAGCTCAAGAAGGATCCCACGGGGCGCACGTCTCCGATGATGAATGATCCGATGGTTCTGGTGAAGCTGATCAATGCCAATGCAGTCATCGGCATGCCGATCAAGGACAGCAACCATGACGGCGTCATGGATGCTTTGCACGGCGACAAGGTTGGAGCAAGCTGTGCGCTCTGTCACACGATGAGCGATGGATCGACGCTGAACATGCCGAGTGGTGGCTCGATCGGACATCGTCGCGATGGTCTCGCTAATCACAACCTTCACCTCGGCGAGATTTTCGCGACCGCCGCTAACTCACGTGCGCTGTACCCAGTTCTTCAGCTTTCACTGACCGCGAATAAGGGAAAGACTTTGGGCCGTGCACCAACTGGCCTTACGGAAAATTCCACCGAGGCCGATGTCGATGCGTATCTGAGCAACAAGACGTACTACCCGGTTGGAATGTTCGACGACTCGTTCGATGGCAACGGCGACCCGATGCACAACAGTCCCTTGTTCCGTCAGGACCTGGCGGCACCGTTCGGGAGTGAAGGCACCATCGCCCGGCTCGACAACTTCAGCAACCTCGTCTATACGGCGCTGTTCGATCAAACGACACTTACCACGCCTGGCGGACGCGCATTCCTGCACAAGCTTGGAGGCGCAGCAGGCGACGAGATCGCCGATGATTACGTCAAGATTCTCGCGGCAACTGGCGTGACCGGCTACCCGTATGTGAAAGCTGCAATCAGCCCGAAGGCAGGAACCGAAGACGCACCTATCGGGATCCGCGTCGATGACGCGACGCTGTTCGCACTGAACGCGTATCTCGCGCAACTCGCTGCTCCGGTTGGAAAGACGGTGGACGCCGGGGCGTATTCCCGCGGCCGACAGGTATTCCGCACCGCGACATGCACAACATGTCACAACGTCGATCAGGGAAAGCGAGTGCCGTCTTTCATGCTCGCCATGAATCGAGTGTTCCCCGGCGACAATCCGGTTGTGCTTGCGCAGCGTGAGCCGCCGCTGAATCCCGTTCTGAATACGGTGAACTCCTTCTTCGACGACAAGGCGGCGATCGTGAACGCTAGCCTGCGCGGTGAAGTGCGAGGCGAAGCGATGCCGCTTCTTCTCGATCTCGCCAGAAAGCCCGTGTTCCTGCACGACAATTCGGTCGCATCGCTTGACGACCTGTTCAATCCGAAACGCGGCGGCAATGCAGTGCATCCGTTT
>JBBSGU010000070.1:0-14916 GCA_038253755.1 Gemmatimonadales bacterium | reverse complement strand
TGTTGAGGGCGATGGTTCAGCCCAACGGAGACGGCGGTCAGCTAGTCGGCGTCTCCATAGACTGGTAGCGCACTTATCGCGCACGGAACAGGAGCGATCTCCACGATCTGTTGAGATTCAGAAGCGGCTTCGACGGGCGTCCATACGTCGAAGTCGTTACAGAGTTGTTGCATGATCGTTAGACCACCGATACAAAGCCGGAGCAAGGTTCAGGATTAAACGCGGGCTCTAATGCCTGCCCCCTTGGGTCCGGAAAAATGCAATCACTGATGCGACACGCCTGTGTTACCGCTGCCGCGGCTTTCTTCTGCCTTCCTCCGGTGCTCGGCGCGCAGACTTCCGCGGCGCCGCCGGGCCATGATTCGACAACCGCAAAGGCACCGTCGCCTGCTGCACCGCCAATCGATTTTTCGGGAATCCTGTTCGGGAATTATCAGTATCGCGGCGACAAGGGTCCGGCGAAGGGTTTCAACAAGTTTGACGTCGAAAGGGTCTACCTCACCTTTCGAATGCCGGCCGGTGAGCACACCAGCGTTCGCGTCACCACCGACCTCTTCCAGCAGACAACCTCCGGCAGTGACAGTTACTACCGCGGCTGGGTTCTTCGCGCGAAGTACGCGTACCTGCAGTACAACTATCTGAACGGCCCCGAATGGAAGGCACTCGCGCGCGTCGGCCTTCTCCATACCGTATTCATCGATCACGAAGAGCAGTTCTGGCCGCGGTGGATTTCAACTACCCCTGTTGAGCGAGCTGGCTATTTCTCATCGGCCGACGCAGGTGTTGCGACCTCTGTAACTCTTCCGAAGAAATTTGGAGAAGTCTATGCAACGATCACGAATGGTCCGGGCTACACATCACGCGAAACGGATCGCTTCAAGGACTATGCAGCCCGACTGACGGTTACTCCATGGGCAAGCGACGCATCCAGTCCACTTCGCGCGCTGGCGCTGAGCGCCTGGTATTACAAGGGGGCAATCGCGAGCAAATTCGTTGTCGCCGGGCCGGGAGAAGTTGGACCAGTTGGCGCGGGACTTGACCGCAACAGATGGGGCCTCTTCGCGGGAGTGAACGATCCGCGTCTCACACTCGGTGTGGACTACGCGAGGCGACAGGATCAGGGAGAAGGCGGACTGAATACAGTTGCGGCGCGTCGCACCGTAAACGACAGCACTGGAACGCTACTCTCAGGCTATGCCATCGCGCGGCCGCTCGCCATTCTGGACAAGGCATCGACATCGCCCCTCTCACTCGTTGCGCGATACGATCGCGTTACGACGAATACCCGCACTGGATGGAAGTACAACGTCGTGATCGCAGGACTTGTGTGGGATCTGTCCAAGCGTGCGTCTGTCTCCGCCGACTATCAGGAAACAACTCCAGTCACGGGCGCTCCTATCGCTCCGGTCAAAACGTACTTCGCGCATTTCGTCGCGCGATTCTGATCACTGCTCTCGAAGTCATTGCATCAAACCAACAACACCAAACACAACCAACTCCCAAAGGAGATTTCGTGAAACGATTTGCGCTTACCCTTCTCGCTGTCGCGGTTGCTTGCAGCCCTGACCAAAGCAAGAATGGAAACACAGCCGATACGTCGGCCAACAAGGCCTCGGGCTCCGTCGATCTTACCGGCGCCGGCGCGACGTTTCCTGCCCCCATCTACTCAAAGTGGTTCGCTGATTACGCCGCGCAGACCGGCGTTCGCATCAACTACCAGGCGATCGGATCAGGCGGCGGAATTCGCCAGCTCTCCGAAGGAACCGTGGACTTCGGCGCGTCTGACAGTCCAATGAAGGATGAAGAGATTGCAAAGGCTAAAGGAGCGGTTCTTCATATCCCGACTGTGCTTGGCGCGGTTGCGATCACCTATAACCTGCCCGGCGTCACCGCGCCGCTCAAGCTGACTGGTCAGGTTCTCGCCGACATATTCGCCGGCAGGATAAAGAAGTGGAACGACGCCCCGATCGCTGCGCTCAACGCTGGAGTCAAGCTTCCGCCAACTGATATCCTCGTTGTCCACCGCTCCGATGGCAGCGGTACCACTTTCGTCTTCACTGATTACCTCACGGCGGTCAGCAAATCGTGGGCGGCCGGTCCGGGCAAGGGAAAGGAAGTGCCATGGCCAGTAGGACTCGGTGGAAAGGGAAGTGATGGCGTGGCTGGCCAGGTTAAGCAAACGCCCGGTGGAATCGGATACGTTGAACTAGCGTACGCAAAGCAGAACAATCTGCCCTCGGCCGAAATTCAGAACGCGGCGGGCAAGTTCGTCGCTCCGTCGCCGCCGGCCGCAACGGCGGCAGCGGCTGGCGTTGCTGCCAGGCTTCCTGCGAACACTGACTACCGGTTGTCCATCGTGAACGCTGCCGGTGCCGACGCGTACCCGATTTCGTCGTTCACGTGGATACTTGTTTACCAGAATCAGACGGACGCCGTGAAGTCGAAGAAGCTCACGGATTTTCTTCGATGGGCCTTGACTGAGGGAGAGAAGCAGGCGACGTCGCTGGATTACGCGCCGCTTCCAGCCTCGATGACCGCGCAGTTGCTGTCGCGTCTCGACTCGATCAAGAGCGGCGCCACGAAGTGACCTCGAGTACAACACCGCTTGACCTGTCTCGCCCACACGGCGAGCCGCGCCCGGCGGCGCCCCTCGAATTGTCCAAGTACGGTGACCGGCTTTACCAGGCCAGCATCGCGGTTTTCGCGGGGCTCATTCCCCTCCTGCTGATTCTCATTGCGATATCGATTGGGGTCGCCGCGTGGCCGGCGCTGTCGCAATTCGGATGGTCATTCATTACCGATAGCACTTGGGACGTTGGCGCCGGAAAATTCGGCGCGGCTCCCGCGATCTATGGAACGCTCGTTTCTTCTGCAATCGCTCTCACAATCGCTACGCCGCTCGCGATCGGCGTGTCGATCTTTCTGTCAGAGATTGCCCCAAAGTGGTTGCGGCAGCCGGTTGGATTTCTCGTGGACCTGCTCGCGGCGGTTCCGAGTGTCGTCTACGGGCTGTGGGGAATTTTTGTCCTGATCCCGCTTCTCAGGGATCCCATAACGCCGTTTCTCCGTGATACGCTTCACCTCGGCAACACGCCTCTCTTCGCCGGGCCGAACTACGGCTACAGCATGCTCGCCGCGGGCATCATCCTGGCGATCATGATTCTTCCGTACATCTCAGCGGTTACGCGAGAAGTTCTCCTCGCTGTACCGCGGTCTCAGCGGGAAGCAGCCCTCGCGCTCGGCGCTACCCGATGGGAAATGATTCGTGACGCCGTCCTTCCGTACGCCAGATCGGGAATCATTGGCGGTGTAATTCTTGGGCTTGGACGCGCTCTCGGCGAAACTATGGCCGTTACGATGCTCATCGGTAATCGAGCCGAGATTTCGGCGTCACTCCTGGCGCCCGGTTACACGATGGCCTCGCTGATAGCGAATGAATTCAGCGAAGCGACAAGCGATCTTCATCTGTCGGCGTTGATGGCAGTGGGGGCCGTTCTGTTCGTGGTAACACTGATCGTCAACGCTTTGGCCCGATGGCTCGTGTGGCGCGTAACGCGGGGCTCGCGGTGAGCCGCCAATCGAGACACGCAAAAAGCCGGGTGATGCTCGGACTCATGTATGCGGCAGCGACAATGGCGACGCTGCCTCTGCTTCTCATTCTGATTCACTTGTTGAGGGAGGGCGCCCAGTTCATCCGTCCGGCGTTCTTCACGGAAATGCCGAAGCCCATCGGCGAAAGCGGTGGCGGTATGGCCAACGCAATCGTGGGTACGCTGATTCTCATATCGGTGGCGTCGGCGATTGGACTACCGATCGGAATTGGCGCCGGATTGTATTTGTCCGAGCAGCGCGGAAGCCCGTTTGCAACGGCCGTGCGTTTCCTTTCCGATGTGCTGAACGGACTTCCGTCGATCGTGATGGGTATTTTCGCCTGGGAGTTTCTCGTCAGGCCAATCGGTCACTTCTCGGCATTGGCGGGTGGAATAGCTCTGGGCGCGATGATGATCCCGCTCGTGACGAGAACGACCGAGGAAATGATTCGGCTCGTCCCTGTGTCGCTGCGCGAGGCCGCGCTCGCACTCGGTTACACGAAATGGCGCACGTCTCTGATGATTGTTTTGCGAACGGCTCTTCCGGGCATTGTAACTGGCGCGCTCGTCGCGGTTGCCAGAATTGCTGGCGAAACTGCGCCATTACTTTTCACGGCCCTCGGAAATCAGTTCTGGTCAACTGCGCTCCGTGAGCCAATCGCAGCGATGCCGCTACAGATTTTCAGCTACGCGATCAGTCCCTATGAAACCGCGCATGGCCAGGCGTGG
This sequence comes from Gemmatimonadales bacterium, assembly GCA_038253755.1. Classification (GTDB taxonomy): domain Bacteria; phylum Gemmatimonadota; class Gemmatimonadetes; order Gemmatimonadales; family Gemmatimonadaceae; genus UBA4720. The sequence goes on along the minus strand of JBBSGU010000070.1, from coordinate 10,597 downwards.
GCGGGTGCCCTTGTTCTCATTCTCGTCGTGCTGGTGATCAGCTTGTTGGCGAGGTTCGCCACGAGGTCCCGGTTCCAGGCGGGAACCGAATGATGGGGGCGGCAGAAGCATCTCCTCTTTTGACGGCGCGCCGGCTCAATGCGTATTTTGGCCAGCTCCGGGCCGTGCGCAACGTCAGTATCGACTTCCCCGACCAGTCTGTGACAGCCGTCATCGGACCGTCTGGTTGCGGCAAGTCCACTTTCCTGCGTTGCCTGAACAGAATGCACGAGACCGTTCCTACTGCTGAGGTTCAAGGCGACGCCTTGCTCGACGGGACCAGCATTTTCAAGAGCGGGCTCAGCGCGATTGCCGTTAGGCGCCAGATCGGAATGGTCTTTCAGCGGCCGACTCCGTTTCCGACGATGTCAATCAGGGACAACGTTGTTGCCGGGCTCCGTATACTCGGTCGAGGGGGTCCGTCAAACGCCGAGGCCGATGTGATCGTCGAGGATTCGCTGAAGCGGGCCGGGCTCTGGACTGAAGTGAAGGACCGGTTGCGCGACAGTGCCATCGCATTGTCGGGCGGTCAGCAGCAGCGACTTTGCATTGCTCGTGCACTCGCGACAAAGCCCCGCGTTCTTTTGCTGGACGAGCCTACGGCATCCCTCGATCCTCTCAGCACTCAGACGATCGAAGAGCTTCTGTACGAAATGCGAAAAACCATTTGCGTCGTCATCGTCACCCACAACATGCAGCAGGCAGCGAGAGTGTCGAATCGAACTGCGTTCATGCTTGCGGGCGAGCTGGTGGAGACGGCTGATACAAATACGCTGTTCACGAACCCCCGTGATTCGCGAACTGAAGCGTATGTCACCGGCCGGTTCGGATGACTGCGGAAGCACGCCCGACATCTGCCGATGTCCAGCCGGGGAAGGATGCCCCGCCGGCGGTGCAGGCGAAGCGATTCTCGTTCTGGTACGGACAGAAGCAGGCGCTATTTGAGATCGATCTCGACGTCGCCAACAAGGCGATAACTGCGCTGATTGGACCTTCGGGATGCGGTAAGTCTACCTTCCTCCGATCCATCAACAGGATGAACGACACAGTGGTCGGGGTCCGCCATGAGGGCGACATTTTCCTGCACGGCGAAGATGTGTACGCCGAGAGCACCGATGTCGTGGATCTGAGGTCGCGGATCGGGATGGTTTTCCAGCGATCGAACCCCTTTCCGAAATCGATCTACGACAACGTTGCGTATGGTCCACGGATCAATCGCCGGATCTCCGGGTGGGACCTCGACAAGCTCGTCGAGCTCTCCCTGAAACGAGCGGCTCTCTGGGACGAGGTCAAGGATCGCCTCAAGTCGAGCGCGTTGGGTTTGTCCGGTGGACAACAACAGAGACTTTGCATCGCTCGCGCGCTCGCGAACGAGCCGGAAATTCTCCTGCTCGACGAGCCCGCCAGCGCACTCGATCCTGGAGCAACGCAGCGAATCGAAGAGCTTTTGTTTGAGCTCAAGTCGCAGCTCTCAATCGTCATCGTCACGCACAATCTCCAGCAGGCCGGAAGAGTGTCGGACAACACCGCTTTTTTTTATCTTGGCCGACTCGTCGAGAGCGGACCAACCGAAGTCATTTTTACGCGTCCCCGCGAAGACCAGACGGAAGCGTATATCACAGGGAGATTCGGATGACAGTTCCGCAACACATGGGCGGACAGCGCCATTTCCACGAAGAGCTGGCACAGCTGAAGCAACGACTTCTTGACATGTCTGCGAGGTGTGAGCGCCTCGTGGACATGTCGATCAGATCTCTCCTCCAGCACGAGCGTGACACCGCTGAAGCGGTGATTGCCGGCGACAAGGAAGTCAACAGCCTCGAGGTTGAAATCGAGCAGCGCGCAATTCGCCTGCTCGCGCTTCAACAGCCGATGGCTCGCGATCTTCGCTTCCTCGTTGGCGCAATCAAAGTCTCGAACGATCTGGAGCGCGTCGGTGATCACGCGGTCAACATCGCTCAGTCAGCCGTCCGACTGGTCGACTACGGTGGACGACTGACACCTGCTCCCGAGATTGAAGACATGGCCCGGCGCGCCCGCCTGATGCTTAGCCAGTCGGTGGATGCGTTCATTCGCGGCGATGGAGCTCTGGGCCGGGAAGTCTGCAAGGCAGATGATGCTGTGGACGCGCTGCATGACTCTGTGTTCCGGAGTCTCCTCACGCACATGATGGAGAGCGCGCGCAACATCACACCATCGCTCGAGCTGCTCCTGGTGAGCCGAAACCTCGAACGCGTCGCCGACCTGGCAACGAACATGAGTGAGGACGCTGTGTACCTGGCTGAAGGGAAGCAGATCAAGCATCACTTCGAAGACTGACATCCGGACCGCCACATTATTAGGCGCGACGCTCGACGATCATGGTGATCAGCTGAGGGTATTGTCCACGATTGCCTGTCCTTCCTCGAGTATTTGCTTCAGCGCTTCCTTTCCATTGAAGCTCTCGGCGTATAGTCGGTAGATGTTTTCGGTTCCCGACGGACGAGCGACGAACCATCCGCTTTTCGTCATGACTTTCACTCCGCCGATCGGCGCATTGTTCCCGGGGGCCTTCGTAAGAACCGCTGTGACCTTTTCTCCAGCCAGGCTCGTGATTTTGACGTCGTACGCACTTAACGCTGAGAGACGTTTCTTCTGCTCTGGCGTGACCGTCGCTTCAACGCGATCGAACACCGGGTTGCCCAACTCATCGGTGAGTTGCTTGTAGATCTCGCCTGGATCGCGACCGTTCTTAGCAGTGATTTCGGCGGACAGCAGCGCCGCGGCGATACCGTCCTTGTCAGTCGTCCATACTGATCCATCGCGACGGAGGAACGTCGCTCCGGCGCTTTCCTCGCCGCAGAATCCAATCGATCCGTCACACAGGCCTTCGACGAAATATTTGAAACCGACCGGCACCTCATGAAGAGGGCGGCCGAGCTTCGACGCAACTCGATCGATTATTGAGCTGCTGACGACTGTTTTGCCTATTCCCGCTTTCGCCGGCCAGTCGCCTCGATTCTGGAATAAATGATAGATGCAGACGGCGAGGTAATGGTTGGGAGGCAGTAAGCCGGCGTTCGCGGTGACGATGCCGTGACGGTCGTGATCGGTATCGCATGCGAACGCGACACGGAATTTGTCCTTGAGATCGATCAATCGCCCCATCGCGTACTGCGACGATGGGTCCATTCGGATTTTTCCGTCCCAGTCAACGGTCATGAATCGAAATGTCTGATCCACCACGTCGCTCACCACCGTCAGATCGAGCTTGTACTTCTCGGCGATCGGCCCCCAGTAGTGAACGCCCGCGCCGCCCAATGGATCGACGGCCAGGTGAAGGCCGGCGTCGCGCACCGCATCCATGTCGAGCACGTTTGCAAGATCATTGACATACGGATTCATGTAGTCGTGTCGATGAGTTGTGGCTGCTCGAAGAGCTTTCTCATACGTGACGCGTTTTACCTCCTCGAGCCCTCCTTCCATCAGCTTGTTCGCGGTGCCCTCTATCCACTTGGTGACCTCAGAGTCGGCAGGCCCGCCGCTCGGCGGATTGTATTTGAATCCTCCGTCAGCCGGTGGATTGTGCGAAGGGGTGATCACTATGCCGTCGGCCAATCCCGTTTTGCGTCCGCGATTGTAAATGAGAATTGCATGTGATACTACCGGCGTTGGGGTGTATTCATCATTCGTTGCGACCATCACATTCACGTCATTCGCGGCGAGAACCTCGAGGGCGGTCGCGCACGCGGGCACGGAGAGCGCGTGGGTGTCGATGCCGATGAAGAGCGGACCGTCTATACCGTTGGCCTTTCGGTGGCGGCAGATCGCTTCAGTGATCGCGAGGACGTGTTTCTCGTTGAACGTTTTGTCGAATGCCGATCCGCGATGACCCGACGTCCCAAACGACACTCGCTGGGTGCTTACGTGAGGATCGGGAATTTCGGAATAGTAAGCCGTGACGAGCTTCGAGACGTCGAGCAGCATCGAGGGTGGCGGAGCGTGTCCCGCGAGTGGACTGATTTTCATAGTGTGTATCTTATATGAACGTGAGATCAAGCATCAGCGCCATAACGTCGCGTTTATCGCAATTTGCCGGGAGACTCTGTGAGCCATAGTCATGGCGGCAGTGGTCATTCGCACGCCCCCGCGAATTATTCGAAGGCGTTCGCGATCGGCATCGGCCTCAACCTCGTATTTGTTCTCATCGAGGCCCTGTACGGAGTTCGGGCCGGATCACTCGCGTTGCTGGCCGACGCCGGCCACAATCTGAGTGATGTCTTTGGACTCGTTCTCGCGTGGGTGGGAGCTATCCTGTCGCGACGCGGACCGACGCCGAATCGCACGTACGGGATGCGTCGCGCCTCCGTCCTCGCGGCCCTTGCCAATGCGATTCTGTTGCTGGTTGCGATCGCCGCGATCGCCTGGGAGGCAGTTGGGCGATTGAGCCATCCGGCTCCCGTCGCGAGCAGAGTCGTGATGCTCGTCGCCGGGATCGGTATCATCGTCAACGCCGCAACGGCGTTGCTGTTCATGAGTGGACGAAAAGGCGACCTGAATGTCCGCGGTGCGTTCATGCACATGGCCGCCGACGCGATCGTTTCTGCCGGCGTCGTCGTCGCGGGCTTCGCGATGTCAGTTACCGGACTCCTGTGGCTCGATCCGGCGATGAGTCTTCTCATCGTGCTCGTGATTGCCGTAGGCACCTGGGGACTGCTACGCGATTCGCTGAATCTCGCTATGGATGCCGTTCCGGCGGGAATCAATTGCGCCGAGGTGGAGGCGCACCTGCGAAAGGTGAATGGTGTGACAGAGGTGCATGATCTGCATATCTGGGGAATGAGCACCACCGAAGCGGCACTGACCGTTCACCTGGTGCGTCCGGCCGTCGAAGACGACGACGAGGTGCTGACTCAGCTATACAAGGACCTGCACGACAAGTTCAACATCGAGCATCCAACTGTGCAGATCGAGCGCGGGCACGGACCGCACGGTTGCAAGCTCGCCGCCTCGCATGTCGTCTAGTCGGTGTCGGTACGTCGGCGAGGCAGTTCATATTGATGGTTTTGAAATCCGCACGACGGCCAATCAGCGTCCGTAAATCGCGGTGAGTGTGGTCTTCGCGATCTGGTGCGCGTGAATGTTGAATCCAACATATGCCGCACTTGCTCCCGCCGGCACGTCGAGCTTGTCGGTGTCGAGTGCGTAAAGCGTGAAGACGTAGCGATGCGGTTTATCGCCCTTTGATGGACAAGGGCCCTGATATCCGGCCGTCCCGGCATCGCCATTTCCAACCGTGGTTCCCGCGGGCAACAGGTTTTTCCCAGCCGCTCCGGCACCTGTCGCGAATCGACTTGCTGTCGCAGGAATATTGTACACAACCCAGTGCCACCAACCGCTTCCCGTCGGAGCGTCGGGGTCGTACATCGTCAGCGCGTAACTCTTCGTTTTGGCCGGCGCGCCCAGCCAGTGCAGCTCTGGCGAGGTGTTGTTTCCAGTGCAGTCCATGCCATTGAAAACGTAGGCGTTCGCGATTCTCGCGCCCGATCTGATGTCAGTGCTCGCAAGTCGAAGCCGAGTCTGGGCATTCGATGATGAAACCGCGAACAATGAGAAGGTCAGTGCCGCGATGAGGGATCTGCGCATGGCCGTTGGGTAGAGGTCTCAGGAACTCATTCTATCGGCTGTGACCAATCGCGCCAGTAGCGGTCCCACCGCTTCGAGATCCGCCAGCATCCCGGGTGTCGTGTCCTGGGGTTCGTAGTCGAAGTGGCAGATACTTCCAAGCAGATCGCCGGCCTCGTTGAGAATCGGTCCTCCACAATACGACCTAATTACAAGCTGCTTTGGGTGTCCGGTAGCGCGGGGATCAATCAGCGAGTCGCTCATTTGGACCACTGACAAACTTTCCTGAATCCATAGACAGTACGTCTGCGAAAACGGTGAAACGGTCCCATCACGCCCATGTCCGACCAGTCGATCGAAAATGTGAATGTTGCTGATCGACATTCCCTCAATTCGATAGACAGCGGTAAACCGGTATGGTGTAAGGGAATTAAGGAATGACAGGGCTTCCGGCACGCGTGACTCGCGAAGCAGCGCAGAACATGACATCGCCCCGGCGGAGAGGGCGGCCTTGTCAGTCTGTGCACAGCTGTGAAATGGGCCATGGATCGCGGGCTTCAGTACGGTGGCCGCTGTGCAGTCGCTAAGGGTTCCGCGAAGCCAATCCGCGAATTTTTCGGGCCTCGCAACAAACCTCGGCGCTTCGAACATGACGCGCCGGAAAACCTCCTCAGCCACTACTTCACCGTCCGCCTCGTTTAAGTGAAGGTTGTCGGTGAACTTGAAGAACGTTGCCATCCAGCGATCGACGAAGACTCCGATTGCGTTGTAATCGCCCGAAGCGACGCGAGATATCAGTCTCGCATCTGCATTCGGGTAGGGACGCGAGATATCTGCTTTCGACTTCGTCCTCAGCTGCTGGGCCAACATCGGGGATCCGGGTCCTGGGTGGACGCGCGACTTTCATTTGTAAACGGTTGCTTTGCAGAAAGCAGGCCCTTCGGTTGGTTTCGGCGGTACGGGGCGTGGCGGGGAGTTGTAAAAACGGCGGGAGTTACCTTCCGCGCGGCGAACGGCATTACGTGCGCCTTCATGAGCAATGATATTGGATTGTGATGCAACCCCTTGATGAGTGGCTTTGACGATGAGACGAATATTCCTGGTTTGTGCGGCGTTGCTGCTCGCAGCCTGCGGCAGCGGAACGAATGCGACAGCCCCGGCGGACGTAAACACCAACGCACCCGTAGACTGGCCGGCCTCGGTTCCCGTTCCGGCGGGTGCAGTGCAGACCTCGATGAGCACACCGACGCATTGGGTCCTGAGCCTTGTCGCGGATGGCTCATCCCCGGCAGTGATGTCCAGCACAGCTCAGCTGTACGTGTCGAGGGCATTCGCAGTCACCAGCGACCCGAGCTTTGCTCCTTACATCTTTTTTAAGGCTCCGTATCAGGTCGCGATTAACGCTGCAGCGCGCGCCACAGTAACGCAAAGACAAATCTCTTCGTCTACGTCGACCTGAAGTAGCTCCTGTCTCACCGCCTCGTCAGGAGAAAAAAATGAAGGACTTCACTGGACTCACAGGCTTCGTTCTTGTGTCCGCGGCGATACTGCTCGCCGGGTGCAGCAATTCTTACAGCAGTCCGACCGGTCCCTCATCCCCCACAACACGTCGGACACCGTCACGCCGTTCATTGCCAGCGGCAATTGGGGTGTTACCTCGCTAGTCCAGCGCACGGAGGACAAGACGTCGCAGTTCTCGGGCTACGCCTTCAAGTTCACCTCGACGGGTGCGGACAACGGAACCGTCTCAGCCACGCGGAATGGCGCTACGGTGAGTGGGTACATGGAGCCACTCCGCATCAGTTTGACCGGTTGACCAAAACGTGGAATGTGGTCTCAGCCACTAAAGCGACTTCACGCTCGTTAGTCCCGAACTGCTGGAGGATACCCACCTCGTGCTGACTCAACAGTGATGTTCACCAGGAAGGGGCCGCCTCAGCAGAATGCAGCGAGCCCTTCCTGAGCGGTTGTCGTTGAGATGTTCCGGATGCTGCGCGGGCGCGACGCGTAAGTTGTTGACCTGATTTGACTTACGGCACTGATTGTGTTATGTTTCAAGCATAAGGAAAATGACAAAGAGTGCAAGCCACGATGTTGGTGACCCCCACTTAGCGTTGGCCGGCTTGCGGTAGATCCTCGCCGCAAGGGCCCGGTAAAGTCTCTCGAGGTGCTGGAGAACATATTTATATGATGCAGAATGACAACAAGCTGGTTGCGCGGAGTATTCGCTTTGACATCGCGACTGGCAGGAGCAACGACTTCCATACTCTCTTCCAGAACGAAGTCCTGCCGATTCTCAGAAAACAGGACGGTTTCAAGGACGAGATGCTTCTGACCAACGGCGATCACGTGGTCGCGATCAGTCTCTGGACGAACGCCGACTCGGCGAAGAAGTACGAGACCACGACGTATTCAGCGATCGAACAGAAGCTGCGACCGATTATGACCGGCTCTCCGACCGTCGAGACGTACAAATACAATTCGCTGCTGCCAGTTTCCTGATCGACAGGCGGTAACAGAATTAAAAGAAAGGCCCCTTTTGGGGGCCTTTCTTTGTTCGGGGCTCTTGTCTACCAGTTACGCCAGGGGAGCTAGTGCTTGTCTCTGTCGTTTGCTGGCTGACGGACTGCGACGCCCGCGTGACCGCCGCAGGTCGGATTGTCGCGTGACGCCCACGTGCCATCGGCGCAAAGAATCTTGTGACCCACGACAAGATTCGTCGTCGCGCGGCCAGTACTCCTGGCTGCGTGCTTTGTCTTTGTGCCGGCGTGCTTGACGTTATGGACAGTGGTTTTGACACCTTTGCTGACGGCCGTGCCAACTTTCTCGACGGGGTTTTGAGCCGATGCCGTCATCGGCGACATTGCCACTGACGCGCCGAAGACGAGGCTCGCACCGAGCAGTATCCGCATTCCTGATTTCATTTGGAGAACCTCAAAAAGAGTATTGTCGTTTCTGCCGGCACCTCGAGTTGTTCGCTGCCCGAGGGTCGGGCGGGCGTAGAGTGCCTTTTCCATGCCACGCTTCGCCATGGACGAACACGGCTCAGCCGCCATGAAGCGATGAGCGAACCCAGACGCCGCCAATCCGCAGGAATGGCGCGACACCCACGTCAGAGTAACGGGGCCTGCGGTCTCGAGCCTTCAGGTCGCTTTCGCGGACACATGGAATAGAGCGACGAAGCAACTGCTGCTCGATCAACGCGATTACCATGCGCTTCAACACGAAGGCTCGATGCAGGCCTCCGTCATCGTCAGCACTCCGGTTACGGGACGTCGAGTGCGCAGCGAACGATGGCCGCCGTCATCGCCGGTGCAACGAAAACGCTGGACTGATAGGGTTGGTTGGGTCGATCAATTTCGATCCACGTTCTTTTGCGCTCAATCTCGAAGCCGCAGTCATCGTTTCGGATGTCGGAGTGGCGGAACGCCTCGAAAGGGCCTTCGAAAAGGACAAAGCCAGAAGCAGGCGGATTGAAGCCGCCGATATTCAGGCACAGAGACTTCCGGCGTTAGCCAGGAACGCTGCTTGTTATTGGGTGAGATCGCAGCCATAGCCTTAGTTGGGTGGCCTGACTGGGGCCGAACACACGTTGTGATGGCCTCATCGAACATTCTGGCTCGCGATGTGCTTGATTTCCTGTAGATGCTAATAGGAGACCACATGAAAAAATTGACAGCAATAATCACTCTGACGAGTGCCGTGATTCTAGCCGCTGCATGCACCGACAAGGGATCCGGCCCTCTTGGGGGCGAGAGCGGTCAGATCAACGTACTGATGACGGACGCCCCGTTTCCATTTGCCGACGTGAAGAGCGTCGACGTTTTCGTAGTCAGGATTGACGGTAAAACGGCTGAATCGGATTTGACAGAGTCAGAGAACGAGTCGGAGATGGGGGGGTGGACCACTCTGGTGTCTCCTAACGCATCGATCAATTTGCTCAGTCTGACTAATGGCAAGACCGCTAACCTCGGGCAGGCGACTCTCCCGGCTGGGACATACCGCGGATTCCGATTGATAATTGATCCCGACAAGTCGAGCGTGACCCTTACCGACGGGAGCAAGGCAGTTGTGAAATGGCCGGGCTCGGGCAAGAACGGAATCAAGATCAACCTCGATGAACCGGTGGTGATTGGGCCAACCTCGCCGAACTTGCTTCTCGATTTCGACGTGGGTCGCAGCTTCGTGATGCGAGGGAACTTGATTTCGAAGAATGGCCTGCTGTTCAAGCCCGTGATTCGCGCTACGACCCAGCAGAGCACCGGCACGGTCAGTGGGAGCGTTCACGGCGAGAGCGCAACCGGACCGGTGGTCGCGGGGGCTACTGTTGAATTACTCAATGACGGGTCTAAGGTCGATGACGATGACAATAACAAAGTCGTTCGCTCTGGGATGACGGACGCCGGCGGAAACTATACCATCGCGTTCGTGCGCCCCGGTACCTATGTCCTTCGTGCGACGCCTCCATCTGGTTCGGTTTACAAGCCAGGTGTTCTCGCGGGCGTAGCCATAGCTGTGGGAAGCGCCACGACTGGAAAAATCATAGTGGTTCCGAAATAGCGTTAGTAAGCCGGCCTGCGGTGGTGGTGGTGCCACAAGATGACACGGCCGCAATCTACCCAAAGGGGCATATGACCTACAAAGCACGCGCGACTGCCACTCGCACGGTATCCATCCTCATGCTGACTGCTCTCTACGCATGCTCAGTGGGGCAATCGGACAGCAAGAGCGAGAAAAAACTCGCAAAACAGGAAAAGAAACGCGAAAAGGCGGCTAAGCGTGACGAACAAGGCGCGAATGGCGGCAGCAATCAGGCAGGCACAGACGGGGATGCATCACGATTTGCGGCGACAGGTTGCGATGAGTCCCTGTGGAGTCGTGTCTACAATCCTACCCGCCTCCAGAAACTTGCGCCATGCATTGCAGTGACTGGCAAGGTTGAAGAATCATCCGC
>JBBSGU010000069.1:0-15003 GCA_038253755.1 Gemmatimonadales bacterium | reverse complement strand
CTTTCCCGACTCGGCGCGATACTGCTTGCCACCGGTGCGGATAATTGCGTATGCCATTTGATAACTACTGTGGAGGGAGGCGGTTACAGCCTTTCAACTTAGACAGTCCAGAGGCTGATGTCAATTTCTCCGGTCCTCTTTCCTCGGGATTGGGGACGAACTGCGACTGAGGATTTCGGACCCTTGCGGATCCAGGACCAACAGCAATCGACGATCTACGACTAATCGAGGAATGCGGACTATTTCGGACCTGGGGTACAGATCGAGGACCGTTTCACCCGAAATCGTCCTCAGTTCGCAATAAGTCGTAGATCGTCGATTGTAGTGAGTCCTGGATCCGCATGTGTCCTCAGTCCTCGGTCCTTACGCCACCGCGTACTGCTGGGTGACGTCTCTTCCCTGCCCTTTGACGACCAGCTTGAACTCATCGGGCTTGAGAAGCGGATCGTCCCGAAGTTCAAGTGAAAACGCCGCCGTTTTCTGAATGCGGGAAATGAGCTCCCTCTCCTGCTCCAGGACATACATCGCGACATCCGGATGGAGCTTCACAAGCAGGTTGTCCTTGCGCCCCTCGACCACCATTCGACGAACTGACCGCTCCATTCTCCGGACAATCGTTTCGGGAGTGAACACTCTCCCGGTGCCGGCACACGTCGGACACGGCTCGGTCATGCTCTGGTAGTGGCTCTGCCGTACCCGCTGGCGGGTCATCTCGATCAACCCCAGGTCACTGACGGCGAATGCCTTTGTACGAGCGCGATCGCGCGAGAGATGAGTTCTAATCTCTTGAAGGACCTTGTCGCGGGACTGCTTCGTCTCCATGTCGATGAAATCGCAGACGATAATTCCGCCGACGTCTCTCAACCGAAGCTGGCGCGCGATTTCCGCCGCGGCTTCCATATTCGTCCGAAGGACCGTTTTCTCGGGATCCTTCTTTCCAGTGTAACGCCCGGAGTTCACGTCGATCGAGACCAGTGCCTCGGTCGGTTCGATGATCAGATAGCCACCAGACGGAAGCTCACAGCGACGCTTGAATGCATCCCGTATTTCCGACTCGATGCCGGCTGTATCAAAGAGAGGAGTTTTCTCCTCGTACAGCTTCACCCTTGGAATCAGGTCGGGGGCGACGCTCTTGAGATACTCGGTTACTTCCGCGTGAACGGGCTTCGAATCGATGGACAGACTGTCGATCTTCGCACTGAAGAGATCACGTACCAAGCCACGTGTCAGTCCGGTTTCCCTATGCAGAAGAGCCGGAGCGCGGGTGAACTGGCCCTTCCGCTTGATTTTCTTCCACTGCGCCATGAGGGTCTCGAGATCCCTCTGCAGCGCTTCGGGAGTGACGTCTTCGCTAACCGTTCGAACGATCACACCGCCCGACTTGTCCGGCAGAATCGCCGAGACCTGCTCTTTAAGCCGCTGCCGTTCCGCGCCAGCGCCGATCTTTCTGCTTACCCCAACCCGTGACGAGTCCGGGATGTAGACGAGGAATCGACCAGCAAGTGATATCTGTGCAGTAACCCGCGGGCCCTTGGTCGAAATGGGCTCTTTGGAAATCTGAACCATGATTTCCTGGCCGCGCTTCAGCCCATCCTGAATTGGCGGGGCGGCCTTCCGACCGCGACGCCCACCGCGTCCGCCGCCGTTCGTCCCATTTTTGGCAGAGCCATTCGACTTCGCGGGAACTTCGACCGGATCGGCGGATTCCTCGTCGTCATCATCCTCATCTTCGTCCTCTTCTTCCGCGTCTTCAGCAGACTCGCGGACCAGATCGGACGCGTGGAGGAATGCGCTTTTTTCGGTGCCAATGTCGACGAAGGCGGCCTGGATGCCGGGGAGCACCGCTTCCACCCGGCCCAGGTAAATGTCGCCGACCATGCGGCGGTTATCTGGACGGTCGACGAGAAGCTCTACGAGCTTTCCGTCCTCCAGTATCGCCACGCGCGTTTCCCGCGCGCCGGCGTTTATGAGGAGTTCTCTTTTCATCGTGACCCGCAAGCGTTCCCTCACGGCGACTCGACGCGAGGACGTTGCTAGCGGATAGTCCTTTAGTATGGGTGCGCTCTGAAGCGACACCTGTTATTCAAGAAATCAGTCTTTCGAGCGCCCGGCCAGACATGCTGGCGAACCGCGCGAGTCGCGCGCGTGTTCACATGCTGATCAGACCATATTCGTTTGCCAAAATGTATAGGGCCCAACGCAGTTCGTGCAATAGCGACAACAACTTAGAGCCCCTTCACTAACCTCACTACGAGCCATCCGATGACTAGCAGGTATGTGATTCCTGCCTTCCACTCACCGTGCCGCATGTACAAGTCGAGGCTGAAACCGCCCGTGTCCGGTTCTTCATCCTTCCAAGGTATAACCCTTGGCACGAACGCCGGAACGTTGGCCGAATACCGGTCATACGCGTCCGGAAATCGCTCGCGGATGTTCTGTCGCTCTCGTTCCATGGTCGGAGCATAGACCAGGACCCAGAATGCAATCACCACGAGTAGCAGAGACCAGTGAGCGGCGACGGCGAAACCGGCCCCGATCAGGAAACTGCCGAAATACAAAGGGTTACGTGTGTGCGCGTACGGCCCCGTAACCGCCAGCTTCTTGTTCTTTATGATATGGCCGGACGCCCAGGCGCGAATAATCACACCCACTAGTGCGATCGCAGCGCCAACAGGAAGGGTCACCGCATTGGGCCGAGCCCAGATGAGATACGCGATACCAACGATAAAACCGAGCGGCAGACGGAGCTTCTTGGCCGTTTCGGAATAGGTCAATCGAGCAGCCCGCGAAGCAGATGCCGCGCGATAACGATTCGCTGAATCTCGGACGTACCTTCGCCGATCTCGCAAATCTTGGCGTCCCGCATCATTCGCTCGACGGGATAATCCTTTGTATAGCCGTAGCCGCCGTGGATTTGGATTGCCTTGAGCGTCGAGCGCATCGCGAGCTCCGAACAGAAGAGCTTGGCGATAGCCGCCTCCTTTCCATACGGCTTTTTATTCTGCGACAGCCACGCCGCGTGGAACATGAGATGCTTCCCTGCTTCGATTTCAGTGGCCATATCGGAAAGCTGGAACTGGATTCCCTGAAAATTCGCAATTGGCCGCCCAAACTGCTTTCGCTCGCTGGCGTATTTGAGCGCCTGCTCGAATGCGCCTTCCGCAATTCCCAGCGACAGAGCTGCGATTCCGATACGGCCGGCATCGAGCGTCTGCATGAAATTGATGAAACCCATGCCTTCGCCGCCGAGCAGATTTTCTTCGGGTACTTCGACATCCTCGAAAACCAGCTCGCGGGTGTCTGATGCGCGCCAGCCAAGCTTGTCTTCCTTCTTCCCGGCGCGAAACCCCTCCATTCGCGGAAGCGACGGCTCATCTCCGATCGTCGCGGTTCCCCGCTTGGAGAGATCCGCTTCCTTCGTCATGATGAAGGATGAGATTCCCTTCGTGCCAGACTTTGGGTCGGTGACCGCGGTAATGACAAAAATCTCGCCGACACCACCGTGAGTGATGAAGATCTTCGAGCCGTTGACGACGTAGCGTCCATCTTTTTTCACGGCCGTGGTCTTTGTTCCGGCCGCATCACTTCCGGCGCTTGGCTCCGTGAGGCCGAATCCGCCGAGCACTTTGCCAGAAGCCAGGAGAGGGACGAACCGTTGCTTCTGCTCTTGCGACCCGAAGTTGACGATCGGCGACGTTCCAAGGGTGGTATGCGCTGAGATTGTGATCCCATGAGAAGCATCGACTTTTGCCATCTCATAGATCGCGATCATGTAGCTGAGCAGATCGAGACCAGCTCCGCCAAGATCTTCCGACCACGGAATTCCGAGGAGTCCGAGTTCGCCCATCTTCTGGATGTTCTCCCACGGGAATTCCTGGGAGGCGTCGAAGCGTGCAGCAACCGGCGCGACTTCGTCCCGCGCAAATTCCCGCACCATGTCGCGAACAGCGATGTGCTGTTCACTGAAGTAAAGCGAATCATCCATTGTTAAGCGGCTTCGGTGTCTTCGGAGTTTCGAATCACGGCGAGAAACTTGTCGCCGTATTTGGCCAGCTTCATTTCGCCTACCCCCTTCACGTTGGAAAGCGATTCGAGCGAAGCGGGCCGACGCACTGCCATGTCAGTCAGCGTGCGATCGGAGAATACAATATATGCCGGAACCTTTTCTTCGCGGGCGATTCTGATGCGCGTGTCGCGAAGCGCCACCAGCAGCCGCTCCTGCGACGGGTCGAGTTCCACATCGACCTCGGCCGTCACTGGAACCGCGCGACTCCGGGAGGATTCGGATCTGCCGAAGCGGCCTTTGCCTTTCGGTTTCGATTTCTTGTGCGACGAACTGTCGGCGACATCATGCACAGTGCCGAGGCAGTTGTCGCATCCCGAACACTTCGACGCGGCGGCTGGATCCCCGAAGTAGCGAAGCACGAAGCCGCGCCGGCAGCCTTTCGTGTAAGCGTATTTCTGAACCGATTCGAGCTTGGAGAGCTCCGCGCTTCGCCGCTTGTCGATCCCGGCCCAGTCAACTCTAAAGACGGCCAACGGTGCCTTGGAGTTCGCCATTCGAAGGCCTGAGTCTGCGCGCTCCCAGATCAGGATCTGGCGCGACTGCAGCGCGTCGAGCAACCCCGTTGCTCCGGCGCGTGGTCCAAGCCCAGGCGGAAGCATGTCGAGATCGAGGCCATACCCGGTCTCGAGTTTCTTCCCGCCGAGCTTCCAGAGTGCGCGCAGAAGTCCAAGCTCAGGATTCGATGAACCGGTGATCTCTTCCTTGATTCGCTCAGGTGAAGCAAGAAGCCGAATGAACACGGACGATGGCGATCCCGAAGCGCCGGCGATCGCGCCCGCCTGTGAGAGAATCCGGAGCGCGCTCTCGATTTCCCGAGTACTCGTTTTGCCACCGATGAGCGGCAATACGTCTTCGGGTGTGGATGGGAGCGTCTTTCCCGCTGTGGACTCTCGAGCGAGAGCCGCGTAAACCTGCTCGACGATCTTGCGATCCGGATACGATCCGCGAATGAAGAATTCGTGGGTGAAGCGATCGGGGAATGAATGGAGAAGGAAAACGTCAGAGTGTTTTCCATCGCGACCGGCACGTCCTGCTTCCTGATAGTAGGCTTCGAGCGTTCCAGGCATGGAGTGATGAATCACGACACGAACGTTTGGCTTGTCGATTCCCATTCCGAATGCGTTAGTCGCGACGATCGCACGAATGCTTTCGTTCATGAACGACTCCTGAACGTCTCGGCGATGCGAGTCGTCGAGTCCCGCGTGGTAGCCGGCGGCCGCAATGCCACGCTGCTCGAGCATGAAGCTTATCCGGTCCACTGACTTGCGTGTGGACGCGTAAATCACGGCAAGACCCTGATGCTGTTTCAGTGTGCTGACGAGAAGCGAATCCTTATCGTCGTCGTTGCGAGCGGGAAGAACGTTGTACGCAAGATTAGTTCGATCGAAGCCAGTGATGATCGTCTTCGGATTGTCGAGCTTGAGTTGCTTGCAGATGTCTTCGCGGACTTCGGGAGTCGCGGTCGCCGTCAGCGCGACCGTAGGCGGCTCTCCGAGTTTCTTCCTTGCCTCGGCCACTCGCAGGTAGCTTGGCCGGAAGTCGTGGCCCCACTGGCTGATGCAATGGGCTTCGTCGATGGCGAGCAGGCTGACGCCCATGTCGGCGAGACGATTCGCGACGTTGCCGAAATCGAATCGCTCAGGCGCCAGATAGAGGAGCTTGATCTCGCCACGAGCAGCTCTCGCGAGGCGATCGGAGACCTGTGCAGACGTCAGCGTGCTGTTGATGAACGCTGCGGGAAGATTGCGTGCTTCGAGTGCATCGACCTGATCTTTCATCAATGAGATGAGGGGCGAGACCACAACCGTCAATCCTGGGAGGACAAGCGCGGGAATCTGATAGCAGACAGACTTGCCACCGCCAGTTGGCAACACGACGAGCGTATCCTGGCCGGCGAGGACGGATTCAATCGCCCTCTCCTGTCCCGGCCGAAACTGATCGTATCCGAACGCCGCCTTGAGCGCCGCTCGCGCCTGTTGCATAGTCGGACGAGTCATTGCGTTCAATCTAAAACAGGCGAGGCATCTCCCGAGTGGCACCGTATCGTTCGACTGCAATCGAAATGCGCTCGATGACCTCCAATGCCTCGATCGTCGGCATTACGTGCCACTTTGGAGTCCTGTTGGATGGGTCAGGCGGCGACCCTGCCGGCGTGTAGTGATCGACCCAAAGATCCGAGTAAGCGTTCCATGACCCGACGCGCCACGGATTCGTGTGTCCGTAGATGCCAACTACCGGGACGCCGAGCGCGCGAGCGATGTGGACAGGGCCCGTATCGGGTGCGACCACGAGACTGCTGCCGCCGACAATCCAGGCGAGTCGTCGCACGGAGTCGCCTATAGCAAGTTCGATTTTCGCTGACGATTGGCGCACGATCTCGTTCGCGATAGTTCGCTCGCGTTCTCCGGGACCGCCAGCAATGACGACGCGAAATCCAAAATCACTGTCGAGAGCATTTGCGACAGCGGCCCATCGCTCGGGAAGCCAATCCTTCTTGATTGAAGCGCTGGCGGGGATGATGGTTGCGACCGGGCGATTCTCGAAACCAGTGAAGAACTCCGCCTGATCGCGGACCTCGTCATCAGTAAATCGAATGCGCCATCCGTGATTCAGATCTGGAACGCCGAGATAATCTGCGAATTCCATGAACATGTCCGCCGTGTGTGCCCAAGGGCGCTCCGGAAGGTGTTCATTCGAAGCAAGGTGAACCCCTTCAAACGATCTTTCCCTCCCGAATCCCAAGCGTCGTCTTGAACGCCGCAGAAGCGTAGGCCAGACACTCTTTGTGTAGACATTCAGATTGAGCGTGATGTCCGCCTTTGGTGTTGCAGCAAGGTCCGCGCGAAGCTGTCTCACGCCCCTGAAACCGTCACGTCGTCGAAAGACGACCACTTCGTCAACCGATGGGTGCCCCGCAAGAATTCCGGACGGCATCGGCTCGACGACCCATGTGATATGGGTTTCCGGGTTGGCGTCCTTGATCGCATTGACCAACGGAAGTCCGTGGACGACGTCGCCGAGGCCGGAGAGCAGGACGATCCGGACGCTGCTGGGAACACCGGAGCGTTCACTCAAGAGTCAAGTTCCCGAAGAAATTCGCGATTCGTCTCAGCGATCCGGTGAATATGAAACAGCTTCGCCGCCTCGTAACACGCGTTTCGATGTTTCGATGCTTGGTGGGGGTCAGACCGCGCGCGCGAAGTGTCCGCGAGTGAATTCCTTGCCAACGACATCGCGTGGCGACCAACTCGGCGCAGGGCCCTCGCTCACGAGTGAATCGAGCAGAGCGCGATAGCCCGACGTAATTCTCGCCACGTCATCGGTTCGTGTGTTGAACAGCAGACGATATCCGCGAATACCGCCACGCCACAGTCGCGGAATAAACTCTGACGCCTCGATCGGTCGCGAGTGCAGCAAACGATTACGGCACGCGCTGTCGGTGGCGACGGGAAATGCGTATCCAGCCGGATCGATGATCGCAACGTCGGTGTGATCGCGCACACAGAGATCGCGACATGTGGTGGGTTCGCGATTGAAAGCAGCCGAGAGTACACAGTGCTCAATTGTCATTCCTTCTGGACGTCCATAAACAACGGCGTCGAAACCCTGACCATTCCAGGGCTTGGAGACGGCGAGCATTTCGTCCGTTGTGAGCTCCACGGAAAATACGATTCGGGAAGCTCCGATCGAAAAAATCTCTTCTGCCGTATGCTGGTTGAAGCAGTTAACTGCATAATCGGCGGTGACTTCTCTGCCTGCACCAGAAAGCTCGGACACCAGACCCAGATGCCCCGTTGAAAGAGGCAATCCGAGATCGAGCCATTTGTCAAGCGTCTTTCGCTCAGCAGGACGCACAATTGTCGGCAGGCGCAGGCTCAGGCCTATACCTGCTTTGGACAACTCACTCGCAAGTGTACGAACGCGCGTGACCGGCGGCATCGGATGACGCAGGAATGGATCGAGGATGATCTCGGTCGCGCCGCTTGCGGCAGCCTTTCTGGCGTCGTCCAGCGAGAAAGTCTCCGCAATCAATGCGAATTCGTCGATGTAATTCTTCGCCAAAATTGGAACTCTGTTAACAGCCAGCGCGATTCGTTCCAGTCGCTGATTGTTCGACCCCTGTTCAGCCCAAACCAGTCGCTGCTCGAGGTCTTCGGTTGCCCTCTGCCTTAACCGGTTCAGCTCACTGACAGGAATGAACAGACCTTCCGCCAGGGCTGACGTGTCGACAGATCCAAGTGAGAATCTTGTTTCGCCAAGCCTGCCAAGTTGGTCGCGCAGTTGACGCTCATCGAGCGAGCGCTTCTGTGCCGGCATCAACGCCATGCCGCTCTTCACGGTGACGGAATCAGCGCCAGCCGTGAAGACGAGCTTGAGCGGATTGCCAGCCGACCCAAATGCGCGGACGTCTAGTCGGGTGCGCGAACGATCTGCCGGTAGCTGGACCTCTGCGAAGCTCGATCGCGCCGACCCCATCAGATTTGCGTCGAAACTGCGCACTACCCTGGAGTTGTCGGGAATCCTGCGATATGTCCGAATCGCCTGCCTCACGATATCGCCGTCGCGAAGCGTTCGTATTCGATCGATCGTGAATCCGATCGTCTCTGTTCCGTATCCCTCGGGAGGCTCAAACGCCACTCCATCGCCAACAATAAATGGAGACGAGACTTCGACAATCACTTCCGAGCCTTCGGTGCCGACAACCGAGCCGAGCTCCGCCCCTCGATTGTCAGGATGCGAACGCGTGATGTAATCGCGACCCGCTCTGCCCTGATACATGCCAGGCGTGAAGCCACGGCTGAAAATCTGAACTAACTCCTGCACCTTTTCCGCCGGCATCTCGGCGTTTTCGCCGTTGGCCATCTTGTCGAGAGCTTCGCGGTAATTCTTTGTGACGACCGCGACGTACTCGGGCTTCTTCTTTCGCCCTTCGACCTTAAGGCAGCCGATTCCGGCTTCAGCGATCTCCCTCAGGCTGTCGTAAGCGCCGAGGTCGCGGGCAGAAATCAGATAGCCGGTGTCGAGAGTTTCGCCGCTTTCAGAATTGCGGAGTGTGTAATCCTTTCGGCACGACTGCGCGCATGACCCACGGTTTGCGCTTCGCTCGGAGATCATTCCCGACATGTAGCACTGGCCCGAGTACGAGATGCAAAGTGCGCCATGGATGAATGTCTCGAGCCCAAGTTCCGGAACAGCATTCCGAATTGCGCGGATGTCTTCGAGCGTGTTCTCGCGCGCCAGCACAACTCGATCGATTCCCAGGTGCTTCATCACCGCTGCACCAGCAGAGTCGTGTACAGTCATCTGTGTAGAGCCGTGGATTTCGAAACCCGGATAAACTACCTGAATCAGACGGACGATACCGATGTCCTGAACGATCGCCGCGTCAATTCCTCGATCGATTGCCTCACCAAGGAACGAAATCGCGTGCTCGAGCTCGGCGGGTTTTACAAGGGTGTTGAGCGTGAGGTAGATCCGGGTGCCCCGCGAGTGCGCGAGACGACACGCAATTTCCACCTCAGTCAGCGTCAACTGCGCACCTTCGTCCCGCGCATTGAACTTCTCGGCGCCGAGATAGACGGCGTCGGCCCCGTTGGCTACCGCTGCGCGAACGGCGTCGAGCGAGCCAGCCGGGGCGAGCAGCTCAGGAATAGGGTGATTTTTTTGCACTTCTGAATCTAGCGATCCCCGGTCGCATCCCGAACTCAAACGCCGATATGCGCTCGGTAGAGAGTCTGGATGCGGCTAGTCAGAGGGCCGGTCTTTCCATCTCCGACTGGTCGCCCGTTGAGAGTGATCAGCGGAACTACTTCCGTCGTTGTTCCGGTAATGAAAAGCTCTTCCGCCGCGTTGACTTCTGCTTCGGTGAGCGCCTCGAGCCGAACGGATATTCCATCACGTTCGATCGCTTCGATAACGAGCTCTCGCGTAATTCCCGGCAATATGAGATTTGAAAGCGGTGCTGTCCGAACTTCACCGTTCAGCACTCCGAAGAAACTCGTGTGCGTTCCTTCAAGCGCGATCCCGTCACGTATGAGTATCGCTTCGAAGGCGCCCGCTTCCTTCGCTTCCTGGTTCGCCATGCAGTTCGCGATCAACGAGATCGTCTTGATGTCGCAGCGCGACCAACGCAGGTCAGGTCGAGTGATTGCCCCAACGCCAGCGGCGAGGTCGCCCATGCTCGGGAATGGCGCCGCATACGCATAGACTGTTGGACGCGGGCGCGGTTTCGGGAATGCGTGGCTGCGTGGCGCGACACCACGCGTTACCTGGAGATAAACCATCGACTTCCCGGATTCAGAGAACCCGTTTCGCTCGAGCAGTTCCTGAAACACGGTTTCGAGTGGATCGGCGACGGTTGGATCTATCCTCGCTTCATCGAGGCTGCGACGCAGACGGTCCATGTGCCGATCGAGCGCGACGAATCGGCCGTCGTATGCAGCGGCTACTTCGTAAATACCATCTCCGAGGAGAAAGCCGCGATCGTCCGGTGAAACGCTAATGTTGTCCTTTTCGACATAACGGCCGTCGAAATAAACGATCGACTTGCTCAAAGTGGATGAGGCGGCTTGGGAAATTGGGGCTTCAGCTGTCTGTGTTGGGGTCATCTCTGCTCCGGCTTTTGTCAAAGAAACGAAGTAGGACGGCAATTGCCAGAAAGGCGATGGCTGCCCAACGAAGTGCGGGGAGATCTGTACGGATTCCAAGGCCAAATAAAACCGCCGCTGCCAGTGCAAGCGCGATCTTGACGCTTGTAATTGCCTTCATCAGTCTGTCGTCGCTGTCGGAAGTCCGGCCCCACTGGCTTCCGGCTCGGGGACTTCTATCTGCATTCGAAGCAGAGCTGTCGAAAATACCTTGCCCTGCGCATCGGTTTTGAGAGAAAGCGTTCCACCGCCGTCGAGCGCTCCCTGCAGCAGGAAATTGAGGGCATTGAGGTTCGGAAGCTCGAAACGAGTAACAGGTCCGTCGATCTCTCCATCAAAATGCGCCGCGACTGCGTCGCGCGTAACGTACCGATCGAGAATCGGATACCACCGCGGCTCCAATGCGATGAGTCCAACGTTGGCGGTATCCCCCTTGTCCCCTGATCGGGCATGCGCGATGTCCAGCAGACGGACCTTCATCAGAGCATCTCCACACTTGTAGTGACGACGCTCTTGTCTACGAGCGCGGGCCAGTACGCAATAATTTCCTCGACCTTCGGGCGACCGCCAGCGAATCCAGTCACGCTCGGCGGGCCATTGAGAACAAGTGGTGCGATCTCACGCGTGAAGCGTTCGACCGCAGCGCGGTCATTCCCGCGTACACCGAAGCGAAGCTGAACCTCGGGATATTCAGTCGCGGCTGCAGTTCGTGAAGCTAATTTTCCGTGGGTCGCGGATGCGCCGACGAATTCGGTGAGAACCTGATCGAAGTGAAGGTCAAGCCGCTCGAGCCGCTCACGGAGAATCTTGTCGGCGAACTGAGCTTTCTCGAGAGCGTCAGGCCAGGAATAGACGAGTGTGCCGACTGCCTTGAATCCAGCCCGGTAGGCAATAGACACTTTCAGCTTGTCCGTCGCCGGTCGGCCCTGGATACCATGAACTTTCACGCGGTTCGGCCCTTCCTGTTCGAGGCGAATCGTCGTGAAATCAGCGACGACATCCGGCGTGATGTACTCGTGCGGATCGCCCATCTCGTAGACCAGCTGCTCGGTAACGGAAGGAACGCTGACCCTGCCGCCTGTTCCTTCGTGCTTGGTGATGACGAACGTACCGTCAGCGCGCGCTTCGGCAATTGGATAGCCGACGTTTGCGAGATCGGGAATCGAGCGCCAGTCGAAGAGACAGTTTCCGCCCGAGCACTGCGCTCCGCATTCGATGATATGGCCGGCGATAATTCCGGCAGCGAGGTGATTCCAGTCCGTCGCCGACCAGCCGAACTCGTAGCGCAGCGGCGCCATCGTGAGTGCGGTGTCCGTCGAGCGGCCGGTGATGACGATATTCGCGTCGCGCGACAAGGCCTCCACAATCGGCGTCGAGCCAATGTACGCGTTGGCCGATAGGACGCGGTCACGAATGGCGGAGAGCGGCTCGCCGGTTTCCATGTTCGCCAGCGGATGTCCCGATGCGATCAGTTCGTCGAGGCGCCCAAGCAAATCGTCGCCAGTCACGACTCCAATGCGGATCCCGTCGCCGACGCTTCTCGATTCAGCAAGCTTTCTGACCGCGGCTGCACATGCTGGCGGATTGACTCCTCCGGCGTTTGCAACGACGCGAACGCCTCGCTCGACAATCGCCGGCAATACGCTTTCAATGGCACCGATGAAATCACGCGCATAACCCATCGACGGATCGCGTTCCTTCTGTTTTTGAAGAATCGACATCGTGACTTCGGCCAGATAGTCGAGCATCAGGTAATCGATCGGCCCGCCGTCAGCTTGCTGTCGCGGCGCATCGAGTGAATCGCCCCAGAATCCCTGACCGCCAGCGACGCGAACTACTTCCTTCACGGATGCTCTCCAAGATGAGGCGGGAGCACGAACGGTCCCAGGTGCGGCCCCTTGTTTTGTAAAGAAGTCCTGAACGCCATGGCGAGCACGGCACGAGAGTCTTCCGGATAAACGATAGCGTCTACAAATCCGCGAGCCGCCGCATAGCGCGCGTCGAGCTGATTTTCGTAATCAACTCGCATTTCGTTTACGGCTTCCGTTACGTGGGCGTCCGGCTCCTGTCCTTTCTTCTTCGCAGCGTCCAACGCAGGACCATGCACCGCCTGCACAGCCGACTCACCTTCCATCACTGCCATGCGTCCAGTTGGCCAGCTGAAAATGAAATCGGGATCGAAGCCCTGGCCCGCCATCGCATAATATCCGGCGCCCGATGCATGGTTCACCGTCAGCACGATTTTTGGAACGAGCGTCGTGGCCATCGCTTCGACGAAACGCGCGCCTGCTCGAATAATTCCTTCGTGCTCGGCTTCGGGGCCAACCATGAAACCCGACACGTCCTGAACGAACAACAGCGGAATTCCCTGCTTGTCACAGCGATCGATGAAGTACGCCACCTTCTCCGCACTTTCCGCATAGACAATTCCGCCAAACCTCGGCTTTTCTCCGGGACGTCCCTTGATCAATCCACGCTGGTTCGCGATCACGCCGACGCCAATGCCGTCGATGGAAGCGTCGCCGCAGATCATTTCCTTCGCGATGTCCTTCTGGAATTCGTCGATCCTGCCATCGTCGAGAATCGCTCCGAGCAGAGGATGCATGTCGTACGACATGCGATGGTCTGTGGGAAGCAAATCGTAAAGAGACTCCGCATCGCTTTTTGTCGCGGCATCGTCGCCCTGCGACTGCACACTGGATGAGCGCCGATCCACATCGTTGTCAAAGCGTGACGCATAGGCATCTCCACTGCCACTCGGTGCGCCGGACGATGGCAAACGCTGAACGAGATCACGCAGCTTGGAGAGGCACTCGTCTTCCGTATCGACGGCGTAGTGAGCGACCCCGCTGATACCCGTGTGCGTGGCTGCGCCGCCGAGCGTTTCTCCGTCGATCGTTTCTCCGGTGGCGCCTTTGACGAGGTTTGGTCCGCCCAGCCCCATAAAGGAAGTTCCCTTCACCATGAGGATGACGTCCGAAAGCGCGGGCAGGTACGCACCGCCGGCCACACACTGTCCCATAACGGCGGCCAACTGCGGAATTCTCAGATAACGCCGCATGATCGAGTTGTAATAGAAGATTCGCGCGGCGCCGTATTGTCCCGGAAAAACTCCGCCCTGATACGGCAGATTCACTCCGGCCGAATCGACGAGGTAGATGATCGGCACGCGGCATCTCATCGCGATTTCCTGCGCGCGAAGGATCTTCTTGATCGTTTCCGGCCACCAGGAACCGGCTTTCACCGTCGCGTCGTTGGCGACGATGACGACTTCCCGACCGTGGACCATTCCGATGCCAGTGACCACGCCCGCGGAGGGCGCCTGCCCGTCATACTGATCGTAGGCGACGAGCAGACCGATTTCGATGAATCGCGCGTCCGCGTCGCAGAGTTTGGCCACACGCTCGCGGGCCGACAGCTTGCCCTGCGAATGGAGCTTGGCAATTCGTTCGGGGCCGCCGCCGCGTCTGAGCTTTGCCTCGAGCTCGCGAACTTTCGCGCTGAGCTCATGGAGACGTGAGGTCACCTCAAGAGCCTTGCTTTGCGGCGTCCTGATCTTCGCGGGAGGCGAACCACTCCTTGATGTAATCGACGAGCTCGGTAGTTGGAGTCCCTGGTCCGAACAGCCGGCCGATGCCCTGGGCCTGGAGGGCATCCATGTCTTCCTTCGGAATGATGCCACCGCCGGTGATCAGAATGTCGCCTTCGCGCCCCTGCGCTTCGACCAGCTCGCGGACCCGCGGAATCAACGTCATATGAGCGCCGCTAAGAATCGACAGGCCAATGACATCCGCGTCTTCCTGCACCGCTGCGCTAGCGATCATCTCGGGCGTTTGGTGAAGTCCTGTGTAGATGACTTCCATCCCCGCGTCCCGAAGGGCGGCCGCCACCACCTTGGCCCCGCGATCATGACCGTCCAGACCCGGCTTGGCGACAAGAACTCGAATTGGTCTCATACTGGAGTCAAAGTTAGCAGTCTCGGTGAGTCAGCGGCAACGCGATACACATCACGCGTAGTGGGTCCGTGTCAATCTAAGGAAAAACCGTAACTGCCAATTGGGGAGAACGGCGGGGAGCAAGAGCGGAGAATGGCGGGAGAACTACAGATGGCACTCCAGCGATTCCTATGAGTCGTCCCATTCATCCATTTTTTTTTGGTTGATATGACTGGGCTGTTGTCAAGCAGAGGATCTGGCGGGTGTAGTAGTTGAAGGAATTGATGGTTGAGACGGTGAGGGCCCGGAGCGGCATCGACGGTTGATCCTGCTGATATACGCCGGTTAGAGAGAG
>JBBSGU010000068.1:0-15671 GCA_038253755.1 Gemmatimonadales bacterium | reverse complement strand
TGTAGCGTTTGTGAAGGTCCAGTCCTAAGATAGTCATGTCAGCCTCCGAGATGAGTCTTCGTGAAGCTGTGCTCATCGCCGCTCCGCCGCGAATCAGCACGCAGGCAGCATGACTTTCAATTTCATATGATCGTGTTAGGCAGCCTTACGGTACAACGCTACCCAACGAAAGAATATTGGGCGCCCACAGCAACAGATCACAGGCTCCTGAGCACGGCCTCGGACCGCGCAGTGGCATCTGCTACGATCAACGCGAACCGTGGATGTCCACGCAACGGCTCAACAAAAGGACAGTGGACGGCGATAAACTCCACTGGCGTGAATCCTTTCTCCACTGCCAGCGCGAGAACATCGAGACCACATTCGATGTCACCCGCCATCGCGAAGATTTCGGCAATGTGAAATGTCAGATGCGCGTCAAACGGCGCGAGATCGCGACCCGCAATCCACGCTAGCGCACCATCCCGATCGCCCCGCACCGCGCGGAGAAGAGCATCCGCCTGCACCACATAGGGCGCCTCTGGCGCCATCGCCATCATCTCATCTGAGTCACGCTGTGCGCCGTCCAGATCGCCTGTGCTTATGCGCGCATACCAGATCGACCAAAGCGCCCCGAAGTTTTGCGGCTCCACAGTCAGGACGCGCTGGAGAGGGCCAATCGTCTCGTCGATGCGTCCGGTGAAAAACGGTACCACCGTTCCCGCAATCGCCGACAACGTCGACAGCGGATCGAACATCCGCATCTCGACGGCCACGTCAGTCGCTTCGCGGAGTAGGCCCGCGTACCCAAACGCAGCCATCAGCCAATAGCGCGAATCAGTATCGGTCGGATCGCGTTCGATTGCCTTGCGGAACCATGTAATCGCCGCGCGCATATCGCCCTGTTCAATGCCGGCATAGCCGAGGGCGGCGTATCCCCACGGTGCATCGGGCGCAATTTCCACAAGGGCACGAGCTTCACGCTCAATCTCGCCAAGACGAGAGTGTTCACCGATGCCCCCCTTGAGCAACATGACTTCGCCCCAAAGCCGGATCCCGCGCAAAATTGGGGTCTCACCCTCGACGGCAACGGCATGATCAAGCAAGGCCTTCCACCGATCACTCGACACCCAAGCGAGACGCATCTCCGCACGCGCCTGTAGATAGAGCTCGTAGGCCTCGGCGTGATTTATTCCACGTGCTGCGAGGCGACGATCCTCATCGGGTTGCAGAGTGATGCCTAGCGCGGCGACAATCTCGCGCGACACCCGCTCCTGCAGATCGAACACATCGTCAATTGTCCCACTGAACTTCTCGGCCCAAAGCTGCCGGTCTTCGGTGGCATCGACGAGCTGTGCGGAGATGCGAAGTGCAGGGCCGGCTCGCCGCACACTGCCGGTGAGCAGGTACCTCACGCCGAGTGCGCGGCTGATTTCGCGTGATCCTTTCACACTGTTTTTGTGCTGCATCGACGACGTGCGCGACGTGACCCTCAGAGCGCCCACACGCGAGAGATCCGTGATGATCTCCTCGGTGAGTCCGTCGCTGAAGAACGCATTCTCGGGATCAGGACTCATGTTCTCAAACGGCAAGACCGCGATGCTGTTAGTCGACACCGAACCCGCTTGCCTTTGCATCTTCTCCGCTACGGAGGGCGTTTGCAACGCTGCGGCGACATCGGCGCCAGTCGCTGGACGGGACGCTGGTTCGCGCTCGAGGAGGCGGGCTACGATAGCGACAACCGATTCTGGTACGTCGGCGCGGCTTTCCGTGAGTGATGGCGGAGTGTACACAAAACGCCGGGCAATTATCGCGGCGGCCGTGAGACCAGTGAATGCGATTTCGCCTGAGAGCATCTCATATAGGACGCAACCCAGGGAGAAGAGATCGCTGCGGCCGTCGAGCTCGTCACCTGCGGCCTGTTCAGGGCTCATATAGGCAGGTGTACCGAGAGTGATTCCCATCTGTGTGAGCGTGCTCGCGTCGTGGGTTGCAGCCGCGATGGCCTTTCCGATGCCGAAGTCCGCAACGAACGCGTGCCCTTCGTGCAGCAGGATATTCTCAGGCTTGATATCGCGGTGCACAACGCCATGCCGGTGGGCGTAATCGAGGGCGTCAGCGACTTCAGCGGAGATGCGCGTCGCGGCGGTCACTGCCAACCGGCCTTCCTGCTGCAGAAGATCGCGGAGCGTCTGCCCTTCCATCACGGGCATCACGAAGAACAGGGCACCGTTTGCTTCTCCAGAGTCGTAGAGCGGGAGTATGTGCGGATGGGTGAGGCTCGCCGCGAGGCGAATCTCTCTTGTGAAGCGCTCGCGGCCAGCTACTCCTGCCACCTCGAAGTGGAGCACCTTGAGTGCGACGTTGCGTTCGTGTCTAAGATCGCGCGCCAGATATACCGTCGCCATGGCGCCTGCACCGAGAGGTCGCTCGATGTCATAGCGGGCGGCGAGTGCGGCTCGAAGAGATACGAGCAGGTCGGGGGGAGGAATAGGCGTAGGCATCTGCGCTCAAGATACGGAAAGCGCGATATCGGGACAGGAGTTCCTATGGATCTTAATCCTGGGGGAAATCACTTAGCTCACGAATTTCGACGGTTGCTGCACGCGGGCGCCTAACGCCGAAAGCTAAGTCGCGAGCGAGTCATTTAATTGCGGTGGCGGAGCCACCGCTTTCCGAAGATCGCTCGTCGGCTTCAACGAGTGTTATGCGGTGCGGCGGCGTGACGGTCGCTTGGCCTTACGGCTCGCAATAACGCTGGCTAGTGAGCGCAGAGCCTCGTTCACCGATGCTGAGTTCGGGAAGAGGGCCGCGACATCCGGTTCGAGCACTACAATATTTGACCCAGCTGCGTACCGACTCGCGTATGGATTTCGAACCGCGTTAGTCCAGTCGTATTCTGGCCGAATATCGTCCACTTCGTCGGCAGGCGGCTCGCGGGTGGGCTTAGCGGAAGTCTTTTTCATATTTTCGTCGCTCGCGCGGAGTAGCTAGGCGTGCGCTGATGATCCGCACCAGCTCGTCGCCCCGGTTGGTAAAAAGGACTGCAAGAAGCCGATTCTCGGAAGAGCGTCCGAGCAAGCGAAACCGTTCCTCATTGACCGTATGCGTCTCGTCCGCCTGAAACCAGCCGAGAGGGTCGCCAAAAACGGTGCTCGCTTCCTTGAAGCCAACCCGATGCTTCTTCTCATTGGCGGTCGCCTTGCGAGAGTCCCACTCGAACGCCAATGCCATAGTCAGAATCTAAAGCGAAAGCTGGGCATCCGCATAACGCCAATTAGACTGTCAAATTAGGCTGCGAAGCGAACATTTATCAACGATTTCTCGCAGTATAATACGCACCCGCAAAATCGCCACACCACCTAACTCGCATTCAGGCAACGCTTTGTACTTCGAGCTCTCTGCGCCGTTCCGATATTAGACAGAATATTTCTGCTGTCTAATAGCGGCGACCTCTAAATTGCGGCAGAGCATCGGCTGTGGCCGCCAGTTGGACCGCCGAGCTACGTAAGCGCCGAATTGCCGTAGTAGTGCCGGAAACTCAGCCCCCTCTACTCGGATGCACTCCCGGCGCCACGATTGCCATTCCAATCGCCGCGAGCAGCGCGAGCGACGCCCCGAACATGAAGGCGGTCGGCGCGCCAACACGATCCCAGATCGCACCAAAGATCAACGATGCCGGAAGCGCGCCGAGTCCAATCGCCAGATTGTACCACCCAAACGCAACGCCCCGCTTGGCCTGCGGCACGATGTCCGCGACCAGCGCCTTCTCAGTCCCCTCAGTCATCGCGTAAAACAACCCATACGCACCGACCAGCGCCCACGCGTGCCAGGCGACCGTCGCGCGAGAGAAACCGAAATAGACCGCCGCGTAGAGCAACCAACCTGCAACGATCAACGGCTTGCGGCCAATCCTGTCCGAGAGTCCACTGAGCCACGTCCCAAACGCCGACTTCACAAGATTGAGAAACGCCCAGAGAATCGGCGCCAGCGCGATTGCTACTCCGAGCTGATTCGACCTGAGCAACAGGAAAGCGTCGGTGGAATTCCCGAGCGTGAAGAGCAGTACCACGCTGAGATATGCCCAGAATCGACCGGTAAGCTTCTCTGACGTCGAGAGATGTGGTTTGCTCGCATCGAATGCCGCTGCCGGGGCTTCGATCTCACGCACCGCTACTACCAGCACGATGAACGCGAGTACACCTGGAATCGCAGCGAGCCAGAAAACATTGCGCAGTGACAGATTCATGTAGCGCAGCAACGCGAACGCGATAAGCGGACCGACCACAGCGCCTGCGTTGTCCGCCGACGCGTGAAATCCAAAAGCTTTGCCTCGCGCTTCAGGGGCAACCGAGTCAGCGAGAAGAGCATCGCGCGCCGAACTCCGGATTCCCTTCCCGACTCTATCGGCGACGCGAATGCCAAGTACCACGCCTGCGCTTTGTGCGAGGGCGATAAACGGCCTGACGAATGTGGCAATGCCGTATCCCCAGACAACAAACGGCTTTCTCTTTTTTGTCTTGTCCGACCACCAACCACTCGCAAGCTTGAGCAACGAAGCCGTCGATTCAGCGGCGCCTTCAATTGTCCCGATGAACGCCGCATTCGCCCCAAGCACGGTGCTCAAGAACACCGGCAGGAGCGGATAAATCATCTCCGTCGCGACATCGGTGAGAAAGCTTACTCCCGACAGCGCGAAGATATTGCGGCTGAGCTTCAGGGATACACTCTCACCTCGGAGTTGTCACCGAGCGTTACTTCGCCGACAATGCCGTCGAGAACAGTGTCGTCACCAACCAGCGAGTTCGACAACTTCGATCGCGTGATCGTGGCGCCGGTACCGACAATCGTGTGGCTGATCTCCGACCCGTCGATGACGCTTCCCTTTCCGATCGACACGTTCGGGCCAACTGTCGAATTCTTGAGCGTCACACCTTCCTCGATGTAAACCGGGTCTACAATCGTCGAGGCCTCAGCGTTGTCAGGCCGGCGTGCGCGCCCCTTCATCAGCATCGTCTCGTTCGTCTCGAGCATCGTTTCGATCTTGCCCGCGTCGTACCATCCCTCGACGTCGATCACCTTGATCTTAGCGCCCTTGTCGATCATATACTGAAATGCATCGGTGAGATAATACTCGCCCTGGTTCTGCGGAGACGCGAGAACGTGGTCGATGCCCTCGAAGAGCAGCTTCCAGTTCTTCATATAGTAGAGGCCGATGTTCGCGCGTTTCGAGATCGGTGTCTTGGGCTTCTCGACTATCTGCGTCATGTTCCCATCTGAATCAGTTACAACGACGCCGAACCGCTGATAATCCTCCACTTCCTTGACCCAGATGATGCCGTCGGCATCAGTGCTGTTCACGACCGACAGATCTGCGTCGAAAATGGTATCCACGAAAATGATCAGCACCGGCTGGTCGACGTGCTCTCTCGCCAGCGCAATCGCTCCCGCCGTACCATCCTGAACCTTCTGCTCGATGAACACCGACGGGACGTCGAGACTCTTTCGCGCGAAGTCCTCGACCTTCTCCTTCAGGTGTCCCGTGATGTAGATGACCTCATCCACATTTCCAAGCTTGCGCAACTCGTCGAGGACGTAGGACATCACCGGCTTCCCGGCAACGCGCATCATCGGCTTGGGTGTCACATGCGTGTGCGGCCTCAACCGTGTTCCCTTGCCGGCCAGCGGAATTATCACTTTCATGGAGCGCTCGTCCCCTCTCGTCCGTATCGGTCCGAAAGCCGCACGACATCGTCGAGCTCAGGCGTCGAAACTTCGAGCACGTCGCAATCGGTGATCGCTTCCATCTGATGGATTGTGTTCGGCGTTATCCGGAAGGATTCGCCGGCCTGAAGGTGCATGTCCTCAAGCGAATCTCCCAACTGCACACGATAGACCAGCTCCCCTGTGAGCAGATGCACCGTCTCATCTTTCTGATTGTGATACTGGACCGAGAGTGCCTGGCCGGCATTGATGTGCAGCACCTTTCCGACATACCGCTCAGTGTGCGCCCAGATCGTCTCGTGCCCCCACGGTTTCGGAACCGTCCGGACATCCACCCGTCCGCTCGCAACGTTTGCCGCGTCGTTTCTCATGTCTTTGTCGTCAGTCATGCGTAAATATCTCCCGGCTCGGCAGTTCGCGGCAGTCCAAACGGCACTCTCCTGTGGAGCCGTGGCGAAGTTGATCCGCAATTTCAGCGCTGCTATTTCGACGATTCATTTGGGGAATTCTGCAATGACGACAGACAACAACAGATGATCGAACGCACGTCGATCTGTTGCACAAACCGCTTCAACGCCTGGCTCGGCAGTTGCCTTGTACACAACTCAATCGGTACGGCGCGATGTGACATTGCGAAAGTCAGCAGCGTGTCGGTCGAAGATCGCGACACACGCGAAATGTCGGCGAGCACCCCGCTCGCAATCAGCACCGGAAGGAGGACAACCATGAAGATCGACAGGATCCTGACACTCTCTGTCGCGGCGTTGCTCGTCGCCTGCTCGGCAGACAACAAGGTGACCGCACCAAGCGCCGCAATTCCAGGTCCGTCACTGAGCCGGGAGAGTAATCCCACTGGCTCCGTTTACGTCCAGACCAACGATGGGATTAACAATCAGCTCATTGTATTCAAGCGGGCGGCCAACGGCAAACTCTCATCGCAAAAGAAGTTCGACACTGCCGGCAGAGGCACGGGAACGCCGCGCCTGGGGTCACAGGGTTCCGTGCTGCTGAGCGATGACGGCGAATACGTTTACGTCACAAATGGCGGCAGCGATAACGTCTCTGTCTTCGCGACCAACGCGTCTGGCGCATCACTCGTCCAGACCATCTCATCCGGTGGCTCTGCGCCTTACAGCATCACCAGACACGGCAGCTTCGTCTATGTGTTGAATGAAGGTGGAATGTCGTCCGGCCCGGCATCGAATATCTCCGGATTCACCGCTGGTTCCGATGGGCGGCTCACGCCTCTTGCAGGCTCCACGCGTCCGCTGAGCACTGCGTACGCGGCGCCGGCGCAAGTGTCCTTCAGCCCGGACGGAAGCACGCTTGTGGTTACCGAGAAGGCCACCGATAAGATCGATACCTTCCTGGTCGGGGCCAACGGGCTTGCTTCCGCAGCGCCATCAGTCAACGCATCCAACGGGCAAACGCCGTTTGGTTTCGCTTTCCGCGACAACAACGTGTTCGTGGTTACAGAGGCACATGGCGGAACCGCCGGCCTGGCTTCGGCGTCGTCGTACAGCCTCGATGGCGGCTTCCACACGCTGTTGCCTCGTTCAGTGCGTGACTTCGAAACCGATGTTTGCTGGACAGTCATCGCCGGCGGCGGTCGCTACGCATACATCACCAACTTCGGGTCCGGAACCCTGTCGAGCTACACGATTTCGGCGAGCGGGTCGCTTACTCTCCTCGAACAGGTGGCAGGCCGAACCGCGGCGGCGCAGGGACCGCGCGACCAGGATTTGGACGATAGCGGTCGGTACCTGTACGTACTCGACGTCGGCTTTGCAAACGCGGCTACTCGCGCAGTCAACGCGTTCAGCGTTGGAGACGACGGCAAGCTGACGAAAATTGGCTCGTGGTCGCTACCTGGCGATTTCCCGAACGTGGCCGGATTGGCGGCGAACTAGACAACCGAAATTTGGACGTGAAATGAGGTCGTCCGCGTGAATCGCGGGCGGCCCTGACACGGACTCCGCGGGGCACGCTTTCTGCCTTCCCCGCACCCATGATCCTCGCTCCCCGCTACCTGCCGCGGATAGCCGCTACAATTGGTCTGTTCACGCGCTACGGACTTCTCGACTTCGCCAAAGGCGAAGGACTCCTGGGCATGGAAGGCGCGCAGCTTGATCCAGACGCGAAGCCGGACGAGAACGAACCTCCCGATGCAAGGGCGGTCGCGCTCCGGGAACGTCTCATCGAGCTCGGCCCCGC
Source organism: Gemmatimonadales bacterium (assembly GCA_038253755.1). GTDB lineage: Bacteria > Gemmatimonadota > Gemmatimonadetes > Gemmatimonadales > Gemmatimonadaceae > UBA4720. The sequence goes on along the minus strand of JBBSGU010000068.1, from coordinate 7,754 downwards.
CTACATCAAGCTTGGCCAGGTTCTCTCGACGCGGCCCGATCTGGTTTCGCCGGCCTATGTGAAGGAGCTCGAGCACCTCCAGGACGGAGTTCCCCCGATGGACCTCGAGCAGGTCGAGAAAATCATCGAAGCGGAGCTCGGCGCAAAGATCAGCAAGCTCTTCGGGTCGTTCGAAGAAAAACCCTTGGGAAGCGCATCGCTCGGGCAGGTCCATGCTGCAACGCTTCGCGATAATCGTGACGTCGTGGTAAAGATTCAGCGACCCGGAATCAGGGAGGTTCTTTCCGACGACATCGCGTTCTTCAAGGAGCTGGCGGAGTTCCTCACCGCTCACACATCGGCCGGTGACAAGGTTGACGTCATCGGCGTCGTGCAGCAGCTCGAGCGAGCCTTGATCGACGAGCTCGACTACCGAACCGAAGCGCGAAACGCCGCGAGGTTTCGTCGCACCCTCGCGCAGTTCCCGCACATCCTCATCCCACGTGTGATCGATGCGTACACGACTCACAAAGTGCTGACGATGCAGCGCGTGAGAGGAGTGAAGATCAGCGAGATTCCGCCAATCACGCGAATCGATCACGACTTCAGCCCGTTGGCCTCCGAATTTGCGAAGGCCTACCTGCACCAGATAACGGTCACTGGTCACTTTCACGCCGATCCGCATCCCGGCAATCTCTTTGTAGTTCTGCCCGGCCGAGAGAATCCTCTCACACCGGCCGAAGCCGCGGCGACCAACCGCCGAACGGAAGAGAGAAAGGCCGCGACGCCCCTGATCCGTGCGGAGAGCGAGGCCATGAAGGGGGCGACCGAACTCGCCGATCCGGGTGATCCGAAATTGGCGATGATCGATTTCGGAATGACCGCCCATCTCACCGAATCGATGCGCAATTCCGTTGTGCGGCTTCTGCTTGCAATCGCGAACAATCAGGGCGACGCGGCAGCCGACGTTCTCATCGAGATAGGAGAGCATCCGCCGACCTTCGATCGGTCTACCTATCGTCGTGAAGTGGCCGCTCTCATCGCGACACACGCGGATGAGACTGTGGGCGATACTCCGGCCGGGCTCATCCTCTACGAAACGATTGGGGTCGCATACCGCGAAGGCCTCAAGCTTCCCGCCGAGCTGACGCTGCTTGCAAAAGCGCTCTTCAACCTCGACGCAGTGACGCGCTCGCTCGACCCGAATTTCAATCCCTCGGAAACGATTCGAGAATACTCCACAGAGATCGCCAACGAGCGGGCGAAGCGTGAGCTGTCTCCGCAGCGCCTGTTCCAGATCGCGGCCTCGACCACCGATCTGGTCAGCGCGCTTCCGCGTCGCCTCGATACGATAACCGAGCGGATGGCGAGAAACGACTTCGCTTTTCGCGTGGACACCCCCCAATTGCCAATGTTGCTCAAAGGCATGCAGCAGATCGCGAACCGCATCTTCATGGGACTCGTCCTGGCCGGCCTTCTCATCGCCAGCAGCTCGCTTCTCCAGTATTGGCGGCGCCTTGGAGTAGTCGCGATCGTGATCGCTGCGGCACTAGGCCTTTACATGGTGATCACGATCCTGATCAACGACCGTCGAAAAGACGACGGCTGATTCAGAAAACAAAAAAAATTCCGATAGTCGATTCGCTCGGCTGACGCGGCCCTACAGCGACATAGCCCTTTCAACCGGCCAGCGGGCCTTGCCGCTCCCCGCCTGACCGGCTGTTGCGTGGCGATTGTTTCAATCTTATTGTATTGCCCGGCTCAACCCCACCCGTTTGCTGCCATCTGTCCCGAGTGCTGAACTCGCAAGGTAATCCGACCATGCTCCCCACACACAAAGCTGCTTCGATTCTCGCAGTCCTTGTCGCGACTGCGACTCCTGCATTTGGTCAGATGACACATGCCGGCCACGAAGCTCCGGATCCGTCTGCGCCGGTGCTCGGCGAGATAAGCTTCCCTACGGACGCTTCGCCGGCATCTCACACAGCGTTCGTGCGTGGTGTGTTGTTGATGCACAACTTTCACTACCCGAGGGCCGCAGCCGCTTTCAGAGAGGCGCAGCAGCTCGACTCTACGGACGTGATGGCATACTGGGGCGAAGCGTTGTCGTACACGCACGCTGTCTGGAACGAGCAGGATACGGCGGCTGCTCACAAGGTGCTTCTGCGCCTCGGTCCCACGAGGGAAGCAAGGCTCGCATTGGCGAGGAGCGCCCGCGAGCGCCAGTGGCTCGAAGCGGCCGAGATCATGTATGGGCCGTCCGGGTCGAAAGCTCAGCGCGATACGCTTTACTCTGCGGCGATGGCGCGTCTTCATGCGGCCGACACGAGCGACGTCGAGGCGACAACGTTCTACGCTCTCTCACTGCTCGGCTTGAATCAGGGAGACCGGGACGTCGCCACATACAAGCGAGCGTACGATCTCGTCGCGCCTCTTTTCGTCGCGCATCCCAAGCATCCGGGCGCCGCCCATTACCTGATCCATGCGGTTGATGATCCTGAGCATGCAGGCCTCGGTTTGGCTGCGGCGCAGGCTTACAGCGGCATTGCGCCCGCCGCGGGTCACGCGATTCACATGACGTCGCACATTTTTCTCGCGCTTGGAAAATGGGACGATGTCGTCGACGCGAACGTGCGGGCGACCAAAGCAGGGCGCGCCGGTGTGTTGAGCGGCCATGTCATCCACTGGCTCCATTACGGCCTGCTCCAGCAAGGCCGATACCGAGAAGCGGACAAGTGGCTCGATTCCATGGTTCGGCAGGCGCGCACAGGGCCTCCTGATCAGAGCGACTTCAATTGGGACGCCGTTGGTTCGATGGCAGCAGCAAATCTCACCGACACGCGGCGATGGAACGGGTCTGCATCTTCGATCGTAGTCGATACGCTTGCCTTCGGTCCCGGCAACGTGGCCAGCTATCCACCGATCGAATTCGGATACGCTATGGCAGCGCTGGAACGTGGTGAACGCGAGACATTCAACTCGCTTCTACGAGGAATTGAAAGTCGACTGGATGCGACGGCTGGCAAACCCGGATCGCCGACGGACAGGGGAAGAACCGAAGTGATCGCAAAAACGCTGCGCGCCTTCGCCCTGCAGAAGAGCGGAGACATAGTGGGGGCACTTACGATGTTCCGTGACGCCGCGACTCAGGAAGCAGCGCAGCCCATGCCTTTCGGTCCGCCGATCATATCCAAACCTCCGCGCGAAGCTGCTGCCGAGTTGTTGCTGGCGTCGGGACGGGCCGCCGAAGCGAGGAGTGAGTTCATGCTCGCGCTCGCCCGCACGCCACGTCGACCATCTGTGCTACTCGGACTCGCTCGCTCGGAAAAAGCCCTCGGCCACCACGAAGCGAGCAGATCGCGTTATCGCGAGGTGCTCGAGATATGGCATTCGGCAGATTCGGATCTTCCGGCTCTCAGCGAGGTGAAAGCCGGCGCGAGATAACTCCGGGATCGTTCGGAGATGATCTCTCGACGCTTGTGTGTTCCCGTTCGCGCCTCTACCTCGCGAGCATCTTCCCGCGAAGGGTAGCAAGCCGGCGTCGGACAGAACCGTCCATCACCGTGTCCCCAATCCTCACGACGACTCCGCCAAGAATCGACGGATTCACATTCATGTGCGGCACCACCTTCTTTCCAACGACCCTCGACAGCTGCTCGGCGATTCTCGCCTCGTCAACTGCGGTCGCTTTACGCGCGACGGTGACATTTGCGTGGACTCTGCCTTCGTGCACATCGAGCAACGACTCGTACTCCTGCGCGATCTCCGGAATCAGCATCTGACGGCGCTTGCGAACGAGCGTCTGAAGAAAGCGCAGGAAATGCTGCGGCACCCTGTCGCCAAGCGCCTGGAAGAACACGTCGGTCTTTTGCGCTTCGCTGATCTTCGGTGACTCGAGGAACAGCTTCAGCTTCGGATCCTGCTCGACGCCATTGGCGATGTCGCGGATCATCTTGCCCCAGCCAGCCGCGTCGTCAGCCTTGCCCGCAAGCGTCAGCAACGCTTCGGCGTAGTTTCTGGCGATCGTCGCGTCGCGCATCAGCTTGTCTGCTTGGCGACCGGGATCGTTGAGAGAAAGCTCTCGACAATCTTGCGGTTCGAATCGTCGTCGAGGTTTTTCTCGATGACTTTGCTCGCACCGGCAATCGCGAGGTCAACCGCTTCGCGGCGAAGCTCTGCAATTGCACGCAGCTTCTCAGCCTCGATCTCCTTGCGAGCGCGATCGAGCATTTCCTGCTGCTGTCCGCGAGTCTCCTCGATCATTTCAGCGCGAACCTTGTCGCCGATCGCGCGGCCTTCGGTTATCAGCTTCTGCGCTTCGCTGCGACCTGCATCGAGCTGCTCGCGATGCTCGGCCAGGAGTGCTGCGGCGGCTTCGCGGTCTGCCTTCGCTCCGGCAATCGCTTCCTCCAGTGCCTTCTCACGCGCTTCGACAGCGGCAGTGATTGGCTTGAAGGCGTACTTCGAGAGCACGACGGCAAGAATTACGAAAATGATGAGCGTCCAGAACATGAGTCCGCCATTCGGCGAAAGAAGCCCGCCCTTGGCGGCCTCCTCTCCAGCGACGGCTGCGTTTTCCTGGATCAGCATGAACATCGAAAGCGAGAACATAGTTGGCACCGTAAGGAAGTCCGGCGACTCGCGCGGGTGGCGCGAGCCGCCGGCTGATTATTTAGAACTTGCCCTGAATCAGGAACGACACGACGACCGCGAACAGCGCGACGCCTTCGATGAGCGCTGCGAAGATGATCGCGCCCGTCTGGATGCGGCCGGCCATTTCGGGCTGACGGGCCATGCCATCCATCGCCTGCCCGGCGAGGCGGCCGATACCGATGCCTGCTCCGACAACGGCGATACCCGCGCCGATGCCTGCGCCGAGCTGTGCCCATGCTGCCGAGTATTCCTTGTTGTACTCGACTGCGGCCTGAAGAAGAGGAAGAACTGTCATTGTTGTTGCTCCAATGGAACTTGTTAAGTGGTGGAGGTCGCGCCACCATTCGCTGCCCGTCGGCGAGAAGTCTTTCGACTTCTCAACGAGCTTCCCGGCTCACTCGAGCCGGTACGGCGGGCATAATGCCCGCGATAAAAACTTCTAGTGTGCGCCCTCGCGAATCAGGCCAATGAAAACGCTGGCCAGAAGCGCAAAGACGTACGCCTGCAGAAATGCGATGAATACTTCGAGAACCATGATCGCGAGAGCCATCGCCAGCGGCAGCGGCGCAAGCGCATAGCTGCCGAACGTGAAAATGAGTCCAACGAGCGCGAGCACGACGATGTGACCGGCCGTCATGTTCGCGAAGAGACGGATCGCCAATGCGAACGGCTTGGTGAATTTCGAGATGAGCTCGATGGGCGTCATCAGCGGCGTCAGCAGCGCCTTCATTATGAACGGCTGATCGCTCGGCCAATAGACAATGGTCTTGATGTAACCCTTGCCGAGGGTGCGCATGCCGGCCAGCTCGACGACGAAAAACGTGATGATCGCGAGCGTCGCGGTAACGGAGATGTTTCCTGTGGCGGTTGATCCGTAGGGGATGAGTCCGAGCAGGTTGGCGAACAGAATGAAGAAGAAGAGCGAGAGGAGGAACGGGGCGTAGCCGTCACTGTGGTGACCGACGTTCGGCATGATGACTTCCTGTCGGATATAGAGAACCAGCGCTTCGATGCCGTTGGCGAATCCTTTCGATCTCCCTTCAGCCGCGTGCTGCTCCATGTGCGCCTTGGCGGCGAGGAGCAGGGTGACGAGGCAGAGGGTCGCCGCGATGAGAAGCATGATGACATGCTTGGTCGGCGATATATCGATCGCGAACGATCCAATGTGAATTGGCGCCCATCGTGGCAGCTCGGCTTCGCAGATGAACCCTGCTTTGAGGCAGGGATAATCGATCGCGTGAGCGTCGGTGATGTGCGGGGTAATGAAGTCCTGGCTAAGCATCATATGCCAAAAGCAGAGATTCGAGCAGCATGGAAACGAACAGGAACACGGCGAAGCTTACGAGCGCCGCGGTTCGCGGCAAGGCCAGCATTTTGACGAGGAAAAATCCGTAGAAGACGAGGACGGTTCCCCTGAAGATCGTACCGAGGCCCCATGCAGCGAGGGCGTTGGTTTTTCCGGCGATGTGAACGAGCGTGAACGCCGACATCTGGACTACAGCGGCGAGGACGCCGCTCACGATGAGGGCTTGCCTGTCCGCGTCACTTCTGAACGCAAGAGAGAGCAGCAATCCGGTGACGAGGAGCAGCGCGACGAGAGAAATGGTCGATCGCGCCACCCTGTTCACCCCTGACTCTCCCTTTTCTGTCTCCGCGCTTCGTCGTCAGCTTTTTGGGCTGCCGACAGCTTGCGGTACATACTGTAGAATGCGGCGCCCCCGCCGATGAAGACTCCGGCGAGGAGGAACCATGGTGAGGAGCCCAGTTTTTTGTCGATCCATTGTCCAGCGAGCAGGAAAACGACGATGGAAATGGCGAACTGGAGTCCTGCACCGGCGAAGGAGCCGACGTTGATGGGCTCCGGTGTATTGGGGCCCGGCGACTGCGGCGAATCGCTTTTCATTCCGGGTTGGAATTTAGGGGCTTGTGACTTTTTTCACAAGCCAACCACGGCCGGGGGAATTGACTGAAATCGGGTTGGCCAGTCAGAGGGAATTGACCCGCGTGGAGCGGCACTCAGCGGGACGCTTCAGATCGCGTTCGGCTGCGATCCAATCCGGCGGTGGTGTCAATTACTCCAAAAACGTTCGTTTATGTGGAGAACCGAAGATGTCCCGAAACGTTTGGTTGAGCCGCAAGTGATGAAACTGCCTCAACTTACGTGTTACTCGACTATTGCTCGATCGTCTTATTGTTGATAAGTTCTCAGCCTCTCGCCGACGAAGTTTGTGATGTGCACCGTTCTTGAAAACTGGGATAGCCGCTCGTGATGACAAATCGTTTGATCATTCCGTTGCTTTGTGCAGCCTCTGTTGCGTTTGCGCGCAGCACGACGACGCATAAAGAAACTCTTGCGGCATCGGCAGTGAGTCACAACACAAAATCACAATTGACTTCGAAGTTCACCGTGAATTCAAATCACGGTGTTGAATTCAATCTCGACATTCGCAACAACACTGCGAAGATGGTCGAGCTGAATTTCGTCGATGGGATGACGCACGATTTCACTGTGCTCGACGCGAGTGGAAAGGAAGTGTGGCGCTGGAGTGCGGGTCGCATGTTCACGCAGGCAATGCAGAACAAGTTGGTGAAGGCGAAAGAAGTTGCAACGTTCAGCGAACCGTGGGATGCTAAGGACGTGCACGGTAAGTTCACTGCGATTGCAACGTTGAAGAGTGAAAATCACCCGATCGAAGAGCGACTTGATTTTGAATTGAAGTAATCATCGAATAAACCACTCACACGAGAAAGGCCCCGCAGATGCGGGGCTTTCTTGTATCCGACGCCGACAATCCAACCTTCGACATTTCCATTCGGATGGTTGCTGGTTCACGAATTGAAACGTGACCGGATGCCCATGTACTTGATCCTTGCGCCTGGTCTTCGTCTCGGATAGATGCCGGCGGGAGCTTGTCGGCAGGGGCTTACCAGGAGCACATTGCGTCGCTGACGCTACGCTGACGCATGACGCCTACCTTACGTCGCATGTCGAAGATGACCGCTGGACCGATTCGCCTCCTTTTGCTTGGTGACGCTCGGATCGAGACGCCGGTTTCGGTAATCGAGCCAAGTGCGGAACTGGCATTTGCAGCCGCTTTGTATTTGTTGCTGGAGCGAAACGA
>JBBSGU010000067.1:0-16502 GCA_038253755.1 Gemmatimonadales bacterium | reverse complement strand
GAGCGTGGGAACAGCGATCGTCCGGCCCGGAAACGCATTACCGATCGCACGATAAACGGACCGCGAAATCGGAAGATCCATCGCTGTACGCTGCGCATTGTATCCACCTCCTCGCTGAGTCACCGTCGCGACCTTCGCGAATTGCAGGCGCTCGGCTGAAGTCGGTGCGTGATCGATGACGTGAAATCCGTGCCGTTCGATATGAGCAACAAGCCGTATCATCTGGCGCTCGACGTCGTTTCCCTTCACAAGTCGCAGGTCGAGAGTAGCGGATGCGGTGGTTGGAATGATGTTGCGCGCGCCAGGTCCGACCTCTGCACTCGATATTCCGTTGATGTTAAGCGATGGGAGGTTGATGAGCTCGGCGAGGGACTTTCCGCCTCCGTCTGATCTCCTGAATCCGAGCTGAGCACGCAGCGTATCGTCAAAAATCGGCACCTCTCGAAGAGCCTTTCGCGCCACAGCGTCCAGCGGAACAACGTCGTCGTACCATCCCTTGATCAACACGCGCCCGGATTCTTCTTTCATCGACGCGAGCAGCTGAACCAGCGTCATCGCGGGGTTCGGAGCCCAGTTGCCGTAGTGTCCGCTGTGCAGCGGTCTGTTCGCGCCGTAGACAGTGAGATCGACATTCATGTCGCCGCGCACGCCGTAAACGACTTCCTTGCGTCCCGACTGATGCACTGGGCCGTCGCAGATTATCCACGCGTCCGACTGCAACAACGCAACGTTGTGCCGGATGATGTCGCCGAGGTGTGGAGAGCCGGCCTCTTCCTCTCCGTCGAAGACGAGCTTGAGGTTGACTGAAGGCGTTCGTCCCGATGCCTTCAGCGCATCGATGGCCGCAAGGAACGCCATCACGCCGGCCTTGTCGTCAGACGCCGACCTGGCGTAGATACGCATCTCGGGCTCAATCGGGTGACCGTCGGCGGGGAGGGGAATCGTTTGTCCACCCTTGTCGAGTGCGGCCGACCGAAACACAGGCGACCACGGTTTGCTGCCGGTCCATTTAGCCGGATCCGTCGGTTGCCCATCGTAATGGGCGTACATGACGATCGTGCGCGGGGCGCCGGGGACTTTCCATTCACCGTAGATCAGTGGCGGTGCTTTCTGATCGGCCCCGTGCAGCATCCGCGGAGCCAGGCCGCGCGACTCCATCATTCGGACGATCGTCGCGGCATTGGCGGCAATTCCGGCCGTGTCCGCCGCGACGTTAGGAATTGCAAGCAGCTCGGTAAACTCGCGCAGAATGGTCCGCTCGTTACCGATGCGGTACTGGCGCACCTGCTGCTGCACGGACCCGCCAGACTGCCCTAGAGAAACCTGGCAGAACACAAGCTGCGCGATCGCGATAATCGGTGTGCCTTTGACTAGCCGCCTCATTCCATTCATTGCACGATCCCTGGTCGTTTTGAATTCGGAAAGATTCTGAACTATGCGTCGACCCGTTAGTATAAGACTTATGGTTCAGGCGAGGCTGGCGCTGAGGTTGGGAGCGCCTTTTGTAATTATTGGGGCAATCGCGGCGGCAGCCGGCGTGGGCATACATCGAGGGATGGCCCCTCGTGTACCTTCGGTTGCGACTATTGCGTACCTGTCATCTCAGGCGGTCTCGCCTGCGGTAGTGATAGCACACAAGCCCACTCTCTCCGAAATTGTGGACCTCGTACTCGGTGAGCCATCGAGTGAACCGGCAGTCCTTCGAAACGGGAAGTTTGCGCCGGGGACCGATGAGGCGCGCGTCGCCGGCGTGCTGCACAAGTACACGTCAGACAACGATCGGGCGAACCGTATCGCATCGGCGCTGGTGAAGGAAGGACGTCGCAGAAACATTGGATCGTCGCTTCTTGTTGGAGTTCTGCTGACGGAGAATCCGGAGCTGAATCCCCGCGCGACCAGTTCCGCTGGTGCGCGCGGCCTGATGCAGGTGATGCCGTTCCATTCCGGAAAATGGGGCTGCAAATCCGGTGACTTGTTCGACATCGAATCGAACATCTGTCACGGGGTCGCGATTCTTGCCGACAATCTCAAGAGCTCGAAGTCCCTACCCGGCGCGTTGCTCGGATACAACGGATGCGTGCGGGGGACGAACACGCCGGATTGCTGGCGCTATCCGAGGACTGTCTACCGATTTGCGAGGAAAGACGCGATGGCGGGAGCTTTCGCAACCAACTAATTGGTGTTCGAGCGGGCCGAGGACGTGATCGATGTTCTGCCAGATGGGGTACCGCTCAGGTTCGTGCGGATGACGCGCACTGTGAAGCGCTAATTCTTTCCGACCGTCTCAAAGGTCGGCAAGCTCAACAGCGCGAGCTTCCAGCCCTGAATAGATTTGGCTTAGATGAGCGACCCCACGTATCTCTCCCTTCGCTCCAAGCTCGCCGCCGGGTTCGCTACCGCGATTCTCGTTCTCGTTGTCGGAGCGGCTTCATACTGGGCAACCAGTCGCGCTGAAAAAGCGGCCAAGGCCGTCGATCACACCAGCCAGATTCTTCTCGAGCAGCAAAAACTTCTCGCAGCTCTCGCCGACGCTGAAACCTCAACGCGAGGTTACACGCTTACGGGCGATTCGGCCGAACTCGGTTCATTCAGGTCCGCGAAGACTCGCGTCGGTCCTTCGCTCAACCGGCTTCGCTTCCTTACCGCCGACAACCCGATTCAGCAGCAACGCCTCGACACCCTCGAAAGCGTAGCGCGCCAGCGAATAGAGCTGAGCGATCAGATCGAGCTGATTCGTCGAACGCAGGGACTCGAGCCTGCCCGTCTTCTGATTGCGACGGGCCAGGGCCGGATGGTGATGGACCACGCACGCGACATATCAGCCGCCATGCAGGACGAGGAACACCGGCTCCTCATGCTTCGGACTGCATCGCAGGCGAGCAACGAACGACTCGCCGATTTCACGATAGTCATCGGCGGCGGCATCGCGTTCATTCTCTCTCTGCTCATCAACGTATCCATCTATCGCGATGTAGCGGAAAGAGAAAAGCAGCGCGGACTGATCGGGCAGCAGACAAAGCAGCTGAAGCAACAGGCCAAGCGTCTTTCAGCGCAGCAGAAAGAATTGGAGCACCGGCTCGAAGGTCAGCAGGCGCTCACTGAAGAGCTGAGCTCATCCAACGAGAGTCTCCATGAGGCGAACAAGGTGACCGAGCGGCTGGCCAGCGAGATGTCGGCGCTACTCGATGCCACCGCGGCCGGCTTCTATGGGATGGACGCCGCCGGTGATACGACGTTCATCAACGCGTCGGGTGCCCGTATGCTCGGCTATGCGGTAGAGGAGCTTCTTGGTCTTAACATGCACGAATTGATTCACTCCCGGCATCGCGATGGATCTCCCTATCCGATAGAGGACTGCCCGATTCATCAGGCCGCCGGGAAAGGGGGAACAGTCACTCGGGAAGACGAAGTGTTCTGGACCAGGGACGGAACTCCGCTCAGCGTGGAGTACTCGAGTTCGCCAATGACGTTGCGAGAGGGTCTCCAGGGAGCTGTCGTTGCTTTTGCCGATATCACTGATCGTTTGGAAGCACAGCGAATGGTGGCCGAGAGCGAGGAGAGAAAATCTGCCGTGCTTCGATCGACTCTCGATTCGATCATCTCGATGAACGCGGATGGGAGGGTCACCGAATTCAACCCAGCCGCCGTTCGGTCGTTCGGGTACACGCGTGACGAGGCGATCGGCAAGCCACTTGGAGAGCTCATCGTTCCCGAGCGTCTGCGTGGCGCACATCGCGCGGGACTCAGGCGGTATCTGGAAACGGGAAAGGAGCACATAATCGGAAAGCGGCTCGAGCTCCCGGCAATGCGAAAGGACGGAACCGAGTTCGATTGCGAGCTCACCATCACTCGCAGTGACATTGGCGACGAGCCCGCATTCACCGGCGTCCTGCGGGATATTTCCGAGCGCAAGCAGATAGAGACCGAGAGAAAGAAATCGGAGGAGGAGCGCGAGCATCTCATCAAGGCTCTTGCACGAAGCAACACCGAGCTGGACCAGTTCGCTTACGTCGCGTCACATGATCTGAAGGCTCCGCTTCGCGGCATCGCAAACCTGTCGCAATGGATCGAGGAAGATCTCGGCGAAAAGCTTGGAAGCGAGAACAAGTCTCAGATGGGGATGCTCCGCGGCAGGGTTCACCGGATGGAAGCACTCATCGACGGGATTCTTCAATACTCGCGCGCCGGCCGGGTGAAAGCGCGGCCCGAGAGGATCGACACCGGCGCACTGGTTGCGGACGTCATCGAGCTGATGGCGCCACCGAAGGGAATCTCGATCACGATCGCCCCGGACATGCCATTGGTCACGGCCGAGAGGATCCCGCTGCAGCAGGTTTTCATGAACCTGATCGGGAACGCCTTCAAGCACACCGACAATCAGAAACCGATGATCGAGATCACCTGGTCGGACGCTGGCCCGTTTGTTGAATTTTCGGTTGAGGACAATGGTCAGGGCATCGCTCCGCAGTATCATGAGCGCATATTTGGCATATTCCAGACGCTCGAAGCGCGTGATAAGGTTGAAGGGACCGGAATCGGCCTTTCCGTGGTACAGAAAATCGTCGATGCCAAAGGCGGTCGGGTCTGGGTAGAATCCGAAGTCGGTCGTGGTGCGCGATTCAAATTCCTCTGGCCACTGGTCGAGATAGCAGGAGTGTGACGAGATGTCCGACAGGGTGTTGAATATCCTTCTCGTGGAGGATGACGAGGTGGACGTGATGAACGTCCGCCGGGCGTTCGAGCGCAACAATGTCTCGAACCCGCTATTCGTTGCAGGGAATGGACTCGACGGACTGGAAGTTCTGCGCGGCGACGAAATGCCGAAGGAACGCCGCCTGGTGCTGCTCGATCTGAACATGCCGAAGATGAACGGAATCGAGTTCTTACAGGAACTTCGGGCCGATCCAGAGCTTGCTGCGACTCCGGTTGTTGTCCTTACGACGTCGAATGACGATCAGGACAAGATCGATGCGTACAATTTCAACGTCGCCGGCTACCTGCTCAAGCCGGTGACGTTCAACAACTTCTGCGAGAAAATGACTGCGCTGGACAAGTACTGGACGCTAGTGGAGATGCCCTGAGGTCCGATGGCTGATCCACGGATGAAGATTCTGATCGTCGATGACGACGACGTCGACCGGATGGCCGTTCGTCGTGCGTTGAAGGCGACCGGTATCGACGTCCTGGTTACGGAGACAGAGGACGCTGAAGGCGCGCTCTCGCGACTCGAGCGCGAGCATTTCGACTGCACGCTCCTTGACTATCGCATGCCCGGAAGCGACGGGCTCGATGTGGTGAGACGCGCGCGCGAGAAAGGCCTTATGGTTCCGTTCATCATGCTCACCGGCTTTGGCGACGAGCAGACGGCGGTGGAATTGATGAAGGCTGGCGCCGCCGACTACATCCCGAAGAATTCCCTGACTGCCGAACGCCTTGCGGTAAGCCTGAGAGGTGTAGTGAGAGTGCATCAGGCCGAGATCGAAGCGAACAGGGCTGATGTCGAGCTGCGAAGGTATGCCCAGCAGATGAGAGCGGTCGCACAGGCGGCGATCGAGATGAACTCGACGCTCTCGGTAGACGCCATGCTTCAGGCAACGACGGAAAACGCGCGAAGAATTCTGAATGCGCGTTACGCCGAGACTCGTCTTACGGTCGAAGCGAATCAAAGCAGCGATGCGCTCGAGGCGCAGACGGCCATGTGGCGTGCATCGGCCCCATCGGAGGGACCGCAGGAGCTGACGTCGTGGGCCGACGCTACGCGCGACGAGATGCCCGGGATTACTCCGGAAATTCTTGCGTTGCTCGCGGCCAACCCCGACGAGCCTGGACTGCCGTCAGGCGGGTTCCACGTGCCGACCACGCTCACTGCCGATCTCGCTGGACGTGATGGACGCAAGCTCGGAACGATTCAGCTGTGGGACAAGAAAGAGCAGACCGACTTCGACGAAGCAGACGAAGCGATTCTCACTCAGCTCGCGCAGCTTGCCTCTGTGGCGCTCGAGAACGCGCGACTGTTCAAGGCGGCGCAGGAAGCAACACGCGCGCGGGATGATCTCGTCGCGATCGTGTCGCATGATTTGCGGAATCCGATTCACACGATTCACATGGCAGCGTCATTCCTGCTCGATATCGCCCCGGCAAACGACAGACGGCTTCAGGCGCGTCGTCAGCTCGAGGTGATTCAGCGGTCGGCAACGCGGGCTAATCGGCTGATTCAGGATCTGCTCGACGTCGCGCGAATTCAAGCGGGGGGACTCGCGGTTGATCCTGTTCCGGTTGACGTGCAGTCGCTCGTACAAGAGGCAGTGGAATCGGCGACACCGCTTGCGTCAGCCGCGCACCTCACCGTGGAGTGCGACGTTCCCGATCCGAGCCCGCTGGTGTCGTCGGACCGCGAGCGAGTGCTTCAGGTCTTTGCGAACCTCATAGGCAACGCGATCAAGTTCACGCCAAAGGGTGGACAGATCCGCGTTATGGCGAGCTGCGAGGGCTCGGAAATTCGCTTTATCGTGGCCGACTCGGGCCCGGGAATTCCCCCGGAGCACCTGAATCACGTCTTCGACCGTTATTGGCAGGCCAAATCGACCGCTAAGCTGGGGACCGGTCTTGGACTGTCGATTGCAAAGGGTATAGTCGAAGCCCATGGCGGGCGAATCTGGGTGGAGAGTCCCCCGAACCGCGGCGCCCAATTCAATTTCACGCTTCCGGCGGCCTGACCGGCTGGAAGTATTCCGAGCGTAACGGAGAACCAATGAAGATTTCCTTTCTAGTCGCTGTGGCCGTCTTTTCGGCTGCAGGCTCGACCAACGCTGCTGCGCAGGCCACCTGGCCGACCGTGTTCAAGGACGCAACTGTGGCCGTGGCCCTCGACAGCTCCAGCGCTGTACGCAACGATGACGGCTCGTACATGACTCGCTCGCGCTGGGATTATAAAAAGCTCCACGCTCTCGAGAGCCGCCGGCCGTACATGGCGATGACGCAGACCGCGATGCTGCGGTGCACTCCAGTCCGCATCAAGCGCTTGACCGAATCGTTCTATACGGCCAACGGTTCAGTTGTTCGTGAAGGGAGTGCGCCGAATCCGAGAGACATTCAGTACATGACGTGGGATCGCATTCGTACGGGCACTGATGGATCGAAGGCATATAGTGCCATGTGCGCGATGCTGACTCGTCGCGATCGTAAGAAGCGATAGGCACAGCGGTAAAATCCGCAGTTCCCGCCGTTAAGATTTTCTAGCGATTTCGAAACAAGGCAGTTAATTGGTGGGGATGTACGTCCCCGAGCTCGGCCCCGCAGTTCCCAAGAGAGGAAACGCGATTTCGCGCTCCATCGGCCGCGCGACCCTCAGTGCCGGGGCATGGAAATTCGAAGGGACGATACCGGACGAGCCAAAGTTCGTCATCATCGTCGTCCCCCACACGTCGAACTGGGATTTCATCGTCGGCGTCGGCGCATTGTTCTCCATCGGATTTCGGATCTCCTTTCTCGGCAAGCACACTCTTTTCAAGTGGCCGCTCGGCGCGTTCATGCGCTGGCTCGGCGGGCTTCCGGTGGAGCGATCGGTGAGCCGGGACCGCGTTGCCGACACGATCGCTGCATTCGAGGCGGCAGATAAGTTGATTCTTGCCGTCGCGCCAGAGGGCACGAGAAAGAGAGTCACTCAATGGAAGACCGGCTTCTACCATGTTGCGTATGGATCACACGTGCCGATCGTGCCGGTTGCATTCGACTATGGGACCAAAACGATTCGGCTCGACAAGCCGTTCTGGACGACGGGCGACGCAGATGCGGACATGAGCCAGATCAAGGAGTTCTACCGCGGCGTCGTTCCAAGAAATCCGGAGAACTTCCAGCTGTAGTCGTCCTCCCTTCCAAAATTGTGGTCCCGATTTTGGTTAGGAGTGACGGGAAGCCGGCACCGCGCGTCGAACCATCACACACAAAAAACGCAGGCGTTCATCCAATGAAGATCCGACTTTCCGTGACGGCAATTGCGGTCGCATTGACCGTTTCGCTTTTTACTCGTGCCGCTGGCGCGCAAGGCATCGACCCTCAGTGTCCGGCCGGGACGATCAACGGCCAGAATGAACCTGACAACACCGAAATCGCCCAGGACGCATGTCAGAAGGCGATCGACCTGTTCAAGTATCTCGGGCCGCAGTTGGGAGCAGTGGTCGCGGGTGGAACTCCTACGCAGGGAATCAGCGGAACACTCGGTGGGCCGGGACATTTTTCAATCGGACTTCGCGCGAACGGACTGCGCGGATCGCTTCCGCATATTGACCGTGTTGTGCCGAACACCCGAGGCGCGCAGGTCAGTACTTATGGAATAGATGACAAGCCGATCGGGTTCGTGACGGCAGACGTGGGGGCCGGACTTTTCAAGGGTCTGCCGGGGTCGGGACTCGGCGCTGTTGATCTTCTGGTCAGCGCTTCGTATTTGCCGACCTACCATAACGTTAATTTGGACATCACCGAGCCCACGGGATCGCTGAAGTTCGGGTTTGGAGCGAAGCTGGGACTGCTGTCAGAGACTGCAGCGCGGCCTGGCGTTGCAGTGAGTTATCTCGATCGCGGGCTACCGACCGTAACGATTACAGGAAAGTCGGGTGACGATCGGTTGAATCTTGCCGACCTCAGCGTTCGCGCGAGATCGTGGAGACTCGTTGCCGGAAAGAGTTTTCTGTTTCTCGGAGCAGGCGCCGGATTCGGACAGGATTCCTATGATTCCAACGCGAATATCACGGTACAGATTGCCCCGCGACAGGCGACTCAAGGCGGAACAGGCGGACCCATCGCGCTCGGTCAGAAGCTTACGCGCAACAACATTTTTGGAACTGCGTGGATGAACCTGAAGCTGTTTCGTCTCGTGGGTGAGATTGGTCGTGTCACGGGTGGGACGATCACGACCTACAATCAGTTCGATGGGGTGCAGGCAGAGGATCCTCGAACCTATGCTTCTGTCGGAATCAGCATTGGGCGATAAGGTGGAGTCGCAGCTTATAGCTTATGGCTATAGCTAAAAGCGATGAGCAATTGACGTCGTTCGCGTTGCGCGGCGTGATCCTGTGGTTCGAGCCGAAATCGATGGCGAATTGCGAATGCCAAACAAATGGGGTGAAACGATTGGACGGATTCAACGGATAAGAAACAGGAAAGGACAGAAAATGAATTTGTTTTTCTGTCGTTAACCTCAAGCAGTTTTTCCCGTACCTGATCCGTTTCACCCTTTTGAATGCATACGCAACAATGCGGCGGGAACGGTGGACCCGGAAACCGGCGACGCGAATCGCTACTCCACGAAATTCCTTACTTGTCGATAGACGTTATCGTCCGTCAAGAACTGCAGGTGCTGAATACAGCCGACCTGCGTGTTCGTCGCACCGGTCAGCAGGACGCTGAGCACAGGTTCGATCGTGGCGTCGCATGACGACCAGAACGTGGCGTAGCGACTGAGGCCCGGCGTTTCGTCCGCGGCGTTGAGAGATGTGAGGAATGACGAGCCGGGGAGGATCTCCTTGCATGGAGTCGTCTGACAATTCTGGTTGACAACGTCAGACGTGCCGTGATTTGGCCCGGCGAGAGACACCCAGGCATCGACCTTTGCTGCGCCGCCGAGATTCTTCAAATAGTAGCGCGAAGAGACGCTCCCGATCGAAAATGCGACGATGTCCACCTTGGCGGCTCCGGTCGTTGCGACGATCCTGTCCACCTGATCGCGAATCTCCGCCGCGCTTGATGCGTTCGAGTCGATGAAGCTGTAGTTGTACGCGTACAGCTCGACATCCTGCCAACCATCCGCGAGAAACTTTTGCTTCATATCCTGCCAGTTGCCGTTGTTGCCGAGGTAGCCGTGGACGAAGAGGATGGGATCGTGCTTGAGTACCGGCAGCGGGCCAGTGCCAGTGGTCGTATCGCCGGTGCAGGAGGCGAGCAAAACGGAGCAGGAAGCGGTGAGAAGAGTCAAAAATCTGTGATTCATATTCTGATTCCTTCGACGTGAACGGCTAATGCGGATTTACTAAAACACGATTCAGTGGGCAGGTTCTGTCTGCAAAAAAAGATGCGTGCCAGCAGCGAGGAAACCACCAACATTAAATGACGATTAACGAGCGATTATCTCTCGAATATAAGTGCAATCCTGCGAGGGAAAAGCGTCTTATTGGCAGGATGATTGCCTTAAGTAACGCGTTGTTTTCAACCAGGAGTGCAGCAGCCATGATGAATACACTACTCGAATCGAGGCCTCGGAAAGAGCGCAACTCGGGCAGCACCATTTTCAGCGTTGTTTTCCACTCGGCCATCGTTCTCTTCGCAGTGTTTGCGACGGCGCGAGCCGGCGTCGCGAAGGACGATAAACCGAAAGAGGTGAAAGTGAACTTCGTCAAGACGGCCGAACAGCCAAAGCCGGTTGAAAAAAAGCCTGAGCCGCCACCGCCGGTGAAGAAGCCTGTCGTGCAACATCACGATACGCGTATTCCGACTCCGCCAGCGCCGAAGCCAGTGGCGCCGCCAAAGGGTTTTCAGACAATCCCGGCGCCGATTGCGATTCCGACCAAGATCCCTGAGATCAATCTGTCGGCGAAAGTGACCAACCCCGACGACTTCACCGGAAAGGGATTCAAGGGCGGGACATCCGATGGCAAGGCAGGCAGCAACGGCTCGACGGCAGGAGCGGCAGCCGGTATCGATCCAAACACCGCATACCGCGAGTTCCAGGTGGAACGTGTCGTGAAGTCAATTTCCGGAACGAATATTCCATATCCGGAAGGCATGCGTTCGTCTGGCGTCGAGGGTAGGGTCGAGGCGGAGTTCGTTGTCGATGAAAATGGTCGTGTGCAGGTCGGAACGTTTAAAGTGCTTGACGCCACCAACGATCTTTTCGCAGCGGCGGTTAGAAATGCGTTGTCCAGGATGAGATTCAGGCCGGCGCAGATCGGCAAGATCAGTGTCAGTCAGGTAGTGCAGCAGGCGTTCGTGTTCACGCTCAGTCGATAGTCCTTAGTAACTACGGAAGTGCAGGACGGCTGAAAGCCCGGGCATTCTTGCCCGGGCTTTCTTTGCACTACGGGTCTTCCGCGGTCGTCACGTGAGAGTGCCTCCTTCCCAAGCTCATGCTCGCAGTCTACGGAGCCCGACTGCACGGCTCGCTTTCTTCCAGAAAGCTCTCGTGCAAAGCCGTCGGTCTCCTCGCTGCTGCGCACGCTTGTCCAGGAGGCACTCTCACGTTCCTCCCCAAGTTTCTCTTTGGTGACAAGAAACGGCTCTACGCGCACCGTCGTTCCGTACTGATAAGAACAAAAAATGTTGGGGTGGAGGCGGCCTCGGATGGACCTCTTCACCCTTTTTGTTTCGGTATCAGGACGGAACTACGAAAGTACGTGACTCGCCCGTAAAGAGTTGCTTGTGGGAAGGAGCTGGGGTGCGATTCCCCAGCGACTGACCTGCGAGACGATATCGCGCACGCCGCTATTTGGACTAAGTTTTCGCGTTCCAAAATGGAGTTCTGACCGATGTCACCAAAATCGTTCTTGATGTCAATCGCATTGACCGCAATTGGCGGCTCGCTATTCGCTCAAGCACCGACGTCCGGAAAACGGGCCGAGTCGCTCGTCATACGCAACGCAACGATCGTAGATGGTGCCGGAACACCAGCGATCGGTCCCGCCGACATACTCGTTCGCGGGAACAGAATCGAGCAGATCGTCTGGCTCGATCCCGTCGCCGTTGCGAACGGCCGAGGAAAGCGAGTGAGCGCGGCTACCGAGATCGACGCGACCGGGAAATACGTTCTTCCGGGACTGATCAACGCGCACGCACACGTTCAGGATTCGCGCGCGGGTGTTCCTCAGCCGCTCGACTACGAGCTCAAGATCTGGCTGGCGTCCGGAATCACCTCGGTCCGCGAAGTTGGCGCCGACGACACGCAGAGCATCATCGACCTCCGAGGACGGAGCGAGCGCGGCGAAGTTGCGTCGCCACGCATTTTCGTCTACGGACGCTTTTCCAATCCTCCAGTTCCACTAACTCCGGAAGCTGGACGGCAGCGCGTTCGCGACTTGAAGAAGATGGGAGTTGACGGCATCAAGCTTCTCCTCGTCGATCGTGACGTGATGACGGCGATGGAGGACGAAGCGCACAAGGTCGGGCTTCGCATCGCGCACCATGTCGGAGTCCAGGAAACCACCGCCTGGGACGACATCCGACTCGGCACGACGAGTATCGAGCACTGGTACGGAATTCCCGACGCCGCGCTCAAGGATGGCGTGCAGAATTTTCCGTCATCATACAATTACAACAATGAAGTCGATCGCTTTCGCTATGCGGGCCATCTGTGGCGCGAAGCTGACCCGGAAAGATTGTCGATGGTTCTGGACAGTATGGTGGCGCATCACGTCGCGTGGGTGCCTACGCTCGACATCTACGAAGCGAGCCGGGATTTGCAGCGTGCTCAGAGTCAGCCATGGTTCAAGGACTATCTGCACCCGACGCTCGAAGAATACTTCAAGCCCAATCCCAACAACCACGGCTCATACTTCCTCGGCTGGACGTCAACCGATGAGACTTTCTGGAAAGAGAATTATCGAATCTGGATGGGCGCGCTTCGCGATTTCGAGCGAAAAGGAGGACTCATCGGCGCGGGTGATGACGCGGGATTCATATACCAGATGTACGGCTTTGGATTGATCCGCGAGCTCGAGCTGCACCAGGAGGCGGGATTCAACACCATCAAGGTCATCCAGCACGCCACCAGCAACAACGCGAAGATCCTTGGCCGCGAGGGAGATATGGGGCGAGTGAAGGTGGGATATCTCGCGGATCTGATCGTGGTGGATGGAAATCCGCTCGAGGATTTGAAGGTTCTGTATCCGACGGGTGTCGATCATATCGTGAACGGCAGGCAGGTACACGGTGGCGGCGTGCAGTGGACGATCAAGGATGGGATTCCTTACAACGCGCCGGCTCTGCTTGCGGATGTGAAGGAGATGGTGCGGGCTGCGAGGGCCGCGAAAGGGAATTGAGTTGCTGCTCTAGAGGGCTCGCGTTCGGTCGGCAGGGGCTTGCTGAGACGTCTATGGCTATATATTATAGCTATGGCTATAATACCATGGCCATGATGGAGCAAAGGCTGACTCGGGATATTTCGATGACAAACTCGCAAAAGGGATCCCATTCGGCGCAGGCCTCGTCCACATCATTGGATTCGTCATCCATTCTCGAGGTTCCTGCCGGCGTGTTCAAAAACACCTGCCTTGCCTTGATGGACAAGGTGCATGACGAGCGTGTTCAGGTCGTGATAACGAAGCACGGCAACGCCGTCGCTCGCCTCGTGCCTGTTGATGTGGATGCGCCGAGTGCGCTCGGATTCATGCGCGGGACGGTGCTGGCTGAAGATGACATTGTCTCACCCGACTTCGATGCCTGGGGCGACGTCTGAAGAGCGTTCCAGGATCGAAGGTCCTGCTGCCGCAGCAGCTTCGCGATTACGATGGTCCTCTACTTCTCGATACGCACATCTGGATATGGTATCTCGAGGGAGCATCGCAGCAGTTGAGTCGGACGGTCACTTCGCTGATCGAGCGAAGTGGCAAAGCAAGTCGGCTCCTTGTTTCCGACATCTCGTATTGGGAGGTCGCGATGAAGGCCGCCAAGGGAAAGCTGAGGCTTTCCGTTGACGCAGGTGTGTGGCTCTCGCGGGCTTCGGCTGCTCCCGGCATTCGATTCCTGCCGATCGATCGCGATGTGTTGCTGCTGAGCACGCGGCTCGCGGGGTCAGCTAACAACGATTCCGCTGATCGAATGCTCCTCGCAACAGCGCAGCTGAATAACGTTCCGCTTGTAACCGCCGACAGGTTGCTGGTCGATTACGCGAAGGCGAACGTTGGCACGCCGGTGATTGATGCTCGACGCCGACGACTTATGTGAATAGAGCACAACCAGCGGCAACTCTTCATCAGGTATTTCCCCGACTTTGCAATCGCTGCTCCGTGACGTATTTAGGGTCCTGTACGTCATCATCAAGATGGAGCCCGAAGACGCGGCGAAACTCCGCTCTTGTTTCGCCGGAAATCCATCTTAGTTTGGGCGCACACCCAAAACGCAAGCAACTACATATAGAGCCGGCCCTTGCTCCAGCCGACTCAGAGGATAGCCATGTATCACCCGACATCATTGCTGTCGAAATACATTCGATCTGCGATGATCCCCG
Source organism: Gemmatimonadales bacterium (assembly GCA_038253755.1). GTDB lineage: Bacteria > Gemmatimonadota > Gemmatimonadetes > Gemmatimonadales > Gemmatimonadaceae > UBA4720. Next base: position 2,290 of record JBBSGU010000067.1, on the reverse strand, counting down.
CAGCGCTCCTGACCTTGATGGCATCAGGATGCTCGGATCAACTGGTAACCACGCCGACAAAAGCGCTGCCGGCCCAGGTTGGACGGAGTGCGAACGTTCCTTTCAACAGGTTCTTCACGGCGTGGTCGCAGAACTACGTCTCGGGTCCGATCCAGACGCAGATATTCGGACTCGACGTTCGGATGGACCGACAGTTCGTCAACTGGTACACCGATCAGCAGACCCTCGCATTCGCCCGCGCCAATCCTGGCCGCCTCTACATCCTCGGCGATGAGCCCGATCAGTATTGCACCACACCGTACGACTACGCGGGCATGTATCGCGAATTTGTCGTTTCCATTCGTGGCGCTGATCCGACCGCCAGGCTTTCTCCGGCCGGATTTGCAGAACCAAACGCGCGTTGCTGCCCGGTCCCTGACGTGCCGTGCTCAAACATTCACGGCATTTCCTACGCCGATCAGTTCTACAACGCGTACATCCAGCGTTACGGATCGCCCCCACCGGTTAACGAATGGCGTTTTGACGATTTCGGTGTTGCGTTCGATGCCGGTGACATCAATCGCTGGTGGGCGCGAATCGATGCCGAGGCGACATGGTCGGTGGCCCATGGCGCCAACATGATGCTCGGCGGGTGGGGCTTTCACGGCTGGCCGGCAAAAGAGTCTGCAGCTCTTTTTCAGGAGCACCTGAAGCAAGCCATGGGACGCCTGAGCAACGACCAGAGAATCAACGGCGCTACTTACTGGAGCTACGAGAAGTGGATCGAGTCGCCGCGTCCGTTGGTGAATGACGATGGAAGTCTGACTGCGGAAGGACAGACGTACGCGAACCCGCTGACAGACGTTCCGGCCGACATGACGATCAGCGGCTCATCGAGCGGAACCGCCAAGCTAAGATGGAGAAACACGTCCGCTGCCTGGGCGGCCGAAGCGGAGTTCTGGGTGCAGTCACCGGGCTCGGGATCGTTCGTCGTACAGAAGTCGGAGCGCGTAGACGGTCCGGGCGCGAACCAGACTCTTCCGGTTGCGTTCAACAACGGAGACATCGTTAAGGCCCGAGTCCGTTATTACAACGCGTTCGGCCAGGCGTCATGGTCTGGATTTAGTAGCGCCGTCTCGATGACCAAGACAGCGGATGGTGCTGATGGAGGTGTGCCCGGAAAGCGGCCACTCCTGTGTAGTTTGAAGTTGTGCTAAGACTTAGTTCATTCCATAGAAACAAACCTCCTGTAAGCCCGGCCCGTTTAGCCGCCGCATTTCTCCTGCTGGCAGGGCTCGGCTGCAAAGGGGAAACGGCGGCTCCGCCGCCAGTCCTGGTTGCTACGGCGATGGCCGCGAACTCCTCGACATCCCTGACAGGTGTTGCCGGCGCAGCTGTAACGCCGGCTCCGTCGGTTGTTGTGACCGACCAGAACGGTGCGACGCTCGGTGGCGTGACCGTAGTCTTTTCGGTCGCGTCCGGCGGAGGGTCGGTCACCGGCGGGACCGCGGTAACAAATTCCGCCGGAATTGCAACCGTGGGCAGTTGGACACTAGGCCCCGCTGTGGGAGCGAACGTGATCACCGCCGCCGCAGGAACGCTCGCCGGCGTTTCATTCACGGCGACATCATCAGCAGGACCGGCAGCATCGCTTGCGAAAAATGGCGGTGACAATCAGACCGCTACCGCGGGAAGCGCGGTCCAGGTCCCACCGTCGGTCATTTTGAAGGACGTCAACGGCAACCCGACATCCGGAGTATCGGTAACGTTTGCTGTCGCGTCCGGCGGCGGGTCCGTTACCGGTGCAACAGCCGTGACGAATGCTGCCGGGATTGCTCAAGTCGGATCGTGGAATCTTGGTCCGTCCGCAGGGGCAAACGTCCTCAATGCGACATACGGATCACTCAGCGGCGTTTCCTTCACAGCCACGGCCAACGCTGGAACTGCTGCATCTCTCGCGCGAAATGCAGGTGACGATCAAACTGCAGGGGCGGGAAGTGCCGTTTCGATTCCGCCGTCGGTGATCGTTAAGGACGCAAATGGCAACCCGGCGAACGGCGTATCCGTTACCTTTGCGGTCGCGTCAGGCGGAGGATCGGTGTCCGGAGCGACCGCTTCCACCAACTCTTCAGGCATTGCTGCTGTCGGGTCATGGACGCTTGGCCCGGTCGCCGGCACGAACGTTCTCAATGCGACCGCGGGCGCGCTCAGCGTTGCGTTCACTGCCGCTTCCACTGCGGGAGCTGCGGCATCACTCGCAAAGAACGCCGGTGATAACCAGTCAGGAATCGTTGGAAGCGCAGTCTCGATT
>JBBSGU010000066.1:0-16509 GCA_038253755.1 Gemmatimonadales bacterium | reverse complement strand
TCCACACGGTTCTGCTCGACGCCGCTCTGGAGTGAAACGAGTTGCCTCCGCTGGCCGATCATCATCGAGCGGAGCTGGTCAACCCGACGCACCACGGTTCTGTCGCGCTGCGCCAGAAGATGCAGGTACTTGTAGCGAGCAATAAGATCGCCGAACGATTTCGCTGACAGCATCACCTCGAACGTAAATAGCGGGCCGCGCTTGTAGATCTCCACAAGACGCTTCTTCAGCACCGCACGCTTTATCTGAACTTCGTCCTGCGCCCTCACGAGATTGGCCGTCGTGTGCTCGACCTCGCCGTTAAGCGTGGTGAGCTGTTGATCGAGTGAGTGAACAACTCGAACCGTCGCGTCGTGCTGGCGATCGATGTTGGTGACTTCCTCGCTTATGTCGTGGACTTTCGTCTGGAGTCCGCGCATCCGCTTCTGCAGGTCCTCACGCTCACGGCGAATGCGCGCGAGCTCATCCTGCTGAGCGCGAAGCTTTGCGTCGCTCTGGTCCTGCTGGGCGGGAAGCCGGCCAGCGCTCAAAAGCGCCAGGGCGACAACGAGAAATGCGCGCCTCAAATGCGGCGCAGGTGGCTCCATACGGATGTCGCGCTCCCCAGTACACCGATGAGCGCGCCGCAAAGGATGCCGATGATGATGAGACGCCGATCGAAAAAGACCAGCGTAATGAAACGGGTATCGATCGCGCGATAGGCAATCCACGTTAGCAGCAGCGCGAGCAATCCGCCGATTATGCCTTTGACGAATCCGTCGATGAGGAAGGGCGCGCGCACGAATCCGTCGGTCGCCCCAACGAGTCGCATGATCGCGATCTCGCGCGCCCGCGCGAGAACGGAGACTCTGATGGTCGCCGCAATGATGATGATCGAAACGGCTGCGAACGCGAGCCCAAGCCCCAGGCCCGTCCCTGCCGCGATTGTCCGCAGATGGTAAAGCTTCGTGACCCATTCCTCGCCGTAACGAATGTCGTCCACGAACTGGTACGACTTCACACGCTCGGCCACCGCCTTAACTGTCTCCGGATCGCGCAAGCCGGCGCGGAGATGGATGTCGAGCGACGCAGGAAGCATCGCTTCCTCGAAAACGTCGCTGAATTCGCTCATGTCCTTCTTCGCGCGCTCCAGCGCCGCTTCCTGCGTTACGTAATCAACCCGCGCGACTTCAGGAAACGCGCTGATGTCGCCCATCGCGGCCGAGATGGCGTCAGCCGAAGTTCCGTCGGAGACGAAGGCGCGAACTTCGACGCGCTCCTCGACTCCTCGCAGCGCCTGCCGAATGTTCACCGCAACAAGCGCGAACAATCCGAACGCGAATAGTGAGAAAGCGATCGTCACTACGCCCAGGATGCTCAGCAGCGGGGCACGACGGCTTGCGTTGAAAGCTTCGCGGACGGCCAGCATCTATTCTCCCGGCTCCACGGGAGCTGCCGGCCAGTTTCCTTCGTTTGGACCACCGATCGCCTTCTGACCGATGAGCGGCGTGTAGCGCGTTTCCGGCGGCGGCGTTTCGGCGGAGTCGAAAACGACTCGCCCGTGATTGAGCTCGATGGTGCGCGCGTCGTCAGCCTTGCGAACTATCTCGAGGTCATGCGTCGCCATGATCACCGACGTTCCGGTTGCATTGATGTCGCGCAGCAACTGAAAAATTCCGCGCGTAGCGCGCTCGTCGAGATTTCCTGTTGGCTCGTCGGCAAGAATGAAATACGGATCGTTCACCAGCGCGCGCGCGATCGCTACCCGCTGCTGCTCGCCGCCGGAAAGCTGCCGCGGGAGCTGCGACGCCTTCGATGCCAGCCCGACCTGTGTCAGCACTCGGGAAACACGCTGCCCTATCGAGCCCGACGGAGCGCCAGTCACCTCCAGCGCAAATGCAACGTTCTGTTCGGCAGTTCTGTCCTCGAGAAGGCGAAAATCCTGAAATACGATTCCGAGTTTTCTTCTCAGCTGCGAGATGTCTTTGCCTTTCGCTGAGTTGGACTGAACGCCGTTCACCCAGACTTCCCCGTGCGACGGCTTCTCTTCCATGTACAACAGTTTCAGGATCGTCGTCTTGCCCGAGCCGCTCGGACCGATCAGAAACACGAACTCGCCGCGCTTCACCTGAAGCGTCACGTGACTGAGCGCTACACGGGTTCGCGTGTATTCCTTTGCGACATCCTGAAGTCGGATCATGCCGTCCTACTGGAGAGCGTGTGCGATGTCGGCGATGATGTCGTCCACGTTCTCGATGCCGATGCTCATGCGTATGAAGCCGTCGGGAATTCCGATCGCCGCCCGTTGTTCGCTCGTGATGTGTGCATGCGAGCTGTATCGCGGCTCGACGACAAGACTGTTGACCCCACCGAGGCTCGATGCGTGTGTGATGAGCTTGAGCTTGCTGATGAAATTGTCAGCTGCCTTTGCGCCGCCCGCGAGCTCGATCGACATGAGTGCACCAAATCCAGTCATCATCTTCTTCGCGAGCGCGTGATCCGGATGACCAGCGAGTCCGGCGTAGTGCACTTTTCCGATCTGCGGCTGCTTCTGGCACCATTCGGCAACCTTCATCGCATTTTCGTTGCTTCGCGTTACTCGAATTTCGAGCGTCTTCAACCCTCGCTCGAGAAGCCAGCATGCAAATGGATCAGGAGCCTGTCCCCAGACCATCATCTTCTGGCGGACTTCCTCGATGTACGACGACGTTCCGGCGACCACGCCACACAGAATGTCGCCGTGGCCGTTCAGATATTTCGTTGCCGAGTGAATGACGACGTCGGCGCCGTGCTCGATTGGGCGACAGTTGATGGGCGTCGCGAGCGTCGAATCGACGACGAGTGCGACGCCCTGAGTCTTCGCCAGAATTGCCAGCTGCGTGAGGTCGATCACCCGTGACGAGGGATTCACCGGAGTCTCGACGAAGATCACGCGAGTGTTCTGCCTGATCGTGTTTCGCCATACACGCCGCTCGTCGGGATTTGCGAAGCTGACCTCGATTCCCATCTGCGCGAACTCTTCGGTGAAAAGCTTTCTAGTTCCGCCGTAGATCCAGGAGCTCGACAACAGGTGATCGCCGGGGCGGAGAAGGGCGAGAAGGGCGCAAGCGGTGGCTCCCATCCCGCTCGCGAGCACGAGCGCCGCCTCAGCACCCTCGAGCAGCGCGACTCGTTTCTGCACGACCTCTTCATTCGGCGTGTTGCCGTAGCGAGTGTAACGAAGACCTTCGGCAGTATTCGGGTATTGGACGAAGTTCACCGATTGCACGAGCGGCTGAGCCACCGGCCCGCCGGCCTCGGGACGCGGCAAGCCGCCGTGAACGGCGATAGTCGCGAGGTTTTGCGGTTTGTTCTTCTTCGCGCCGGCCATCAGCCGAAGTGCTTGCCGCTGTTCGGCAAATCGGTATCGGGTTTCGATACAGTTACGTATTCGCTCAGGGTGACGCCCGCGATGTCACGAAGAAAGACGTTTCCTTCAGCGAGCGACTCGTCTATGTGAAACTCCGCGAGCTCGCTTCGGCGCGGCCCTTCGACCCAAACCAGCTCACCGTCCTGGATGAGACGCATGCGCGCCTCGGACGCTCTCATCCGGACGAGCGGGCCCCGCTCGGCGTCGCCCTTCTTGGTCGAGACGTATTGGGCGACAAACAATTTTGGCCGGTAATTGCCGCTCAGCTTCATACGGATGTCCGGCATGATGAATCGCTTCATGACACTACTACCTCTGATCCGCCCGTCGCACTCCCGTCGTCTACGAGAAATCCGCCCGGATTGCGGCTGGCGGTCGCGCCGCGCACCGGGACATACCCGCTTTCCTGACGGATAATGAGCCGTCTTCGCCACAGAGTTTCGAGCAGGCGCTCGGCCGTCTCGCGGGGAATTCCGGTCGCAGTGGCGAATGTGTCGGGAAGCGCACTCCCCATTTCGGAAATCTTTTCCCACGCCTGGCGCTGATCGCCATCGACGTTTCCAATCAGCTGAGATGCCCCGTCAGCAAGCTGCGTGACGAGCGCGAGACTGTGTCGCTCGAGAACTACCTCGATGGCGTCCATGTGCGATTCGCTCATTCCGCAGAACACGAAATAGACTTCGCGCCGCGGAATATCGACGCTCACGTACTGCATCAGCAGCTTTGCGACGATTTCGTCCGCGCACGAAAAATCGAGCAGTCCGACGTGCGAGAAGTCGAGCACCGCGAGCGACTTGTCGCCGATTTCGTCCAGGTGATGCTCGATGCCGATACGCACCGCAGCGCCAGTAGGACGCGTGACGAGATTGGAGTAGAGGTCGCAGACACTCCGCTTCAATACCGTGCTGACGTCGATGTGACTGATCATTTGTCGGGCAGCCTTTCTGGAATTGTGAGCTGAACCTGAGCTCCCGGGAATGAGGCGAGATTTTTTTTCAGAGCGTCGTCCTGATCCCATTCCGGAATTATTGCGATACGTGCCGTGCCGCTTCGAATGCTGAGCTTTCCGTTCCACTGGCCGATGAATTTTTTGACGCCGGCCAGGCCCTGCCCGCGGCCGGGGTCGCGAAATCTGCTGACTCCCTGCATCAACGTCTGTTCGAGCGCCATGCCATCGTCCCAACGGTCGCTTGGCCTCGGCGTCTGGATCGTCTCAAGCGATTTGCGGAAACCCATTCCACCGTCGGACACCGCGATAACGACAGCCCAGCGCCCAAGTCGCTGCTGAAATTTGTAAGCCTGGACGGCAACGAATCCGCCGGTTCCCGCGTGCTCGATCACGTTCTGGCAGACTTCGGAAAGCGCCATGGTGAATCTCATGGTCACTTTCGATTCGAGGTGAAGTTTTTCCTGGAGGATCGTCTGGGACCGCTCCTGGATGTTCGTGACAACCGTGTGGATGTCCTGCGTCTGCGCGATCGGGGTCACTTCGAGAAGGACACTCGATTCGGCACCCGAGCGGGCTCGTGGAAGCTTTCCCGAGATGTCGTAGAGAGTTTCGGCGTACTTGAAGAAGGCCGCCCTGCTCCAGTAGGACGCCGTCTCTTCAGCTTCGGGAATCATGAGACTCGGACGCTCGAGGCGCGTCTGCGCGACCGTAAGCAGCGCCGTGAGTCCAAATGGCGACGCCCACCTGGTACGGCGCGCGTCGATCACAATTTTTTCATCGGGAGGCAGCGGGGCGAGCTGATCGAAGATCTGCTCAAAGGACTTGTCGTCGAGTGAGGATGGCACACTGATGATGGTCGTCACTTGACGCTCAATTCTCCTCTCAGATGTTGCGCAAGGCCGGTGGCCCCGCGGTGATCGACGTTGCGAGCCGCGGCTGCTCCGGCGGCGGTCATCGCTGTGCGAATGTCATCTCCAGCAAGCAGACGGGAGAAATATGTTGCCCCCCAGACATCTCCGCACCCTGTAGGATCGCCGCCCTTCAGATCGCGTGTGGGCGATGCCGGAAAGAGCTCGGTGCGCACCGCACCGGTGACTGGCCCAAGCTCGTGTCGCCTCAGGTCGTCGAGCCGTTCAAAACCCGGCTCGGCGAAGTAGACAGCGCCACGCGAGCCTAGCGTTACCAGCAGCAGCTTGACGCCGTTGGCGGTCGCCATCGCCGCCAATTCCAGCGGGTCACCGGCCATCATTGACATCTCGTCTTCGTTCACCTGAACGACATCGAAGCAGCGAAACCACGCCGCGGCATTCGGCAGCGGCTGAAGGGTTCGCAGTCCGTCAGGCTGGCGAGCCATGAAAATCGAGTGCATGTCGCAGTAGATCGGACCCTTGAAATGGGTGCGAATGAGTTGCGCCGTCTCGAGGTCGAGCTCGAATCCACTGATGAGATTGATGTACAGTGCGTCGAGATCGGTCAAAAGGTGGGAGAGACCCAGCCAGCTCCAGGCCGGAACTCCACCACTCAAATGCTCGCATCTACGCTCATCGCTTTGATAATGAAGGACAACGCGATTGTTTGGATGCGGCACTTCGATCGGAGTCGCATCGGGCGCGGCATGCTTCAGCCCATGAAGAAACTCGCGTGCCTTCGGAGCCAGGTCATACCCTACTTTTGCAATCGGGACGAACTCCCAGTCATCGGGAAGGCCAGCCTCCAATCCGCCAAGCGCGTAGGTGATTCCGCCCCATTCTTCCACGGGTGCGTCGCGCGGATCACGGCCGTGAATTACGTCCCAGACAAAACTTCCAATGACACCGACACGCTTGCGCGGAGCGCTCGATCGCTCTTTTTCGGGCTCGCCAGCGCGGCCGACGGTTGTCACGGTTGATGGACTATTCATTTGCACGACGCAGTATAAGCTTATGCAGTCGCACCGAAAAAATCGCGGGCTTGCGCTGGAGAAAAATGGTGTCGGAGCTCCACGTCCCTACAAGGTCAGAATGACAGGACACATGAAACCGATTCTTCGCTCAATCGTACTCGTCGGCTCATTTTTCGCCGTCGCCTGCGCGAACAACCCCGCGCCGGCCGATGAGGTCGTGCCCACGGGAAAGCCAACGCTCGTGGTGCAGGTACTCGTCGATCAGCTTCGCGCCGACCTGCTCGACAAGTACGGCGACCTCTTCACCGGCGGCTTCAAGCGACTTCGCGACGACGGGCATTCGTACACGAATGCAACTCACGCGCATGCGGTCACTGAGACGGCCGTAGGACACGCGACTCTCGCCACTGGTGTATATCCCAGTCGCCATGGGATAATCTCGAATCAGTGGTACGAGATGCGTGACGCGAAATGGGTTCTTGTCTCGAACGTTGGAGATCCCGGTGTGAAGATCGTTGGCCAGCCCGGCCTTCCTGGAGTTTCTCCGTCAAACCTCAAGCGCACCGGATTCGCCGAGTGGCTGGTGGCCGCTAATCCGCGATCGATCATCGCGTCAGTTTCGGGAAAGGATCGCGGCGCTATTCAACCAGCCGCGCATGCAAAAGGCTACGTGTACTGGTTCGATGCGGGTGTCGGCCGGTTCGTGACCTCGACGTACTATCGCGATGCGGACCCCTCGTGGGTAAACGCTACCAACGACCGGCTCCAGCGCTATCGAGCGGACACGGTCTGGGCGTCGCGAATCCCCAGCTCGGCCCTCTCGCGTACCAATCGCGACACCATTGCCACCGAGGGTGACGGCGTACACACTTCGTTTCCGCACACGTTCGCCAACGAAGGGAGTCCGAACGCTTTCTGGGCCTGGTGGTCATCCATTCCCGATCTCGATCAGGGAACACTCGAGATGGCCGAGTCGATGGTGACTTCACTGGGCCTCGGAAAGGACGCTGCGCCAGACTATCTGAACGTCTCCGCGTCTGCGACCGATCGCGTCGGACACGCCTTTGGTCCGAACAGCCGCGAGCAGCTCGATAATCTGCTGAGGCTCGACAGGGAGCTGGGCCAGTTCTTCGATTTCCTCGACAAGACTGTAGGGAAGGGAAAGTGGACCGTAATGCTCACGGCGGATCACGGCGTGCTCGACAGTCCGGAAGACTTGCAAGCGGGCGGCGAGTATGGACACCGGCTGACGGTGCCCGAACGTGCGAAGCTCGACTCACTCCGGATCGCGGCCGACAAGTCTTCAGACCCGAAGGCCGCGGCAGTCACGTTGCGCGATGCACTCAAGCGACTTCCGATCATCGGCGATGCATGGACGCACGAACAACTCGATTCAGGCGCACCCGCGGATTCGTTCGAAGTGTTACAACGGCACAATCGCTGGCCGGGCCGCGAGGAAGGCATGTTCAGCCGCGAGCGGGTGGAGATTCGATTTGTCCCGGGCGTGCTGCTCGGACCACGCGGATCGAGTCACGGAACGCCTTACTTCTACGACCGGCATGTGCCAATGATCTTCATGGGGCCAGGAATCGAGAGCGGACGAGATCCCGCTCATGCGTCGACGATCGACTTCGCGCCGACCTATGCGAAGATGCTCGGCATTCCATATCCATCAGATCTGGATGGGAAACCTTTAACGGCTATCACGGGGCATTGATTCTGCCACCGTAAGAGGATTGAGGGTGTCGTGCGGTGGGCTCCTATGGAAGTATTGCCATCTTGCCACCTTTTGTCGTCGTTCGCACCAACCGCAATGGCAATACTTCCATAAAAGCCCACCGCACGACACTCCTCAATCCTTGTCACAACTCCTCTGCGTGCCGTTCCGAAAAACTGCGCCGCAGCGGATCCAAGCCGCGAAAGACCTTTAGAGATCGCCCAGCGTTTGCGCGCGGAAGGTCGCCACAGCCCCGACAACTCCAGCCGACAATGGCAACAACCCCGGCAGTATCTGACAAGCATCGACAGATGACTTGAATGCCCGGCGCCGCACCTCGGCCCTCATGGGATCGAATAACAAATCTCCGGCCTGAGTCACTCCACCGGCTACCACGAAGACATCCGGATTGAAGATGTTGATCAGATTCGAAATGCCCACGCCGAGGAAGTGCGCTGTGTCGCGTACGACTTCCTGGGCGATCGCGTCGCCGCGCTTCGCTGCTTCGAATACTGTCTGAGCAGTGATGCGAGAGACATCGCCATCGACCAGCGACGGTAGAATGGATCCCTCGGTTCCTTCGAGAAGCTCGCGTGCGCGCGTCGCGATTGCTGGACCTGACGCGTAGGCCTCGAGACAGCCGTAGTTGCCGCATTTGCATCGGCGCCCGTTCGACTCGATCGTCGTGTGGCCGATCTCTCCAGCCGCATCCGACGATCCGTGATACAGTTTTCCGTCGAAGATCAGTCCACCGCCGATGCCCGTTCCGATGGTCATCGCGACGACGTTTCGCGCGCCCTGCGCCGCACCACGCCACCATTCGCCAAGAGTTGCGCAGTTCGCATCGTTATCCAGTGTCGCCGGGAGGTTCACGCGTGCGGAAACTTCGTCGCGAAGCGGAAAGTCTTTCCATCCCAGATTTGGCGAGACGATGACCACTCCGCGCGACCGGTCGAGAGGACCAGGAGCTCCAATTCCAACGCCGAGGAAATCGCTCCGCTCAGCACCGGTTTCCTTTCGCGTCTGATCAATCAGCTCTTCAACCAGCGCGGCGATTCGGCCAACCACGGCGTCAGCCCCTTCGTCGGCGTTGGTCGTAACCGTTCTCGTTCCGATCTCGCGCGTTCCGTCAACCGGCATCGCGCCGCCGGCGATGTTTGTTCCGCCGAGATCGATGCCGACGATGTACTGCTCTCTTACGGTCAAGCAGAGCTCACTTGCGAGAGGGTTTGTGACAGGAGACCGAACACTTCGGCGGACGAAAGTTCGCGCATGCAGCGCCAATGTCCAAGCGGGCACTTCTGCGGACCATGCCGGTCGCACGGCCTGCATGCGAGACCGTCCCGGCCGGCAACCCGCGAATTTCGTGCGAGCGGCCCGAAGCCAAAATCAGGCACAGTCGGACCGAACGTCGTGACGGTCGGTGTATTCATCGCCGAGGCGAGATGCTGAGGCGCCGAGTCGTTCGTGACGAGCGCGACAGACCTGCCGATGAGTGCGGCCGAAGCAAGAATGCCGAGCCGCCCGGCGGCATTTGCCGCGGTGCCCTCTGGAAGCTGCGATACGATCACGTCACCAATTGCTACATCAGCTCCGCCTCCGACAACCACCACGTTCGAGTCTTCGCAGATCCGCAACGCAAGCTCGGGATAAAATGGCCAGCGCTTGGTTGCCCACACACTTCCAGGCGCGAGCGCGATGAACGGTCGTGATGGATTGGCGAGCTGATCGCGAACGATGGCGCCGGCCGTTCGATCGTCATCGGGGGTTGGAAAAAGCGACGGCATTATCTGGTCTGGGCGCGGTTGATTCGTCGATCGCGGATTAGCCAGCCACCACAAACGCTCTGCGTGATGCCGGTCGGCGCGATATTCGACGCGCTCTGTATAAAAACGCCGGCCCTCGGAAGTGTTGAACCCCACGCGGCGTTTCACACCCGCTGCGGTGACGAGCATCGCGCTTCGCAGTGATCCCTGTGCGAGGTACGCGGCGTCGTAGCCCGCGTTGTCTTCCGCCTGTTGCTTTGACCGTTGCGGCGAGCCATACAATCCCGATCGCCGGATGCGTCCCACGGTTCTGCCAAAGCCAACGATTCCGCTGTCGCACTCCCGGCGATCGTACGGAATCAGGTTCCGAATATTCGGGTTGTTCGAAAGAATTGCTGCGCCTTCGGGAGTCGTGAGGACATCCACCGGCCCGCGGCTCGCCAGCTCTGCGATGAGCGGCGTAGTGAGGACGATGTCCCCGAGAAAGCTCGTCTGAACAACGAGCGAGCTCACTCCCTAGTCCACCTGGAGCACTGCAAGGAAAGCTTCCTGTGGAATCTCCACCGACCCGACCTGCTTCATTCTTTTCTTACCCTCTTTCTGTTTCTCGAGAAGCTTGCGCTTTCGCGAAATATCGCCGCCGTAGCACTTGGCCAGAACATCCTTTCGGAGCGCCTTCACTGTTGTGCGGGCGATGATCTTCTGACCGATCGCCGCCTGGATGATCACTTCGAACAGCTGTCGGGGAATGAGCTCCTTCAGCTTGTCGGCGATCTTCCGTCCCCACTCGTATGCCTTGTCCTTGTGAATGATCACCGAGAACGCATCCACCGGCTCGCCGTTGATGAGCATGTCAAGCTTCACGAGGTCACTTTGACGGTACTCGAGCATCTCATAGTCGAGCGAGGCGTATCCCCGGCTGATTGTCTTCAGCCGGTCGAAGAAGTCGAGAATAATTTCTCCGAGCGGAAATTCCCAGTCGAATTCCACACGGGCAGTGTCGAGATACGTCATGTTCTTGTAAACGCCGCGCCGTTCGGTGCCGAGCGTCATGATGGGACCGATGTAGTCTGCAGGCGCCATGATTCGAGCCTTCACGTACGGCTCTTCGACGTAGTCGATCACGACCGCCGCCGGCATTTTGGACGGATTCTCGATCAACTCCATCGATCCGTCGGTGCGATAAACCTTGTACTCGACACTCGGAACCGTCGTGACGAGGTCGAGCTCATACTCGCGCTCGAGACGCTCTTGCACGATCTCCATGTGCAACAGGCCAAGAAATCCGCAGCGAAATCCGAACCCAAGTGCTGTTGACGTTTCCGGTTCGTACTGAAGCGATGCGTCATTGAGCTGAAGCTTTTCGAGTGCATCTCGCAGTGTCTCATACTGCTGTGTGTCCGTTGGATAGATGCCGGCAAAAACGAACGACCGCACATCGCGATATCCAGGCAATGCCTCGGGTGCGTGATTCGTCGCGTCGAAGATCGTGTCGCCGGCGCGCGTCTCCTTCACTGAGCGAACGTTCGCGACGACATAGCCGACTTCGCCCGGACCAAGCTCGCTCGCCTTCACCTGGCGAAGCTGATTGTATCCGACTTCCGCAACTTCGTATACCGACTCGCTCGCGCCAAAGGTGATCTTCGTGCCGACTTTGATCGTTCCGTCAACGACCCGCACACTCGGAATGGCTCCTCGATACCGGTCGTAGTATGAATCGTAGATCAGCGCGCGAAGCGGCCCGTCTGCGTCGCCCTTTGGCGGCGGAACCTTCTTGATGACCTGCTCCAGAAGCTCGGGAATGCCGATGCCTTCCTTGGCGCTGACCATCAGGATGTCGTCGGGATCGACGCCGAGCAGATCGTGAACTTCCTGCTTGCGCTTTTCGGGCTCGGCGCCGGGGAGATCGATCTTGTTCAGCACCGGGATGATCTCGAGTCCCGCATCCAGCGCGAGAAAGAGATTCGACAAAGTTTGCGCCTGAATTCCCTGCGATGCATCCACGACGAGAATCGCGCCTTCGCATGCGGCGAGGGAGCGTGATACTTCGTAGGTGAAATCGACGTGACCCGGTGTGTCGATGAGGTTCAGCTCATAAGAGCTGCCGTCATTCGCGACATACGTCATGCGAACCGCGTTCAGCTTGATCGTGATGCCGCGCTCACGCTCGAGGTCGAGCGTGTCCATGACCTGCGCCTTCATCTCTCTCTTGGCAAGCATGCCGGTGGCCTCGATCAGCCTGTCCGCGAGCGTGGACTTGCCGTGATCGATATGCGCGACGATGCAGAAATTTCTTATGTGATCGAGATTCAAAGCGGGTTTCGATGCGGGTTGGGAACAACCGTCAAATATAACCGGCCCGCGATTCCCTTTTTCGGTTCGCTTTTGGTTTCACTATCGGTATTTTGGCATCCACATGCCGGAAGCCGCCGAACACAAGCCTCGCGTCCTTGCCCTGGATGCGCTCCGCGGTTTCGCAGCGCTGTTCGTGTTGATGTACCACATCACGATGCAATCGACTCCGCATACCGCGCCCGCGATCGCATTCAAGCAGCTATTCTCACTCGGCTGGACCGGGGTCGATCTCTTCTTTGTTCTATCCGGTTTTCTCATCACGGGACTGCTGGTCGATGCGAAGGGCAGCACAAACTACTTCCGCGTGTTCTACGCGCGAAGGGCGCTTCGCATTCTGCCGCTGTACTACGCGACTCTGATCGTGCTTTTCGGCGCGCCCCACATCGTGAACCTTCCGCATGATTTCGTGCTCCCGTTGCGCGATCAAGTATGGTTCTGGACGTACCTGCAAAATTTCCACTGGCTCGGCGCGAAATTCGCCGGCCTCACCGGGCCTCTGTGGAGCCTCGCGATCGAGGAGCAGTTCTACCTCGCCTGGCCGCTGTTGATTCTGCTGGCTTCGCGACGACAGGCGCTGTGGATCTGCACGGCCTGCGTGCTCCTGTCGGTTGGCTATCGCGTTTACGCTATTAACTCAGTGCCGCACCTCGACACCTACTACGTCACTCAGGCGCGGCTGGACGGGCTTTCCATAGGGTCCGCGATCGCCCTCTTTTCATCCGATGGAGCGTGGCTTCCGCGAATTCGAAAGTTCACGCCGATGATTGCGATTGGCTCGACGGTCTTGCTCGCAGCCACTGGGTTGAGCATCCAGGGCACAAAGCGGCCGCTGTTTCCCGCGCTGTATCTGAGCATCGCCCTGATCTATGGATGTCTTGTCATCGTCGCCCTCACGACGTCGTTCCAAGGCCCGTCCCGCATTCTCAAATCCAGGTTCCTTCGGTTCTACGGGCGCTACAGCTACGCCTTGTACGTTGTCCACGTCCCCATCATGACTGCCTTGTGGCATGTCGGCGTAACTCCTGAAAACCTTAGTCTCGGCGGCTTCGACCTGGTGGGACAAATTCTCTACACGGTCGCAATTTCATCCGTTGCGACACTCGCCGCGTTGATGAGTTGGCACCTGCTCGAGAAACATTTCCTCAAACTCAAGCGACACTTCGAGTATGAAACGCCCGAAAACACGAAGGCGCCGCTTTCAGCGGCGCCTTCGATGGTGGGGAGCAGCGCGAGCTAGTTGCCGTGGTCCTTCTCCGCCGGCGCCGCTGTCGGCCTGGGCGCTGGCTCGGAATGCTGCGCTGGCGGCTCGTTTCTGACTTCAACTCTCGGCTGCGCGACAGGCCGCGGCTCGGCTCTCTGGTGTTCAACCCGCGGCTGTTCCACTCGCGGTTGTTCAACCCGCGGGTCCGCGCGCATCATGGGCGCTCTGTCGGGCTCACGCTGTACGGGTTCGGTGCGAACCGGTGAAGTGTAGACCCGCGGCGCGTTGTCCATTGGACGCGTATCGACGCCTGTAACAGAACGATCGCGCGGCGTCGCCTGTCGCTCGAGGCGATCGCGATGAGCTGCCAGCGCTGCCTCCTCCGCCGCGTTGCCATTGGGTAAGCGTCCTTCCGTGATCGGCTGACGCTCAGTTGGAGCGCCGTGCACCATGGGGTCACCCGTTACGGGGCGAATTTGTTTGCCGGCGTAGTTCGGACCCGACGGCACATTCGGCGCCGGCCGGCCAGGCTGAGAAACTATGATTCCCTGGCCGTAATATCCCGGATAGAAGCGGCCGCAGTACGAGTAGTAGCTATAGCCGAAAGCCCCGAGACAAGACTCGTAGTAATCGTTGTAAGAGGTGTACCCGTACCTGCTGGCGTACCGGCTACGGGGCCCGGTATTGTCGACCTCGTATGACACGTAGTCCATTGAAAAATCCGACCCTCCGTCGAGCGTGCGGTCAATGAACCGCCGAACGATTTCGAATGGATCGCCGTAACGGCTGTCATTCGCCAGACGGTTGATGCTCCACTCGCCGCCCGTCGTGAAGTATCTGAAATCGAACTTGTCGAACGACGCGATCGCGAAAACGAATCCAATCCCTTGCGACTCGTACACTTCAAAACGCCGGTCGCCGCTGTACGAGTTCACGCGATCGTTCACGAACTGTCCCATGGTGTAAACGTGTTGATCGCGGGGACGCCGGGGGTAGAGAACCTGGAGCTGTCCGTCGCTGGTGACGCGCACGATGGTCACAAAAGCGCCGGGCTCCGTCACGAAATGAGGAGCTACCCTGTCGCCAGGCCGAAGGCTCGTCTGATCGAGCCAGAGATCGATCTGGGGAGTGTTACCTGATTCCTGCGGAGAGTAGACGCGCGGGACCGTTTGAGCGGGCAGGGCGAAGGCCATCGACGCGAACAACACAGCGGATGCGGGTACGAGGCCAATTCTCATTTTATGCTCCTGTGTTACGCGGGGACGCTACCCCGCGCCTTATTAGTACTATAGCTTGCGCGCAGTGTCACTGCCAGCACTCCTAGAGGCGATCCAGGCGGTTCCCGAGTTCGGGCAGCTAGTCTCGGCACTTCCTCCGCTAAATAGCCGGCTACACGTTTCCGGCCTCCCAGGTTCCAGCGACGCTGTCGTTGTCGCCGCACTCGCGCATGCCAGTCCCGGCCGATTCTTCGTTGTTGTGGCCGAAAGCGTCTCCGGCGCGGAACGCTGGCTCGCGGACCTCGAATCTCTCGGTGATGCCGGATTCGTTGCGTTTTATCCTCCCCGCGAAGGATTCGGCGAAGTAGAACCCCACGCGGAAGTGGCCGGTGAGCGAGTCGAGACTCTCGAGCGCATCGGACGGGGCGACGTCTCTGTTCTTCTCACAACAGCGCGCGCGCTGCTCGAAAAAACGCAGCTTCCGCGCGCGCTTGCCCAAACCCGCCTCGAGCTCAGGAAGGGTGACACGCGGCGGCCGGAAGCTCTTGCCGCTCATCTCGAATCGATCGGGTTCGAGCGCGTTCAAATGGTGGACGACGTCGCACAATTCAGCATGCGCGGCGGAATCTTCGACATCTACAGCTTTGGAATGGCCGAGCCGGTGCGCCTCGAGTTCTGGGGCGATGAGATTTCAGAGTTGCGTCATTTCGATCTCGCGTCGCAGCGCTCGACTCGCGATGCGGATCTCGCCCTCATCCTTCCCGTTGACGGCCAGATTGGCGGCTCGTCCGACGAGACCGAGCGTGTGTCCATCTCGGCGCTCTTCACACCGGACACGATTCTCGTTGTCCCCGACGACACCCGAATCGCGCCGGAGCTCAGGCGCACATGGGAAGAGGCAAAGCATCACATCGACCTCGCCCGCCGCCGCGGCGAAGACACGCCAGGCCGCAACGAGCTTTACACGACTCCGGAAGAATCAATTGCCGCCCTCTCAGCACTTGGCATTGTCGAGCTTTTCGCCGGTCCGGTAGACAGCACCAGAACAGAATTCACGCTGGAGGGGGTCGAGCCCCTTCTGTTCGTCTTCCCAATCGTTGAGCCGGAACCGATCGCTCGCGACATGAAGCGATTGCGCGAAGTGGTGTCGGACGGAATTCCGACTCTCATACTTTGCGACAACGGTGGGCAAGCCGAGCGTCTGGACGAGCTCCTTGGTGAGCGTGGGGCTCGAGGAACGCTGGCGATTGGAGTTCTCCACGGCGGATTCATCATCCCGCCGTGGGGATATCAGTTCAGCGGCCTTCGCGTCCTTACCGATCACGAGATCTTCCGTCGCGAACGCCGCATTCGCCGCGCGCGAAAGTACACGACCGGCACGTCCATCGAGTCGCTCACCGCTCTTACACCCGGTGACTACGTCGTTCACCTCGAGCACGGTGTAGGGATCTATCGCGGAATGGAGAAAGTCTTCGTTCGCGAGAGCACGGTCGAAGTCGCGGTAATCGAGTATGAAGGCGGATCACGTCTGAATGTTCCGCTCTATCGCATCGACCAGATCGAGCGATTCAGGTCTGCATCAGACATCTCCGCCGACAACCCGCCGCCGCGCCTTCACACGCTCGGTGGAAAGCGGTGGGGCCAGCAGCGCGATCGAACGAAGGCGGCAATTCAGGAAATGACCGTCGAGCTTCTCGATCTCTATGCTCGCCGACGCGTCGCGACTCGCGCTCCCCATGTTCCCGACACGCCATGGCAGCGTCAGCTTGAATCATCATTCCTCTTCGAGGACACGCCCGATCAGCGCACCGCGACATCCGACGTAAAAGGCGACATGGAGAAGTCGCGTCCAATGGACCGTCTTCTTGTCGGCGACGTTGGGTACGGCAAAACTGAAATTGCAGTTCGCGCGGCATTCAAGGCGGTTCAGTCCGGTCGCCAGGTTGCCGTGCTCGTCCCGACGACGATTCTCGCCGAGCAGCATGCGAGAACATTCGGAGACCGGTTGGCGGATTTTCCCGTCAGCGTTCGCAC
>JBBSGU010000065.1:0-16510 GCA_038253755.1 Gemmatimonadales bacterium | reverse complement strand
GCGATCTCGCTGCGGTGCCAGTCCGCTTCCGGCTCACCATTGCGGGGCGAGATGAGAAACAATCCGCCGAGTGTGGGTGAGCCAGATGGCCTCTCGTTGACGACTTCGTCGAATTGGAAAATCACCTCGCGCGGCTTCACGTTAGTCTTCCCGCTATCGGGAGCGATGCGCACGATCTGCGGTGCCTGTGTGTCGACTGGCCCACCGGGCGGCGTTCCCGGTGAAGCGCACGCGATGACACAAAGCCCCATCCCGACCGAAGCGATTCTCATCCGCAAAGCTGAATCACTTTTTGTGAGAGCTGTTCGCGGCGAGCGGTCCACTCGGTCAGCTTCTGTCTTTCTGCGGCGACTACGTTTGCCGGCGCACGATCCGTAAATCCTGGATTTGCCAGACGACCCTCGAGAGCTGTGAGCTGGGTATGAAGCTTCTCCAGCTCGGTCTTTGCCTTTTTGCATTCCTTTTCCAGATCGATCACGCCGGCAAGCGGAACGATGATCTTCGATCCGGAGGACAGCAGAATGCTTGCGCCGGCCTCAGACGAGCCGCCGTTTGTCGAAATGTCGCAGCGGGTGATGCGCGCGATAAAATCCGACTCTTCGTCGAAAACGGTGCGATCGCGCGAAGCGTTCGAGCCCGACGCACTCGCGTCCAGATGCGCATGAATGCGCTCGCCTGGCGGGAGGGAGTAGTCGGCACGAAGCTGCCGCACTGCGTTGATCGCTTCCCTGACGAGCTCGAACTCAAGCTCAGTCGCAAAGCCATCGTTCTTCGCCGGCCAATGGGCAACCGCGATGAAAGCACCGCGATTCTCAGTGGCGACTGGCAACCGGCTCCACAGTGTTTCCGTAATAAAGGGAACGATCGGCTGAAGTAGTCTCAAAGCCGCGTCGAAACAATGAGCGAGAACCGATCTGGCGACATCGCGATCATCGCCGTCGGCAGCGAGTCGCACCTTCGTGCTCTCGAGATACCAGTCGGCGAGCTCGTTCCATACAAATCGGCGAGCCGCTTCAGTGTACTCGCTCAGTCGTAATCCGCTGCGAAGCTCACTTTCCTCCCAGACGCCGTTCCGCGGCCGTGCAGGTCCGAGCGCCGAGTCGCATTCGGCGATCGCTTCGTTCAGGCGATGAAGAATCCACCGATCTGATCTGCGCAGTCGATCAGGAGAAATCGTACTCAGCGGCTGAACCGTCTCTTCGCCGACATTGGTGAGCAGGAAGCGTCCGATGTTCCACAGCTTCGTGACGAAGTTTCTTCCCGGCGCGAATGACTTCTCGAGATCGTTAGGGTCGAGCATCACGTCGGCGCCCATGCCGAGTCCCGCGATCACCGTGTAGCGCAGCGCATCGGTTCCGAAAAGCTTGATGACATCGAGTGGGTCGATTCCGTTGCCGAGTGACTTCGACATCTTCACGTGGTTCATGTCGCGCACGGTGCCAGTCAACATCACCGTCTGAAACGGCGCCTCTCCCATGAACCCGAAGCCGCCCATGATCATTCGCGCGACCCAGAAGAAAAGAATCTCGGGCGCCGTAATGAGATCATCTGTCGGGTAGAATGCCTTCAGGTCAATCGATTCCGTGTTCGGCCAGCCGAGCGTGGAGAATGGCCACAGCCATGAAGAGAACCAGGTGTCGAGGACGTCTTCATCCTGACGCGCTTTGCCGCCGCACTTCGGGCAGCTGGATATGTCGTCGCGACTGACGGTAACTTCTCCGCACGAGTCGCAGTACCAGACGGGAATGCGATGACCCCACCATAGCTGGCGCGAGATGTTCCAGTCGCGAATGCCTTCGAGCCAGTTGACGTACACGGCTTCCCACCGCTCGGGCAGGATTCGAATCTTGCGATCGCGAACGGCCTGAAGCGCTGGCTCCGCGAGTGGCTTCATCTTCACGAACCACTGATCGGACAAGCGCG
This sequence comes from Gemmatimonadales bacterium, assembly GCA_038253755.1. Taxonomy (GTDB): domain Bacteria; phylum Gemmatimonadota; class Gemmatimonadetes; order Gemmatimonadales; family Gemmatimonadaceae; genus UBA4720. The sequence goes on along the minus strand of JBBSGU010000065.1, from coordinate 14,587 downwards.
GTTCGACGACTGTGTCGCAGCGGTAGCAATGACGCACGGCGTGCGTGTATGGCTCGATTTTCTCGAGCACGTTCAGGTGCTTGAGCATCTGCACGACTCGCTCTCGTGCCTCAAAGCGGTCGATTCCCAGCAGCTCTGCGGGAACGCGCGCGCCCGCATCGATGCCGTTGGCCATCAAGCCTTCGGGCGACAAGATCACCGGCATCGGCAGCTCGTGCCGTGTGCCCATCTCGAAGTCGTTCGCATCGTGCGCCGGAGTGATCTTCACCGCGCCGGTTCCGAATTCGGGATCGACGCCCTCTGCGTCGGCGATGATCGGGATCTCGACGTTCGCTATCGGAAGCGAGAGTGTCTTGCCGATGAGATGCTTGTAGCGCTCATCATCGGGATGCACAGCAACGGCAACGTCGGCGAGCATCGTTTCGGGTCGAGTAGTCGCGATCGTGATGCTGGCGCTTCCATCCGTCAGCGGATACCTCACGTGATACAGCGCGCCAGTCTCTTCGCTGTGCTCGGCTTCCTCGTCACTGAGAGACGTGAGGCAGCGTGAGCACCAGTGAATGACGCGATGGCCGCGATAGATGAGACCGCGCTCGTGGAGCTGGACGAACGCTTCGCGAACCGCCTTCGACAGTTCCGGCGACAGCGTGTAAGCCGTGCGTGTCCAATCGCACGACGACCCGATCGCCTTGAGTTGTTCGAGAATCGTCCCGCCGGTTTCCGTAACGAACTCGGTGGTGCGCGCGACAAACGCTTCGCGGCCCATGTCGAAGCGAGTCTTTCCCTCCGCCGCGATCTGTTTTTCGACGACGTTCTGAGTCGCGATCCCAGCGTGGTCGGTGCCGGGGACCCACAACGCTTCGTCGCCGCACATGCGCCGCCAGCGAATGACCACGTCCTGGACGGTATTGTTGAGGCCATGCCCCATGTGCAGAACCGCCGTCACGTTGGGCGGCGGCATCACTATGACAAACGGCTCGCGGTCCCCGCCTGTTCGTCGCGAGTGACCGGGGTCTGCAGTGAAAATGCCGGCGTCCAGCCACTCCTTATATAAGGTGGCTTCGGTGGACGCTGGATCGTACTGCGGGGGTAGCGGGGTGGTGGCGGGTGCGTTGCTCATCTCTTCGCGCAAGTTAACCGCGGCATTTTCCTCGTGTAAGACCGAGTCATGCCGCGGAACGCACCCCGTTTGAATTCAGTCCGCTGTGGACGTCCCCGCGGCAGTACCGAGTGGATTGACTACGTGATCGGCCTTTGGTACGCCCTTGTCTGCCTTCTTGGTGTGTTGACGGCGCTCAGCTTTGAGCTCTGCGGTGTCCTCTTCATCAAGAAACGTTTCTTCGAGTGCCTCGTTTTCGAGAATCGTTCGAGGATCGGCGTGACGGTCAACGTCAGCCGACGTTCCCTGGCGGCTGCGACCTATGCCGACGTTCTTGCCTTCCCACTGGCCCTCGGTCAGCGACGGGTCACCTTCCTCGTAGCGCTCGGCTAGTTCTTCAATGAGATCCTCGTCTTCACGAACGGCGAGGCGATTGACCACCGTATCCACGCCCGGCACTCCGCGCGCTACAACCACCGCCGACTGCGATTCATCCTCGGCGTTGACCCAACCGGTGAGCTCGACGATGCCTTCGTCAATAGCGCCGATGTCGATAGCGCGCTCGCTCAGAATGGGATCATTGCGGAACGCCTCGAGAACGCGCTCTTCGAGCTCCTCGGTGGCGTCGAGCGGACCTTCGTCCACGTCGTCTTCGAACTCGTCGTCGTCGTCACCGTCGTACTCATGATCGTGAGCGTGAGCGTCGAGCTGCAACTCCTCGTCATGGCTTTCGAGCTTGCTGAACCGGTCGCGAAGTTTTGAGGTCAGTCCGGAGATTCCACCGTACTGCTGGGCGACGACGACTCCAGCGGCGAATCCGGCCAGGGCGCCGAGTGCAACGTAGAGTGCGCTCGCGGAGTTGGATTCTTCATCGTGATATCTGAGTGGTGACATGTATGCAAACCTGTGGCGAAGGGTATCCTCAAACGATAGCTTACGCACGAGCAAGTTAAAGGCCATCTGCGGCACGGAAATAAACGATGTCTGAAATGTTGAACCTTGTCCTCCCCGACGGCGCCATCCGCCAGGTCGAAGAGGGAACTTTGCCGCGCGAGGTGGTCGGATCGATCGGTTCGCGGCTCCTGCGGGACGCCCTGGCAGTCGAGGTTGACGGCGAGGTGCAGGACCTCGTCACGCCTCTCAGAAAGGGCGGCGCGTTCCGGGTTCTGACGTCGAAAGATCCGCAGGCGCTGGATGTTCTCCGCCACTCCGGTGCTCACATTCTTGCTACCGCCGTTCGCCGCCTCCGGCATGATGCCAAAATCGGCTTTGGGCCGGCGATTGACGACGGTTTCTACTACGACTTCGAGGTCGAGGAGCCGTTCACTCCCGAGGATCTCGAGAAGTTCGAATCGGAGATGCGGAAAGTCATCGCCGAGAAGTTCCCGTTTGTGCGCGCGGAGGTGGGTCAGCCGGAGGCGCGACTGAAGTTCGCCGACGATCCACTCAAACTTGAGCGGCTATCGGAGTTCAGCGATGACGAGATCATCTCGACCTATACGGATGGGCCGTTCATCGACCTGTGCCGTGGGCCGCACGTTCCAGATACTTCATACTTAAAACATTTCAAGCTGCTTCACACAGCCGGCGCGTATTGGCGCGGTGACGAGAAGCGGCAGATGCTCCAGCGCATTTACGCGACGGCGTTCTTCAATAAGGAAAATCTCGAAGAGCATCTTCACCGTCTCGAAGAAGCCAAGCGGCGCGACCACCGTCTGCTCGGCCACCAGCTCGACCTGTATTCCACCGATCAGCGCGTTGGACCGGGCCTGATCCTCTGGCATCCGCGCGGCGCAACGATTCGGAACGAGATCGAGGTCTACGAGCGCGACCTGATTCTTCGTCACGGATATGAGCTGGTGTATACACCGCACATCGTCAGCGAGCGTTTGTTCCAGGTGTCCGGCCACCTCGAGAATTTCAAGGAGAACATGTTCGGCGCGATGGATGTCGAGGGTGCGTCATATCGTCCAAAGCCGATGAACTGCCCGGGCCACATCTGCATTTTCCAGTCACACTCCAGGTCGTATCGTGACCTCCCGATTCGTTACGCGGAATTCGGTACGGTCTATCGGTACGAGCGAAGTGGAGTTTTGCACGGCATGCTGCGTGTCCGCGGATTCACGCAGGACGATGCGCACGTATTCTGCACGCCGGAGCAGGTTCCGTCGGAAATCGAGAGATTGCTCGATCTGGTTGACGAGATGCTCACGACGTTCGGCTATCCGTATACGATTGAGCTTTCCACGATGCCGGAAAAGGCGTTGGGATCGGTGGAGACATGGCGTCAGGCTGAAGACCTTCTTGCGGGTGTGATGAAACAGCGCGCTCAGGAATTCACCATAGACGAAGGCGGTGGCGCGTTCTACGGACCGAAGCTCGACTTCAAGCTCATCGATGCGATCGGCAGAAAGTGGCAGGGGCCGACCGTGCAGCTCGACTTCAATCTCCCGGAGCGATTCGAGATCGAGTACACGGGCGCGGACAACGCCCCGCATCGTCCGGTGATGTTGCACCGCGTTCTCGTTGGGTCGATGGAGCGATTTGTCGGCGGATTGATCGAGCATTACGCTGGTGCATTTCCGGTGTGGCTCGCGCCTGAACAGGTGCGCGTGATTCCGATTGCGACCGACTTTGCGGACGCTGCCAAGTCAGTTGTCGATCGGCTGAAGGCTGCTGGCGCACGCGCTCATCTCGACGACCGGTCTGAGACGCTGAACTATCGCATTCGCGAGGCCGAGACTCTCAAGATTCCGTACATGGCGATCGTGGGAAAGCGTGAGGCCGAGAGCGATTCAATCGCTCTCCGAATTCGCGGAGCTGGCAAAAAGCAGGACGTGATGACCGTCGCAGATTTTGAGGCGATGGTGAAGAATCAAATCGAGACGAGATCCCTGACGCTGTAACAGACCAAAACGGAGAACGCGTGTTCATCGGGCATTTTGCGGTTGGAATGGCGGGAAAACGGCTGGCGCCAAAGGTGTCGCTGCCGGTGCTTTTTCTCGCGGCGCAGTTTGCCGACACGCTGTGGCCGGTTCTCGTTGCTGCGAGAATCGAGACCGTTCGCATCGTTCCCGGCGATACGAAGTACACGCCGCTTCAATTCGTGAGTTACCCATGGTCGCACAGTTTGTTGATGTTGATCGTCTGGGGATTGGTGTTGGGTTTTGTTTATCTCAGGTATACGGGCGACCCGCGGGGCAGCCGGGTGATCGCCGGCCTCGTCGTCAGTCACTGGGTGCTGGATTTCATCACCCATCGCGCCGACATGCCGCTGTTCCCAGGCGGGCCGAAATTCGGGCTCTCGCTTTGGAATCACCCCACCGCAAACATGTTGATCGAGGTTCTGTTATTCGGCGCAGGCGTAGCGATTTACGAGGGAACGACCAAGGGCAAGGACAAACGGGGCCAGTACTCCTTCTGGTTGATGGTTGTACTGCTACTCCTGATCTACGCCATGAGTTCTGGCGGCTCGCCGCCCCCGGATGTGGGTCTGCTTTGGAAGATTACTCTCATCATGATGGTGCTCATCCTCGGCTTATCCGCCTACGTGGATAAAAACCGACAGCTTGAGCACGATGATCCGAATCCGAAGGGGAGGACTCGGACGCCGCCGCAGCCGTTTCACTGAAAGGGCGGAACTGCCATTAACAACGATGGCACAGATGAAAACGATGCACTGATGACAACTGGAGAAGAAAAGGGGAACTACGGATGTCGTTGCGTAGTCACCCTCATTATTTCCGTCGTTCCGCCCTCATCTGTGCATCGTTTTCATCTGTGCCATCGCAGTTAATGGGAGTTGTGTAGTTCCGCTTTTCCGTGTCGCAGCGAACGGGATTAACTTTCAGGGTCGCCATAACCCCTGAACCTGAAAATGCCCGACCTTAATCGCACTCCAGTAATCGTTTCCGCCGCGAGGACGCCCGTCGGCAAGTTCCTCGGCGGACTGTCCACTCTTTCCGGCCCTGACCTCGGCGCAATCGCGATTCGCGAAGCCGTCAAGCGATCGGGAATCTCCGCCGACGCTATCGAAGAAGTCATCATGGGCCAGGTCCTCCAGGGCGGAGCCGGCCAGGCCCCGGCGAGACAGGCGCTCCTCAAGTCAGGACTTCCGGCCACCATTTCCGCGATGACCATCAACAAGGTCTGCGGGTCCGGCCTCAAGGCCGTCATGCTCGCCGCACAGTCCATTAAAGCCGGCGACAAGCAGGTCATCGTCGCCGGCGGACAGGAATCGATGTCCAATGCCCCGTACTACGTCTATGGTATGCGCAACGGCGTCAAGCTCGGCGACCAGAAGCTGGTTGACGGCATGATCAAGGACGGTCTCTGGTGCGCATCGTGCGACGTTCACATGGGAAGTCACGCAGAGCACACGGCGACGAAGGGAAAGGTCAGCCGAGAGCGGCAGGACGAATTCGCCGCACAGTCGCATGCGAAGGCAATCGCCGCGATCGAGGGCGGAAAATTCAAGGATGAGATTGTCCCCGTCGAGATTGCCGGTCGCAAGGGCGTGACGATCGTTGATACAGACGAAGGCCCTCGCAAGGATACGACGGCAGAGAGCCTGACGAAGCTCAAGCCGGCGTTTCCGGGAAAAGGCGACAATGCAGATTTGACAGTCACGGCCGCAAACGCCTCGTCGCTGAATGACGGCGGCGCTGCCCTGGTTGTTGTCTCCGAAGAGTACGCGAGAGCGAACGGTCTCCCGATCATGGCGCGCATCACTGGCTACGCAACGGGTGCGACCGAGCCGCAGGAGTTGTTCTTCGCACCGATTCTGGCAGTGAACAATCTGATGAAGCAGTCGGGAACGAAGATCGGCGATTACGATCTCATCGAAGCGAATGAAGCGTTTGCATCGCAGTCGCTCGCCGACGGCGACGGATTGGGTTGGGATTGGAATCGCGTCAACGTCAACGGCGGAGCAATCGCCCTTGGTCATCCGATCGGAGCGAGCGGTGCTCGCGTTCTGACAACGCTGCTTTACGCCATGAAAGACCGAGGGGCTCGCACCGGACTCGCAACGCTCTGCCTCGGCGGCGGCGACGCGGTTGCGCTAAGCGTCGAAAGCGCCGCCTAGGCGCCCTTTGCGCGCGACGACCTTGAGCGCGACAACTTTTCTGCTGACGCCGGAGGGCAAGCTACGCGCTCCGTTTCGTCTTCTCATTTTTCTCGCCGTTCTCGTCGGTTCGCTTATCCTGGCTTCGGGTCTGGAGAGAGCGATCGAAGGATTCGAGGCGGCCCGAGGATATGTTCCGCTGGTCAGCAACTGGGGGATTCCGCTCGGCCTGCTGATCGCGATTGCAGTGATGCTGAAGTGGGTGGAAGGACGCGGCTGGTCGTTCGTCTGGCTTGGGAAGGACGCGCTGGAGCCATCGCGTCTCATCAACGCTACGATGTGGGGCCTTGGTGCGATCGGAATTCCATCGGCGTTTCTACTGGCAACGCACGAGCTTAGCTCGGTTCCATCTGCTCCGGGTAGCTGGACGTACGCAGCGGTGCTTAGCTTCGCCAATCTGCTTCCTGCGGCACTCGGTGAGGAGCTGTTGCTGCGCGGCTATGTTTTCGCGGTGCTCAAGGAGGTGATCGGGTGGCGCTGGACGCTCATCTCCACCAGCATAGTTTTCGGGCTGCTTCACGTCAGCAATCCGGGATCCGATCCGCAGGCAATAGGGATCGTGATGCTGGCGGGGTTTTTTCTTGGAGCGATCCTTCTCGCGACGCGAAGCCTTTATGCGGCGACTCTCGCGCATTTTGCGTGGAACTGGTTCATGGCCGCCGGTCTGCATACAGCGGTCAGTGGGCTTCCGGTCAGTAATCCCGGGTATCAGGTGATCGATACGGGGCCGGATTGGCTCACCGGTGGTGGCTGGGGACCCGAAGGCGGATTTGCGGCTGCCCTGGGAATGTTCGTCGTTTTGATTTACCTGTTCGCGCGGCCGTTGCGTCGCATGGAGTCATAGAATGGCGGAGAAGATTGCGGTCGTGGGTGCTGGTCAGATGGGGAACGGAATCGCGCACGTATTTGCGCAGTCGGGGTTTCCAGTTTCGATGATCGACGTTTCAGAGGCCGCGCTCGAGAAGGGACGGTCGACGATCGAGAAGAATCTCGACCGTCAGGTGAAGAAAGGAGCGTTGGCCGCCGAAGCACCGGCTGAGATACTCGGGAGGATTTCGCTGGAGTCGGCGCTGGACGCGGCTGCGGATGCAGCGCTGATCATCGAAGCGGCGACGGAAAACACCGATCTCAAGTTCAGGATCTTCGGCGATCTCGATCGCATCGCTCACCCTGACGCGATTCTGGCAAGCAACACGAGCTCCATCTCCATCACCGAAATCGCAGCGCGAACAAAACGTCCCGAGAAAGTCGTCGGCATGCACTTCATGAATCCCGTGCCGGTGATGAAGCTCGTCGAGATCATTCGCGGGCTTGCGACATCAGATGAGACCACGAACAAGGTCATCGACTTGAGCTCGCAGCTTGGAAAGACTCCCGTCGAAGTGAACGACTACCCTGGCTTCGTTGCCAATCGCGTCCTCATGCCGATGATCAACGAAGCTGTGTATTGCTTGATGGAGGGGGTCGGAAAGCCCGAAGCGATCGATCAGGTGATGACGCTCGGAATGAATCATCCGATGGGGCCACTCGCGCTTGCTGACCTCATCGGTCTCGACACGTGTCTCGCGATTCTCGAAGTACTGCAGTCCGGATTGGGCGATTCGAAATACCGCCCGTGCCCGCTGCTTCGCAAATACGTCGCTGCCGGCTGGCTTGGTCGCAAGACTGGCCGCGGCTTCCATACCTACAAGTAGTGCGCAACGACCTCCTCGATCTCACCGAAGAACAGCGCGAGATCCAGAATCTCGCGCGTGAATTTGCAACTCAGGAAATCGCTCCGTTCATTTCCGACTGGGACGAGCGATCGCATTTCGAGCCCAGTCTCGTCAAGAAAATGGGAGACCTCGGCTTCCTTGGAATGCTGCTCCCCGAGGAGTACGATGGGCTCGGGCTGGACACTTCCACATACCTGGTCGCTCTCGAAGAGATTGCAGTCGTTGACGCTTCCTCTGCGGTGCTGATGAGCGTGCACAACTCGCTTCCGACGCAGATGATTCTCAAGTACGGAAACGACGAGCAGAAGAAAAGATTTCTGCCGGGAATGGCACGCGGGGAAATCCTCGGCGCTTTTGCGTTATCGGAACCGGAAGCCGGCTCTGACGCTGCATCGCTCACTTGTCAGGCGGTTCGCGACGGCGACGATTGGATTCTCAGCGGCACCAAGAGCTGGGTGACGAGTGGCAACCATGCCGGGGCAATTCTCGCGATGGCCCGAACTGACTCTGCATCGGACCGCAAAGGCGCGCGCGGAATCGGAACGTTTATCATCACGCCCGATCTTCCAGGGTTTCATGTCGGGAAGAAAGAAGACAAGCTCGGCCTCAGATCATCACCAACGGTTCAGCTGATGTTTGATAGCATGCGCGTTCCCGGCGCGAACCTCCTTGGCGAAAAGCACATGGGATTCATTTACGCGATGCAGTCGCTCGAGAATGGTCGACTGGGAATTGCGGCGCAATCAGTTGGCATTGCCCGTGCAGCACTCGACGCCGCTACAGCATATGCCGGCGAGCGGATGCAGTTCGGCAAGCACATCAAGGAGTTTCAGGCAGTTCAGTTCAAGCTGGCAGACATGGCGACCAGAATCGCCGCGTCGAGATGTTTGATGCACGCCGCAGCGAAAGCAAAGGATCGTGGCGAGAACGTGAAGCAGGCGACGTCGATGGCGAAGCTTTTTGCCAGCGAAACCGCCATGTTCGCGACGAACCAGGCAGTACAGATCTTTGGCGGATACGGTTACGTGAAGGATTATCCGGTAGAGCGCCTTTTCCGCGATGCAAAAGTCACCGAGATTTACGAGGGCACGTCGGAGATCCAGAGAATCGTGATCGCGCGTGAGCAGTACGCGAAGAACTAGCTTTCAACTCAAGTCAGCCAACTACACAACAATCGCAAAATATCAATGGAACTTTTCGATAGACTGGCCAAGATGGGGCATGAGGAAGTGGTCGTAGCGAGTGATCCGTCATGCGGATATCGCGGTATCATTGCCGTTCACAGCACGGCACTCGGTCCCGCACTCGGCGGAACGCGCTTCTGGCAGTATGAGTCGGATGAAGCTGCGATTACCGACGCTCTTCGTCTCTCTCGCGGAATGACCTACAAGAACGCGGTCGCGAACCTCGACCTCGGCGGCGGAAAGTCGGTCATCATCGGTGACAACAGGACAACCAACCGCGAAGCGATCTTCCGCGCTCACGGACGTTTCGTTGAAAGTCTCGGCGGCCGCTACATCACCGCTGAGGATGTCGGCACCGGAACCGCTGATATGGATTTTGTTCACCTAGAAACCGAGCACGTTGCCGGATTGAAGGAAAAGTCGGGCGATCCTTCACCTGTCACGGCCCATGGAGTTTTCCGGTCGATTCAGGCATCGGCGAAAGAGCGCTGGGGATCCGACGATCTTCACGGCAAAACGGTCGCAATTCAGGGATGTGGAAACGTCGGACGCTATCTGGCAACCGAGCTTCACGAAGCGGGCGCAAAGCTCATCGTTTCGGATATCGATCCGGAACGAGCTCAGCGTGTCGCCACCGAAACGGGCGCTCAGATTGTTCAGGCCGACGACATTTACAGCGTCAAGGCCGACATCTTCGCACCATGCGCGCTCGGCGGAATCATCAACGATACGACGCTCCCATTGTTCAAGTTCGAAGTCATCTCCGGGGGCGCGAACAACCAGCTTCTCGAGCCTCGACACGGCGACAAGCTCGAAGAGATGGGAATGCAGTACGCGCCCGACTACGTTGCCAACGCCGGCGGGGTCATCAACGTGTTCGGCGAAGTCGCCGGGTGGGATTCAGAGAAATCGCTCAAGAAGGCCGACGAGATCTACGACACGATTCTTCAGGTGTTCGAGATTGCGAAGAAGGAATCGATTCCGTCGTACGTGGCAGCGAACCGGCTGGCCGAGCACCGTTTGCACGCGGTTCAAAAGAAGTGGAAGCCGGCCAAGTGACGAATCCCGCGCGCGAAACGATCCCGATTGCATCCGATCATGCTGGCTTCGAGCTGAAGGCAAAGGTCACGGCCCAGCTCGAAAAGATGGGCTACGCCGTCCAGGACCTCGGTGCCAATTCCGAGGCGCCGAGCGATTATCCCGACTACGCGCATCCACTCGCCGAAGAAATTTCTACCGGCAAGGCAAAGCGCGGAATTCTTCTTTGCGGCAGCGGTGTGGGTGTCGATATCGTCGCGAACAGATATCCGCACGTTCGGGCGGCTCTAAGCTGGATGCCTGAAATTGCCGAGTTGTCGAGACGTCACAACGACTCGAACGTTCTAGTCATTCCAGCTAGATTCGTCTCCGACTACGAGGCGAACGAGATCGTCACGAAATGGATGACAACTGACTTCGAAGGTGGTCGTCATGCACGCAGGGTGAACAAGATTGACGACGACAACGTCGAGAGCACAGGTCAGGGAGACGGTGATGCAGCAGATTGAAGAAACCGAGCGATCGCAGATGCCGATGCTGTCGGAATATGATCCCGACATCGCGGCAATGATTCGTCGCGAGGTGGAGCGTCAGCGTCACGGCATCGAGCTGATCGCGAGCGAGAACTTCGTGTCAGAGGCCGTGCTCGAGGCGATGGGGACGCCGCTCACCAACAAGTACGCGGAAGGCCTTCCCGGAAAGCGGTACTACGGCGGTTGCGAATTCGTCGATCAGATCGAGCAGCTGGCCATCGATCGCGCAAAGCAGATCTTCAATGCCGATCACGCCAACGTGCAGCCGCATTCGGGTGCCCAGGCAAACGCGGCCGTCTATCTCGCTTTCCTCAAGCCTGGGGACACCGTGCTCGGTCTCGATCTATCGCAGGGTGGTCATCTCACGCACGGCTCGCCCGTAAACTTCTCAGGACTTCTATACAACGCCATTCATTACGGCGTTGGCGAAGACGGTCGAATCGACTACGACGAGATGAAGGCGATTGCCCGCCGCGAGCGTCCGAAGATGATCATCGCCGGCGCGAGCGCGTACGCGAGAATCATCGACTTCGAGCCGTTTGCGGAAGTGGCGCAGGAGATCGGCGCGAAGTTCGTCGTGGACATGGCGCATATCGCCGGTCTCGTTGCGACGGGACACCATCCGTCACCGATACCGCATGCCGATGCCGTCACGACTACGACACACAAGACACTTCGTGGTCCGCGTGGAGGCTTGATTCTCTGCAAGGCAGAGCACGCGAAGGCAATCGACAAGGCGATGTTCCCGGGAACGCAGGGCGGTCCACTCGAGCACGTCATCGCTGCCAAGGCTGTGTCGTTCAAGGAAGTTCTGGATCCTTCGTTCAAGGAATACTCGAGGCAGATCATTGCGAACGCCCAGGCACTTGCTGGTGCGCTGAGCGGGGCGGGGTTCGACATCGTGTCAGGCGGAACGGACAATCACCTCATGCTCGTCGATCTTCGGAACCGCAATCTCACGGGCAAGGTCGCCGAGAAGGCACTCGACGCTGCTGGAATCACGGTGAACAAGAACACCGTACCGAAGGAAACGCAGTCGCCATTTGTCACGAGCGGGATTCGAATTGGAACGCCTGCCGTTACGACGCGTGGAATGAAAGAATCCGAGATGAACGAGATTGCCGGCTTCATCGACAGAGTTCTTGCCGCGGCGGATGATACGTCGGTAGCGTCGACGATCACCGCCGAAGTGAGGGAGCTGACCTCGCGCTTTCCACTCTATCCACACGCATTCACAACGCGAGGCGCGGACATCGGTGCCTGAGCTCGCCTTTCGTGACGGAGTGATGGACAGGATTCGTCTCCACGAATCAAGGTACGACGAGCAGGCTTATCTGTTCGTGCTCTCGGCCCTCGAGTTCACGCAGGCCAGGCTCGATGCGCGGCGGCACATCACGGCGACGGAGCTCGCGAATTCCTGTCGCGATCTCGCGCTCGAGCGATTTGGCTTGATGAGTCGCATCGTCCTCGACCGGTGGGGAATCCGCGCGACGTCCGACCTCGGCGAGATTGTCTTCACCCTCGTTGAACTTGGTTTTCTCGTAAAGCAGCCGAACGATACGCGAGAGGAGTTCGCGGGTGTGTATGATTTCGAGGCTGCGTTCGATCGTGATTACCCCTGGAATAGCGCGCACTCAACCTGAGCGCAGCAGATAGATGAGCGTCCGCGTCGCGAGTGCCAGCGAAACCGTGGCTTGCGAGCGGGCGACGATGGCGACAGGTATTACGTCGGCGGAGTTGATGTCGCGGGCCGGCACCCGCGCCGCTGGCGAGATCCTCGACCGCTGCTCCGATCGCCTTCGTCACGGAGCGTCGATTTTCGTTGGCAGCGGAAACAATGGCGGAGACGGGTGGGTCATCGCGGAAGCACTTTGTCGCTCCGGGATTGTCACCAACGTCATTGAGGTTGCCTCGCCGCGAAGTCCCGAAAGCACGAGCGCGCGTGACGCCGCTATCTCTGCGAGGGCGACGGTGGCAGAGCGCGCCGGCGAACAACTCATTGTGGACGCTCTTCTCGGGACCGGATCGTCAGGTGTGCCGCACGGAGAAATCGCCGACGCGATCGCGCGCATTGGAGAAAGGCGCAAGGCAGGAGCCTGCGTTGTAGCAATCGATGTCCCCAGCGGCCTCGACGCAACTACCGGCGCCCGCGAAGGCGCAGTTATCGCCGATTTGACTCTGACGTTCGGCACCGTCAAACGCGGTCAGCTCATTTCGCGTGGCAACTGCGGAGAGCTCGTCGCGCTCGACATCGGACTGACAGAAGACAATGCCATGAGCTCGCTGCCTGTCCTCGTAGATCCAAACTGGGTTTCTCAACGCATCCCGCCAATTCCGCCGGACGCACACAAGGGAACTCGCAAACGATTGTCAGTCGTTGGCGGCGGACCTGGAATGGCCGGAGCGACGATCCTTTGCGGCGAAGGCGCGCTTCGCTCTGGTATCGGATTGCTCACAATCGTCGCCGCAGAAACGAACGCGGTTGCTGTTCATTCAGCCGTTCCGCAGGCACTGTTTCAAAAGTGGCCGTCAATTCCGGCTGAGCTGGAGAAGCTTGCGGCCTCCGCAGATGTAATCGCAATTGGACCAGGCCTCGGCAATTCGCCACAGACTCGCGACCTCGTCGAGCGCATCCTCTTGTCGTGGTCGGGCCCGGTCGTGATCGACGCCGATGGACTGAACGTGTTCGCCGGGGATCTTGACTCGCTAGCGGAGTTGCTTGGTGAACGCGACGCGATCATCACGCCGCACCCGGCAGAGATGGCTCGATTGCTAGGCACGAGCGTTGACGACGTTCTAAACAATCGCTTTGAACTCGGAAGCGAGACAGCAAACAAGCTTGGCTGTGCAGTTCTCCTCAAGGGAACGCCGACCGTCATTTTCTCTCCAGACGGTTTGCGATACGTGAGCGCCTCGGGAACTGCCGCGCTCGCGACAGGCGGAAGCGGCGACGTTCTTACCGGTATTGCATCGACCCTCCTCGCTCAGATGCGCGACACAGGTGGCACGCCCGCGGAGTCGGCCGCATGCGCTGCGTTCGTCCACGGCCGTGCTGCCGAGTTATGCGCGTTCGTCAGGGGAACGACGTTGGACGACATTCTCGCTGCGCTGCCCGCGGCGTGGAATGAATCACCAATCACACCTCGTGCCGGTGTCCTGGCTGAAGTCACTTTGCATTCATGACACCAGACGATCCGATTGGCCGTCGCCGCGAGATCGAAATGCGCACTTCGCGAGACAATCGCGTCTCCCCGCACACTCCAATGGGTGTCGGCGCGGAATTCGACGCAATTCGACGAATGCTCGAACGATGGGGTCCGCGCGCGCACATGATCGGCGACGACGCGGCGATCATCACGTCACTCGGCCGCCGTGCGGTTGTCGCGAGTACTGACACGACAGTCGAGAACGTTCATTTCCGCCGGGACTGGCTGAGTCCTCAGGAGGTTGGCTACCGAGCAGCGGCAGCCGCGTTGAGCGATATGGCCGCGATGGGAGCGCGGCCGATAGGAATGCTCGTCGCGCTCACCGTTCCAGAATCGTGGCGCGAAGATTTCGACGCGATATCCGACGGAATCGGCGAAGCGGCCGAGAATGCCGGCGCGCCCATCCTGGGCGGCGACACGACGAGAGGGTCGGGGCTTTCGCTGACGATCACCGTCCTCGGTACGGCCCGCTACGTCCTGTGCCGCACGTCTGCGAGGCCTGGGGATCGCGTTTACGTAACCGGCCGCCTAGGCGGGCCACTCGCTGCGCTTCGCGACCTTCAGGCGGGACGGACTCCGTCGGAGGAAAACCGAATCCGGTTTGCGCATCCGGTTCCGCGAATTGAAGAGGCGGCGTGGTTGGGTGCGAATGGTGCGGCAGCCGCAGTCGACATCTCTGACGGATTG
>JBBSGU010000064.1:0-17040 GCA_038253755.1 Gemmatimonadales bacterium | reverse complement strand
CTCGCCGACAGTTGCTCGCTTCTTTACATGAACTGCGATGCGCGAGAACAGAACCTCACCCAGGGTAACGCTGCAAGCCGTCGGGCTCTCGAGCTCGGACCCGGTCTCGCTGAGGCGCATCTTTCGTCCGGCTTGACACACTCCCTGAGCATGCGCTTCACCGAAGCCGAGCGAGAGTTTGAGTTTGCGATGAAGCTCGATCCGACGCTTTTCGAGGCCGTGTATCATTACGGTAGGGCGCGGATCGCCCAGGGCGAGTTCGCCGAGGCGGCAAAGCTGTTCGAAAGGGCGTGCATGCTAAGACCTGAGGATTTTCAGGCGCCATTTTTCCTTGCGCAGTGCTTCGTGTCGATGGGAATGAAAGAGGAAAGCCGCACGATGTACCGCAAGGCAAAACGGCTCATCGATGAGCGGCTGGAGCTGAACCCGGATGATGCTCGCGCATGTCAGCTCGGCGCGTCCACTGCTGCCAGGTTGGGTGATAATGAAGCGGCAGCCGACTACGCTCGCCGTGCCCTGAAGATCAACCCCGACGATCCGCTTCTGCTGTACAACGTTTCCTGCATGTTCGCGCTGGTCGGAAATCCCGACGAGGCACTCAGTTGTCTTGAAAAGGCAGTGGATAAGGGGTACGGCCAGAAAGACTGGGTCGAGCACGACACGGATCTCGATTCATTGCGTGATCTGCCTCGTTTTCAGCGCATCGTGGAAGGGATGTAGCGGGCCACTGCGTCGGTAGATCAAACGGGCGTTGCCCTGCGGCCCCACATCACCGCTTCGGCAGACCGTAGTCCGGAAGCACAATGTCGTCGCGGAGAGCGCTACCCACCGCGAGGTTAGCGACAAACGGCACTCGCATCAGATGAGTGACCAGATCGCGGAATGTGAGGCCCAACGAGGTTTTCGGAGCGAATGAGGATGCGAACTTCGCCACGGATTTCTGCTTCACTTTCAGGAACGGCATCAGCAGCTCCTCATACTTTGCAAACGCTGTCGCAAAATCGCCGCGCGATGTCGCCGATGCCCCAGAAAATCTATGATGTAACCGCCGGAGCGAAGCTTTGGCGCTTCTTCGACGAGGACGACCTCGTGTCCCAATTTTGTGAGCCAGTATGCAGCGCTCGTCCCGCAACGCCGATGCCGTTGATCACGATTCGCAATGGCTTCATGGCATCAGTCCGCCCAACGGCGAAAGTTGAGTAGAAGAGTCGAGCGCATCACGTTCAAAGTATTTTTCGTCAGATGGAATCGCGCCGTCAGGACTTTCTCCCGGAACTGAATATTCGCTTCAGCTGTCGTGCGACGATCGCGGGCATACGCCGCTCCTTTTAGTCGACGTTATGTCTGAACCTGTCCCGCAATCTGCTGGATTCGTAGAACGACGAATTCTGCCGGCTTTAGCGGCGCAAACCCAAGTACGATGTTTACGATGCCGAGGTTGATGTCATTCTGTGTAGTCGTTTCGTTGTCGCATTTCACGAAGTACGCGTCTCGCGCGGATGATCCCTGAAATGCCCCCTGCCGAAAAAGTCCCTGCATGAACGCGCCTGCATCGAGGCGGATCTGTCCCCATAGCGGCTCATCGTTCGGCTCGAAAACGACCCACTTGAGACCGCGGAACAAACTCTCTTCGATGAACAGTCCCAGGCGACGAACCGGTACGTATTTGTATTCATCGCCGAGCACGTCGGCTCCGCGCATCGTGCGCGCGCCCCAGACGATCGTTCCAATGATCGGGAAGCTGCGAAGGCAATTGACCGCCGCACGATTGAGCAACCCGTTCTGTTCGTCATTCACATTCACGGACAATCCGAGAACGCCCGTAAGCGATGCGTCGACACCCGCAGGCGCTTTCCAGACTCCACGCGCCACGTCCGTGCGCGCAATGATTCCCGCCACTGCGCCCGAGAGGGCGAAATTTTCAGGCAGATCACCACGCAGCGGATTTTCTTCGGTGATGCGCGGAAAATAGAGAGCGGCGTTGCGTGCGTTTTCTCCCGATATATTCAACCAGTCGGCGCCATTCGTACCGTCCAGAACATCGGCCGGCTTGTTCCACGTATTCCGCGGGTCGACGATGTACATCGCGCGATGAACCTTGCAGAAAGCCGCTGCCGCTAAATGCAGTGCTTTCGGTATTTCACCACCAAGCGTATCTGGCGGAATGCTCAAAAGATTGAACAAGTCTGCTTTGACGAGCGAATACATCCCCGAGCCAGTTCCGATGTCGCCGAAATGACCAGCGTCCGTCAGCTGCTGCGATGCGGCGGCCCCAGCGGATGCCGATGACGCATTGTCGTCTTCCCAGAAATCCTTGCCGGCTGCGGGGTCACCGTTTACACCGGTCGGATCAGTCGGCGTGCTGCCTGCCTTCGTGCGAGCGAGCGCAGACTGGTTGAGAAGGATCCCTGTCACATGCCGCGCACTCGGCTTCGATGCCGTCAGATTCATGAACTGCTCTGTAGCGCCCGTCGCGGTGTCGTGAATCGCCAGGTCGAACAGATCCGCGGGGAGGACGCCGAGAGCCTTTGCGACTTCGGTGAGTTTCGCGGCGTCGGTTTTGGTCACTCGCACGCGCAGCGTGTTTCCCCAATCGCCGGGCGATGCTGCTTCGAGCGCGAGTCCTTTTGCATCGAGCTCAGCGAGTGATGCAGTTACCGGCAGGGGAGCGGGCGGAGCCGCAGGGGGTGCGGACGATGCCGGTGACGCTGCCGGTGGCGCTGGCTGAGCTGGCGCACCTCTATAGACGCGGACGACTATCGCCTGAGCGCCGCCGTTCAGATAGAAATCCCGTACGGCGAAGCCGAGCGGATAATCGAGGCTGAGCTTTCCGAAGTTCCGGACGTAATCGTCAAAGCTCGTAATCGTAACCGGATTGTCCGGCGGACCCATGGCCGCTCGACCAACAAAGGCGGCGATCGACGTCGCGACCCCAGTGATTGTTCGAACCCCGCTTGGAATATCCTCGACGAATACGCCTGGGTATGTCGGCGCGGGCATAGGCACTCCTGTGTCGAGTCTCGGAATCTCATGCATTCGCACAAACGGGCGCGATGATATTCTGGTGACGATTCGAAAATGCAATGCGAATAGAATGGCAGCAATGCTAATTTCTTATCAGGCTCGCGACTCCGGTTCTTACATTAGCTGGAATCGCGCCGTGAGGACTTTCTCCCGGTAACTGAATGTTCGCTTCAGCTGTCGTGCGACGATCGGGTCTGCGATGCCACCCAGTATGCCGAACGGCAACGCATAGACAACCCGGTTTATGATTGTCCTTCCGCCATCAGAACAGCGGTCCTATCCGTCCACCCGGCATGCTCGTTGCCCAGTACACAGTGGGTGCCGACTCGCGGTTCCCGGCACCCTGACGAAGGATGAGAGATGAGCACAGATGAGCGCACGCCCAAAGCGACGGAACCGAGTGCCCTCGACGAAGCCCGGTCGGCCGATGCCGTCCCCGGCTCGCAGCACTTACCCCCAGTGAAACCCGATCTGAGTGAAGAGCCCGGCAACGCCGGCTCCCCACACCAAGGGCAGAGCGGGCACGGAGGCAGCGGCGAGGATGCAGAGTTGCAGAGTGTCGGCCAGAGCCAAAGCGACCGGGCTGCCGGCTCCACCAGCAGTTAAGTCCGCGTCCGCTAGCGCAACGACCTCAGGACGCGCCGCCCGCGCGTCCTGAGACTCCTGCAACTACATCTTTTTTGCGGGTGCGGCAGCTGCTGGTGGCGTGATCGTAAATCCCAGCTGTTGGTTCACGTCGGCGGCGTCGAAAAACGTACGCTCTTCTACCATCTTGCCATTCTTGTAAATTTCTCGCACTGCTCCCTGGATTTTCACGCTTTTCCCCGTCGGAGGGATTTCCCCGGCCCCGGTGTTCGTTCCCGTGGACGTCCACATGGTGTACACCGTGTCGTTCGCCCAGAGAGCATCATCCAGGGTAATGTGAAAGTCAGGGTAGGCCGTCCGAAGACCGGTAGCCAAATTCTTCAGTGCGGCAACACCGGTTAAGCTCTGTCCGCCCGACGCCACTCGATTATAGTCCGGTGCAATTACGCTATCGAGAGCGTTGACGCTCTTTCCGTTCAATACTGCAAACCAGGTGTCGAGGGCCGCTTTGTTGTGCGCAAGATTGCCTGACGCAGGTGGAGGAGCAGCGGTCGAGCATCCATAAAGCGTGAGGAAACCTGCGAACAACAGGGATCGCTTGAGCATTTGCATCTCCCGCATGGGGGTGAGCGAGCAACGGCGTCAACCAACGTACGGAATCCACGAACACGCGGCAATGTTCGCTGAGACAGTGAGATTCGCCGCGATTTGCATCGACGATTCGGCAACAGTAGCTTCGCCGCACCTTCATCAAGAGATATCATGGGCATTCGCCTTCCGCATCCGCTCGTGCTGCTCCTTGGCGGAGTGGCGATTGCCGCAGTGCTCACCTGGATACTGCCCGCCGGCGAATACCAGCGCAGGGCTGATCCGGCATCGGGGCGCCAGATAGTTATCCCCGGAACTTACGCTCGGACCGCCGCAGCTCCCGTGAGACCAGCAGCCGCCGTGATGGCAGTCCCTCGTGGCATCGTTGCGGGCGCGGAAATCATCCTTGTAGTGCTGCTCGTCGGCGGCTCCTACGCGCTGCTCGATTCAACCGGTGCGCTCGGGCGACTCGTCGGATCGCTCGTTGGAAGTACCCAACGACCGCAGCTCATTGTCATCGCTGTTAGTCTGTTCTTCGCGACGTTCGGCGCGCTCGAGAACATGCACGAAGAGATCATCGCTCTCATACCAACGCTGATCCTTCTCAGCCGTCGCCTCGGCTTCGGTGCGGTGACTGCACTTGCAATGAGCGTCGGTGCAGCAGTCGTCGGCTCTGCATTCGGGCCGACCAACCCATTCCAGTCGGGGATTGCTCTCAAGATTGCGGAGTTGCCTGCGCTGAGCATGGGATTGCTTCGGTTTGGACTGCTTGGTGCCACCGTCGCCGTGTGGATCGTGTGGACTCTCGTGATGGCGAAACGAGATGACGTCAAACACGACCCGGCAACTGTCGAGCACGAGCCGGCGAGCCGACGCGATTACGTGCTGCTGGCGCTCGCGGTGATACCGTTCGCGCCGTACGTGTATGGCGTGCTCGAACTCGACTGGGGATTCAACGAGCTGTCGGCGCTGTTCCTGATCGCCGGGTTCGCGATCGGTATGGTTTCGGGTTTGACCCTGTCGGGCGCCGCTGCCGCTTTTCTCAAGGCGATGGAAACGATGCTTGCCGCCAGCCTGTTCATCGGGGTCGCGCGCGCAATCAGTGTCGTACTAACTGATGGCCGCATCATCGACACCATCGTTCACGGGTTGTCGATTCCGCTGTCACATACGTCGGGATCGGTCGCGGCCTTGTTGATGATTCCCGTCCAGGCGTTGCTGCACGTGGCGGTTCCATCGGCAAGCGGACAGGCAGTACTGACGATGCCGATCATGGCTCCCCTGTCCGATCTGCTTGGAATCTCAAGAGATGCTTCCGTCCTCGCTTACCAGACAGGCGGAGGCCTGATGGACATGATTACACCCACGAATGGTGCGTTGCTCGCGATGCTTCTCAGCGCGAAGGTGTCGTACGGACGCTGGTGCCGCTTCGCAGTTCCGGGAGCGTTGATGGTGGCAATTGTCGGCGCGATCGGGATTGTTATCGCGGCGTGAACGCGCCTCACCGCTTGACGAATCACATTTGAGAGCGTTCTCTCACCTTAACATGTTATCAGGGCCATTCACCCTCATTTCTCCAACTGGCATGTCTCCGACTCTTCAGATAGTTCAGATCACACTTCAGGCGCTGACGTCGTTCGCCATTGCAGGCGGATTGATTTTCACGGCAATGCAATTCAGAAGCGCGCGCAAGGCTCAGCTCGTCGCGAACTTTTCGAAGCTCGTGGAAATGCAATCACAGCTTCGGTACTTGCGGGTCGAACAACCGTCGCTGGCGTCCGTGAGTCCCGGCGATGTCGAGCATCTTCACTCGGATCGCGAGATCCAGGAATATTTTCTCAATCTCATTCAGCTTTCGATTTTCGAGATTGCCTGGTACGCGCACCAGCACGGACAGTTGCCTGATGACTACTTCCATTCGTGGACCACGCGCATGCGTCAAGTCGCGCAGGAGAAGTCTTTCCGCAGCATGATCGAAAATCCGGCGATGAAAATCATGCACGACGAGTTCGAGACGTATATCCGACGTTTGACGGACGCTCACGCACCGATGGCTTGATTGCGCATCGATGCTGCGAGTCGATCTGAACATTCAGCATTTGTCATCCCGAGCGGGTGTTTGACTTTGCGGATGGCGGCATCTAACCTGGACGACTGATAATTGGTTGCTTCGGCTGAGCATAACAAAGTGGCAGAACGTCGCGTGTCCAGGGAGATACGGGTAGTGTGTCGAACTCGGTTTCAGATACGAATCGAGTTGCAGTCACCTCTTCACTCGAGCCTGAGAGACTGCCCGAAACCCGCACGCACTCGAAGACGGTCATCACGTATTGAGTTTCATCTCCGTTCGCGTATCGAATGACAAATCTTGGGCCGCCAAACACGCCAATCAGCGCAACTGGTTTTACCAAAAGGCCCGTTTCTTCCCAAGTCTCCCGAACGATTGCGGCCGCCGGATCTTCGTCGGGTTCAACAGCTCTCCTGGCGTACTCCAAATATTCCCGTCGCGCTGCCTGACCAGGAGTATCTCGCCGTCATCTCCGTACACGATAGCAGTGACTGACGGAAGAAGCAGTCGCGACGTTCCAATTCGGTCACGGATCGCGGCAACGTAGGGAGATATCGGCATAGGTGTAAGTAAGTGATGTCATGAACGAGCGTTCCGGCATACGGGTGAGCGGCCCACGGCGTCGCAAAACCCTGGAACGGAGGTCGATTGCTCCCACGCGTTCAGGGTGGTTCTCGCGTGAGGTAATGCGAACTGCTTCATCTGCTGGATTGTGCGAGAGGTAACGTCAACGTGAACACGCTTCCTTTTCCAACCTGGCTCTCTACTGAGAGCGAGCCGTTCATCCCTTCCGCAAGCGCGCGGGAAATCGACAGTCCAAGTCCGACACCTTCTCCGGGCGCGTTGAGCCGCCGTCCCACCTGCACGAACGGGTCAAAGATCGTCTGAAGCTGGGCCTCCGCGATTCCGTCACCGGTGTCTGCAATGCGAACCACAGCGTCGCCGTTTATGGTGTCGCAGGTTGTCACAATACTGCCACCCGGTGGTGTGTACTTGACCGCATTGGTCAGAAGATTGAGGAGAATCTGACCGAGCCTGTCCCCGTCGGCGCTCACCAAAATGCGCGACTGAGGCAGCTCGAAATCGCACGCGAGATCCTTGGCGGTACATTGAAGACTGACAACCTCTTCGACCTGCCGGATAGCGGCCCCGATATCGACCGATGTGATTTCGAAGGCAGTGTGTCCGGAATCGATCTTGGCAAAGTGAAGAACATCGTTGATGAGTCCGGAAAGGCGCTGGTGACTGCGCCTGATCCGCTCGAGATCCGTGCGCTGCATGTCGTTGAGAGGACCTCGCAGCTCCATCAATAGAAGATCGAGATATCCCCCGATCGCATTGAGGGGAGTGCGGAGCTCGTGACTCATCGTCGCGAGGAACGTCGTTTTCGATTCGTTCGCTTCTTCGGCGAGACGACGCGCGGCGTGTTCATGCTCGATGTTCGTGTTCGTCCCGAACCACCTCACTACAGCGCCATCCGCATTGTGGAGCGGTGCGACACGCGTCAGGAAAGGGCGAAATTTGCCGTCACCACCAAGCAGCGGAAACGTCATCTCGAACTTCGCGCCGCTATCGATGCACCGTGTCCATTCTGCCATGACAGCCGAAAGACGCGCCGGATCGTGGACAGACTGCCATCCCCATCCTTCCATGTCTTCCCGGCGTGACCCGGTGTATATGTACCATTGCTCGTTGTACCAGTCGATATAGCCATCGGCGCGCGCGGTCCACGCCAGCGTCGGCAGGGCGTCTACCATGGTCCTCAGCTGCGTCTCGCTTTCACGCAATCGAGCTTCGGCGTCCACGCGGGCGGTGATGTCGCGCCAGAACACGGCAACGCCTCCCCCGGTTGACGGATACACGTCAACCTCCGCCGAAATTGTCAACCGCCCGTCTGAGTATTCGTGCACGAAATGGGCAGCCGTACCCGCTGCGGCTTCACGATAGTACCGCTCGGTGTCTCCGATGCCGGGGAACAGTTTCCAGAGAGATTGACCGATCAGTTGCTCGCGAGACAGGTTCACGGCACGCGCCATTGCTGTGTTGAGGCTGACAAAGCGAAACTCACTATCGAGGACGTACTGCGCGTCCGCCATGGTTTCGAGAATATTCTCTGCGCGCTCCCGCTGCGTTTCGGCTTCCTTCTTTCTTTCCTGAAGCTCACGGCTGGCGCGTTGAAGCTCTTCCGCCTGCGCTGCGAGCCTTCTGTTCTGTTCGTCAGCGGCGGCCGAATGTCTGCTCTGCTCCGCCATGCTACGTTCGCGAACAGTTACATCCTGCGCTTCGTGAAGCAGAGCCACCACCTCGCCGGCGGCATTCCACACCGGGGAGCTTGTCAACTGCCAATAGCGTTCGACAAATGCACCTGCCGTTTCGGGGTCGGGAATATCATAGCGCTGGAGTGGCAGCACCATCCGTTGGCCTGCCGTCGCGGCCTCGAGTGCGTGTGCGATCTCTATGTACCCGTAGTCGCGCGACGTCTCGTCGTTTTCCTGGAATATCTCGAACAAACCCTTTCCAATCAGATGCTCCCGATTCTGGAGCGTCGCCTCCTGAAAGGCGTCGTTGATTTCGAGCACGGTCCATGTCGGCGAATCCAGATCGAGAATCATCGCCGCATTCGAAGAATGTCGGAATGCGAGCCATGCGTCACGGACGGGGCTGAAAACCGAGGTCATAGGATCATGTTCGTATGGCTTCTCTGACGACATCGGTTACACGCATGATGTAAAGCTGCGTCATCACGAATGGTATGGTTTACCAGCTCCGCAAAACGTCGATACTCAAAGATGTCTGCAAGGATTCCCCCCGCAATGCCCGACTGCATCAGCGCCGAACCACGATCCGACCTGATGCCTTCAGTTATGCCGCAAGCGAATCATACAATCGCGAGCCGAGCGAGCAACATTAAATCGCTTATCTTCAAGGCCACATCCGGCGAAGCGATTGCTCATCCGCCGCAGTCAGCGGAAAGAAATAGGTTCTGTCCGACGTAAAGACCGCCGGCCGGCACGGAGCAGGCCGGCCGCACATGAGAGTGGTGGAGTCGGTGTTGTGCACAAGCCCAAGCACGTGCCCAAGTTCATGGGCCACTACGTTGCGGACGGTGTTCTGGAGCGATAAGGGAAGTATGTCTGCTCGTCGAACCCCGACGACGCCCTTGCCTTCGGTACGCCAAGGAACACTGAAAGAAATCAGTTCAGTGTGCGACAGCGCGATCACGACGTCTCCCGGTACGTTGGACAGTGCCGCGCGAAGCCGGGCATCCGCCAACCAGCTCTCTCACCGACGGGCTACCGCCAAATTAGACTGGAACATTATCCGTCGAAAGCGTCAGCAGATCAAACCTATCAGTCGAAAAATGTGCGGGACAAAACCCAGTTGACCTTGAAATTGTTGCTCCTGTTTGAGATAGCGGAACATGGAGACTTGCTGATGTCATTATGCTGCAAGGCTTCGCGTGATAACGCCAGCGACCTCTAAATTTCGACGGAGCATCGTCGGGAGCCCCAACCCACGTTGTCCCTAAAGGCGATCCGCGGGACTTCGCATACCCAGGCCACCACGATTCAGGACATGCGTGTAGATCATCGAGAGGAACGAAGGCTTTGACCCGGACGGCTAACGTACCCTCATCGTAATTGTTCCGAGCAGCGTTCCTGCCACCGTCCGCATCTCGATCCTCATCAGGGCGGGCGATGTTGGCGTCACCTCGAAATCCTCCGTTTCACCGATGCTGATTCGCTGTCGCGCCGGTTGCAGCAGGCGCCGCGCAACTGGAAGGTCTGCACCATCCTTGGCGATCGGCGTCCACGTAGCGAGCAGGGTGTCGCGAAGTACCTCCACTCGCATTCCCGGGCGATTCGTGGTGATATTGCCGAACCTGAAGCGGTAGGTTATGCCTCGTTGCAGATCCAGCATCGGTGGAGTGAGGCTCCCGTTAATCAGCACCCTGTGGGCTTCGCTTTCCGCATCGCTCGGCGAGGAGATCAGGATGGGAATGTCCTGCGCGGGATCATAGCGTTTTCCGGGTTCGAGAACCAGGAGCATGCCCGCAAGACCGGCACGTGCCTGGTGTGCCTCGTCGATGTGAGTGTGATACATGAATGTGCCGGCACGCGGCGGAGTGAAACGTGCCTCGAATGAATCGGCGGGCGCGACGGCGGGAGAGAGCCGCGTCGCGGCTCCGCTGAATCCGGCTACGCCGTCGAAATAGCTCTCCAGCTCGATGCCGTGCCAGTGGACTGATGTAGGCACGCTCGTGCGGTTCACCACCATGATTCCCACCGGTTGTCCCCGCACGAGCACGATCGGTGGCCCAGCGTGGAAACCGCTGTCTATCGCCGGCTCGGGGCCGCTCTCGTGCAGCGTGAAACCGTAAAATGGAGATCGGGGCGTGGAGCCGATGTTGGTGCGCACGAGAAGACGCAGTCGACGTCGGTGTGGATTATCAGCCGTGACAGCAGTGCTGTTTTTCGAACGCACCGAGACGCCCATCACGAGACCGTTCATGCCTTCGAGCGCATGATTGGCGACCGTATGCATTGCATCACTATTCTCAGGGCGCAGGGCTCCGAGCGGACCGCGGGCGCCGAAGTGTTCCGGGATGTGACAGTGAAAAAGCCAGTTTCCGGTGTGCTCGGGCGACCACGACATCGTCATCGTCGCGCCGTCCGGCAAGAATTCGGTGTTTACCACATCGCGTCTGTCCGGAGTGTATGTAGTGTCTCTTTCCCCGTCGCCACGGCTTTCTACGTTGTAGTAAGTGCCGTGGAGGTGCATTGGATGCGGGTCGGCGGTCGCGTTCAACACACGCCACCTGATTGTGTCCCCGAGATAGTAGGAGAGGCGCTCCGTGTGCGGCCATGAACGCCCGTTGATGACGAAGAGCAGATGCTTGCGATCCTCGCGTAAGGTCTCACCGCCGGTCGTATCGCTCATCATACCGATGACGAAAATGCGGTCACGCGCCGGCGCCACAGATCCGAGCTTCAGCGGTTCGTCGACGACGATCGCGCCGGTGAGCTGCGCATCTTCGTGGATTCGGACTCCGAATCGCCGGCCCGTGGTAGTGCCCCAGTAGTAGTACGTTCCGGGCGCGTCCAATCGGAAACGCATTCGGCGCGTGGCCTCTGCGTCAACCGTGACGGACTCCGCGCCTGCCGCAGTGTCTAATGGACGTGATGACAGGCCGTGAACGACGAGCAGGGTCTTTGGTATCGCATTGCGAAGACTCAGGTCCACCACCGTGCCTGCAGGCACGCGAATCAGCGGGCCGGGAATCTCTGCGGGGCGCCCGACTTCCGCGAAGGCCTGTACCTGGACACCGGGGTCATTGTCCGCATCGGGATGCCAGGTGGCAACCCGCGTTTCGAGGTGAAGCGCCAGGACACCGTTTTTCAACACGCCTGCAGCTTTTCGATTGTCGTTTATATGTACCCGTTCGCTCGGACGACTCGCGTTGGGCAACAGCTGAGTGAAGAAGAGAAACGCAAGCAGTATCGAATCATTCATCGCGACGAAGCGGTGCGGGGTGACCACCGAGGTGCATTGCGCAGCTCCTGCCACATCGAAAGAGTAAAGGTGTCAAGAACTTCACGGCGGTTGAACGTGATCCTGGACACGCTGCCCGAATATCATTCCCGGATCAACGCCACTTGAAAGCAGTGGACACGCGAGTAGCTTGCCGGACTCGTGGCGCATAATCTTGCGACGGACTCGTCTTCCTCGCCACCCTGCCGCTAAGGCCACCAACGTGGAAATGATTTGGCGATGTCCTGTGTGCCGCGGTAAGCTTTGCAGCGAACCCTTGGCACGTCTGCGCTGTCAGTCATGCGCAGCGACGTATGAGACCGTGGACGGGATTCCTGATCTACGCGTGAATGCACCCGTGTGGATCGACTGTGACGAAGATCGCGGCCATGCACGGCGGATTGCAGAGGAAATGGCGGGCGACGATCTGGAGGAAGTGGTTCGTTACGTGTTTCGGGTCGTTCGGGGCCGGACGCCTGCGAACGTCGAGTTTCGCACGAGACGCACCCTGGATGAGCCGCACCGACTGCGACCCGAGATCCCGGGTTGGCTTGCCGAGGCGACGCGGACCTCGCCCTTTCTCGATCTCGGCTGTGGGGCCGGTGCTCTGCTTGCGGCAGCCACCGCCGAAGGCGGACGAGCGGGTATCGGCGTTGATGTATCGATGGTCTGGCTTGTTGTCGCAAAGCGGATGATTCTGTCGTTTGGCGGCACACCAGTGCTGGCTGCGGCTTTTGCCGAATTCCTTCCGCTCGAGGACGGCGCAGTAAGCGGTGTCGTGTCTCTCGACGTCATCGAGCATGTTGGCGATCAGGAGGCTTACCTTCGGGAAATCGACCGCGTAACGGCATGCGGCGGCGCGATCGCCCTAGCGACTCCGAACCGCTTTAGCCTGGCGCCAGAACCCCACGTTCGCGTGTGGGGAGTCGGGTGGCTGCCGCGGATTTGGCAGCAGCGTTATGCGGAGTCGCGCAGCGGCATGTCGTACGCTTTTACCAGGCTGCTCAGCACCTGGGAGATGGATCGGCTTATTCGGAGAAATACCAGGTTCGATATCCGCCTTTTGATCCCCGCTATCCCGAGTGAAGAGATTGCACTTTTCTCCCCACGCCGGGCCGCGCTGGCGCGTGCCTACAACGGGTTCATCAGGCTTCCTGTGGCGCGGCGTGCCGGCCTCGCGATCGGCCCATTCTTTCGCGTTGTCGGACGAAAGCGTACCGAAGACATATCCTCGCCGCTTTGAATGCGTTTGCGCGCCGTCACGAGGCGGGGGACGTGGACAGGGGATGTTAACGACACGCCAGCGGCCCAGCATGCTGAGACTCAACTCTTCCTTCGCGATGAAGACTTAGTCCGTTGCGTCATTCTGTGGGAACTGATCAATCCAGAACGCCCGACGTTCCTCAATGGTGCCGCAGGCCTGCACCGGCCAGGTGCAAGATCACGAACAGTGCGGCGAGGCCGATGGCGTGGAACCCAATCACCTGCGCCCACCGGGGTGCTCCTGTGATGGATCCCCAGGCGGGCCTCGGTCTAGCGTCGGTCGCGGAACGCCTGGCCAAGGGACCCTGCCGTACCCGACTCCGCCCGAATGCGGTCATGCCCTGCGGCTTGTAGACATTAAGTACCTCGATCGCGAACAACACCAACAAGCCGACACCGGCGTGGAACACTTCGCCCCACAGGGCGCCGCGCAGCTGTCCGACATCAGCAATGTTCGGCTCGGCCGCCGCACGGGCAAAGGCACTGACTGTCGGCATGTGCTTCAGCAACACTGCGGTGGCAACAATCGTCAGCACGAGTGAGACGAGGACCCAATAATGCCGGAACAAGCCCCACGGTGTACCCACGGACATGGCAATCCCTGTCAGCAGCGAAGCGAGTGCCAACGGGACGATGAGGTACCAGCCAATCAGATCCATGCCGATCCACGCGGCACGTACGGGAGATTTGGCAATTCTGGCGGCGCAGTGCGCTCGATCTCGGCGTCAGTCATACGGCGAAGTCGAGCAAGTTTCACCCGCCGGCTATCCGGCCGATAGCCAGCCTGCGGGGTCTCCATAGTCTCGTCGATCATCGATTTGCTCAACCGTCGGGCCCGCGAAGATTGTGGCGGCAAACGCGAAGTCGAAGCCGCGTTCCGTCATCCGTAGAAATCGCGAAAAAGCAACTGTCCAGCTGCAGGCGAATAACACGCGCGGCAACACGGTCCGACCTAATGCGCTTCACCACGACCAACTTCGCGCGCAGACAACCCCACGCAGTCTAAAACCGGCGACCTCTAAATTTCCGAGTAGCTACTTGCAAGCATGAGGAACGGCCGGTGCACCTTCGGCCTCGCGTGCCACGATCGGCCGCCCGAGCGCGCGACTCCTCTCACAGATCTCCGAATACGTTGCACCAATCCCCTTCCACGGCTCGACGAACTCCGAACCGAGCAACAAATGCCGACGCGCCAGCTCCTGCCGATACCATCCGGCACCGAGCAACGGAAGAGTTACAATGGTGACATCGCGACGCAGTCCCACGACTTCCTGCATGTACCAAACAGGATAAGTGTCATTGTCCCCTACTGCGAACACGACCGCGTTCTTCGGAGCACGCATCAGACTTCTCGCGGCATTGTTCCGCGGATCGAACGCGTCGGCGTTGTTACGATTGACCGCGTTCCAGTTGAGCGCGGCTGGCAGAGCAGCTATGGCCACGCCAGCAAATTGTCCTTGTCGCCCGAATCGCCTCATGATGCGAACGGCACCCGCGCCAGCCCACATCCCCCAGCAGATAAAACCAAGGGCAAAGAAATAGTCGCGCTCGCGCGCTTCATGTTTTGCTCCGCTCGGAAGAAAACCAATCCCGTATGACGGAGAGGCTTTCATGTTGAGATAAACTACAATTCCAATCGTCGCCCCGACGAACAGCACCGTCACCGCCTCCCAGCTCGGCCGATGAGTCCGCTTGTGCCACACGAATCCAATGACGCCGAGTAGCGCAAATGCGATCGTAACCGCAGTCCGTGCAATGGTCGGCGGAGGATCAGGCGCGAGTCCAAGCGCCACCTGCCAGTCGGCGTACTCCAACATGTTCCCAACCTGCAGATAGAACGGCGCTTGCCTCGGCACCATCGACACTGGCAGGTACTGTCGCCGACTAACGACGTCAGACAGCGCTTGCCACGTTGCAGGATTTCCCTGGTTGATCGCGGGATCGTGTCTCGCACGAACGAGCATGAACAAAACGGCCGACGCGCCAAGCGTCGCGGCGAGGGCCATGGTCACGCCGGTGCCGAGAAATCCGCGCCCGCCGTCGATCGCCGAGCGAGAGACGTCATCACGTCTGGGCCAACGCCACAGAGCGAGAAATATTGCAGCCGGCGCCGCTACCAACGCTGACAACTGAAGCGAATACCCGAATCCAATCATGTACGCGAGAAGTACCAGCCACCGCCGCTCTCTGGTCTCACGCGCTCGATCGGCAACAAGCAAAAGAATCATCGAGACAAGCAACACGGGTGAATAGACTTCAGTCTCTGTTGCATTGAGCCAGACACTCGACATCAGTCCCGCAGTCAATCCGGCCGCCCCAGCCGCAATCGAATCGCCGGTCCAACGCTGCATCAGCCACGCGGCAATTCCGCAGGCGGTCGCGGTGCATACCGCAGAGAACAGGTTCACCGAATAGGCGAATCCAAACACGGGCGAGAATATCTTCGCCCAGACGTTGCCGATGAGTATGAACATCGGCGTTCCCGGCGGATGAGGAATGCCGAGGGAGTGGATCGCAGAGAGAAACTCACCCGCGTCCCAGTAGGTGACGGTCGGCGCGAGCGTGGCCAGGTAGACACACATGAGAGCGGCGCCAACAAAAGCTGGCATCGCAATCGACCTATTCCGAGTTATTGCGACTTCGTCAGCCGGCGTCAAACTGCTTGCATTGTTCAGTTCGGGGTCATGAACCAGCGCTGATGACGCTAATCCCCTTCGATCCAACAAATTCTGGAACTTCCGAGCCTCGCGCCTCAAAAAGGTTTACCTGATACCGAGCGTCTGACGTGACCGAAATGTTGAACTGGTACTCGTCGACATACGTCGGAGGAATTACAGCTCGAGATTCCTATCATGCGGTGCGAAAGGCTGACTGTCACACGCCACCAGCATCACTGCGACTGCAACGAACAAAGCTGTTTTCATCCGTGCTCCTTGTTGAGGGCCCCTTAAAAACATAGGTCGGGCACCACGCGGATGAAATACCTAGTTGCCACCTGCGACAGCGGGCCAGACCGCATTCAGCGCCACGCGATTCAGCTTCACGTTGTGCACGCGGAAAATCCGCGCGCCCAGCAGGAGCGCAGAAACGTTGAACGCGGCGGTTCCGATATCTCGATCCTCAACGGTGAGCGTCGCAGCGGACAGCGCTGTTGTGCCGTGGCGACGAGTCTCGAGCAACGCCTCGGTCACGAACCGCTTGCGCGAGACTCCAGCCATGACGGGAAAACCCAAGCCAACCAGCTCGTCGAGCCGTGACAGCAACAACCTCGAGTGCGCGCTGACCTTCGAGAAACCAAACCCAGGATCGAGTACTATCCGATCTTCTCCGATACCCTTATCCATTGCCCTACTCGCACTGTCGGCGAGCTCCTTGACAATCGTCTCGACCGCATCACCGTGATAGTTCGCATGCGCATAGCTCGCCATGTCTTCTATCCCTCCCCGCGAATGCATCAGCACGACGCCACAGCCCGTCTCCCGAACCACACTCGACATATCCGCATCGAATCGAAACGCCGACACGTCGTTGACGATATCAGCGCCGGCCTCGATCGCAGGGACCGCGACGCCGGACTTGGTCGTATCGATTGAGATCACCACGTCCGGGAATCGCCTGCGAATCTCCGCGATCACCGGAACGGCTCTCCCAATCTCCTCCGCATCCTCCACGATCGTTGCACCCGGACGCGTTGACTCACCACCGACATCGATAATATCCGCGCCATCAGCAATCATCGCCGCCGCGTGCTCAACGGCCTTCTCGTGCGAAAAAAAATTACCCCCGTCACTGAAGCTGTCGGGGGTAACGTTGAGAATGCCCATAACGATGGGACGATCGAGATTTATTTGCCGCGAGCCGACCCTCCAGATTCCGCGAGGATTTTGGTGTGTCGTATTCAGGGCTTTTATGGAAGTATTGCCATTCTAAGTGGTGCTGGCGGCGCCAAAACGTTGGATACAATGGCAATACTTCCATAG
>JBBSGU010000063.1:0-17237 GCA_038253755.1 Gemmatimonadales bacterium | reverse complement strand
GAACAGTCACCGATTCGGTTTCGGGTTTCAGTGTGCGACTCAACCGCATGCGCGCCGAATCGCAGGCCGACGTGCGCGAGTTGAAGATTCAACTTACCGCGCTCCAGCAGGTTACCGGTCAAAGTCAGGAACGGCTTCAGCAGATCCGCGCGCAGCTCGAGCAGCGGAGCAAGCAGGCTCCGCCGTCCGCTGCTCCGGCAATTCTTTCCGGCGACACGCTGACGGTGAAGGCAGCTCCGCCGCCTGACGCACCCGGGCCCAACGAGCTGTTCCAGATTGGAAGGGATCAGCTTACGCGTGGCGGCAACAGCGCTGCGCGAGGCGCGTTCTCTGACTTGTTGAAACGGTTCCCCGATTCGGAGCTGGCGGCGGACGCTCAGTTTTATATCGGCGAGTCGTATGCTGCGGATGGATCGGCTGCGTCAGCGGATACGGCCTATGCCGCCGTCGTGACGAAATACGCCGACTCGCCCAAGGCGCCCACAGCGCTATACAAGAGAGGAGTCCTCGCCCAAAGCGCTGGGAGGTCGACAAGCGCTCGCAGGCTCTACAATGATCTGATCCGCCGATATCCGAATTCGGACGAGGCGGAGCTCGCGCGCGAGAGACTGCGCGTTCTTGGCTGATTCAATGGCGCAGAAGCTGGCAGCCGAAACAGAGATGCCGTTCCTCGATCACCTCGAGGAGCTGAGACATCGCCTTTTCTGGATCGCCGGCGCGATTCTCCTTGGTATCATCGGCTCGTACATCGTTCTCTCACAGAAGCGGATCGACCTGATCGGCTTCCTGTCCGAGCCGATCAAGCCGTACCTGAGGAATGGAAGCCTCATTTACACGCATCCGGGAACGTCGTTCAAGATTATCCTGAACGCGTCGATGTTCAGCGGATTGCTGTTGGCAACTCCAGTGATCGGATACCAGCTCTGGGGATTCTTCTCGCCTGCGCTGCATCGTCATGAAAAACGCGTCATCCTGCCGACACTGTTCGCGATGGTTTTCCTGTTCATGTGCGGCGTGGCGCTCTGCTACTTCATGGTGATGCCATTCACCCTGAAGTTCTTCGACAGTTTCGAATCGGCTTCGCTGAGACCGATGATCGAGGCGACCGAGTACTTCGATTTCGCGTTCAGCATGATGCTGGCGTTTGGACTCGCCTTCGAGCTGCCGATCGCGATTCTGCTGTTGTCGGCGCTTGGTATCGTCAAGCCGGAATTTCTATCGAAGTACCGCCGACATGCGATCGTCATTACGGTGATAGCCGCTGCTTTCATCACTCCCGACGCCAGCCCGACTACTCTCTTCGCTCTCTCGCTCCCGCTGTATCTATTGTACGAGCTTGGTGTTGCTCTCTCGTATTTTGTCACGCGAAAACGGCGCAAGCGTGAGCGTGATCAGCAGATCGCCGAGGAGCTCGCTGTCAGGGAGGCGGCGGAGCGTCGCCACGAGGCGGTGGCTACGAGAGAGCCAAGACGACTGGGCGTCGAAGCATGAGGCGCGTCCTCGCCGTTGTCGCATTGCTGTTTGCGGCAAACTCAGTCGCCGCGCAAAGAACCGGCGGGCCTGTTCGCCCGACCCGTCCGACCAACACCCAGCGGCGACCGCCGGGGGACACTACTTCCCGGGCAGACTCTCTTCGAGCCGACTCGGCGAGTACACACGAGATCGTCAAGTGGGCCGAGCCCGATTCACTGACGGCCGCTCTTCTCGCGAAGGTTGGTTACTCAGCCACGCGTTATCAGGGCGTGAACGTCAGCTTCGATGCGACGAAACGGATTCTTTACCTCGAGGGGAATCCGAAAGTCGGCCGCGCCGCAGTTGGAAGGGGCGGAACGCTGCTCGTCGGTGACACGATCACCTACAACGATTCCACCAAAGTGATCGTGGCGTTAGGCGACACGCTGGTCCTCAGAGATCCGTCTCGCGGGTCAGCAGACGTGGTCGCGATTGGAAGAATGACGTACAATGTGGACGAGCGCCGGGGAAGCGTCACCAACATCAGCACGTCGATCGAGAGCGGTGAGCAATGGTTCGTCCACGGATCGGTTGCCGCGTTCAGGAACGATACGACGGGCGGAAAATCCACCGCGTTTTACGCGCGAAACGGAATTATCACGAGCTGCGACGACTCGATTCCGGATTATCATTTCGCGTCGAAGGAGATCAAGCTGATCTCGAAGAACATCATGGTAGCGCGGCCGGCGGTTTTATATATCGGCGACGTTCCCGTGTTCTATCTGCCGTTCATCTTCCAGGACATGCGATCGGGCCGGAGAAGTGGAATGCTCACTCCGCGGTTCGGTGTCGGCGAGATCTTCCGCAACAGTCCTTCGTACCGTCGTCATCTGGAAAACCTCGGCTACTATTTCGCGTTGAACGACTACACGGACGCGCAGATATCGCTTGATTGGCGGAGCGGTGCGGCGGCTAGTTCCGGCGATCCCGGCTGGGTGCGGATCAACGGTGAGTGGCGATACAGGTGGCTTAACCGTTTCCTGACTGGGCGCATAGGAGTTTCTCGTCTCGCTCAACGAGATGGGACGACCAACACCGCGGTCTCGTGGGGACATCAGCAGGATTTCTCGCAGACGACCCACCTGACAACCGACATCAACTACGTAACGAGCACCAAGCTCCAGCGGCAGAACACTTTCGACCCGCGGCAGGCGCTCGCGACGATTTCCAGCCACGCGAACTATCAGCAGCAGTTTGGACCCGCGTCGATGAGCCTTGGTGGAAGCCGTACTCAGTATCCGGGCAGAGATGACGTAACACAGGACTTCCCAAACTTCACCATCAGTACGCCGACACTTGCACTTGCCCGCTGGCTTGAGTGGACGCCGTCCCTCAACCTCAACAACAGTGAGCAGCTGAGGGTCAAGCGTCTTGGGGAATTCGCTTTTGGATTGAAGAACGTCGGCGGCATAATTGACAGCACGCAGCTCACGGCCAACTCCCGACTGACGAATCTGACGTTTGGAACTCCCCTCAAGATCTTTGGCTTCAGCCTGAATAACAGTGTCTCTGCCATCGATCAGGAAAACAACCAGCCGCAGCGCATCCCGATCGTGAATCCGGACGATCCAACGCAGACAACTGACCGTGTTTTCGCCAGAACATTCAGCACGCAGCTCGACTGGAACACCGGATTCAGCCTCCCGACGCTTCTCCAGTCAACGCTGAAGCTTTCGCCCGGCATTTCACTTCAGAACGTAGATGGTCACGCGTTTTTCGTTCGCACGGAACAGACTGGAGGTCGCTATGTCCACCAGTCAAAACGGCCAAGTTACTCGCTGTCGGCGTCGCCCACATTTTTCGGCTTGTTTCCGGGGATCTTCGGAGTAAGCCGCTTTCGTCACTCCATTTCGCCGCAGATCACGTATTCGTACGCTCCAGCCAAGGCCGTGGGCAGAGATTACCTCGCCGCGCTGAACATCAATCCCCGCGACTACCTTGGCAGCCTGGCAGCGAACCAGGTGACGCTAAACGTATCGCAGGTGATCGAAGCGAAGATGAAGTCGAAGGACACGGTCAACGCGGAAGAAGGCCGCAAGGTGAAGCTGCTGGCGATAGGCATGTCGCCGCTGAGTTACGATTTCGAAAGGAAGAGAAAAACAGGACATTCCGGTTTCACGCAGGACTTTTTCGGCTACACGCTCAATTCCGATCTGCTTCCTGGCTTCAACCTCGGCGTCAACTACTCGCTGTTTCAGGGAAACCCGAATAGCGACAGCTCGAAGTTCAAGCCGTTCAGGACTGATGTAAACGCATCGTTCAGCTTCAACGGCAGCTCCGGAATCTTCGGAGCCTTCGCGCGCATCTTTGGACGGGCGGTGCCAAACACATCGCCGCAGACCGAGCGCTTGAGCCAGAGTGCCGATGACGCCCTCGGCCAGCGGGCGGCGTCGATACCTGTCGCCGGCGGGGCAAACAGATCGAATCTCTATTCGGTGCCGGCCACGCAGGCATGGCAGGGTTCGTTCACCTTCACGTCTTCACGCCAGCGCCCGCCAACGGGCAACGGAGTGATCGTCTTTCAGGATCCGAAAACGCTTTGCCAGGGATTCCTCCCTTCGAGTCCGGTAGCGTACGACCTCTGCGTGCTTCAGCAATCGCAGAACCCGACAAACGCCGCGCCAATCACGGGAATTACGGCCGGCGCGCCATTCGTTCGCGTTCCATCACGCGAGAATCTCACTTCCAGCATGAGTTTTCATCTCACGCCGAAATGGTCGGGCGGCTGGCAGACAACCTACGATTTCCAGACGCAGCGGTTCGCCAGCCACGCCGTCACCCTTCAGCGCCAGCTCCATGACTGGCGTTCGATATTCGCATTTACGCGAACTCCGACAGGTAACTTCTCGTTCAACTTCTTCATCGCCCTGAACGCGCAGCCGGACATCAAGTTCAACTACGACAAGTCGACCTACAGGGAAACAGGACAGTAAAACTTGTCCTCGATCCCCGGCGACGTCGCGCTGGGATTCAGACGGCGCTGCATTGAGGGAGATTCGCATGGACGACAACGAATGACTGGCAACGCGGAAGAAGTCGTGCTCGATGGGTCATCGCTCACGATCGACTCTGTCTATGCCGTGGCTGTCGAAGGTGCCGCCGTTTCCTTGTCAGCCGATTCACGTGAGCGGATGGCCCGCACCCAGAAAGTTGTTGCCGGGATCGTCGATCGTGGCGATGTCGTCTACGGCGTAACCACGGGTTTCGGAAAACTTTCCGAGATCGCCATTCCCCTCGATCGATTGGGCGAACTTCAGGTGAACCTCGTGCGGAGCCATGCTGCGGGCGTTGGGCCGTTTCTGCCCGTCACCGAGGTACGCGCCATGATGCTGCTCCGCGCCAATGTGCTGGCGAAAGGGTTTTCCGGTGCGCGTCCCGACCTGGTGGACTTGTTGACGGGGATGTTGAACGAACGGCTCCATCCTCCGATTCACGAGCAGGGAAGTGTAGGCGCGAGCGGCGATCTCGCTTCACTCGCTGCGCTCGGGCTCGCGATGATCGGTGAGGGCAAGCTCTCGCACGATGGCGGCGGCTTTGGCGAGGCGCGCGAGCTTCTGCACGCGCATGGTCTCGCGCCGGTGACGCTGGGACCGAAAGAGGGGATAACGCTCATCAACGGAACGCAG
This sequence comes from Gemmatimonadales bacterium, assembly GCA_038253755.1. Taxonomy (GTDB): domain Bacteria; phylum Gemmatimonadota; class Gemmatimonadetes; order Gemmatimonadales; family Gemmatimonadaceae; genus UBA4720. The sequence continues at coordinate 12,099 of JBBSGU010000063.1, read as the reverse complement.
GCGCACACCGCAGTTGCGGCGCTCGCTGTTCATGATGCGCTGAGACTCTGGCGTGCAGCCCACGTCGCAGGCGCCATGTCGCTCGAGGCGCTTCTCGGTACCCCCGTTGCTTTCGATGAGCGCATCCATGAAGCCCGCGGACAAACGGGACAATCGAAGTCAGCCGCGTTGCTTCGGTCCCTGTTTGACGGGAGCGAGCTCAGGGAATCCCACCGATACGGGGATCCACGAGTACAAGACCCCTACTGTCTTCGCTGCATGCCCCAGGTCCACGGTCCGGTGCTCGACGCGCTGGAGTGGATCGCCGGGATAGTTGGACGAGAAATTAATGCGGCAACAGACAATCCTCTCGTGTTCGAAAACGGTGAGACGCTGAGCGGCGGAAACTTTCACGGACTGGCCGTTGGAATGGCGCTGGATTTTCTGGCGATCGTTCTCACGAATCTTGCGACAATTTCAGAGCGGCGAATCGACCGACTCGTACATCCCGATTTCAATCAGGGATTGCCGGCGTTTCTGTCGCCGGAAGCGGGAGTCAATTCGGGATTCATGATGGCGCAGGTAACGGCTGCTTCGCTAGCGAGCGAGTGCAAGGTTCTCTCTCATCCCGCGACTGTCGATACGATTCCGACCGATGGAAATCGAGAGGATGTTGTTCCGATGTCGATGGGCGCAGCATGGAAGGCGCGCCGTGTTGCCGACAATTTGAGGAATGTCATTGCGATTGAATTGATGTGCGCTGCTCAGGGTCTCGATTGTCGCCAGCCGCTGAAGCCAGGGAAGCTTCTTGTCGAAGCGCATGCCGCCGTGAGAAGGATCGTTGCGCCACTCGCTGCTGACCGCGTGCTTACGCCGGACATCGAAGCTTTGTCCGTTGCGATCACGAATGGGGTTTTTGAGGGTGCTGCATGACTGACGCTCTTTCTCGACCATCGGACGCGGTCAAAGGTCCCTCCGGTCCACGGCCGGTGCGTGCTCCGCGCGGCAGAGAGATCAGCTGCAAGGGCTGGCAGCAGGAAGCGGCTCTGAGAATGATCATGAACAACCTCGACGCCGAGGTGGCGGAGAGGCCCGACGATCTGGTGGTTTACGGGGGGACAGGTAAAGCTGCGCGAAGCTGGGAAGCATTCGACGCGATCGTTCGCGCACTTCGAGATCTCGAGAATGATGAGACGCTGCTCGTGCAGAGCGGAAAGCCGGTCGCCGTGTTTAGAACTCACAAGTCGGCTCCGCGCGTTTTGATCGCAAACAGCAATCTCGTTGGGCGCTGGGCGAACTGGGACTACTTCCGTGAGCTCGAAAAGAAGGGCCTGATCATGTACGGTCAGATGACCGCAGGCTCGTGGATCTACATCGGTTCGCAGGGAATCGTGCAGGGCACCTACGAGACGTTCGGGTCCGTGGCGCGAAAGCATTTCGGTGGATCGCTGGCCGGTCGATTTGTTCTGACGTCCGGTCTTGGCGGTATGGGTGGAGCGCAGCCTCTCGCAGCCACGATGCAGGGTGCGGCAGTGCTCGCGATCGAAGTCGATGAATCGCGAGTAGATAAGCGAATCGAGACGCGATACGTCGACAGAAAGACTGCCAGCCTCGACGAAGCGCTCGTGTGGATCGATGAGGCGAAGTCCAATAGCCGCGCGCTTTCTGTCGGACTCGTGGGCAACGCCGCTGACGTTATTCCGGCGCTTGCGTCGCGCGGAGTAATTCCTGATGTGCTGACCGATCAAACCAGCGCGCACGACATGCTGAATGGATACGTGCCGGCCGGAATGCCGCTGAGCGAAGCACTCGCACTGAGAGCAGCCGATCCGACGCGATATGTGAAGCTCTCCATTGCGTCTGCTGTTGTGCACGTGACGGCCATGCTCGAGATGCAAAGACAGGGCGCCGTCACGTTTGACTATGGAAACAACATCCGCACGGTTGCCCACGACGGTGGGCTAAGCAACGCGTTCGACATTCCGGGGTTCGTCCCTGAGTACGTCCGTCCTTTGTTCTGCCAGGGAAAGGGACCGTTTCGCTGGGTCGCGCTGTCTGGTGATCCGAAAGACATCGCGCGGACTGACGATCTCGTTCTCGAGTTATTCCCGCACGACGAGCACCTCAAGCGGTGGATTACACTCGCTCGCGAGCGAATTGCATTTCAGGGCCTGCCGGCCCGAATCTGCTGGCTCGGACAGGGTGAGCGCGCGCAGTTCGGCGTTGCAATCAACGACCTCGTCGCATCCGGTGAGATTTCAGCGCCGATTGTGATTGGGCGTGATCACCTCGATACGGGCAGCGTCGCGTCGCCTTTCAGGGAAACGGAAGGGATGCGCGATGGCAGTGATGCAATTGCGGACTGGGCGATTCTCAACGCTTTGCTGAACGTCGCGAGCGGAGCGTCGTGGGTTTCGTTCCATCACGGCGGCGGTGTCGGTATCGGAAACTCGCTGCACGCAGGGCAAGTGATTGTCGCGGATGGCACTCCCGAGATGAGAGAGCGTCTCGAACGAGTCTTGACGAACGATCCGGGGATTGGAGTCGCGCGGCACGCGGACGCGGGGTATGAATCGGCAATCGCGACGGCTGCGGAGCATGGTATCGACATACCGATCCTTCGTGACTTCGTGGCAAATGATCAATCCCGCGACGCCAACAATCAGTGAGTGCATGAACCCATCTGACATCCTCCCCTAGTGCTGTCCAGCAAGTTCAAACCATGGCACGTCCCCATATTTCTGGTGAAATACGCGCGCCTCTCTGTCACGAGGATGCCGGTTCTCGTGCATTTCGAGGTAACGCTCAGGTGCAATGCGCGATGCGGCTTCTGCGACTATTGGAAGACCGAGCCCGGCGCCAGGGCGAAGGAGTTGTCGAGCTTCGTCGACGCCGCGAAGTTCTTCAACCCGATGATGATCACCTACACGGGAGGAGAGCCCACTCTTCGTCGCGACCTGGAGGACATTGTCTCGGGCGTCGATCGAGCTGTCAGGACTCAATACTCAACGCTTATCACCCACGGTGGAATGATGACGCCCGAACGGGCGAAGTCCCTGTGGGACGCGGGCATCCACCAGTTCAATTTCTCACTCGACTATCTCGACGAGCGGCACGACAAGGCCCGCGGAATTCCTGCCTTATCGGCGAAGATCCTCAGCGTGATTCCGCGGATGCAATCACTTGGCGTTGACAGCATTCGCTTCAACACCGTCATTCGGGACTCGAATCTCGACCAGCTCATGCCGATCGTCCGACATGCGCAGGAGCTCGGAGTCGGCGTCAACTTCAGCTCCTATACCGACTCGAAGAACGGAAATGGGGATGGGCTCATTCGCGATGACAAGATCCGGGAGCTCGAGGAAACGATGGCCGAGCTCAAGGCGTTCAAACGCGCGAACCGTGGTGTGATCACGAACTCTGATTATTACCTCGAGCAAATCCCACTCTACGTTCGCGGACTCGTCACGGAGCCGTGTCGCTCCGGAATCCGAACTGTTCATGTCGATCCTTCCGGTCACGTGAAGCGATGTCCCGATTTCCCAACCGATTTTCACTGGACAGATTTCAGGAAATACGAGCCCATCGACTGCAACAAATGCTTTTATGCGTGCCGCGGTGAAGCGCAGGCGCCGATCACGATCAATCGCATTCGCGACGTGATGGCGACGCAATGACGCAGCTCGTGTTCATAAACGCCAACCAGGTCGTTACATGCGCCGGGCCAGGACGCGCTCGGCGCGGTGGGGAAATGAACGACGCAGGCATTCTCACAGCTTCAGCGGTGGTGACCGACGGAGAGACGATCGCCGAAGTCGGTGACGCCGCATCGCTCGAGAAAAAGTATCCGCACGCCACTCCCGTCGATTGCGACGGTCGTGTTCTCACGCCGGGCCTCGTTGACTCGCACACTCACGCAATCTTTGGGCGCGCCCGCTACGAAGAGCAGGAGATGCGTGCCGCCGGCATCGGCTACATGGAGATCGCGCGTCGCGGCGGAGGAATTCACTCTTCGGTCGCTGACGTTCGCTCTCGCACCGAAGACGCTCTCTACGCCTTGGCGTTCGATCGAGTCAAGCGCCTCGCTTCGTACGGCTCGACGACCATCGAGGTCAAATCGGGATACGGGCTTTCGCTCGAGGATGAGCTGAAGTCGCTCCGCGTCATCGCGCGCCTCGCCAATGATCTTCCTGTCAGGATTGTACCGACGTGGCTCGGCGCTCATGAAATTCCGATGGATTATCGAAAGTCGAGCGCCGGACGTCGCGAGTACGTTCGGTACCTGATCGATGAAATGCTTCCTCGAGTGGTGGCAGAGAACCTCGCAACCTTCGCGGATGTCTTCTGCGAGCCCGGGGTTTTCACGACCGCTGAGACCCGCGACATCCTCAATGCGTCCCGGACGGCTGGACTCTCGTTGAAGCTGCACGCCGATGAGCTGGAGCCCCACGGAGGGGCCGAGCTCGCGGCAGAGATCGGCGCGACCTCGGCCGACCATCTGGGCGCAATTTCTACCGCGGGAATATCTGCGCTCACCCGCTCGTCCACCGTGGCGACGTTGCTCCCTGGCACCATGCTCTTCCTTGGTAAGGAGAGGCAGGCCCCGGCGCGCGCTTTGATCGACGGGGGAGCGGCCGTGGCGCTTGCCACCGACTTCAATCCCGGGACTTCGCCGACGTTCAATTTCCCTCTGATTCTCACTCTGGGAGTGAGCCAGCTGAAGTTGAGCGTGGCAGAGTCCGTAATCGCTGCGACAGTCAACGGCGCGGCAGCTCTCGGCCTCGCAGAGCGAACCGGCCAGCTGGCTCAAGGTTACTCCGCCGACCTGGCGATCTGGGATGTCCAGGACGTTCGTGAGATACCGTATTGGTATGGTGATCGTCGTTGTATGGGCACGTGGTCGAGAGGAAAACCTTGTCACGCTCTCTAACTCCCCGATAACTTCAACAACTCGCGCTGTCCGGTCTCGGTGGCGCGCGGTTTTACGCCGATCCAAGCAGATGTCCAACTCCGCAAAGCTCAAGAAAAAAGCAGCAGAACTCGAGTCGAAGAAGCAGTACGAGAAGGCACTCGAGCTTTACGAGCAGGTGCTCAATGGCACTCGGTCGAGCGATGAGGAGCGCGATGTCCCGCTCTACAATCGCGTTGGTGATATTCACTATCGCATTGGCAACAACGAACAGGCGATCAACTACTACGAGCAAGCCGCGGATCTTTACGCCGAGGGCGGGTTCTTCAACAACGCGATCGCGCTGTGCAACAAGATCCTGCGATACTCACCCGGCCGCACGATCATCTACTACAAGCTCGGCATCATCAGCGCGAAGAAAGGCTTCAACAGCGACGCGAAGCAGAACTTCCTCGAGTATGCCGACAGGATGCAGCGCGTCGGCAAGATGGACGAGGCGTTCCGCGCTCTCAAGGAGTTCGCCGACCTGTGCCCTGGACAGGATGACGTTCGCTTGATGCTGGCAGATCAGCTTGCGCGCGCCGACCGCAAGTCGGAAGCGCTCGAGCAGCTCGAAGTTCTATATGACACACTGGAATCAGAAGGACGAACGGGTGAAGCCGCAGCGACTGTCGAGCGCATGAAGGCGCTTGACCCTACGTTCAAGCCGCGCCGCTCTTCCACTCCGCGGACGAGGAAAAAGGAAGGGCTCGTTTTTCTTGATCTCGATTTCGACACGCCTCCGGCTCCAGTCCCGGCCGCTTCGTTCGATGACGACGACGCTCCTGGACCGTCCACCAGGTCGCACCGCGTTCCGTTGATCAAAGAATCCGAGGACGCCGCCGATGAAGCGCCGCACGTTTCGTCGGCGGTCGCTCCCGACGGTCTCGAGCTGACTTCAATTGGCGATGAGCGCGGCGATGCGTCGCCAGACGTCGCCCCGATCGATCTGGCGCCGCTTGTCGATATCGACGATGCCGACGGCGAAAGCGAAGAAGATGCCGAAGACGACCCCCGCGTAATTCCTTTCCCTGTAGGTCGAACACCTGCCGGCGCAACGCCTGCTGTGCGCACGCCTGACGGCAACAGTGCGCTCTCGGGACTCGACCTCATCAGCGATGAAGACCAGTCAGCCGGGTTCGCCTCAGAGGATCAGTCGCTGGCTCCTGACGATGATTTCGTCGATCTGGGAGAGTGGCTCGAGCGCAACCGGACACCAGCGTCTACCCGCATGGTCGCGCACGACGAGGAACCCGAAAACAACGAGCAGAGGGATTTCGCGGAGATGCTCGACAAGTTCAAGTCGGGAATCTCGCGCAATGTTGACGAAGAAGATTTCGAGAGTCACTACGATCTCGGAATCGCGTTCGCGGAAATGGGCCTGGTGGACGAAGCAATCGGGTCGTTCCAGAAAGCCCAGCGCGGCACGGAGCAGCGTGTACGTGCGTCCGAGGCGATTGGACAGTGTTTCATGGACAAAGGGGAAGCGGCGGTTGCCATCGCCGTGCTCAATAAGCTGCTCCATGAGCCCGGTATGTCGGATTCACGCCTTGTCGGAGTTCTCTATCTTCTTGGCCGGGCTGCCGAATCGCTTGGACGCTCCGCCGACGCGTCTGGGTATTTTCAGCGTGTGCTGGCGGTTCAGATAGGTTTCCGCGATGCCAGCGACAGACTCTCCGCTTTGACAGCAACAGCTAAGTGACCGCAGCTCAGGGCTCCGTGGCGGGGCTGGACAGGACGCAGGAAAAAGCATCGCTCGCACGAATACAGGCTTCGGTGAAGGATCGTCTCGACGCAGTCACCGAGGACATGGTCACCGCTGTTTCCCACGATGCGCCGCTCGTCGCCCAGATTGGAACGCACCTGATGACGATGCGCGGAAAAATGTTCAGGCCGACGCTCGTCCTTTTATGCAGCAGCGTGGAAGACACGCCGGAGCCGCAAGCGATAACGCTCGCTGCCGCTGTCGAGTTGATTCATCTCGCCACGCTCGTTCATGATGATGCCGTAGACCACTCCGTCCTGCGCCGCGGCATGCCGACGTTGAATTCGCTGTTCAGTCACCAGATCTCGGTGATCATGGGCGATTTTCTATATTCGACGGCGCTCACGAAGCTCGTGTCACTCGGCGACCTTGATGCACTGAGAGCGCTGACGAGAGCTACAACCGAGATGACCGTCGGCGAAATGCGACAGCTCGCCATTCAGGACGCTCTCTCATTTGATGAGGACGACTACTTCGCCCTGATCCGATCGAAGACTGCATCGCTGATTTCTGCGGCGTGCGAGATCGGGTCGCTCGCTGGCGCACGAAATCATAGATCGGAGCTTGCTGCATACGGAACAGCACTGGGAATGGCCTTCCAGATTGCCGATGACCTCATCGACTACACCGAGCAGGAGTCCACCACCGGCAAGCCAGCGGGGCTTGACCTCAAGGAGCACAAGGTGACGCTCCCGTTGATCGCCGCCCTCCGCGTGATGGGAAGCGACGACCGCCGAAAAGTGGATCAACTTTTTGCGAACGCCGAGCCGGGCGACGCGGAGGTGCGGGAGGTCATTCAGATCGTTACCGACAATGCCGGGCTGGATTACGCGCGCGAGCGCGGCTCACTGTTTGCCGGGCAGGCAGCAGAAGCGCTCGCAAAAATACCCGATACCGTAGCGCGAACCGCGCTCATTGAGTCTATTTCCTATGTAATGGAGCGACACGCATAATGCCACCACGCGGCGCGGTTCGACGCGGAGTGCTGTTCAACGGAATCACACTTTCGGCCGGGTTCATCGCGGGAGGGTTGCTGACGCAGGTTTGCCGCAAGTTTCTGCCTCCGGGAGCCGCGAAGGAATTTTTCACTACCGGTGTATCACCATCTGCTGGTCCGCTGACGATCGATCTAGTAATCCTGAAATTCGCGCTCGGTCCGGTGGCCCTCGACGTATCTTTGCTCAGTCTCGTTGGCGTACTCATTGCCTACCTGATTGCGCGTTCGCTCTTCTAGGAGAATAGGACAATGCTTGGCAATCTTGGCTTTCCCGAAATTCTGATCATCATGGTGATAGTGCTTCTCCTGTTCGGGGCGAAGCGAATTCCAGAAATCGCCGGGTCGATGGGGAAGGGTATCAAGGAGTTCAAGAAGAACATCAATGAGGCGACCAACGGCATCCAGGGCGATGACTCGCCCAAATATGAGCCGCGTCTCACTCAGGCCGAACTTGATCAGCGGCACGCGGCGAACGCGGCGGCGCCGGAAGAGGTTCGACCCGAGCCGAAGAGGTTGATCTAAAAGAAGGAGCCACAAGCTACACGCCACGCGCCAAAGGCCAACAGCGCTCGTGCCGGTAGCTCGTAGCCTGAAGCACGTGGCTCGTAGCGATAAAAAAAGGGCCGCGCATACTTCGCGCGGCCTTTCTTATTGCAGCGGCCAGCTATTGGGCTTGTCGGTTTGCTGACTCGATTTCTTTCCTCCGGTCGGTCACCTTCGCATTGTCCCGAAGATTCTGAAGGAAGTCGCGAACCTTTTGCTGCCTTAGCTGGTTGGTCAGCTGCGCCCGTTGTGTTTCCTTTGTCTTCTCGAACACTGACCGGTCCTGCAATACTCGCTGGTCTACCCGCTCCACAAAGATCCCGTCATACGTGCGGATTGGAGTACTCACGGCCCCGATCGGGAGCTTGAATGCAGCGCCGATCGCCTGATTCAAGCGCCCGATGCCTTCCGCGCCACCTACACGCGTGAACGGCTTGCTTTGAATGACCGCGAGTCCGGCAGCTTTCGCAGCGTCTTCAAGAGAGGACTTCGCCGCCGCCGCTGCGAACTGGGTAGCCCTCGGCATTAGCTTGTCGAGCTTTTTCTGAATCGCGAGAATCGCGCGAATCTCCGGCGTAGCCTGTTCGAGCGAGGGAATGCCGCCCTTGGTGAGTGAGTCAAGTCGGCCCAGATAGTAGCCGTTGTCAGCGTCGAAGAGATCGCTCGTCTCGCCAACCTTTGCTCCCGCAAATGCCCACGGTCCGACGCTCGGGACGAACTTTCCGTCGATCGTCAGCGCGTCCGTGTCCAGGACGGAGCCGTGCTTGATCGGCAGGCCGAGCTTCTTTGAGGCTTCGTCGAGTGCTTCTGGCTTGTCGGACGATGCCGCAATCTTTGCAAGCTCATCAGCGCGACGGTCGGTTGCCGTTGCGGCGGAATCGCTCTGCGCAATCGGGAGAAGGATGTGACGAATCGTCAGGGTGTCGCCTTTCTTTTCGTCGATCTTGATGATGTGATATCCGAACTGCGTAACCACCGGCTGCGAGAGTTCGCCAACCTTGAGTGCGTAGGCGGCATCTTCGAATACGGGATCGAACCGCCCGCGAACGCCCGGGCCGAGCAGTCCGCCATTCCCGGCAGAAGCTGAATCGCTCGACTCTGCCTTCGCTACATCCTCGAACTTCTCACCCTTGATGATCCGGTCGCGGATGGCCGTGATGCGATTGCGAACCGCGGCTGAATCGGCCGCTGAGACCTCGCGGGGGATAGAGATTACCGAAACGACGGCGCGAGCCGGTCGTTCAAAGTCCTTCTTGTTCTTGTTGTAGTAGTCCTTGATATCAGACTCGGCGACCGTGACCTCGCTGTCCTTGATCAGGTCAGGACGAAATGCAACGTAGGTCATCTGCGTGGTATCGCGCGTGTCCTGCCACATCGTCCAGAGACGCTCGTCACTGAGGTACACGTCCGATGCTACCTGCTCGAAAAGTTTCTCGCGCGGAATCTGGTCGCGGTAGTAAGCCTCGAGCTGCAATAGAATTCCCTGTTGGCGGGCAGCAGGGCTGGCAAGGAGGCGCTGATACTTGTCTGGATCGAAACGTCCGTCGGTCATCAGCTCCGGGCTCTGTGCGAGCTGCGGTGGCGGAGCATACTTGGCTGCCTCAGCCAGCTCGTCGTTCGTCACCCGAATTCCGCGTCGTCGGTACTCCTGACGGAGAAGGGCGTCGCTTACGAGCTGCTCGAACGCCTGGTCGGAAAGGTGGCGGCGCTCGTCGAGCGAAACGCTGCGGCCGGTCTGTTGCGTGGTCTGCTGTTCGAGCTGCGCGGTTGCGTTGAACCAGGTCGAAGCGAGGATGTCCTCGCCGTTGACCGTGGCAACAGCAGTCGATGTAGTTACGCGCGCGGTTCCAAGCAGGCCGGATGTCTCAGCAAGCAGAAATCCCCCGACAAATGCAACGACGAGGAAAATCCAGATGTACTTTGCGGAGCTCCGCATGGATTGTAACACGGGGCTTTACTCCTGACGGACACAAGAAAAAATGCAGTTAGCCGATTGGCGTACAGCCTCCAAAACTACCGGCTCGACAGGCGTAAAAGCAAGCTACGCAGTGACTTCCTGTGATTGACGCCCGTCGTGGAGACAGGGTATCTTCAGCCGTTCTGTCCCGATAGAAGCAGGGATGGCACAAATACGAGGTTCTTTGATGCAAAGCTCAGCGCGGATTGACGAGCTCAGGCAAAAATTCCACGAAAATCCACGCCGGTATTTTGCTCCGCTTGCGAACGAGTATCGAAAGGCGGGAGATCCGGAACAAGCGATAGCGATATGCCGCGCCCACCTCGCGCAGCAGCCGGCGCATATGAGCGGGCACGTCGTGTACGCGCAATCGCTTTACGACGCCGGCCGGATCGATGAATCACGCGTAGTCTTCGAAAAGGCGCTTTCGCTCGATCCCGGCAACGCGATCGTCCTCCGTAAACTTGGAGACATTTCCCGTCAGCGTGGCGACTCGCCAGAGGCGCGTCACTGGTATTCCCGCGCCCTCGAAGCGGATCCGCACGATCGCGAGATTGCAGCCTACATCGCCGAGCTGACGGAGCCTCTCACTGAACTGGATGCTGCGGCGGAGATCGAACCGCCTGGTGTTTCGGATCCGGGGGGAACCGCCGCGAGCGAGACGCCGGCACACGAGCCAATCGCCGAGCAGCGAGCAGAAGCGCCAATCACCGAGAAGCCAGTTGCAGAAGAGCTCGTGGCAGAGCCGTCGGCCGCCGAGACCCCGGCCGAATCGCAGCCAGTCGCAGAGCAGCAGCCTGAGGTTACGCCATTGGCATGGGAGCTGGCCGACGAAGCCCGTGACGATGAGCAAAATCTCCCGACATCCGCGCCAGACGTAGAAGTATCTCCTTCACCTTTCGTTACCCGCACGATGGCCGACTTGTATGCTCGGCAGGGCTATCACCAGCAGGCGCTGGAAGTGTACCGCGAGCTTGCGGCGGCAAGCCCGGACGACGCAGAGCTATCCGATCGCATTCGGGAGCTGTCAGCACTTTCCGAAACTCCTATTTCGCCCGTTGAGCTCGAGGACTCTGCCTCGAGTGAAGAAACATCTTCCGAAGCTGGGGCTCCAACTTCGGAAGCCGGGAACGAACTTGCGGCACCCGACGAGCTCGAGAGCGACGGTGCGATGCAGCCGCAGCAGGAAGCGCCGGTCGCCCCCCCGGATCTGGATGTTCCTGCAGAGTCGCACCACTTCACCGAGGCCGAGCTGGCCGAGGGAGATCAGTGGGATACTGATCCATGGGGGGCGGGATTTTCGTCCGATGACGGGGATGTCGTTCCGTTCGATTTCAGTCCGTCGAATTCGTCGCCGGAATGGTCTGACGCGAATCAGATCGAAATTCCACCGTCAGAGGACATCGCTGGGGATGTGCCTGAGATTTCAGGCGAGACTGCCGAGGAAGTGATAGCAGCGTCCGGCGGGATCGCGGAGGGAGTGCCAGAGTCAGAGCCAGAAATGGCCGCCGAAGATGAGGTGTCGCTGGAAGTTGAGTCAGCAATGGCGCCTGAGTCGGTCGCGACTGCTTCGGCCATTCCCGATGAGGAAGAAACAACCGCCCCAACCGACGATACGGTCGTCGCGTACTCGCCGCAGACGCCTGACGAAAAGGATCTCCCTCACTATAAACCAACCGGTCCGACGATTCGCGAATTTTTCGCGACTCTTGGCGCTCACCGGCCACCGGCTGATGTGCATCGCTCCTTTACTGCTCGCGCGGCGCTTCCGGAAATCGAGAGTGCCGCGCCTGATGAATCGGAAGCCGACGAGATCTGGAGTCCTGGGGCGGCCGAGCCTGAAGCAGGCGGAACCGCGCCCGAGGAACCGCAAGCCGACGAGATCTGGAGTCCTGGGGCGGCCGAGCCTG
>JBBSGU010000062.1:0-17278 GCA_038253755.1 Gemmatimonadales bacterium | reverse complement strand
GCACCGAAATCCGGCGATCGCAAGGGCTACCAGATGGACTCGGCCAATTCCGACGAGGCGATTCGCGAAGTCCTAGCCGACATCCATGAGGGAGCCGACGCCGTGATGGTCAAGCCGGCGGGGCCGTATCTGGACATTATCTCTCGCGTGAAGGCGGAAACCGGCTATCCCGTCGCGGCCTATCAGGTCAGCGGCGAATATTCCATGATCTGCGCCGCGGCAGAGCGCGGATGGATTGACCGCGACCGAGTCGTGATGGAATCGCTTCTCGGGATTCGCCGCGCGGGAGCGGATTTCATTCTTACGTACTTTGCTGTCGAGGCTGCGCGAGCGTTGCGAGCGTCCGCCTAGGGCGCGGCACGCTGGTTGCTCGAAGCCGGGTAGACACAGAGACCACAGAGATCACAGAATCAGCCGTCATTCGCGGCGAAGGGTCCTTCAAAATCAAGCTGATGGAATGGGGGGAACTACGGAACTGCGTACCATTCCGACCCATCGTTCGCGGTGCGACTTCCTCGCAAGCTCAATCTTATGGAATGGGGTCACTACGGAAAAAACGGTCGCTCTCCGACCGACCTTCCGTAGTCTGTAGTTTAACCCCAAGAATTAACCCTCTCTCCGGATAGATGCTCTCTTAGCAAGAGACCACAGAATTTTCTGTGGTCTCTGTGGTCTCTGTGTCCAAAGCAGTCAGGCGGCAGCAAAATAGACCAGAGAGCAGAGCACCATCCCTCGCAGGGTTATTTTTCCTCTCAACATGAAATACAGAACTTTCCCCGGGACCGACATTGCGGTCAGCGAAGTCGGCCTCGGCATGTGGACCCTGGCGACCAACTGGTGGGGCGAGAAGACCGACGACGAGGCCGTCGCTATGGTGCGGCAGGCCCGCGACGAGTTCGGCATCAATTTCTTCGATGCGGCTGATACTTACGGAAATGGCCGCAGCGAGACGCAGCTTGCCATGGCATTTCGCGGGAGTCGGGATGAGGTCGTCTACGGAACGAAGATCGGCTATGACATCTACGATGAAGAAGCGGCAAGGACCCGGCGCGGTCAGAGCGAGCTTCCGCAGCGATTCCAGCCCGAGTACATGCGCTTCGCCGTGGACAAGTGCCTCGAGCGCCTCGAGACCGACTACATCGACGTACTCCAGCTTCACAACATCAAGATGGAGCACGTCCGTAATCCTGCTATCTGGGATACGCTTCGCGAGCTGAAGAAAGAAGGGAAGATTCGCGTCTGGGGTGCTGCGTTTGGCCCGGCGATCGGCTGGCTGTACGAGGCCGTCGAGCTTTGCGAGCGAGAGCCCGATGTCGGAACGATTCAAATGATCTGGAACATCCTCGAGCAGCAGCCGGGCACGGCGATGCTCGATGCGGCTCGCGAGCACGCCCCGAACTGCACGTTCAACATTCGCGTGACGCATGCTTCGGGAATGCTCGAAGGCAAGTACACCGAGGATACCGTCTTCCCGGCTAACGATCACCGGCGGCACCGGCCGCGATCATGGCTCGTGAACGGCGTTCGCAAAGTCCGCACGCTTGATTTTCTCACAACGCAAATGACCCTGGGCCAGGCGTCATTGAAATGGCTGCTGGCTGAGCCTCGCGTGGTCAGCGTTCTGCCCAACGTGTACGAGGCCGACCAACTCGCCGAATTCGCAGCGGCGAGCGATCTGCCAGATCTCGATTCGTCACAGATGGAGCGCGTTGCGGCGCTGAATGAAACGAACTTCGACGTCGAAGAAGAGCCGATGAACTACAAGGGAACGATGGAGCGGGCAACCACATGAATCCCTGGCATGATTTTCCGGTTGGTGCGCATCCGCCGGAGGTGGTCACCGCGGTCATCGAGATTCCGCGGGGAAGCCGCAACAAGTACGAGCTCGACAAGGAGAGCGGTCAGTTTCGACTCGACCGCGTTCTCTTTTCAGCCGTGCATTACCCCGGCGATTACGGGCTGATTCCGCGCACTCTGCACGAGGACCACGATCCACTCGACATTATCGTCAGCATCAACGAACCGACCTTCACCGGCTGCCAGATCGACTGCCGTCCCCTCGGCGTGCTCAAGATGCTCGACCGCGGCGAGCCGGACGACAAGATCATCGCCGTTCCCGCGCACGATCCGTTTTACAACGACCATTTCGACATCGCCGACCTTTCGCAGCACTACCTGAAGGAAGTCGAGCATTTCTTTCACATCTACAAGGATCTCGAAGGCCGCCGCGTCGAAATCATCGGATGGGAAAAGAGCGAAGTCGCAATCAAGGTGATCGAGGAGTCGATGATCAGATACGAAGAGAAATACCTGCGCGTCGGACCGTGATGCTCCGACGCGCCAACTGACAGCATCTTTCCCACCCGATGCCCACAATCGGCCAGCAAGTCCAACTTGAAGTCTACGGCTCCGCTGCGGCCGGCAAGCGAATCGATCTCCCTTTCTCGTTCGATGAATGGGAAGCACGCGCACGCGAAGCACTCTCCGAGGAGGCGTACTGGTACGTCGCTGGCGCGGCGGGCGGCGGCAACACTATGCGCTCCAATCGCGAAGCTTTCGATCGGATTAGAATCAGGCAGCGATCGCTAAATGATGTTTCTGCGAGAGACATCTCGATCGATCTATTCGGAAAAAAGATCGCCGCCCCGTTTCTTCTCGCGCCGATCGGAGTTCAGGGAATTCTGCACGCCGATGGTGAGCGTGCGCCCGCGCGCGCAGCGGCCGCGGCTGGAGTGCCGATCATCCTTAGCAGCGTATCGTCGGTGGCGATGGAGATCGTCGCGAAAGACATGGGAGATGCAACACGCTGGTTCCAGCTTTATCCATCACCCAACCGCGAGCTGACGGCAAGCCTCATTTCGCGCGCTGAGGTTTCCGGCTATTCGGCCATCGTCGTCACCGTGGACACGCCGGCGCTCGGCTGGCGCGAACAGGATCTCAGACTTGGTTACCTGCCTTTTCTGAAAGCCGACGGCGTTGCGAACTACTTCAGCGATCCTGTTTTTCAATCCCTGTGCGCGAAGCCCCCGGTCGAGGACGCAGCGGCAGCGGTGCGACAATTTCTTGGAGTGTTCACGCATCCGGCTTTTTGCTGGGACGATGTCGCGTGGCTCAAGTCGATCACGAAGCTCCCGATACTCATTAAAGGCATCATTCATCCCGACGATGCAGCCATGGCCGTTGATCATGGCGTTGACGGAATCGTCGTCTCCAATCACGGAGGACGTCAATGCGACGGAGCAATTGGATCGCTCGACGCGCTCCCGGACGTGGTGTCTGCTGTTGGAGACCGCGCGATGGTTCTGATCGACAGCGGCGTGCGACACGGTGCGGACGTCCTAAAAGCATTGGCACTTGGCGCGAAGGCTGTTCTTCTGGGGCGCCCCTACGCCTACGCACTGGCGAGTCATGGCGAAGCCGGCGTCACTCATTTGCTGAAGACTTTCATGGCCGACATCGATCTTCAGCTTGGACTTTCCGGCCACACTTCGGCCGCCGCACTCAACCGGTCGCTACTGGCTGACTCCTGAGATTCTTTCGCGCGCCTGAGGCAGGAGCGCGCGGTCGGGGATTCGCCAGCTCATCACCTTCGTAGTAAAGCGCTGTCCTTCAGAAACCGTCAGACGGGCGGTATCATCAAGCCAACCTCGTCCCCCTCGTTCATCGAGATCTCTTCGGAAACGGGAGTCTTATTGCTGCCGATGGGGTCCGCGAGAAACCGAACCGTCATTGCGCCGCTCACGATTCCGCGAGGAATGGTGAGAGTCGTTTTCGTCAGGCCGGTAGCGGTGCCGAGCCGAATACGCTGACCGCCGCGAAGGACGTAGATGTTCATATCGAGCAGAGCGCGATTGTCTACGACTACGGTCGTTCGCCTTCCATTGTCAATCGGTGTCTGCTTTCCCAGTGAAGCGCAGGCGGCGAATATCGCGCAAAGTGCAACCACACTGAAAAGCTTCATCTTCTTGTTCATTTTGTCTCTCCTTGTCTTCTCAAGGTCATACACGCGTCGCCAGTTACGTTCCAAAGCAGCGCCTCTAGATTCAAAACACCGGTGTTTGTCGGCTCCCTCATTGGAGGTCCAGGCGCTTGAAGGGAAAGCTTACCGTCCTCATGGTCACCGCGTTCGTGGACATGCTTGGACTGATTATCATTTTTCCCCTGCTTCCGTTTTACGCGACTCGCCTTGGGGCGAATGCCGCGACAGTCGGGGCGCTCGTCGCGGCATTTTCAGTTGCACAACTGATTAGCGCGCCGGCATGGGGCTGGATGTCGGACAATCACGGCCGCCGGCCGGCAATTCTGATCGGGTTGCTGGTTTCTGCCGTCGCCTACGTCATCTTCGCTTTCGCCGGCTCGCTCTGGCTGCTTTTCCTCTCACGCATCATTCAGGGATTTGGCGGAGGAACGATCGGCGTCGTACAGGCGTACGTCGCCGATATCACTGACGGAAAAGACCGCGCCAAATCGCTCGGATGGGTTTCGGCCGTAACCAGCCTCGGCGCCGTGATCGGCCCGGCCATCGGATCAGTGCTGGTTCGCGCGGGAGGACGTACCGCTCCGGGACTGGGCTCGGCGGCTCTCTGCGTTTTTGTCAGCATTTTCGCCTGGCGTTTTCTTCGTGAGTCGCGCCAGGCAACTCCGAGCTCCGAGGTAATGACGGTTGCAAAGCGAACCGGTCTCGCGGCACTTAGAGGCGTCATCGCAACTCCAAACGCGCCCGCATCGAGACTGATCTGGATTTACGCCATCGCGATCGGCGCATTCTACGGAACAACTCCGATGCTTCCGCTGATCCTCGCTGACCGCCTCGGAATCAACGAAACCAACGTCGGTTACTTCGTCATGTACCTGGGCGCCATCGGAGTGATTGTTCGCGCTGGCGTGCTCGGAAAAATGATTTCGTGGTTAGGAGAGGTCCGTCTGGCGAGGCTCGGCTTGCTGTTCCTCGCGGCAGGACTGGTTTCCGTGGCGCGCATCTACAACTATCCGACGATGCTGGTCGCCATGACTTTGATGCCGGTCGGTACGGCGTTTCTTTTTCCGTGCGTGACTGCGATGCTTTCGCGCGCGGTGCCGAATCGTGAGCGCGGTCTGTATATGGGCGTGCAGCATACATTCGGCGGAGTGTCGCGCGTCGCGTTCCCGTTGATGGCCGGGTTCGGGATGGACGTGCTTGGCAAAGGGATGCCGTTCATTCTCGCGGGTGTGCTGACACTGATGTGCCTCATTCTCACAACGTCAATGGAAGACTTCGCTCAGCCTCCCATTGCCGCTTCGCCACCCGCCGCCGCTTAACGACTTCCGCGCGTCGCCTTTTCGCCTGTCGTTGCGGCCGGTCGGAGTGTTCCGTGATCCGCCGGCTCCACATCGCGACGCAGAAACAGGAAGTCGTAGAGGAGAGATGCGACAACGGCTCCGGCTATCGGCGCTATCCAGTAGATGAGTTGTGCTTCGAAATTTGCACTCGCTACGGCCGGCCCGAACGATCGCGCGGGGTTCATCGATGCACCAGTAAGCGGACCGATAGCGAGGATGTCAGCCGTCACGACCAGACCGATCGCAAGACCGCCAATCTTCGGTGCCTTTGGATCGACAGCCGTTCCAAACACCACGAGCGCGAGAAAGAACGTCGCGATGAACTCGAGAACAAATCCCTGCGGGCCGGAAACCTGAAGCGCGAGTGACTGACCGCCGCCTCGCGTCGCCTCGAACAGTGTGAACGGGAACGTGAACTTGAGAACATACGCTGCCACGATCGCTCCAATGAGCTGACCAAGTATGTAGACGCCGGCCATCGGTACTTCGATTCTACGGGTGGCGACAAATCCGAGGGTGATCGCCGGATTGAAGTGACCGGAGATCCGCATCAACGCACTGACCATCACGGCGAAAATGAGTCCGTGCGCCAGCGCAATGCCAAGCAGACCGGAAGGACTGGCAGTGTCCTTCGCGATCATGATCGCCGCGCCACCCACGAATACAAGCGCGAATGTCCCGATGAACTCGGCGACGAAATGACGCCAGGAATCACGCATGGAGATGCTCCGTTATTGAAGTGAGGGCCACGCTGCCCCTCACCGCGTCAAGTCACGCGACGAAGCACCAGCGCGGCATTGATGCCGCCAAATCCGAACGAGTTCGTGAGAATGTGTTCGACCCGTTGCTCACGTCCAGTTCCGGGCAGAAAGTTAAGATCGCAGGCTTCATCGGCAACGTCGAGGTTCACCGTGGGCGGCAGCCATTCACGCGAAATCGCCAGCGCGGAGATGGCAGTTTCGATTGCTCCGGACGCGCCAAGCGCGTGTCCGTAATAGCCCTTCGTTCCGCTGATCGGCATCGAGTAGGCCCGGTCGCCAAAAACATCCTTCAGCGCCTTTGTCTCGGTCGGATCGTTAAGAGGCGTCGAGCTTCCGTGGGCGTTGATATAGTCGATCTCGCCTGGAGTGACGTTGGCGTTTTTCATCGCGAGGCGCATCGAGCGCGCTGCCTGCGCCCCGTCCGGGCGCGGGGCGGTCATATGATACGCATCGTTCGTGAAGCCGAAGCCGGCGATCTCAGCGTAGATCTTTGCGCCGCGAGCCACTGCGCGATCGTACTCCTCGAGAACAAGAACTGCGGCACCTTCTCCCATCACGAACCCGTCGCGGTCCTTATCGAACGGACGTGATGCGCTGCCAGGATCGTCGTTTCGCGTGGACATCGCGCGGATAATCGAGAATGCGCCAAAGCAAAGCGGAGCCAACGGAGCCTCCGCCCCACCGCTGACCATCACGTCGGCGTAGCCATCCCGAATCAGTCGAAACGCTTCGCCAATCGCGATCGTTCCCGACGCACAGCTCATGGCGTTCGTGGAATTCGGTCCTGACACGCCGAGCTCGATAGCGATGTTGCAGCTCGCTGCGCCGCCAAATACGCAGAGAGCCAGCATTGGATCGACTGCCCTCACTCCCGCGGTCAGAAAAGCGTGGAGCTGAGCTTCGGCGAACTCGAGTCCACCAAGAGCACTACCCATCGTCGAGCCGATCTGTTCGCGATCCTCCGTGGCCAGGTCGATCCCCGAGTCTTCGATCGCCATATGCGCCGATGCGACCGAGAAATGCCCATAGCGGTCGAGGCGTTTCGCCTTCTTGCGCTCCAGAAAATCATTGGCGTCGAAGTCGTTCACCTCGGCCGCGTTATGACTCTTGAACATGGACGGATCGAAGCGCGTGATAGCGCTCACTGCGGACTGCTCTTTACGTAGTCCGTCCCAGAGGCCTTCGACTGACGACCCGATTGGCGTTACAGCGCCGATACCTGTTATGACAACTCTTCTCTTCGACAATTACTTACTTCTCCTGAGTCACGCTTCTGGGTTGGCGCTGGTGCGGCCGATCGCTTCGCTTTCTGCTACTGCGGCAAGTCCGGTGAGCGTTCGGGATGCGATTCCATGAACAAAAACGGGGCCGATGACCAGATTGGCCGCCGGAATCCCTATGAATGGTAAGGGAAGGCCATCCCAGACGTGAACGATCTTCACGTGAGTTCCCCCGGGCACGGCCTGAAAAGACCATTCGACGTCCATCCCTTTCGTTATACCCCCGATATGACGAAATCGGATCGCTGGAGCACCCTCATCCACCGCCATTTCCGAAAGCCACCAGGTCGGCCAACCCACCACTCCGAACGGCCTGTCCGCCGACATCTCGACAGTGCCTCCGCCATCAGAGGCGCGCTCGCGAAAGCGGACGAAACGGTAGTGAGGAAGATGATCGGGCCATTGCTCCACCTTCCGCGCGATGTCGAAGATGATGCGCCAGGGAGCGGCGACGATTTGCTCGTCAACGACTTCCATCGGACGGCCCAACGGCATCGGGCCTAGCTCGTAGGGTTCACGGATTGACGATGTCATCTGACGGGTGTCCAGCTTGCGGTAAGACGAAAACCGATGCGATGGCGGATTAGTGGCACTACTCCGGTCGCCTCTTTCACAATCGCCGAGAGCTCACCGGGGAGAAATCCGCGCATGACGGAAACTACACCGTCGCGTCTGGAAACCGGGTGGAATCCAAGCGGGAACGACGCTATCCAGATTCCGGCTGCAGCAAACACGCTTCGGCGAAGGTCGCTTATTATTACCCGCTTTCGAGCAACGCGATTCATCTCCCAAACGACTTTCACTGCATTATCGAACTGGAAGTGATGGAGCACCTGCGATGCCATGGCGACATCTACGCTGGCCGTTTGGAAGGGAAGGCACAGCGCATCACCTCGAGCTACGACGTCGTTCGCCTTCCGGTTCTCGGCCACCAGTGGCATGGACATGTCGAAGCCAACAGTCCACAGGTTCAACCCGAGCTTCGTTGCTACAATTTTCGCGGCAGCGGGGATGTCACCCCGCCCGGTGCCGATGTCGAGCAGAGATCCCCGCCTTCCCATCGACTCGAGCACAGGACGCAATTCAGTAAGCACCGCTCGTCGTCCGCCGAAGAGCACGTTCGCGCGCGCTACGTCTGACATGGCGCGATTCATCAGATCGGAGCTGACGCCAGGATCGTCGAGTATCTCGACGCCGCGGAGACGTGGAGATGTGGGGAGAGTGAACACGATCAGCGCTCGAGCTGCGCGTATCCCCCGCGGTAGTACAGAAGAGGTCGCCCTTCTTCCGACATCGCTTCTTCGACTTCACCGATGATTATGTCGTGATCGCCCGTTGGATGCCTCGCGGTGACGGTGCACTGGATGTAGCCAAGCGCGTCGCCGAGAATTGCGATGCCGTTGGCGCCGCGGGAAAGGCCGATTCCCTCGAACCGATCGGATTTAGGGTCGGCGAACCGTCGGGCGAGCGCCTCCTGGCCCTCCGAAAGAATGTTGACTGTGAACGCCGTCGCCGAGCTGATCTCACTGTAGATCGACGCAGCGTGATCGATGCAGATCAGCACAAGCGGCGGGTCGAGACTCACGGAGCAGAACGCGCTTACTGTCATCCCACGATCATCGCCATTTGCATCGACGACCGTGACGACAGTCACTCCAGACGAAAATCTGCCGAGTACAGCGCGAAAGGCGTGCTGATCCACGGTCATGGATTGCCTGCGGGCGCGAGGAGAAGGCTGAGAAGATAGCCAGGCCTGAGCACCTCGCGCGCCGGAACGAAATCGCCAACGACACCTACGAGAATGTCAGCCATGTCTCGCCGTTGTGACAGGACGCTCGCGGCGCGGTTGATCAATGCAGGGAACCCCACGGCCATTCCGACGAGCTTCTCGACTTTCCACTTGCCGGAGAATTCCGCGCGACGCGCTTTGTCGTATGCCTTGATCGCAGCATCAATCCGGTCGGCTGTGCCTCCGCGGAGCGATTCTGCAGTGTGTTCGGCGAGCAGCTCTCCGCCGCGAAGCGCGGTGTAGATCCCTTCACCGGTGAACGGGTCGAAAAAATCCGCTGCATCACCGACAAGTGCCGCGCCCGGCACCCACGCCTTACGCGCCGAGCTGGCGAATGGTCCCGTTGCGCGCACGGGTGTCTCTCTCGTTGCATTTGCAAACATCGCCGCAAGTTGCGGACGCTCGGCGATCCAGCTTTCGAGAAATTCCGTTTTGTCCACGGCGACTTCCGCCGAACGTGAAACTGGAACAACGACCGCGACATTTGCGAGCCCGTTGCCGACGTCGGCGATTCCGCAGTAGCCACCTCGATCGACGTGCATCTCGCCGAAGTCGCGAAGGTTTTCGACCCCCGAGTAATGAGTGACGAGCGCGATTCTCTTTGGCCAGCGGGATGCGCGGATGAGATCGAGTCGGCGGCCGACAACTGAGCGAAGTCCGTCTGCGCCGATGACGAGATCTGCGAGTCGCTCGCTCGGGCCGTCATTCGCGCCCGGAGTCGCGACTCCAACGACCCGCCCACGAGGGTCGCGCACGACGTCGGTGACCCGGGTTCCCTCGACGACTTCGACTCCGACGCTCTTTGCGCGATCGAGAAGAATCGAATCGAGGATGGTTCGGCGAACGGCAAGACCGGTATCGCGATGCCCCTGATAACCATGCCCCGCTGCAAACTCTCCGTGGATGGTTGATCCGTTTGGCGCGTGGACTCTCATCCCGGAGAGCTGCGCGGCTCCCGATGTTTCGACCGTCTTAAGGACATCCATCTCTTCGAGAATTCGCGATGCCTGCGGGCTCATGTACTCCGAGCATGTCTTGTCGCGTGGAAACCGCGCGCGGTCGAGGAGTGTGACCTGCACCCCTGCCTTAGCGAGGAAGTAGGCGGTTGACGAGCCGGCCGGTCCTCCGCCAACGACAATTACGTCGTTTGACACAGAGACCACAGAGACCACAGAGCGAGCGGGCGCGATTCTAAAGACATTAAGAGGCGTATTCTGACTGAAAGTTTCTCAATTTTTTGTTAAACAACGGAACAACAACGAACTTTCTTGGCGTTCTCACTTCCTCTGACTCGGCGGTGAGGTCCGTACCGACCTGCGGAAACGAAGTACACCCCGAATCCTGAGGCACCCTCAAACCCCCAAAAAAGAAAGCCTGGACCACAGAAATACCGTCATTGCAGCGCCGACTCTTTCTGTGGTCTCTGTGGTCTCTGTGTCAATTCGCCGTTTGAAACCCGAGACGCGACCGCGTGATCCGTTGAAATATTCCCATGTACTGCCAATGCGGACGCGGCAGCTGCAGAATCGCTGCGGCACGCGTCAGATACGGAAGAATGATCGACCTCGAATCGGCGGAGAACATGAACCGCGGATACGCGGCTGCGAATCGCCTGAGGCGATCGACAGTCGGATCGAAGTCCAGTGTTGGGCTGAAATAGAAAGTCGGATCCAGAAGCGTCGAATCAGCGTCGACCACTCCCTCTCCAATCGCAATGCGATGCAGCGTCGTGCCCGGGTAAATTCTCAAACCCACTGTCATGTAGACTGCGTCACCACGTCGCAGACGCCAGGCCGCGAAATCGAGAGTCTCTTCGAGTGTTTCAACAGTCTCACCGGGTCCGCCAACAAGAAAAATCCACAGCGTTCGAATTCCTGCCTTCTCCACACGCTCGGCGACTTCGCGTACTTTGGCTGCGTTGAACCCCTTCTCCAATCTCTCCAGCACCGGATCACTCGCGCTCTCGGCCGAAATACCAAGAGTTCGAAAGCCCGCCTTGCGCATCGCAGTGAGCAGCTCGTTCGACGCGGTTGCAGGCGTGAAGTTCGTGGTGTCGAGATGGACGCCAAGCTTCCGCCGCGTTATGGCCTCGCAGACTTCGAGAGCATGTCCGGGCGGCGAGTTGAACGTGGAATCGACGAAGTCGAAATTGCGAACACCGGCTTTTCGCGAAAGCTCCTCGATTTCGTCGGCGACCCGTTCGGGATCGCGGGTCCGATATCCCCAACCTTCAACGTTGCGGTAGGTGCAGTACACGCACTTGTATACGCAGCCGCGCTTCGTCTGGATCGGAATCGTGGCTCCGTGCCGCTCGTAGCGGCGCAGGTCGATCCAGCGATGGAGTGAAGGCGAGGGAAGGGAATCGAGATCGGCATCCTCTCCCGGTGGAGCGAAATGCACGGTGCCGTGAACAGCTCTGACCAGACCGGGAATGGGTCCGATGTCTTCTCCACTCGACAGCGCGTTCACAAGCGCGACACTCGCCCGCTCCCCATCGCCCGCGACCGCGTAATCAACGCCGAAATCACGGAACAATGCTTCAGGCGCAACGCCAAACGCGGCGCCACCGGCGATGATCTTTGCTTTTGGCGCCGCTTTGCGAAGAGCGGCAAAGATCTCGCGTCCTTCGGGGGTATAGTGTCTCAAGGCAATCGCATCGCTGTTGTCGATGTTCCTGATCGACACACCGATGATCGACGGATCGTTTTCGTTCACCGCTCTTTTGACTACGGCAACCGGATCGTTCTCAAAACAAAGATCGAGAAACCGAACGTCGTGCCCGGCCTCGTCAAGCGCTGACGCGACGCATGCGAGACCGTTGGGAACGACAGGATACGGCTGTCGCTCGCGGTTTGCGCTGATTAACAGCACTCGCGAGGAGTTTCCTGTTGTGTGTCCGGTTGAAGTGCCCATCAGGTCATTGCCGAGTTGCCAGGTAGACGAGAAGTCCGATGATCGCCCCGCCGAAAGTGCTCAAGGCATTTACAGCGTCGTTATCCATCCATGGCAATCCTGCGGCCACTGTTGTTGTTGTACCACAATCGTGAACTGAACGTTCAGTCGCCGAGTCGCAGCGCTCACACCGGCGACTGACCTGAAGCGTCTCACCCAGAACTGAATCAATGGTGGACCCACCGATTCCGCCGACCAGAGCCGCAATCAGCGAGGCCGGGAGCCACCCTGCGAAATACGTAACGAGAGCCATCGCCGCTGCTCCGAGCAGCGCAGCCAAAGTCCCGAGCGCTGTGACACCGCCCGATGCGCCAGCCAGAACGATTCGACGGCTCAGTATGGATCGCGGAGGAGAATCCGATAAGACGCCGATCTCGGTCGCCCACGTGTCGGCCGCAGCCGCGCCAATCGCCCCCGCGCCTGCGCAGAGCCACGCGGGGGATCCGGAAAAGAGCGAGGCAAATGCAGCGGCCGAAAAAGCGCCGCCGTTGGCGAGCACCTGGAATGCATCGCGATTTCCTCCCTTTTCGACAATGCTGCCGATCCGGGCTGCTTTGCGCGCCGACTTGTATCGCGACAAGAGAGTGCCGGATATGAAGAAAGAAATGAGCAGCGCGGCCCAGCCCCAGCCTGCAGCCGTGCAAATAATTCCGAGCACGAGTGCAGCGATCGCGCCGCTCCGCGACAATGATCGGCGTCTAAAAGCGACAATGACGACGATCGCCGCAATCGCGGCACCGATAATCACGCGTGTCGTTTGTAGTTCCCAAAAAAGACGCATTCCGGCCTGGAAAGAAAATGAAAAGGACAGGTTATTTCGTTTGGTCGTTCATCAGCTCGAAGATTGCAATAACTTTAGTCCCCGCCGTCAACAGCGGCTTCATCGTTTCACCTGCTCAAATGCCCCCGACAGTCCACGCACGAATTCCACTCAGCCTGCTCGAAGCAATCAGGCGCGTTGACACACCCGAAGATCAGGTTGACGCGGAATATGTTCCCGAGCTGAGGAACAAGCGACTTGGACTCAGCGACACCGTTTACACGCAGATCAGGCGGTATTCGGAGGCGATCAAGCGTGGTCAGAAAATTCCGTTTGTCGAGGCATCGGGACTTGGTACGCTCATCGGCCGCCGCCCCGACTCGGACGAGCTCTTCACGACGGCGGGAAAGATTCTCGCGCATGACATATACCACTCGATCTCGCCCACCAGGCGCGGAACGATTCGGCTGATGCCTGGGTTCATTTCGCGACCTGTAGCTCTCAGGCAGCTTCAGGTGATTGCAACAAATTTCTTCGGCGGGTCGCTCAATCGAACGGGCTCTTTCCTCACGCTCAGAGTCCCCGACTCGGTCACCGTGAATGGAGCCCCCAAGTCCGCTGGCTGCGCATTTTACGAAACTGCTTTTCGGGAATTGCTCCGATTGCTGATCAACGCCGGCGGTCAGGTAGATCACGTGCATTGCATGCAGCGCGACGAAGGTGTCTGCGAATGGCGAGCCGAATGGCGAAATCATGGAACCTGAGGAACGCTGAATGTTGAACGCTGAAAAGCTCGTGCCGCTTCAGGCGGAGATCGCGACGACCGGGATCGACGGATGGCTGATCTTCGATTTTCACGGGCTCAATCCGGTCGCCACCGGATTGCTCGAGCTGCATGGTATGGCAACGCGGCGGATTTTCGTCTTCATTCCCCGCGAAGGTGCGCCGGTCGCGATTACGCACGCGATCGAACAGGGACCCTGGCGCGACTGGCCATCCAATTGGGGCAAGGTGAAGTACAGCGGATGGCGCGAGCTCGAATCACAACTTTCGAGCCTCGTGAACGGAAAGACCGTAGCGATGGAATATTCGCCCGGCGACGCCGTCCCCTACCTCGACAGAATTCCTGCGGGTGTTATCGAAATGGTTCGGGCCGCGGGTGCGACGGTGGTTTCAAGCGCGGATCTGGTCACGAAATTCTACGCGGTGTGGACACCCGAAAATCTCGCTTCGCACGAACGGACCGCCGAGATCATTGCGACTATCGCCAGGAACGCGATGAAGCGGGCAGGCGACGCCGCGACATCAGGGTCTCCCCTAACCGAGTATCAGCTCCAGCAGTGGATCCTTGGCGAATTCGCCGCTAACAACTTGTCTACCGATCACGGTCCCATCGTGGCAATCGGTCCTAACGCAGCTAATCCCCACTACGAGCCAACGCAGGAGAACGACGCGACCATCAATCGCGGCGACACGCTGCTCATCGACCTTTGGGCCCGTGAAGAGAACGGCGTTTTCGCCGATCAGACATGGATGGGGTCACTTGGAGAGCCCAATGAGCGCGCAAAAAAGGTCTGGGCAGCAGTTCGCGGTGCCCGCGATGCAGCGATCGCAATGCTTCGCGACAAGCTGAGTTCCGGGAAGCCCGTTAGCGGCGGGGAGGTAGACGATGCGGCTCGCGACGTGATCACGAGGCAGGGCTTTGGGCCCCAGTTTCTCCATCGAACCGGACACTCGATCGACGCGCGCGACCTTCACGGGTCTGGACCGCACATCGACAATCTCGAAACTCGCGAAGAGCGCATGCTCGTTCCCGGAATCGGTTTTTCGATCGAGCCGGGCGTCTATCTGGCAAGCGACGTTGGAATGCGAAGCGAAGTAAACGCCTACGTGTCCGACAACGGTGTGGTCATAACCCCGCGAGAGTATCAGAAGGACCTGATCATCGTCTGAGTGCCGCAGGGAGACGAGTCCAGATTTCGGGATCCGCTCCCTCGGGTCCAAGCAGTGCGAAGCGGCGGATGCCCGCGCGACGCGCCACTGACACGAGGCGTTCCAGCGTCGTCGCATCTTCAATCCAGATCGTCCATCCATTCCGAAGCGACGACGAAGTGATCGATCCGCTCGCCTGGTCCCTCCGGAACACACCCGCCTCCGACCGCACCAGCACCTGCGCTTCAGCGAACGTGATAATCGTCGCGACGCCGCTCCGATCCCACTTGTAACCGAAGAGCGGTAACTCGGCCGCAATTCGATTGATGCCGATTGTCGACGCGCGCATTCCGATTTGCCGCGTCATCCATTCAGGCGAAACGAGCGGTCCGGGTGAAGTACCGTTTCGGTGCTCTCCGCTGAGGCGCGCAACAATAAGGTCGAACGTTCGCGCGAGTATGGCGGTTGGATACCCGACGGTATCGCCCGGCGGCACGATAACGCCGATCGGCGCGACGCCGCGCGCCCGCGCCGAGTCTCCGATGGCTCTGAGCATCGAAGTGTTGGCGGTAAGCTCATCTGGAGTCGATCCCTGAAAATCAACGAACATCCCATTTCCCTCCTGAGCGGCGGCACTCGCCACTTTCCTCGCAAACGCGCCCGACGCTGCGGCATCCTCAGTCAAGGCACGAATTCCTTCCGGATGATATCGATTGCCTTCGAACGTCGTCACGACTGCGATCCGCGACGCACCTACCGATGCATCCCGCCGGGCCAGACTCGGCACCGGGCTGAGCGTCAGGCTGTCGACGACGATCAAGCTTCCCTGAAACGCGGCGATCCCGTCTGGAACTGAAGGCCCTGCGCCAGACGAACGAACGGTTGAAGGGAGAATCCAGACTGTCGCCGGCGGAGGTTCCCGTCCCGGCAACCGACTGCAATCAACAGCACCCGCGGCGATCGCAGCGAACAACGCCGTTTTGATGATTCGACTCATAGGGTGAAACTAAGAGAGAATTTCCGCGACCGTCATCTGGCAAACACCGCCGCACGAGCGCAAACTCCCCAAATGCCAAAAAGATTCCAATTTCACAGCATCTGCCTTGCGCTCATTGCGGGTCTCCCGACCATTGCCTTCGCGCAGGCCGCCTCGGGTTCACCGCGGCTGGGGTCGCCGCCAGCGGACATGATCGTAGTCAATGGCCGCGTGTACACCGTCGATGACTCCCGACCGATGGTTCAAGCATTCGCTGTTCGCGGTGGACGAATCATGTTCGCCGGCTCGGATCGGGAAGTAAGGTCACTTGCAGGACCGGGGACGCGGGTTCTCGACGTCGGCGGAGCGACAGTCGTTCCGGGAATGGTAGACGCCCACGCCCACCTGCTCGGGCTCGGCATCTCGCTCGCGAACGTCAATCTCGCCGGATCGACGTCATACGACGAAGTGATCGCACGCGTTGTCGCTCGCGCGAGAGACGCGAAACCCGGAGAGTGGATCTTCGGCAGGGGCTGGGATCAGAACCGCTGGCCCGACAAACAATTTCCGACTCACGAAGCGCTGACCAAAGCGTTCCCGAACAATCCGGTAGTTCTCACACGAATCGATGGACACGCGCTGCTGGCAAATGCGATGGCGATGCGCGCGGCGAAAATCACCGCAGCAACACCCGATCCCGATGGCGGCCGCGTCCTCAGATTGAGCGACAAATCGCCCAGCGGCGTCTTTGTCGATAACGCCCAGAGTCTCATCAACCGGGCGGAGCCGTCGTCCACTCGCGAGCAAACGACGAAAGCAATCCTCGCGGCAATTGCGGAAGCGAATAAATGGGGCCTCATTGGAATTCACGATGCAGGAGAACCCCAACGCGTTATCGATATCTACGAATCGCTGGCGAAACAAGGCAAATACAACCTTCGCAATTATGTGCTCGTCTCTGGAGACTCCGCGGACGTCCTGCACTACACGGCAATTGGCCCGCGCAGTGATCTCTACAACGGCCGCATCTGGGTACGCTCCATAAAGCTTTACGCAGACGGAGCACTCGGATCTCGCGGTGCGGCACTGCTCGCTCCTTATTCTGATGACCCGGGTAACACGGGGCTTCTCGTTACCCCTCCGGCGGATCTGGAGAAAGTGGCCGAGTTCGCGTTGAGAAAGGGATTTCAGGTCGGGGTGCATGCGATTGGCGATCGCGGAAATCGCGTGGTGCTCGACGCATATGACGCAGCGCTGAAAGCAGTGCCTACCGCTGACCATCGCTTTCGCATTGAGCACGCTCAGGTCATCTCACCGGCAGACATTCCGCGATTTGCGCAGCTTGGCGTAATTCCGTCGATGCAGGCGAGTCACCAGACGAGTGACATGCGCTGGGCCGAGACTCGCCTTGGACCGGAGAGGATCAAGGGGGCCTACGCGTGGCGGACTCTGCTGAACACCGGCGTAATCATCCCCGACGGAAGCGACTTTCCCGTGGAAGAAGTGAAT
>JBBSGU010000061.1:0-17357 GCA_038253755.1 Gemmatimonadales bacterium | reverse complement strand
GTCGTCGAGACGCCAGCGCCGGCTGCGATTGATGAAGCCTCGGAGCCAGTAGCGGCATCGCCGTCGGTCGCCGACGTGAGCACGCCTGAACCTTCGCCGGCTCCGACAAAGCGCCGCGTGGCCGCAGCGCCGACGGTTGAGCAGGAAACTGCTTCCGATGAATCATCGGCAGCACCGGGCGCTCCACCGGCGCCAGTCGATCGCAGCGACGAGGGTTCAGCTGCACCGACTTCTCGCCCCGTCGCGCCGCGTCCGCAAGGTGTACCGTCTTCACCGCCGCAGACAACGCACTCGACGCATTCAACGACCCAGCAGTCCAGCGGCCCGAGCGCCCCAGATCGTCCGCGTCCGCGTCCAATCGTACCCGGCGCACCGCGCCCGCGACCTGTCGCTACCGGCACTCCGTTCGCTCCGCCGCGTCCTGTCGCTTCGGCGGCACCAGGTGCTGGTGCAGGGTCGGGCTTTGCCGGCCCACGTCGCGACGACCGACCGCGTCCAGGTGGCACTGGCGATGATCGCGCACGCCGCGGCAAGAAGGGCAAGCGCGGATCGGTCGATCAGGAAGCAGTATCGTCGAGCATTTCAAAGACGATGACCGCATTGCGTGGAACCGCACCTCGTCGTGGAGGTGCTCGTCGCGCAGATGACGCTTCGTATCGCGAGGAGATTGAGGCGCAGCGCGTCGCGGCTGTCGAGCGCGAGAAGAAAACGGTTCGTGTCAACGAGTTCATCACCGTCTCGGAGCTCGCCGGAATTCTGAAGATTCCTGCGACGCAGATCGTCGGCTTCGCGTTCAAGAACCTCGGCCTCATGGTCACGATCAACCAGCGACTCGACTTTGACCAGATCGAGCTCATCGCCGGTGAATTCGGTTTTCAGGCAGTCAAGGAAGAGGAGTACACGGCGGGTCTCGAGGAGTCGGTCATAACCGACGCTCCCGAAGAGCTCGAGTCGCGTCCACCGGTCGTCACTATCATGGGTCACGTTGACCATGGCAAAACGTCACTTCTCGATTACATCAGAAAAGCCAACGTCGTCGCCGGCGAGTCAGGCGGGATCACGCAGCACATTGGTGCGTACAACGTTTCTTTGCCGAACGACAGAAACATCACGTTCCTCGACACGCCAGGCCACGAAGCATTTACAGCCATGCGGGCTCGCGGAGCGCAGGTGACGGACATCGTTGTCCTCGTCGTCGCGGCTGACGATCAGGTGATGCCTCAGACGATCGAAGCGATCTCGCACGCCAAGAATGCCGGTGTGCCGATGATCGTCGCCATAAACAAGATCGACCTGCCCGCCGCCAATCCTGGCAAGGTCAAGCAGGATCTTCTCCAGCACGGTGTCGTGCTCGAGGAGTTCGGTGGTACCACCCTCTCTGGCGAGATCTCGGCGAAGAAGGGAACGGGCGTTGACACCTTGCTCGAACAGATTCTTCTCCAGGCGGAAATTCTCGACCTCAAGGCGAACCCAAACCGCCGCGCCGTTGGCGCAGTTGTCGAGGCACAGCTCGATCCAGGCAAGGGTCCGGTCGCTACGGTCCTAGTCTCGGCTGGAACGATAAAGGTTGGCGACGACTTCATCTGCGGAATGTTTTCGGGTCGTGTCCGCGCGCTTCTTGACGAGCGCGGGAAGATCGTGAAATCGGCTGGCCCGGCAATTCCGGTTCAGGTGCTCGGCATTGGCGGAGTGCCGATGGCCGGCGACCAGTTCGTGGTCGTCGAGGATGCGATGGAGTCACGCGAAATCGCGCAGACACGTCAGCGCCTCGATCGAGAAGCCAAGAGTCGCCGAACCACAAAGAGCATCGTATCGCTCGAGGACTTCATGAATGCCTCGGCTGCCGGTGAGAAGCGCACGCTTCGCATCGTCATCAAGGCAGATCAGGGCGGACCAGCAGAAGCTCTGGCCGATGCGCTCGGACAGTTGTCGCACGACGAAGTTTCGGTGGATGTCATTCACCGCGGCGTTGGATCGATTACCGAGAGCGACATTCTACTTGCGAGAGCGTCCGGCGCCATCATCGTCGGATTCCACGTTCGACCCGACAACAACGCCCGAGCGGCAGCAGAGCGCGAAGGCGTGGACATCAAGCTGTACAAGGTCATCTACGAGGCAGTCGAGGACGTACGCGCGGCACTCGAAGGAATGCTTCGTCCGGAGGAGCGAGAAGTCGTGCTCGGCGAGGCCGAGGTGCGCGAGACATTCAAGGTTCCGAAGCTGGGACTCATTGCCGGCTGCTCGGTTCGCAGCGGCATCGTCGTGCGTCAGGCGCGCGCGCGTGTCATTCGTGACAGCGTGGAGATTTACGATGGCAACATCGGATCGCTGCGCCGTTTCAAGGACGACGTGAAGGAAGTGCGCGAAGGCTTCGAATGCGGTATTGGAATCGAGAACTTCAACGACATCAAGGTAGGCGACGTCATCGAGTGCTATCGCAAGGAGCAGGTTGCGCGCACCCTGACCTCGACCGCCACTGCGTAACAATCGCCGCTCGGACCGCGTGGCAGAAGCGATCCGGGAAGAGGTGGCGACTTTTCTCGCCGAAGGTGCCAAAGATCCGCGCATCGTGGGGTTCGTCACAGTGACGGGTGTCGATCTCACGAATGACCTGCGTCACGCAAAGGTTTTTGTCAGCGTGATGGGAAGCGACTCCGAAAAGGAAGCGACGTTCGAAGGACTCGCGAGCACCGCCTCGCACCTTCGGTCTCGCGTCGCCCGCGCGCTTCGTCTTCGTGTTGCGCCTGAATTTCAGTTCAAGGAAGACGACAGTGTCGCCCGGGCTGCCCGAATCGAATCGCTGCTTGCGGGCATCAAGGCTGAATCATCCGCCGCCGCGGCCGATACTCCTTCGCCAGACAGCACGGGCGAAGAATCCGGCAGCTGACGGCGAGCGAGAGTGTCCGCGCGTCCTGATGGTTTGTTGCTCGTGGACAAGCCTGCCGGCGTCACCTCGCACGACGTCGTTCAACTTGTTCGTCGCGCGTACGGCGAGCGAAGCATTGGTCACCTCGGAACGCTTGACCCATTCGCGACGGGCCTCCTGGTTTTGCTCGTCGGCCATTCGACACGTCTCGCGACGTTCATCGATACGGAGCCCAAGGTCTACGATGCGACGTTTCGCTTTGGACAGGAAACCGACACCGACGACTGCACGGGTACGGCAATACGAGAAGCCGATATCCCATCGCCGGACGCGATTTACAAGGCGATTCCGGCGCTGACTGGAAAGATCAGCCAGGTGCCACCGGCGTTTTCTGCAAAGTCCGTTGACGGCGTTCGCGCATACGATGCGGCACGACGTGGTGAGGCGATCGATCTAAAGCCGGTTGACGTCGAGGTTCAGAGTTGGGAGATCAAATCCGAACGAGGGTCGGAGATTGATGTGACGATCACCTGCGGCACGGGGACATACATCCGCGCGCTTGCCAGGGATCTTGGCCGGTCGACCGGCAGTGCAGCGCATTTGTCGACGCTCCGGCGTGTAAGGAGTGGTTCGTTTTACGTTCGCGACGCGTCAACGTTCGACCAGATAAGTTCGGCACCTCCGGCGCTTCGAAAGCTGACCGTTGTCGCATCCGGTGTTTGATTCGAGATGATGATTTCAAGTGAGTCCGGCCTTCCCCCGACCGTTCGCGGAACCATCGTCACCGTTGGTACTTTCGACGGCGTCCACCTCGGACACATCGATGTCATTCGCCGGCTCGTGGACAAGGCAAAATCTGTCGGGGCTCCAAGCCTTCTCCTGAGCTTCGACCCGCATCCTCTCGAGGTCGTCAACGCCGCTGCTGCTCCGCTTCTCCTCACCACGACTGAAGAAAAACTGGAAGTGATCGCGGAAACCGGCGTGGATTACTTCGCGATCATGCCGTTCACGCACGACCTCGCGTCGTATGGAGCGGAAGACTTCGTCGAGCTGATTCTGCGCAGACGGTTTCGGATGCAGGAGCTGCTCATCGGTTACGACCACGGTTTCGGGCATCGCCGGGCAGGAAACGTTTCCGTTCTCAGGGAGCTTGGCGAGCGCGACGGCTTTCCGGTGGAAGTGGTCGATGCGGTTTTGGCGGGCGACGGCCAGCACGTATCATCCACATCCATTCGGCGGGCTGTTGCGGGCGGCGATCTGGACCGCGCCGCATCAAGTCTCGGCCGCAGGTATTCGGTATCGGGCACAGTTGTGACGGGCAATTCCCGCGGGCGCCAGCTCGGGTTCGCGACTATCAATCTCTCGACGCCGAGCCCGAGGAAACTCCTGCCGCCGGAAGGTGTTTACGCCGTCATGGTTCAGACCCCAGCCGGTCATTTTGGTGGAATGATGAACCTCGGTCCGCGGCCGACATTCGGCGATATGGCTCTATCGCTCGAGGCACATCTGTTTGACGTCGATCGCGATTTCTACGGAAACCGCGTGCGAATCGACTTCGTTTCATTCCTTCGTGAGACCAGAAGATTCCGCAGTCCTGACGAGCTGGTTTCACAGCTCGGAAAGGACCGTGAAAGCGCTCTAATTGCTTTGACTCCCTCCACTCGTCCCGTTAACCTTAAAGGCTCTACGGGAACAGCACATTTTACCCCTTCAGTCGCATGACTCTGAAGTATCGTATTCTGATCATCATCGGATTGATCGTCGCCTCCGTGGCGGCGCTTTTTCCGCGAACCGTCACCGAGCGCGTCAAACGCGGTAACGGATTTGCCTATGACACCGTCAGGCGCGTCCCGCTGAAACGCGGACTCGATCTCCAGGGTGGCATGCACCTGGCGCTCGAAGTCGACGAGTCGAAGGGCGTCGTCCCCAAAAAATCGGAAGCCATCGATCGCGCGCTGAAGGTCGTGCGCACGCGTATCGACCAGTTCGGCGTTTCCGAGCCACTCGTACAGAAATCCGGCAACGACCGGATCATTGTGGAGCTTCCGGGAATCGACGATCCACTTCGCGCTCAGGAAGTCGTCCAGAAGTCGGCGTTCCTTCAGTTCCAGATTACGGACAAAACGTCGGCGCTCGAAAAGGCATTTCCGCGCCTCGATGCTGCCGTAAAGAACATCTCCGTCGCCACGGCGGGTGGCGCCGCAGTGACAACGAAACCCGATTCTGCTACGGCACCTGCCGCCGGAGTTGCGGGATTGTTCAGCAAGGATTCGACTAAGAAGCCGGCGACCGACTCCGCAAAGACAGACACCTCTGCTGCAACAGGTGGCGGTTTCTCGAAGCTGCTTCAGCAGGGCCAGATGCCCGGCGAATACTTCATTGCCGACACTGACGTTCCGACGCTCGAGAGCTACCTGTCACGACCTGAAATTCAAGCTGCGCTTCCCCCCGGGAAGGTGGTCCGTTTCGGCAGTGATTCCGCCACGTTCGGAAGCAAGAACTACCGAACTCTCTACGTGCTCGACCAGCGGCCGATCATCACGGGTGAGTCTCTCACCGATGCCAAGCCCAACACGTCGCCCACTGAAGGAACGATCGTCGAGTTCCAGTTCAACAACGAAGGCGGCCGTCGCTTCCGCAACGAAACGTCAAAGCACATCAAGGATTTCATGGCGATTGTCCTCGACGATCGCGTGATGGGCCGTCCGCCGGTTATCAACGGTGCGATCGGCACCCGCGGACAGATCACAATGGGTGGCAAGGATCTTCAGGCCGCATCGGATCTCGCGCTCGTTCTTCGCGCCGGTTCGCTTCCTGCGCCGCTCAAGATCGCCGAGGTTCGCAACATTGGAGCGAGTCTTGGAAAGGATTCGGTGCAGGCGGGAATCACGGCCGGAATCATTGCCGTCATGCTGGTGATCGTGATCATGATCGGCTACTACCGTTTCTCCGGAGTGCTGTCCGTGATTGGCCTTGCGGTCTATATCCTGTTCACGCTCGCCGTGCTCGCCGGATTCGGCGCGGTGCTGACGCTTCCAGGTCTCGCCGGTTTCGTCCTGTCGATCGGTATAGCCGTAGACGCGAACGTGCTGATTTTCGAGCGAATTCGGGAAGAGCTCGATCACGGAAAGACTGTGCGAACGGCGGTTGACGAAGGATTCCGTCACGCCATGAGCGCCATCATCGACTCGAACGTTTCAACAGCACTTACCGCTGCCGTTCTCTATCAGTACGGAACAGGTCCGGTTCGCGGCTTCGCTGTAACACTCCTCGCCGGTATCGCTGCCTCGATGGTCACGTCGATCTTTGTGGTGCGCACCTTCTACATGATCTGGCTAAACCGCTCGCAGAGCGCACAGACACTGAGCATCTGATGCTTCGCATTCTTCACGGCACCAATATCGATTTCATCCGCTGGTGGAAGTGGGCCGTCGGACTGACGGCCGCATTCATCATTCTCGGACTCGGCTCGCTCGCCATCAAGGGTGTGAACTACAGCATCGAGTTCACGGGTGGGACGTTGATGCAGCTCCAATTCACGCAGCCAGTGGACGTCGGCGCGCTTCGCAGCGCGCTCGACCAGAGTGGAATCACCGGCGCCGAGATTCAGCAGTTCGGCAATGCGCAGGAGTACACCGTCCGCGCGCAGAACGCCGAACAGCGCGGAGCTGCGACGTCAGGTGCTGAATCGGTGGCGAAGCAGATTCAGAACGTTCTGGAAAAAAAGTACGGCGCGAATCAGGTGAAGGTTCTTCGAACGGAAGCGGTGGGACCCCGCGTCGGCGACGAGCTTCGTCGTGACGCAATCCTCGCAATGTTGCTTTCGTTCGTCGTTACAACGGTTTATCTGGCCATACGATTTGAATGGCGCTTTGGCTTCGCAGCCCTCATTGCGACGAGTCACGACGTTCTCACGACACTGGCGTTCCTCAAGTTGCTGCACCTCGAGGTGTCGCTGACCGTCGTCGCAGCAATTCTGACCGTTATCGGTTACTCGCTAAACGACACGATCATCATCTTCGATCGCGTCCGCGAGAATCTCCGCAAGGGACGGAAGGAGCCATTGTACGACACGTTGAACCGATCGATCAACGAGACTCTTCCACGCTCGATTCTCACGCATGCGACCGCTTTCGCGGCGACGCTCGCGCTTCTGTTCTTTGCAGGAGAAGTGATCAGGCCGTTCGCGTGGGTCATGGCCTTCGGTATCTTTACCGGAACGTTCAGTTCCATTTACATCGCAAGCCCGGTACTGCTTTGGATCGAGAGAAAGTGGCCACGGAAGCTCGGAGTATCCAAAGGTTCGCCGACAGCCACGCGCACCTCGGCGACGAAGCGTTCGCCGGTGACCGCGACTCGGTAATAGAGCGGGCACGGCACAGCGGGGCTGATGCAATCATCTGCATCGGATCCGGCAGCGGCGCCGAGGATGTCCTCGGCGCCGCTCGTGCATCGATGGCTGTGGCTGCTGCATTTCCGGGTTTTGTGTGGTTTACGGCCGGAGTGCATCCTCACGACGCAGAAGGTTTCGAATCGTCTCGGGACATCGACGGCCTGAGAGAGTTCGCCGCGGCTGGAGCCGTTGGATTTGGTGAATGCGGCCTCGATTATCACTACGACCACTCGCCGCGGCGTGA
Source organism: Gemmatimonadales bacterium (assembly GCA_038253755.1). Classification (GTDB taxonomy): domain Bacteria; phylum Gemmatimonadota; class Gemmatimonadetes; order Gemmatimonadales; family Gemmatimonadaceae; genus UBA4720. The sequence goes on along the minus strand of JBBSGU010000061.1, from coordinate 9,854 downwards.
ACAGCGTCGCGCGTTTGCGGAGCAACTCGCGCTTGCAGGTGAGCTCGAGCTGCCTGTCGTCGTCCATACACGCGACGCCGAAGAAGACACAAGAGCCATGGTGTGCGAAGCCGGAAGCAACGGGGTGGTTGGCGTTCTCCATTGCTATACGGGATCTCACGAGCTGGCAGTCGCCGCGTTAGAGGTCGGGTGGTACGTGTCTTTCAGCGGAATAGTCACTTTCAAAAACTGGAAGGACGACGACCTGATTCGGCTCGTACCAGGTGATCGTCTGCTTGCTGAATCCGACTCGCCCTACCTCGCTCCAATTCCCAATCGCGGAAAAAGAAATGAGCCGGCGTGGGTTGCTCAAACCGTCGCGCGTCTCGCTTTGGCCCGTGGCGAAGACGGGAATGCCGTTGGTGACAAGATATCTGACAATGCGAGAAGGTTGTTCAAGCTGGCGTGACCGAGCCGCGAGGAAGTAAGATTGCGCGGGTTCACATTCTTGTTGAGAGAGGAATAGCGTGGAGCATGTAGAGACTGACAAGGCGCCGGCGGCGATTGGCCCTTATTCACAGGGGATCATCGCCAACGGTTTTTTCTTTTCCGCAGGGCAGATCGCACTCGACCCGTCAACCGGTCAGATGGTCGAAGCCGACATCGCGAAACAGACTGAGCGCGTGATGGACAATCTCGCCGCTGTTCTTGAGGCGGCGGGCCTTGGTTGGGGAGACGTCGTTCGGACCACGGTCTATCTCCACGACATGGCGCATTTTCCGACGGTGAACGAGATCTACGGCCGCCACATCAGTGATGCGCGGCCGGCGCGGTCCACAGTTCAGGTGACGGCGTTGCCGCGCGGAAGTCTGGTCGAAATCGATCTCGTCGCAGCCGTCAGGTAGGAACCCATACAGGAGAAGACAATGAACAGCACGTCGAAAACGCGTGAAGAACTCTTCCGTCTCACCGCGTTCGCCCGAGGTGCTGGTTGAGCGTCCAAGATGGGTCCGGGTGACCTGTCCGAGGTGCTCGCCCCACTGCCATCGTCGACGGATCCGCGACTCCTCGTAGGGCGCGAGACGTTCGACGATGCAGGGGTGTATCTGCTGTCTGATGAGCTTGCTCTCGTTCAGACCGTGGATTTCTTCGCGCCTATAGTCGACGACCCTTACGACTTCGGACAGATCGCTGCTGCGAACGCATTGTCGGACGTCTATGCGATGGGTGGCCAGCCCCTGACCGCGATGAACATCGTCGCGTTCCCGACAGGTGACCTTCCGCTGGCCGTGTTGACTGAGATTCTGCGCGGCGGCCAGGACAAGGTTCATGAAGCGGGGGCTCACATCGTTGGCGGTCACACTGTCAGCGATACCGAGCTCAAGTACGGATTGTCGGTAACCGGTCGCGCACATCCGTCTTTTCTGTTGACGAATGCGGGTGCGGTTGCAGGGGATCGGCTGGTGCTTACGAAGCCGATTGGCAATGGCATTCTTGCGACGGCGCTGAAGAAAGCCTCGGCAGGTGATGAGAAATTCGCGCACATCATGACCGAGACGATTGTCGCAGTCATGATGGCGGGGATGAAAGAGCTGAACGGCGCCGCGAGCCGCGCAGCGTTGGCCGTTGGTGCGAAGTGCGCCACTGATGTCACCGGATTCGGTTTGCTTGGCCACACTTCTCACATCGCCCGGGCGAGCAGCGTGACGATGCGTATTCACGCCGCGTCGGTGCCGGTCCTTCCTGGAGTCATTGAAGCGTGGACAGCCGGTGCGTCGAGCGAGGGCCTGAAGCGAAACGCGGCGTACCTTGAATCAATTGTGAGCTGGACCGGACAGTCGGCCGAAATGAAGGCTGTGTTGTGCGATCCGCAGACTTCAGGAGGACTTCTCGTCGCGGTGCCTCCTGGTCGCGTCGCACAGTATCTTTCGAAAATGAACGGCGCGATTGAAATCGGAGAAGTAACTGACAGGGAAGCGTTTGCGATTATTGTCGACTGACAATGGGGGTGGATGGGGCCTGGTGGCTTCCCCAGTCTTCAAAACTGGTGTGACCCGACTCAGTCGGGCCTGGTGGGTTCGATTCCCACACTCTCCCGCCAGTTGCATTTTTTCAGCGCTGATAATCGCAGCCGGAATCGTTTGTCCGTCCGAATCGAGGGCGCAGCGCCCGGACACCACGAAAATCCGGGTGCCTGCAGTCATCATTCGCGGCCCCACTCCCGATTCCCAGGTCGTTGATACGCCTTCGGTAGTGAAGATCTCGCCGCGACGCGCATTTTTCACCTCGCTCGCTTTTCCGGGCTCGATGCAGATAAAGTTCGGCAGGCCCAAGGCCGCCGCGATTTTCCTGATTGCCGAAGCCGGGACGGGTGCAATGGCAGTCAAGTCATGGCACGATCTGAGCGTCGCCAAGGCAGCTCGCGCAGACACCGTCCTTTCGCCTGTGGTGGACGCAGCTGGCCGGCCCGTGCTTGATTCGCTCGGGAAGCAGAAGACAACATCGGCGCCACGGAATCCCAACATCGCGGACAGGGTGGTCGCGCGGAGGACGCACCTCGAAGACTGGATCGCAGGCATCGTGTTCACTCACCTCTTTGCCGGTGCTGATGCGTTTGTCGCAGCGAACCTCGCGGATTTCAACACCAACGTGCGCGTGACGTCAACAGGTCGAGGTGTTCGGGTTCTCGCCACCATAGCCTGGTGAAGCATAACGCAGCGCCCATCGGCGTTTTCGATTCCGGCATTGGTGGACTTACGGTTGTTCGCGAACTCATTCGGCAGCTTCCCAACGAAAGCATCATCTATTTTGGCGACACTGCCCGCGTTCCGTATGGACCAAAAAGTCCCGAGACAGTTCTTCGATACAGCCGCGAGATCACGGGATACCTGAAGGAGCAGGGAATCAAGGCGATGGTGATCGCCTGCAACACCGCAACGGCACACGCGCTGGCCGCCCTTCGCGAAGAAAACAATTTGCCGATTGTGGGAGTGATCGAGCCCGGTTCGCGGGCAGCAGCGCGCGCCACTACCGGTGGGAGAGTAGGCGTTATCGGCACGTACGGAACCATCAACTCGCGCGCTTACGAAAAAGCGATCGCGGCCGAGGCTCCATCGACCACGATTACGGCTCTGGCATGCCCGTTGTTCGTGCCGCTGGTTGAGGAAGGCTGGCTCGAGACCGAAGCAACCACGTTGATCGCGAAGTCGTATCTCGCGCCGTTGGTCGACGCAAAGATCGACACGCTCGTGCTTGGATGCACTCACTATCCGCTGCTCAAGCGCGTCATCGGAACTACCGTTGGGCGCGATGTTCGCCTGATCGACAGTGCGGAGGAAACCGCCGCAGAAACTGCTGCCGTTCTCGCCGACGCCGGGTTGACGCACGCCGAAAACGGCGAGGCGCGCTATCGCTTCATCGCGTCCGACGCGCCCGAGCAGTTTTTACGGGTCGGCCAGCGTTTCCTTGGCGCTTCGATCGATCGAGTCGAGACAGTCACCCTCGGCTGATCCGTCGACGGCGCTTCGAAGCTCGATGCGCTCGTCTGTAATCTTCAGGAAGGTTGGTGCGTCGAGCCAGGATCCAGCATTGGCGAAAACTCCTCCGCCGGGTGCCTGCTCCAGTGCCGCAACGTGCGAATGACCATAAATCAACAACTCGAGATCGCGCTTAGCACCGAGCTCTGCCATCGCAATCGATCTCAACCCACGGCCTTCGTCGCGGGCGCGATGATCCCTGCTTGCACCCGAGCTGCCATTTGCGAGCCAGCTCGCCCAATCGGGATGAAGCGCACGGAAGGCGCGAATCGCCATCGCGTTGCGCATTATCGGGCGAACCATGCGATATCCGCGGTCTTCGCGCTCGCGAAGTCCGTCTCCGTGCTCCACTCGTGCTTTCCATCCGCCCAGCGAGCCTTCCCAGACTCCGACGTGATATTCGACGCCGATATCATCGCGAAGAACTTCGTCACCCCAGCAGTCGTGATTTCCTGCGATCCATAGAATCGGGAGACCGGAATCTTTCAGGTGGGCGAGTGCGGCAAGTGCGCGAAAGCTGTTGCGGGGTATGACCGACTTCCATTCGAACCAGAAATCGAAGAGGTCTCCGTTGATCAGAAGGGATCCTGCGCGTCCTTCGAGCCCGCGAAGAAAGCGGACGAGCGACCGCTCGGTATCGAGCGGGGCAACTCCCAGATGGGAGTCCGAGATTACATAGCAGGGCGAGATAAGCACCCGCCAATTGTAGCGGACAGTGGATGCCAATACAAACCGGCGGCGTGTTTCGGGAAACCTTATCTTTCGCCTATGTCAGCCCATTCAAAGTCGCCGGTGACGAGCGAGATCGAGTTTCTGGTGCGTTATGCGGAGACGGACAAGATGCAGGTGGTGTATCACGCCAACTATCTTGTCTGGTGTGAGATGGGCCGCACCGATCTCATCAAGCGACTCGGGTCTTCGTACGCCGACATCGAGCGTCAGGGAGTCACGCTGCCGGTGATCGATTTGGCGATTCGGTATCATTTTTCCGCTCGATACGAGGACAGGATTCGCGTTCGAACGGTGTTCCAATCCGTGAAGTCCCGGACGGTGACGTTTCATTACACGATAGAAAACGCCGATACGGGTGCTCGTCTCGCCACTGTGACAACAACTCTCGCATCGATCAATGGAGAAGGAAAACTTGTTGCACTCCCTGCGCATCTCAGACAGGCGATGGAAAATGCGGTTGCTTAAGAGAGTCATGCACTTCGCCGCGATCGTGTCGGCTGCACTTTGTAGCGTTGCGCCTGCGCGCGCTCAAGCGGTTCGGTCGCCAACTGCCGCAGAAGTGAGCACCTATGCGCGGCTCATGGCGATGACAGACTCGCGAACGCTCGACAGGGCGCTAGTGGATGACGCCCTCACATCTACATGGGCGCCGTTGAGGTGGGCGGCCGCCCTTGGAGTTGGACAGGTCGGAGCAGCCCACGGAATGTCTGGTGCTCCAGTGCTCAAGTCATTGTTGAACGATCGTGATGTTATAGTCGCATCGAACGCGGCGTACGCGGTTGGATTGCTGCGCGATGCAACCGCAGTGGTGGCATTGGCCAGTGCACTCAACGGCAAGCCCCGCGTCGCCCGCGAAGCCGCGTGGGCGCTCGGCGAGATTGGATTGCCGGCCAGAGCTGCAATCACCGGTGGACTCGCCACAACTGCCAGGGATGAAGCTCTTACAATCCAGCTGCTCTTTGCCGCGGCGAAGCTTCGGCCGGTTCCCGTTGTTGCCGTTCGTCCCTATCTGGCGATCACGAGACCACCGTCGGTCATCTACGCCGCCGTCTATGCAATTGCGCGGAATCGCTCGCCGGCCGGCGTGCGCGATCTGATCACGCTTGGAACCAACGCGGACTTTCTCAAGGCGTACATGGCGGATGCAAGGAGTGGAGTTGGCGCTCCTCGAACCTTGTCGCCGGCGGTCAATCCAACAGCCGATGCCTACGTGCTTCCGGGCCCAGCGCGAGAGCGTGCACGTGCAGAGCTTGCTCGTGGGCTCGCGAAGCAAGCCGCCGGAGATTCACTGGGCGAAATGGCAACTGCCGTTCTCCTCGGGCTTGTAAATGATCCTCATCCGCACGTCCGCATCAACGCGGTTCGGTCGCTCGCGACATACGGCATCAAGGGACGCGCGGCCGTCGTTGGAGCGACACGCGACGTTGACGCAAACGTGCGCATCGCGAGCGCTCAATCGTTGGGAACGGTGCTCGATTCTGTCGAAGCCAACTGGACGCCGCTTTGGCAGCGTGACACCAGCGAAATGTATCGCGCGAGTCTCCTTGCGTCTGCGACGCACGCCGGTGCAAAGATTCCGCAGCTCAGCGAATGGATGACCGCCCGTGATTGGCATGCTCGCGCCGCCGCACTGAACGCTGCCGGTGGATCACCCGACACCGCGCTGGTATCGAAAACGGCGAGGTCGCTGCTGCACGACCCTGATGGGCGCGTGCGATCGGCTGCCTACGGTCTTCTCGCCGGCAATGACACCAGCGCGTTTCCGCTCAATGTCCATGAGACTTTGATCGACGGGCTCGCTGATCGCGATTTCTTTGTCCGCGCGACGGTGATCGGGAACCTCGCGCAGCACCCGACCGCAGCGGAAGTACCGGCCATCCTCGACAGTTATTCGCGATCGCTGGCCGATTCTGGGAATGACGCTCGAATTGCAGGGATTCAGTATCTCGCAGCCGCATGGAAAAAGGACAGTGCGTCATTCTCGCCCGATCTGCGCCGGCGTCTTGCGTCGTTATCGCCATCGTCGGATGCACTTGTGCGGGCCAGAGCTGAAAGCATCTCGGTCTTTTCACATTGGCCATCCACGTCAGGAAACCCTCGGCCGCTTGCGTGGTATCAGAACATCGTGCGAACCTACGTCGTGCCTGCACTGCAGGGCCGAACACAGCGCGCAACGATTCGCACGCGACGAGGGGACATCGTTCTCGAGCTCTTTGGCGCGGACGCGCCGATCACCGTCTGGAATTTCATGAACCTCGCTCGCACCGGGTATTACAAGGGAACCGGATTTCATCGGGTTGTTCCGAATTTTGTTGCGCAGGACGGCGATCCGCGCGATGACGGCAACGGCGGACCCGGTTACGCGATTCGCGACGAGATGAACCCGCGCAGGTATGAGCGTGGCGCACTTGGCATGGCACTGTCGGGTCCCGACACGGGTGGCAGCCAGTATTTCATAACCCATTCACCCCAGCCGCACCTGGACGGACACTATACTGTGTTCGGACGCGTACAGAGTGGATATCCGGCGCTCGACCACGTCGTTCAAGGCGACAGGATTCTTTCGATAATGGTTAGATGATGCGACTGGCAGCGCTGGCAGTTATTGTTTTTGTCGGGGGAGGTTGTGCTCCGAGGGTCGTGCCGCTCAAGGGCGCGCCCGCGCCTGAGCGCTCCTTGCCGGCTCTCCGTATTCCACCAGGCCACCGGAAAATCGTTTTTCATTGGGAATATCAGGAGAACAGTCTCAACGCGAAAGGCGAGGGCGCCATTCGCGTCGCGTCTCCCGACAGCGCGCGTGTGGACCTGTTTCTCCCCGGCGGGCTGCTTGTCGGCAAAGCCACGCTCATCGGTGACAATCTCAGCGCTCCGAACAAGGGTCAGGTGGAGAAAGTCCTGCCACCTCCAGCGATGATGTGGGCCGTCCTCGGCCGCCTTGCCATTCCTGCTTTGCCTGACACCGTAATCACGGTCGATGGGGACGTGCTTTACGCCGATGTTGGTCGACCCGCTGCCTGGCGGGTTACCATAAAGGGCGACCGGCTCATGCAGCTGGCAAGACTCAACGGGGGGAGAATTGCGGAAGTTGTTACAAGGGATGACGGCGGACGTCTATTGTACGAGGTTCCAGGTCGAAGAAAGCTTTGGCTCGGGATCATACGCGACGACGAGGTACCGGCGTTTGATGCGTCGATTTGGGGCCCTTAGCATTGTGATGGCACTCGCCTCCTGCATGCCTTACGGCTTCGCTGGAGGGGGCCTGCCGTCGCGCATTCGCACCGTGGCAGTCATCCCATTCGAGAATCTCACCTCCGCGCCCCAGCTCCAACAGGAATTGACTCTGGCCCTCAGAAACGACCTCAAGGATAAACTCGGGCTGAAAGAAGCGGCCGAAAGTCACGCAAACGCGATTGTTCGTGGCACAATTCAGAGGTATGAGACGGACATCCCTATCGGATTCAGCGGCACCAACAAGGACCAGACGTCCGCTCGCCGACAACTCCAGATTTCTGTGGACATCGAGATGATCGATCAGTCCACCGGTAAGTCCCTCTGGCAGCGAAAGGGATTCCTTGCCGACGGTCAGTATGAGGAGCGCGGCGAGGCGTCCGGCCGCAAGCAGGCTATTCAGAAGGTCGTTAACGAGCTCATCCAGGGAGCCCAATCGCAGTGGTAAAAAACAGCCGCCGTGTGACATCGGGCCGTCGCGGGACCAGCCGGTTTGGCTGCCTCGTGCAGCTGGTCATAGTCGGCGGCATCCTTTACATCGGCTCACAATTGGCCGAGGGCGGAATGGCGTTCTACCGTCTACGCGATGCGATGCGGCAGGAAGCGCGATTCGTGCCGAAACGGACAGACCAGCAAATCCGCGATCGGCTGCGAGCATTCACGGACTCGGTGAAGCTTCCCGAGGCGGCCAAGGACATTAACATTGTCAGAGACGACAACCGGATCCGCATCTGGAGCGAGTACGACCAGGAAGTGAAGCTCCCGTTCGGCCGCAGTCACACGATTCATCTTCGTCCGTCTGCCGAGAAGATATTCTGAGCGTACGCGCTACGTCTGAAAAAATCATGTCGTGGGAAGAAGCCGGTCGGTGGCGACAGGGCTTCTCAGGGCGCGTCGTGTTCACGAACGGAGTGTTCGACCTGCTTCATCCGGGACACGTGGACATTCTTTCCGAATCGCTCGCGCGTGGCGATGCGCTCGTCGTCGGCATCAACAGCGATGAATCGGTTCGGCGCTTGAAAGGACCAGCGCGGCCCATTCGGAATGAGGCAGACCGGGCGTACGTGCTTGCTGCACTGGAATGCGTAGATGTCGTTGTTGTGTTTGATGATGACACGCCGCTGAAATTGATCGAGGCACTCAAGCCGGACGTTGTTGCGAAGGGCGGCGACTACACTATCGATACAATCGTAGGGGCGCGCGAAGTTCAAAGCTGGGGTGGGGAAGCTGTCGTCATACCGCTGACCCCCGGCCATTCAACAACATCAATAATCGAGAAGCTCAGTGGCAGATAACAGCGGCACCAGAACGGGCAGAACAAATTCACAACTACGGAAGATTTCGCTGGAAAAAAGCGTGACTCCCTATGCGGAGGGATCGTGTCTCACCTCGTTTGGAGAAACGAAGGTTCTTTGCACCGCGACAGTGGAGACCGGGGTTCCGGGCTGGCGAAGGGGCAGCGGGCTCGGCTGGCTCACAGCTGAATACGCGATGCTTCCGCGCGCGACCAAGACACGCACAAACCGCGAGCGTTCGCAGCTTGGCGGCCGCACTCAGGAGATTCAGCGGTTGATCGGTCGCAGCGTACGAGCGATGATCGATGACTTTTCATTCGGTGAATTCACAGTCAAACTCGATTGTGATGTGCTCGTCGCCGATGGTGGTACTCGCACCGCGGCTATCACCGGCGCAGGGGTCGCGATTGTCCAGGCATTTGGCTGGATGGTGGAGACCGGCAAGCTGGCAGTGACTCCTGTGAAGCGCCGTGTTGCCGCGGTGAGCGTCGGCATCATCGACGGTGAGCCGCGCCTCGATCTCGACTACCTCGAAGACGTGCGCGCAGAGGTTGACATGAACGTTGTGATGAGCTCGGCGGGACAGTTCGTGGAAGTGCAGGGCACCGGCGAGCACGGAACGTTCGACCGCGCGCAGCTCAATTCACTCCTCGATATCGCGATCGCCGGAATCGAAGCGCTCGATCGCGCCCAGCAGGCAGTGCTTGGGGTCTGAAGGTCCGTTTCTAATCGCGACGCGAAGTGAAGGAAAGCTTCGCGAGCTGAATGGAATTCTCTCGTCGGCGGGACTGAGAGCGGTGAATCTGTCGCAGGCGCGCATCGACGAGATGACGGCTGAAGATGGAATCGAGTGCTTCGACACATTCGAGGCGAATGCACTCGCGAAGGCGCGCTATTTCCATGCGCTCAGCGGTATGCCGACGCTCGCTGATGACTCGGGCCTGTGCGTAGACGCGCTTGGTGGCGCGCCTGGAGTCTGGAGCAAGAGGTTTGCCGGCCGCGATGATTTGAGCGGTCAGGACCTCGACGATGCGAACAATGCCAGGTTGAGGAGCGAGCTCGCGTCAGCGAATGACATGACAGC
>JBBSGU010000060.1:0-17449 GCA_038253755.1 Gemmatimonadales bacterium | reverse complement strand
TCGCTGATTCCGACGAACCCCGTGGCTGCGGCGGCGAGTGGCGCAATGCTGCCGCTCATTTTGTTCACGCTCCTGTTCGCGATTGCGATCTCGAAGTGTCCGCCGGCGGCGCGCACCACGCTTCTCGGATTCTTCAGCGCTGTGAGCGAAGCGATGCTCATCCTTGTGCGATGGGTCGTACGTCTCGCACCGATCGGCGTATTCGGCCTGATGCTGCCGCTCGGAGCGCACGGTGGAGTGGGACTCGCCGGCGCTGTCGGCTTCTATATAGTTGCGTATTCGGCGGCGTGCGTCCTGTTCGTGTTGCTGCTATACCCGGCGCTCGCGGTTGTTGCGCGGATTCCGATGAAGACGTTCGGCCAGGCCGCTCTTCCAGCTCAGCTCATCGCCTTCTCGTCCAGCTCTTCGATCGCATCTCTGCCTGCGCTGGTGGAAGGAGCAGAACAGGAGCTAAAGGTCTCGAAGGAAGTCACAGGGTTTGTGCTCCCACTCGCAGTCTCGATGTTCAAGTTCGCCGGACCGGTGGCGTGGCCGATCGGTTCGCTTTTTGTTGCCTGGTTTTACGGAGTGGAGCTGCACGCGCCGCAATATCTGACGATCGCGTTCGCTGCAATCTTTCTCGGATTTGCAGCACCGGGAGTGCCGCGCGGCGCGTTCCTGATGCTCGCGCCGCTTTTCCTGGCGATTGGACTACCGGTTGAGGGAATCGGCATCCTCATCGCCGTCGATGCGATTCCGGATCTCTTTGCCACAGTCACGAACGCGACGGGCGATCTTGCAGCGACTGTAATTGTGGCGCGCTTTTCGTCCGTAACCAGTTCATTAAGCAGTCGATCATCCACGTTGCGCTCGTCGTACGTGACTGCGACGAAGCCATACGCTTCTACACAGAGAAGCTGAATTTCACGCTCGTGGAAGACACTTATCAACCGGCGCAGGACAAGCGGTGGGTGGTCGTCGCGCCTCCCGGTTCGCAGGGGACAAGTCTTCTCCTCGCACGAGCGGCGAACGCGGACCAGGAGCCTGCGCCTGAGATTCCAAGGAAAAGTGCTAAAATGAAACGGATGGTCGTTCTTGCTCAACGGAGTGAACAATGAAAAGCGTCCAGGTTCAGGGAGTTCACCACATAACATTGGTTGGCTCGACCAAGCAAAGCGCGATCGATTTCTGGCAGGGCACGCGCGACTTTCCACGAGGCACCCGCACGTCTTACCGCGCACAACATTTCGTTCTATCAGAAGGACCGCGGCTTCATGGATTCCATCTACACGAAGGATCCGAATGGAATGACGGTCGAGATCGCGTGCTACAAGTTCCAGACGCCTGATGGCTTCCGCGATGCCGACGTTCTAATACAGGCCCACCGGCTCCGCACCGAACGCGGCGATCATCACATCGCTGAAGAGCACCTGGCCGACGCGATCGAGATTCTCCTGGCAAAGCGCGATCGACTGCCTGAATAGGCGTTACTTCAACCGTTCGGACACCATCCGGCGGAAGGTGCCGTTTTCGAGGTATTTGCGAAGATTCTTTCCGGGGCAGTCGGTGTCAGCGTAGTTGTAATGTCCGCCGATGTTGTCGAGCGGAACATCGAATTCTTTGACGGCCCACGTCATCACGTTGGCGATTGATGCGAGTAATGCTTGCGTCGGCTCCTGCTTGTTGTAATTGCCGATGACGCTTATCAGGAAATGTCCGGAGGGATCGTAGGCGGTGTTCGTCTCGCCCATGAAGTGATAATCGCGACCTTCGTAGACCTCGCCGTTGAGTCCCATCAGATAGTGATACGGGACGTCCCACCAGTTCCGGTCTGATGCGCCCCACGATTGCAGCGCGCGCAGTTTTTTCGGGAGATCATCTCCAATGCGAAGCGGCTGTTCATCGCCGCTATGATGTAGTGTGATATGCGTGATCCGGTGCGGAATTCGGAGCCGCATGTCGGCCCCGCCCGCGACAGTCGCATTCGCGATCTGCGGCGGCACTGATGCTATCGTTGCGATCTCGAGAGCGACCAGTCCTTCACCGAGCTCACCAGGCCCATAGATGGCCACAACAGCGAGATGAGAACCGTGCCAGTTGAAAGCGGATCCTTCTTTAGCGATGCGGATTTCGCTCGCATCGCGATCAGTCAGCCGGAGGCGAACGAAATCGACCGGTTTTGCGCCGCTTGAATCAACTCCGACGCCAATTATGTTGACCTTGATATCGTGAAACGACAGCGAATCGCCCGCTTTTTTGTTGCGACGCATAGCATCGGCCGCGTAGCCGAGGGGCGGTTGAGACTGCCACTCGGAATGGGGGATGACGTGAGGCATCGGAACGGGACCGCCGGCGTGACCCTGAGCGCACGCGGCGACGACGGCAACGGCTGAGATCTTGAGAACACCCGATAACGTCATTCCGCGACGATAACACGCCCGCAGGGCCAGCGCTATCTTTCATATTCATAAAATGAAACAATCAAGACGAGCCGCCTGCGTTGCTTTTGCCCTGCTGATGACCGCCTGTCTCGCGGGCTTTCGGGTCGCGAAAGCCCCCGCCGACGCGCCTGTGTTCCGACCGGAGCAATTTTTTATCGGCCTCACTCACGGCAATGGAGTTCAGGCCACGCGCGGGAGAGCGGACAGAGCGTTTCACGTCACTGGCGTCGGTCGGATTGCCAACGACGGAACTTTCATTCTCGATCAAAAGATTCGCTATGCTGATGGAGCCACCGACGAGCGTTCGTTCCGCGTCCGTCACATCAACGACCACGATTACACCGGCACGCTCACCGGCGTAGCCGGCCCCGTGTCAGCGCGCGTTGACGGCAACAGCTTTCACGTTCGCTACCTCATCCGAAAGCCAGCCGTCACAATGGACCAGTGGATCTACCTCCAACCCGACGGGGTGACCGCGCTCAACCGCTCGACCGTAAGAATATTGGGCATTCCCGTCGCGCACCTGTCGGAGACAATCACTCGAGGTTGATGAGGCCATGAGCGTCATGAGTCCGATGAAGTTTCAATTGTCCGATGGCGTCGCCGTTCTCAAGCGCACTCCAGCCGTGTTTCGCTCGCTCCTCGCTGGATTACCCGATGCATGGACCACGACGAACGAAGGCGCGGACACATTCAGTGCGTTCGACAATGTGGGGCACCTCATCCATGGCGAACGGGCGGACTGGATTCCACCGGTTTCGTGACACTCCGACAGCTGCTCTCCGCATGGGTCGCCCACGACCTCGGCCACATTGCGCAGACATCGCGAGTCATGGCGAAGCAATATCGTGATGCGGTTGGCGCGTGGCGCGAGTACCTGCCGGTGCTTGACCGCTAAGCCCGGCGAGGCGCGTCAAACTGTTTGCGCGATAGCCTGCTCCTCTTCGTTCATCTCGGCAAGGACGTCGGCAAACAGCGGAGTACTCAGGTAGCGCTCGCCCGTGTCCGGCAGCATGCAGAGAATCGTCGATCCGTCGGGTGCATCCTTCGCAACTTCGAGCGCCGAGGCGAATGTTGCGCCCGCCGAGATGCCTACGAAAATCCCTTCCTTCTGAGCGAGCTGCTTGCTGTACTGCATCGCGACGGGTCCGGAAACAGTTACCACTCGATCGATTATGTCCTTCGCGTCACCGGCGAGCTTCGCGATGAAATCCGGACTCCAACCCTGAATCGGATGCGGCTTCCACGCGGGATGGCGTGATGCCGGTGATCCATCGGCATTTCTCTCCTGCGTCTGTTCGCTGGAGAGCATTGGAGCATCGGACGGTTCCGAAACGATGATTTTTACTTCGGGCCGCTCCTTCGCCAGCACGCGCGCGACGCCTTTGAGCGTTCCCCCGGTTCCAAATCCGGTAACCCAGTAGTCCAATCGTTCACCCGCGAAATCGTCAATGATTTCTCTGGCAGTTGTCTTCGAATGGAAATCGGCGTTCGCCTCGTTCTCGAACTGCCTCGTGTAGAACCAACCATTTTTCTCCGCCAGGGATTCGGTCTTTCGAACCATGCCGGTTGCGCCTTCGGCAGGCGCAGTGAGAATCACCTTGGCTCCCAAAAAGCGCATGAGCTTGCGGCGTTCGATGCTGAACGATTCCGCCATGACGAGTACGAGCGGATATCCCTTCTGCGCGCAGACCATCGCCAGGCCGATTCCGGTGTTGCCGCTCGTTGCTTCGACGACTGTCTGTCCGGGCTTCAGCTCGCCCGACGCTTCTGCGGCTTCGATGATGCCGAGTGCGAGTCGGTCCTTCACGGATCCAAGCGGATTGAATGCTTCGATCTTGACGTAAAGGTTGACGTTCGGCGGTGCGAGCTTGTTGATCTTGACGACTGGAGTGTTGCCGACTGTTCCGAGGATGTTCGCAAATTTTGCCATGGGTCGTTCCGGTAATTGGTCCACTGGTGCTGGCTCAATCCCGAATATGGAGAAGTGCGCTAACGGTTTAAAGGGTTAATCCTGATGTTTTCTGCCGATGATTGTCCCGGACATGACCCGAGTGACGGTGCGCTGAACCGCGCTCGCACAGCCCGCATTTTCTACGGGCTGTACGTGCCCGAGTGGCGCAGTGAACGAAAAGAAGCTATTCGTTTGCACCATGAATCTCACATTCCCCCGCCTCGCCCCGCTCTGCGCTGCCTCTCTCTGCCTCTTTGTTATCTCCGCCGGCGCACAACAGAACATCGACATCGCAAAGCTTCAAACCGAAGCCGTGCAGCGCACGCGCGAATACCTCCGCATCAACACGACGAATCCGCCCGGCAACGAGGTGGAGACGATGCGATGGTTCGCGAAGATTTTCAAACAGGAAGGGATTCAGTTTGACACCGCTGTCTCGGCCCCTGGACGCGGGAACATCTGGGCGCGCATCAAGGGTGGCGGTCAACCCGCGCTGATGCTGTTGCATCACATGGATGTCGTTCCTGCCGATCCGAAATACTGGGATGTCGATCCCTTTGCTGTGACAACGAAGGACAGCGTCATTTTCGGACGTGGAGCGCTCGACACGAAGACACTTGGTGTTGTTGAGCTCGAGGCATTCCTCGCACTGAATCGCGCGAAGGTTCCACTCGACCGTGATATCGTCTTCATGGCGACGGCCGATGAAGAGGCAGGCGGCAACTTTGGGGCAGGATGGGTCGTCAAGAATCACCCCGATGCGTTCAAGGGCGTCGGACTCGTTTTGAACGAGGGTGGTGGCGGCGACATCGACGAAGCCGGACGCGTGCAGTTCGCAATCGAAGTGACGCAGAAGACTCCGTACTGGGTCAAGCTCACCTCGGTTGGAAAACCTGGGCACGGTTCGACGCCGGCGCCTGAATCCGCCGTCAACCGACTCATTCGTGCACTCGCCCGATTACAAACGTACGAATTCGCGCCTCGCGTTCTCCCGTCAGTCGCCGCATACATGGCAGCGGTCGCTCCGTCGATGGAAGCAAAGTGGCAGGATGGATTCAGGAACCCTTCAAAACTCATCGCTGACCGCAACACTCTTATGGAGCTGCAGATCGAGCACTCGGCTTTTGCCGGCCTGCTTCGCAATACCTGCTCGATCACGATGCTCCAGGCAAGCGGCAAGATCAACGTGATTCCGCCCGAAGCGCAGGCGCAGGTTGATTGCCGGCTCCTACCCGATCAGGACCACGATGTATTCCTCCGCGAATTCACGGCTGCGGTCAACGATCCCAACATCAAGATCGAGCCGATCATCGCGTTTTCTGCAGCAGTCTCGTCCACCGAAACGCCGCTGTACAAGGCGCTGACCAATGCGATCCATCACGACTTCCCAACGGCCAGTATTGCACCGGCGGTTCAAACCGGATTCACGGACAGCCACTGGTTCCGTGATCTCGGCATCGCGAGCTACGGCTTCGCTCCGTTCGTCATTCCGGAAGCGGAAGAGTCGGGAACACACGGAAACAACGAGCGGATCTCGATTGAGAACATCAGGAAGGGAACGGCGATGATGCTGGAGATCGTGCGAGCTGTCGCAGCCAGGACGCACTAGACGCGGTTCCCTACTTTATGTCGCGCCCGCAGACAACCTGAGATCGCTCGTCAGTCACATGCCCGGCCTGCGCTGCACGCTCCACAGCCTCGAGCACAACCGGCCATAATGCAGGCGCACCAGACTGAATAGGCGCCATCCGTGTAAGCACCTGCTGCTTCGACACGCCATGAATTCGCCAGGTTCCACCGTCGCCCGGCGCGTCGTTCATCAACAGCCCCTGAAAACGGTCGAGAGCATTCGCAAATCGCGCTGTCGGCGTCGCGCCCTCCTCGAACTCGTCCCACAACGCGCGGAGTCGGGCTTCAGCGTCTTCCGGAAGCAGACCGAATAGCCGTTTCGCGGCTAACATCTCACGCTCGGCCTTACCGACATTCGCCGCCGCATCGAACGCGAATGTGTCACCTGCGTCTATCTCGACAACGTCGTGAACGAGAAGCATCTCGATCGTTCGAGGCAAGTCAGTGCCGAGCGGTGCATACTCCGCCAACACCGAAGCCATCGTAGTGAGATGCCACGAATGCTCGGCGCTGTTCTCCAGGCGTGATCGGTTGATCAACGAGATTCGGCGTGAGACGCTCTTGAGCTTGTCGAGCTCGCGAATGAAGTCGAGCTGCCGGGTCAGTCTCGTGGCGACTTCAGCGCTCACGCGAAAACGGATTGTGGCGCTGTGATCATTTCGCCCCCTTGAACAATTCCAGTGCATCCGGATTAGCCAGGGCTTCCATATTAGTCACGGGTCGGCCGTGAACGACCTCTCTCACCGCGAGCTCGCTGATCTTTCCGCTGATCGTGCGCGGAATATCCGACACCTGGACGATCTTCTTCGGCACGTGCAGGGGGCTTGTATTGTCACGAATCTGTTTCCTTATTCTGTCGCGCAGCGAATCGTCGAGCGTGGCACCTTCCCTGAGACGAACGAACAGTACGATTTGAACATCGCCCGATGCGCCCGCTCCGATTTCCTGGCCGATCGCAACGCTCTCCACAATCTCCGGAAGCTGCTCGACCTGCCGGTAAATCTCGGCCGTTCCGATCCTTACGCCTCCAGGATTCAGCGTTGCATCGCTGCGTCCGTAGATGATCATCCCATTGTGGGGCGTCAGCTCGCACCAGTCGCCGTGACGCCACACGTTCGGGTATTTATCAAAATACGCCGAATGATATTTCGCTCCGTCAGGATCATTCCAGAATGCGACGGGCATGCTCGTGAACGGCCGCGTGCAGACGAGCTCGCCCTTTTCGTCAACGACTGGCTTCCCTTCCGAATTGAATACGTGAACGGCCATCGCGAGTGAGCGACACTGGATCTCGCCTCGATACACCGGACCAATTGGATTGCCCCCCGCGAAGCACGACACAATGTCCGTTCCGCCGCTGATGCTCGACAGATGCACATCCTCCTTGATGCGCGAGTACACGTAGTCGAAACTGTGGAGAGCAAGCGGGCTCCCGGTCGATAGAATCGTCTTCAACGCCGAGAGATCGTGCTTTTCCATCGGCGTAAGCCCGTGCTTCTCGCACATCGCCAGATACTTTGCGCTCGTCCCGAAAGCCGTGAGGCGCTCGGCCGCTGCCATTGCCCACAGCGAATCGGCGGCCGGCGCGAACGGTCCACCGTCGTACAGTACCAACGTCGATCCCACCGCCAGCGCGCTGGCGAGCCAATTCCACATCATCCAGCCGCAGGTCGTGAAATAGAAAACGCGGTCCGACCGTTTGAGGTCGGTGTGCAGCATCAACTCCTTGTAGTGCTGAAGCAGCGTGCCGCCGGCACCGTGAACCATGCACTTTGGAAGGCCCGTAGTTCCCGACGAATAAAGGATGTACAGCGGATGATCGAACGGCAGGCGAGTGAACTCTACCTCGGTCGCATCGTCATCCCTGAAATCCTGCCATAGAACAGCATTGCGTAACTTCGACATGTCGGGATGGCTGTCGCCATAGGCAACCACGACGATCTTCTCGATCGCAGAGATTTTGTCGGCGACATCCGCGACTCGTCCGAGGCAGTCTATCCTCTTCCCCGCATATACATAACTGTCGGCGCAAAACAATATCCGCGGCTCGATCTGCCCGAACCGGTCGAGCACACCCTGCACACCGAAATCAGGCGAGCACGATGACCACGCGGCTCCGATCGACGATGCCGCGAGCATCGCAACCAGCGCTTCAGGAATGTTCGGAATGAAGCCGGCAATTCGATCGTCTTTCTCGATTCCATGAGATCGCATCGCCGCCGCAATGCGCGCTACTTCGAGGTACAGGTCAGCGTAGGTAAGGCTTCTCTGCCGTCCGCTCTCGTTCCACGCGACAATCGCTTCCTGATCGTCGCGGTAACGCAGCAGATTTTCCGCGAAGCTGAGTCGCGCACCGGCAAACCACCTCGGACCGAGCTCAGTATCCGGGGGGGCCATTCGATCGAGACCGACCACGACTTCGTCCCACGAGTCGCGATCCTCGCGTTCATCCGCGACGACATCAGCGTACTTCCACATCAGCGGCCAGAATTTCTCCGGATGCAGCACAGACCACTGATACAGCTCATCGTAAGAGTCGCCGACACCTGCAAAACGCAAAAACGCAGACATGTTTGCCTGCGCTATGCGTTTCGCCGATGGCGTCCACATCGGACCCGTCATATCCGTGGCGTCACTCAGCTGGTTGGCGGACTGAACTGAGCGTGCTGCGTGTCCACCCACGACTTGTGATAATTCTTGTCTTCGATGTCCATCGCCTGCTTCGCGACCTTGAGCGGGCGGAAGCTGTCCATCATCACCGCGAGCTCATCGGTGTACTTCGCACCGATACTCGCCTCAGCTCGACCCGGATGCGGACCGTGCGGAATTCCATCAGGATGATGCGTGATGCTCCCGAATTCAATTCCCTTTCGGCTCATGAATTCACTCGACGCGTAATACAGAACTTCGTCCGAATCCACGTTGCTGTGGTTGTACGGCGCGGGAACCGCGTCTGGGTGAAAATCATAGGGACGAGGACAAAATGAGCAGACGACGAAACCATCGCCCTGAAATGTCTGGTGAACCGGCGGCGGCTGATGAACCCTGCCGACGATCGGCTCGAAATCCGCGATGTTGAATGCCCACGGATAAAAGAACCCGTCCCAGCCAACGACATCGAACGGATGGTGATCGAGCACAAGCTCGTTGATCCCGTCGTACTGCTTCACGTAGAGGGAAAAATCCCCCTTCTCATCGTGCGGCTTGAGCTCGAGCGGACGGCGAATGTCACGCTCCGAGTACGGCGCACCTTCCACGATCTGTCCGAATTCATTGCGATACCGCTTGGGCGTGCGAACATGTCCCCGGCTCTCGAACACGACGAGCTTGGTCTGTTCGCCAGTCAGGTCGAGTTTGTACTTGTGAAGAATTCCGCGATGGATGATGAGGTAGTCACCCTCACCGAACGGCAGGTCACCGTACACTGTCTCGAGTACACCCCTGCCCTTGCTTACATAGACCAGCTCGTCGGCTTGGGCATTTCTATAGAAGTGCTCGTCCTGCTTGTCGGGCTCCACATAAAGCATCGCGATGTCCTGATTGAACAGGAGCGGAGTTCTATCAAGCGTGGGGCTCCCGCCTTTCTTCGCATGCGACGTGAGAAAGTGGCGATGGTGAAGCGTTTGATCCGGATCGGCCTCGAACTTCATCTCTTTCACACGCCGCACGGATTTTACCGTTGTGGGCGGATAGATGTGATACAGCAGAGACGACGTTCCGGTAAATCCCTCATGACCCATCAGCTCTTCGGCGTATAATCCGCCGTCCGGCTTTCTGAACGCAATGTGCCGCTTTCGCGGAATGGAGCCGAGGGTGTGGTAGTTGGGCATTGAGGCTCCTTAGAGGTTGCCGCGCAGTGCTTGTTCGCGCTCGATCGCCTCGAACAACGCCTTGAAGTTTCCGGCGCCAAAGCTTTTTGCGCCTTTGCGCTGAATGATTTCGTAGAAGATCGTCGGGCGGTCCTCGACCGGCTTCGTGAATATCTGAAGGAGATAACCTTCGTCGTCGCGGTCGACGAGAATTCCGAGCTCCCGCAGGGGCGCGATATCCTCGTCGATGTGTCCAACACGCTCGGGGACGCTGTCGTAGTACGTGTTTGGAACCTGGAGGAATTCCACACCGCGCGACTTCATTTCGCGAACTGTCTTGATGATATCGTCGGTCGCAATTGCGATGTGCTGAACTCCGGGCCCGTCGTAGAACTCGAGATACTCGTCGATCTGCGACTTCTTCTTTCCTGCGGCGGGCTCGTTGATCGGAAACTTGATGCGTCCGTTTCCGTTCGACATCACCTTCGACATCAGAGCAGAATATTCAGTGGAGATCGTCTTGTCGTCGAACGAAAGAATGTTCACGAAGCCGAGGACGTGCTCGTAAAACTCGACCCACTTGTTCATGGCGCCGAGCTCGACGTTGCCGACGCAGTGGTCAACGTACTTGAGTCCAACCGGCTCGACTGCGACCGGTGAGCTGAAAGGAACGAAGCCCGGCATGAAGAGACCCTTGTAGCCCTTTCTCTCGACGAGGCTGTGAATTGTGTCGCCATAAAGATGAATCGCGGCGATAACGATCTCGCCACTCTCATCCTTCATCACTGTCGGTTCCATCGCCGGCTTCGCGCCGCGCTCGACAGCGAGCTTGAATGCGTCCCGCGCGTCGTCCACCCACAGCGCAATGTCGCAAACGCCGTCGCCATGCCTGTGCACGTGGGCGGCGATTGGGCCGTCCGACTTGATGGGAGTCGTCAGAACCAGTCTGACCTTATCCTGCTGGAGTAGATAGCTCGCACGATCCTTTGTGCCTGTCTCGGGCCCGCGATATCCTACTACCTCGAAGCCAAACGCCGACCGGTAGAAGTGGCTCGCCTGCTTGGCGTTGCCGACGTAGAACTCGATGTAGTCGGTCCCATTGATCGGAAAAGTATCGGTGGCTGGCTCGGCCACGGGCATTGTTGCTGTTGCCATTCGACAGACTCCAAGGGATGAAACTGCTCTTTTCGCCAAGCGCTAAACGCTACGCGCCACTTGCCACGTGCCCACACGATGGCGCTCTTCATTGAAATTTAGCGTGTAGCGTGTAGCGTGTAGCGTGTGGCGTGTGGCGTGTGGCGTGTGGCGTGTAGCGTGTAGCGTGTAGCGTGTAGCGTGTAGCGTGGGCGGTGGGCCTACCTCTCGCGCCCTCGCGCTTCCGCGAGCTTTCGCCCGATTCCGCGGTAGAAACCAGCGTCCGCCGGCTTCTGCTGTTCGTCGAGAGAAAGAGCCGTCACCTCGAGCGCATACAGAATATTGCCAAGATAGAGCTGGGCAACGCCGGCTACGGTTTCTTGTGTTTCGGCTCCATTGGTGGAGCTTGACTCCGTCACGTCAACGCGACTGAGGGACCGGCGTAACCTCCCCAGTGGGGAAATTCGTGTCGGCGGTGATGACCTTCACCACTATGGCCGTGATGTTGTCGATGCCGCCGTTGTTGTTTGCGTCGGCGATCATCGCGTTGACAATTCGCTCGGGGGCTGCGCGACTCTGGAGGAGCTGCTGGAGCCGTTTGTCCTCGACCATTCCGGTCAGTCCGTCGCTCGCGAGGAGGAATACATCGCCGACCCTGGTTTCGCCGCTGACGATTGCCGGCTCGATGTCGCTGCTCATCCCGATGCAGCAGGTAATCACGTTGCTCTGAGGATGATGCCGGGCCTGCTCCTGGGTGATCAAACCCGCATCAACCTGCTCCTGAACCAGGGAATGATCCCTGGTGAGCTGCCGCATCTCGCCCTCGCGGACGAGGTAGATACGCGAATCGCCAACGTGGCCGATGAGGTAGTGGGTATCCGAGAGAAGCAGTGCCGAGGCCGTGCTGCCCATTCCGGTCTTGTCGATTTCCCTGGTCGTCCGCTGAAAAACCTGCTTGTTGGCCAGACGAAGGGTGTCCGACACTCGCTGCGGCGATTCCGCGGCGGTGAGGTCGTTCAGGTCGGCAAGTTCCCGGGATATGAGGTCAACAGCCATCTGGCTGGCGACCTCGCCGGCGGCGTGTCCACCCATTCCATCCGCTACTATGAAAAGGCCGCGATACTCGTTGGCATCGGCATAGAGGTTGTCCTCATTGCCTTTTCGTAGTCGCCCCGTATCGGTTCTCGCTGAGACAGCCAGATGCACTAAGGCGCGCTCCCCGCCAATCGCGGGCAAGTTGAAGTCAAAGGAAAAATCTCAGGAACGGGTTCAATGAAGTACACAAACTACGCCATGTTCCGTACAGCCAGCAAGCACTATCCGGCCTTAAGGGCCGGACGGGGCATTTCTCCGCTCTGGAGCCGCCAGAGCCGGTCATAAAGGCCTGCCCGTCCGACAAGCGCTGAGTGAGTACCGCGCTCGACTACCTCACCGTGGTTCAAAACCAGTATCTCGTCGGCGGACACAATCGTACTGAGCCGATGGGCAATGGCGATAGTCGTCCTGCCCTCCATCAGTATCGCCAGCGCGTCCTGAATCTCCGACTCGATCTCGCTGTCCACCGCGCTCGTCGCCTCGTCGAGGATCAACAGCGACGCGTCCGCCGCCACTGCGCGGGCGAAGGACAATAGCTGCCGCTCGCCGACGCTGAGCGATGACCCTCTCTCGCCAAGTTCGTGCCTGTATCCGTTAGGGAGCCGCCTGATTATACGGTCAGCTCCGACGCGCTTCGCGGCGCGTTCCACTTCCTCATCCGGAATCGGATTTGAGAGCCGGATGTTCGTCGAGACATCACCGGCAAAGAGAAAAATGTCCTGCTGCACATATGCTATCAGCGCGCGAAGCTCGTCCGCTGGCATCTCACGAATGTCGACACCATTCACGAGTATCCGGCCGCGCTGAGGATCGTAGAACCGCATCAGAAGGCTGACGATCGTCGTCTTCCCGGCGCCGGTGTGTCCGACCAGTGCGAGCGTTTCGCCAGGCCGAGCCGTGAACGACACTCCTTTCAGCACCCACTCCGGTTCTTTTGATGTCTTACTCAGTCGCGCGACATGTCCGACATCGTACGCGAACCAGACGTCATCGAAGACGACCTCGACGCGCGACTTCGACCGTTGGCGTGGAGCTCCCCTGACGCTCGCGGCGGATGGCTCCGTATCGATCAGCGCGAAAATTCTCTCCGAGCTGGCCATCGCGCTCTGCACGATGTTGAACTTCTCCGCGAGGTCCTGCAGCGGCTGATAAAAGCGGCGTCCGAGCTGAAGAAATGCAGCCATAGTCCCGACCGAGAGCGTATGATTGCCCACATAGTGAGCGCTGATCACGAGAATCATCGCGATCGCCACTGACGTGAGCAGTTCGATGAGCGGGAAGTAGATCGCGTAGACCCGAATCGACTTGATGTGCGCGTCGAGATGATCTTCGTTCAGCTTCCGAAACCGTTCCGCCTCCTCCGCCTCGCGGCCGAATAGCTGGACGATTCGCATTCCTGTGAGCCGCTCCTGAAGGAACGCATTGATCCTCGCGAGACGAGTGCGGATGTCCCGATACGCTTCACGCACGCTTGTCCTGAACCAGTGCGACACGCCGGCGACAAGCGGAATCACAACGAGCGAGCCGAGTGACAATCGCCAGTCCATCACGAACATCGCGACGCCGATCGCGACAAGAGTGAACAAGTCGCCGAGTCCGGATACGACGCCCGATGTGAAGAGCTCGTTCAGCGTCTCGACGTCTGACGTCACGCGCGTGATCAGTCTGCCCGCTGGATTGCGATCGAAGAACGCGATCGAGAGTCGCTGCATGTGCGAAAAGATCTGCATTCGCAGATCGCGCATCACTCTCTGACCGAGCAGGCTCGTGAGGAGCGTCTCGCCGTATGAGCAGAGGAATTGCGCAACCAGCGTCACCGCGAACAGAGTTGCGGCCGTAACGATCGCCTGGCCGTCGCGCGCGGGCAGCGCTTTGTCGATTACCCGTTCTGTAAGGAGCGGACCGGCCAGTTGCAACACGCCTTCGACGCTGAGAAGCACCAGGGCGCCATAAACAAGCGACATGTACGGCCGAACATAAACCAGCAGGCGCCTCATCAGTCGCGCGTCATAGGTACGCGAGAGTGCTTCTTCTTCGTGCAGGGTTGCGGGAGTCGTCATCGAGCGGTATGGTAGCGGCAGATTCAGTGCGGCGCCACCGCCCCGGAAACTGGTACGCAGGTTGCATTTCCCGCGTGCGCTGGCCGTCTATTGGGTCGGCAATTCACCCTACGGAGGAGAAATGAGTTTTCTCGCATGGATCGTACTTGGCTTGATCGCTGGCGCGATTGCCAAGGCAATAATGCCGGGCAATGACCCGGGTGGAATCATCGTCACGATGCTTATCGGTATCGTGGGCGCCGTGATTGGCGGATTCCTCGGCAGTACAATTATGGGAGCACCGCTTACAGGCTTCTCGATCCAAAGTCTTCTCCTCGCCGTCGTCGGCGCAATCATTCTTCTCTGGATCTACCGCATGGCAACGCGGGGCCGGACGCGGGTACCGTAAGAACTCTCCACGGGTGATGGGGGAATAACCGAACATGCCGCTCTGGCTCTACTGGATCATTCTTGGTCTGGTAGCAGGAACGCTGGCCAAATTCCTGGTGCCAGGGCGGGACCCGTCCGGCTGTATCGTCACCATTCTTCTCGGCATCATTGGCGCGTTCCTCGGCGGCTTTATTGGAACCCGCCTCGGCTGGGGAGCCGTTACCGCCGGGGACTTCGACCTCCGCTCAGTTGCTCTCGCCACGTTCGGCGCGATAGTCCTCCTTTTGCTCGGCCGTCTCGTACGACGGTGACACGAAGTCCGCTACTCGACAGCTTTCAGCATTAGCAGTCAGCGGTAAGCAGTCAGCAGTAAGCCGTCGCTTCCATTCTCGGTGTTTGTTCGGCTCGTGCCTCTCTATAGATTCAGTTCGTGAAAGAGAGCATCATCATTCGCGGCGCCCGACAGCATAATCTCAAGGGGTTCGACCTCGAGATTCCCCGCCGCACCTTCACAGTCATCACGGGCCCATCAGGCTCCGGAAAGTCTTCCCTGGCGTTCGATACCATCTACGCCGAGGGCCAGCGGCGGTACGTGGAGTCGCTCTCGGCGTATGCGAGGCAGTTCCTCGACCGCATGGAAAAGCCCGACGTCGATGCCGTAGAAGGCCTTTCGCCCGCGGTCGCAATCGAGCAGAGCAATCCGACAAAAACATCTCGCTCTACTGTCGGGACCGCGACGGAGATCTACGACTATCTGCGACTTCTCTGGGCGCGAGTCGGACACACGCATTGCCCTGTTTGCTCGCGCGAGATCAAGCCGGACACGGTTCAGTCGGTTGCCGACACGGTGCTGCGCCTCGCGGCCGGCACTCGGTTCTACGTCTCGTTTCCACTGAGACTGTCCGACAAAGTCACGCACAAGGTCGTCATCGAGAATCTTCGCGCGCAAGGATTCCTTCGCGTCTTTGCAAATGGCGCCGTCATGCATCTCGATGAGCTCGATGCGGATAAGGTCGATCTCACTAAAGTGAGCGAAGTTCTCGTCGTCGTTGACCGGCTCGCCATTTCCGACGATGTAGCTGCGCGCTTGACCGACGCAATCGGCACTGCGTTCGCCGATGGAGATGGAGAGTGCGTCGTAATTCTCGCGGACACTATGGAGCGGCTGCGATTCACGGAGCGCTTCGAGTGTCCGTACGATGGAACGCGATTGCCCGCTCCATCGCCTCAGCTGTTCTCGTTCAACAATCCGCGCGGCGCCTGCGAGCGATGCAACGGGTTCGGCGCAGTTCTCGAGTACGACGAGTCGCTGATAGTTCCCTACCCCGAGCGCACGCTTCGTCAAGGTGCAATCGACCCGTGGACCAAGCCCCGCTACGATAACAAGCGCCGCGCACTGGCCGATTTCGCACGGAAGGAAGGAATACCGCAGGACAAGCCGTGGAATCAGCTTACCGCGTCGCAGCAGCATCTGCTTCTTAACGCAAAGACGCGCGGCTTCAAGGGAATGCTTCCGTTCCTCAAGGGTCTCGAGGAAAAGCGCTACAAGCAGTACATCAGGATTTTCCTGCGCCAATATCAAACGGCGAAGGAATGTCCAGACTGTCACGGCACCAAGCTCAAGCCTGAAGCATTGAACATCCGCGTGGATCAGAAGACGATCGCACACGTGGCGGATCTGTCTGTTGGACGCTTGACAGATTGGATCGACAACCTCGCGCTGTCCGAGTTCGAGCAGTCGGTCGCGGCAACAATTCTTCGCGAAGCGCGCGAGCGAATTCGTTTTCTCCGCGACGTTGGTCTCGACTATCTGTCCCTCAATCGCGCGACGAGAACTCTTTCCGGCGGCGAAGCGCAGCGCATCGGACTCGCCAACTCGCTCGGCTCACAGCTCGTGGACACTCTCTACGTTCTCGACGAGCCGTCGATCGGACTGCATCCGCGAGACATGGGTCGCTTGCTGAAGCTTTTGATGCGCCTCCGTGATGCAGGCAACAGCGTTCTCGTCGTCGAGCATGATCCGGCCGCGATCGAAGTCGCCGACTTCATGGTCGAGATGGGTCCCGGCAGCGGAGAACATGGCGGTTACGTCGTTTTCGCCGGACCGATGTCACGGGTTCACGAAAGTCCTCTCACCGGAGCGTATCTCACCGGTGAAAAGGAAATTGCGATGCCGCTCGAGCGCCGGAGAGTCGGTCCGCGATGGATCAACCTCACTGGTGCGCGCGAGCACAACCTCAAGGGCGTGGATATTCGCATTCCGATCGGCGCCCTCACGGTCGTCACTGGCGTGTCGGGATCCGGCAAGAGCACGCTCGTTCATGACGTGCTGTATCGCGCTCTGGAGAATCACATCGTGGGCGAGAACACCGCTAAGCGCCACCTCGGAGAATCAGTCGGGGCGTATGACGAGCTGACCGGTTGGGACGCGATCGACGAAGTGGTGATGATCGATCAAAGTCCGATTGGAAAATCTCCGCGATCGAATCCCGTCACCTACATCAAGGCATTCGACCAGATTCGCGCCATTTTCGCCGATTCGCCACTGTCGCGGCAGCGCAAATACACGCCTGGGACTTTCAGCTTTAACGTCGAAGGCGGCCGCTGCGACGATTGCGAAGGCGCCGGCTCGCTCGAAGTCGAGATGGTCTTCATGGCCGACGTCCACGTCCCCTGCGATGCGTGCGGCGGCAAGCGATTCAAGCCCGAAGTGCTCGACGTGAAGATCAATGGAAAGAACGTCGCCGAAGTCCTCGAGCTTACGGTGGATCAAGCGATTCGTTTCTTTCCGCGCGAGGAAAAGCTCGGCCAGGCCTTGTGGCAGCTCCAGCAGGTCGGACTCGGCTATCTCAGATTGGGACAACCGGCCACGACGTTATCGGGCGGCGAAGCGCAGCGAGTGAAAATCGCGCGCGAGCTCGCTTCGGCGGGAAAGAAGCGCGGGAAAAAGCTCTACATCATGGATGAGCCAACCACTGG
>JBBSGU010000059.1:0-17642 GCA_038253755.1 Gemmatimonadales bacterium | reverse complement strand
TTCACCATGTTTCCGAGGAATACGGTGTAGACGACATTCGGCCGCGATGATCCGAATACAGACCCCTTTGCGTCGTTCGCCGACTCGTCAAAAGTGACGACGATGAGCGTGGAATCCATCACGCCCTTATTTGCCAGCAGCGGGTCAACGAAACTCTGAAGCCATTTTACGGCGGTCGACAGCGGCGCATCATGTCCGTCGTGGATCATGTTGGGCGCGATAAAGGTGTAGCCCGCAAGCGAGTCCGCGCGAAACCATTTCAGGTTTCTGATGTGTGCGCAGAGCTCGGGATGATCGCGAAATGCCTTGAAGCTGAGAAACGGAAAGTGTTTTCTCGCGTAGTTGCCTGAACGGGCGGTGAAATCGCATTTCGCGGGGTATTGATCCGCGATTGGATAGTCCTCTGCGAACGCGTTCCAGCTCGTGTGCTGGGCCTCGAGTCTTTCAGCGATGCTCGGTGCGTCGATCAACAGCTGAGCGTCGCCGAATTGCTTCGCCACGTAGGCGTCAGGATCGTGGGTCGTCGATTTCTCATCGTCGATGTATGTGTGGCCGCTCACCATCGCCAGGTAGTTCGGGTACGACGGGTGCGCGACGGCGTAGTAGTTTCGGAACAGCACGCCCTTCTTCGCCAGTGTGTCCATATACGGCACTTTAATGACGTCAGCGGCGTTTTCGTTCTCGAGAACGATGAGAATGAAGTGGTCGAAATGGTGTCGCCCGGTGAGGCTGGCGGCCATCTGGTGAACTTCGGGCAGCGCCGTATCGCGTCCGCAAGCCGATGAGAGTGTCGTAAGTATCACTGATGCGATGCATGCAGCGAGACGGCGATAGCTGATTCGGTCTGTCATTCGATACTTGGCGTTTTGGGCTTAAGCCGATTGATCTGGACAATCAGAGTCAAGAAGTGCGCCTCACCGTGAGACTTTTGTTCCAGACAGGCGGGGGCGCGAGGCGTACCATTCCCCTCGAAACGATAACGAACATTTCGTCAGCACCGCGCTGGCGGGAAGGAGAATTAGCCACCAGCCCGACGAACGAAGAAGGGGCGATTAGTCGGCACCCTTTGCGGCCGCACGCAGCGCGACGAGGTCGGTGACGACGAAACGGCCCCGCTCACGGGCGGCGATTGCGCCGGCATTCTTGAGCTCCCTCAGCGCCCGCACCACTACTTCCCGCACGGTGCCTAATTCTTCAGCCAGGTCTGCCTGAGTCATGCCGAGTGAGAAGGTCGGGTTGGTACTCGTGGCCGAGCGTTCGACAATGAAGCCCGCGAGTCTCGCAACTACGCTCTGCGAGGACAAACGGCCAATTTTATCGACCAGTGTCTGAACCCTTCGAGAAAGGCGTTCGAGCAATGCGAGCGCGAGCGCCGGATCTTTGCGCAACGCTTCGTGGAAAGCGTCATAGGTAATAACGAGACACGTTGTCGGTTCAGAGGCGACGGCGGTTGCTGGATATGTTGCCTTGGTGAAAAAAGGAATCTCCCCAAGCGTTGATCCCGCTCCTCCCCAGTGAATGACGGTCTGGCGACCGCCGGAACCGCGGACGATCCTGACCTTGCCCTCCAGCACGACTGTGAGCCCGATCGGTGTGTCGCCCTCATTCCATAGAAGCTGGCCCGGAGCATACTTCTTTTCGATACTTCGCGTGATCAACGAAGCTTTCGCGGCGTCTGTCAACGAATCGAGCAGCGGCACATCATGATCACTCATGGGTGGCAACCTGTTTCATTGAGATGCTATCATCAAGGTCGATGATACCCAGAACACATTTTGATGCCGCGTATTATCGGCGGTATTACGAGACGCCTGCGACCGCGGTCGTGACGGTCGAAATGCAGAAAAATGAAGTCGCGTTCGTTGTCGCTTTCTGCGATCATGTTGGGCTGACGGTCAAAAGATTCACCGATGTTGGCGCCGGGACCGGATGGTGGGCAAGAGAATTCGCCCGGCAATACTCGCGACATGAGACGATCGAAACTTTCGATGCGAGCGAGGACGCGTGCAAGGGGTACGGACACCAACGGCTCGCCGTCCAGAATCTCTCGGGCGCGGCGTCTGACCTGGTCGTGTGTCGCGATGTGCTTCGGTACGTGCCGGACACCTGCATCGATCGCGCGATCAAGCGATTAGCCCGGAAGTGCAGGGGAGTGCTTTATCTCCACGTGATCACGAGCAACGATGAGATCGACGAAGAGGCAAGCGACATGGAAGGGACCTTTCGCACAGTTGCGTTTTACAAGAGGCGACTCAAGGCTGCCGGGTTTCGCGATTGTGGGATGGGGCTGTTTGCGTCAAATCGATTGAAGTCGTTTGATCCGTTTTCGATTGAGACGAGGTGATCTGTTCGGGAACTACTCGGTCGTCAGTTGACAGTGGTGGGATGAGTCAAGAGTGGAGAGATGGCAGTTATTCAGTTCTTGAGTGAAGAGTTTTTGTTGTCTCCCTCTTAACTCGATCACTGAACTACTGTCTGCTCTCTACTCTTGACTCATATCTCCACTCGTGACTGAGAGTTAATCGCCTCAAAATCGATAAACCCTCGCGTAGGGTCCGTGGACAACAGTTTGACGCGTGTCCTCTCTCCAACGTCGAGCCCGTGCTCACCGTGAGTTACGCGCCCTTCGACGGGCGGATGAATCAGTCGCACGAATGTTCCCTTCGGATTAACCCCGGTCACAATCGCATCGAAAGTCTCGCCGATATGATCGGCCATGGAGACTGCGCCGGCGATCTTTCTCACCTGACGCTCAACTTTTCGCGCGGCGTCTTCGCGCTCGGTGCAATGCCGCGCAATCGCATCTAGCTCGTCGTTAGTGTAAGGACATGGCTTGCCAGCGAGAACCGCTTTCACGAGACGCTGTATGACTAAATCCGCGAACCGGCGGTTGGGCGCGGTTGAATGCGTGTAATCGTGCGTAGCGAGGCCGAAGTGGCCGGCATCTTCGCCTCCAGGCACATGTAGAGCGTATTCTCCCGGGCCGATCAGCTTGACGACGGCTAGCGACAGATCCGCAAAATGGTCGGGATCGTCCTGCCTCTTTTTCGCGAGAAACACTTCGAGAGATTTCGAATCCGGCTCAGCAGGAAGCTTCTCACCGTGCGCAGCCGCAAGCGTGACGATCTTGTTCCAACGTTCAGGAGTTCGCACCACTCGCCTGATGCTGGGCGACTGGTGCTCGTCCAGAAATTGAGCCATCGCAACATTCGCGGCGATCATGAAGTCTTCGATGAGATGACTCGCTCGCGTTTTCGCAACGAGCTCGATCGATACGCTGTCATCGGGATGGACGACGGACTGCGCTTCGATGGTCTCGAGGTCGAGCGCTCCTACTTTCGCCCTCAGCGCCCTCAGTGCGTCGGACACCTGCTCCTGAAGATGAAGCTGATCCTGAATTGCCTGTGTTGCAGATGGCGGCAACACACCATGTCCATCAAGCCAGGCACCCACACCTCCATAGGCGAGCTTGGCGTAGTTGTGAACGCGAGCGAGATAGATCGAATGAGACGTAATAGTTCCGTCGGGAGCCGACGTGAACTCAATTATGACCGCATCGCGATCGACGCCCTCACGAAGTGATGTCAAATCCGTGGACAGACGCTCCGGCAACATTGGATAAGTAGCGATTCCGGTGTAAACCGAGGTTGAATTAGTCGCAGCGAGCTTGTCGATCTCGGAACCCATAGGCACCATCGCATCGACGTCGGCAATAGCGATTCGAACTCGAACACCCTCACTCACCCTATCGGCGACCTCCAGCTGGTCGAGATCCCTGGAGCTGTCGTTGTCGATCGACGACCACGGGAGCTGCGTCAAATCCTGAACGTCAGCCGCCAAAGCGCCGATGGCGTCGGACTTTTTTTCTACTTCGGCCTGGGCGGCCGCGGGGATATCGATAAAACCGCTGTCGATCAATGCCTGATGGGATGCTGCGCGAAGATCTACGTGATGTGGCATCAGCGGGAATGAAGGGCGAACGACTCAGCTACGGATGTGCTGGACAATACCACAATACGCCTTACAGGTGGATGACAGGGATCGACCCGGTCTACCGAGCCAGCGATCGGGACTTTTCCTCGATCTGCGAAGCAAGGTGCGAGCAGGTCTGAGCCTAGGGCAGGAACCGGTATTCGTGCGCTCCGGCAGGGAACCGCGAATCGCTGAGCGTCGCCGTAAAACGCTTTTCCTCCCCAACGGCCAGCTTGCAGTCCGCAACATCGACGGCGGTGATCGGGCCTTCGGCCAGCTGCAATGACATGCCACAGGCGTGTCCCCAGCTCGTTCCCTGAAGTCTACCGTTTCCAATCGAGATCGATTTTCCGCCTGAGCTCTTGAGCGGAGCCGGAATAACGACGCCATCGACCGAGTAGAGGTTGAGCGTAACTGCGACAGAGGGGCCGAGGCCGTTGCCGCATGAGGCTGTCGCGAGGGCTATGGCGAAAACGAGAAACGGAAACGGCCTTGGGCGGGCGCGGTCGGCTGAAGCGGACAGACCCACGGCCGATCAGGACTCTTTTGGCTTTCTGGCGCGATCGCCTTGACGCCGCTCGGTAATCTCGCGATCTCGAAGACGCCTCTCGCCAGCGCTGTCAACGATCGCCAGCACAGCCTGAATCAAGCCATAGGCGGTTACGCCAAACGCACCAAGCGCAACGGCCGCGAGCAACGCCTCGAGCGACGCACCAAAATCATTCCGCATCATCACAATTGTGGATCCGACTGCCACGAGCGCGCCCACAACCGCAATTGTGAGGGCAACCGCGATTGATGGCCCCCGCTTCGCGGGAGTTGTCACAGCCACGTTTTCCTGCGTGTCAAACGGCGTATGTGTCATCGAGGGCTTTGTGTCGAGCGGGTTCCGCGGTTCACCAGATGCTTCTGACAACGTCATGCTTCGTGCCGCGCTTGACTGTTGAGTGTGGAACATACGAATTAGATGCGCTTACGCGAGTGCCGAAACGTCTTCGTCGTTTACGGATTTGACGATTCACCTCGAGGAAACACGTCTGCAACCACGAAATACTGCGTTTCGCGGTCGCAGGATCGTACACCACCGCGAAGCGATCGATGTTCGATTTTCCGAGGAATAAAAAGTGGAAATTCAAAGCGAGTTTGAGCAGGAAACGCGGCACCGGCTGGAGCGGATGGAAGCCGCCATTTCCGCGCTGGCCCAGCGAATTGATGCTTTTTCGCATACCACTGAGACGGCAAGCCGCACAAATGAGCCGGCAGGAGATCCTGGCAAACCCTTCATGGGCGCAAAAGCGCCGTCGCGAGCGGCTTTCCCTCAACCCAAGCCGCATCGCCCTCCTGGTGCTGTCCCGCAACCCGGTCGCGGTGCGGATTGGTGGCTCGCGCGCGCCGGAGCGGCGCTAACCGTTGTTGCGGTCATACTCCTCTATCAATACGCCGTCGGTCATGGCTGGATCACCCCGCTCGTCAGGGTGCTGACGGGAGTGGCTATCGGCGCGGGTCTCATGTATTGGGGCCGTAAGATGCCGGCGGCGGGAACCGAAGAGGCAAATCCAGTGGGCCTTCGCGAGTTGATGATGGGCGCGGCGCTCGCGGCGTGGTTCATTTCGTCGTTCGCCGCGTCCGTGTCGTACCATCTCATCGACACCTCGACTTCGAGGCTGCTCTTTCTCGCTCTCAGCATAGTTGGAGCAGTGCTCGGACTCCGTGAGCGACGCTCCCTGCTGGCGATAGTTGCAGTCGGAGCGGGGTTTCTTGCGCCCATGATTCTTCCGAGTCAGTCTCCGTCGATTCCCGTGTTTGCGATTTATCTCGCAGTGATTGGCGGACTTGGCCTCGTGCTCTATCTGATGCGTGGCTGGCAGATCGTCTTGTGGATTACGTTCTTCTCCCTTCTCGGAAGCATCTCAGCGGCGACGTCGATCGTTCTATATCGTAACCCGCACCACTTGCCGGGCGGCGCCAGTCTTCCCCTCTCGGATGTCGGTCGTCTGAGCATGTCACTGCTGATCATCGCCGTGAGTGCGGCGTTCACACGAGCCGTGTCGCTGAGACGTGACCTCGTCGTCACGGGATCGGATCGGTATCCGGAGCCGATCAGGTCGAAGTTCGCGAAACATTGGCTCAGTGAATCGGGCCGAAACTTCAAGCTCCTGAGTCCAGCAGCCGATGCACTCGACTCTCTATCCTTGTGGGTCATCACGCTCGCCGCGCCTCTTGGCGGTATAGCGCTGATGTCACAGCTCTGGCCGTCGGTCAGCAACTTTGCATGGGGAACGATTCTCATTGTGCTCGCGCTCATCGCTTATCGCCTATGCGCATCGTCGTCCGACGAAAATGCAGAGCTAACCCACCTCGAGGGAGCACCGCTTGTTGTCTTCGGCATAAGCGGCCTCCTCACGCTGGGGCGCGCCTTAGTCCCCACCGGCGACCCGGGTGACGCGCTCGCGCTGGCTCTAGCGATGATTTCCGCTATAGCGGCGATGATCGGTTTCACTCGGACGCGTTTCATCGCCGCCCGAAATACCGGACGCGCAGTCGGCATCACCGGCGTGTCGTTTGTAGTGATGGCAGAGCTTTCATCACTGGGCGTTGTTGGACTCGCCCCTGATCGCCTGCGAGTAGCGATGTCATTGGCCGAACTGACTGCCATTGCCGCGGGCTTCGTTGCATGGCGCGATCTCGCGCGCACGTCTGCACGCAAAGAAATGACAAATCTCGTCGCACTACTCAGCTACGCCGCCTTCCTTTTGGTTGATGCACGCGCGCTTGGCCAAATCTGGACGCCCCTCGTATCGGCGACGTTCGCCATTGCGGGAACGGCGCTGCTCTTCCTGAGCCGGAAATCCGAAGACAAAGTTCAGCGAGGTGTCGGCGGTGCGACCCTCGCGCTCGTTGTCTTCAGGCTCTTCTTCGTCGATCTCGCTGGAGTAGACACGATCTGGCGCGTGTTCCTGTTCCTAGGGATAGGCGCACTGTTTCTATTCACCAGCCGTCAACTGCAGAACGATCGCGCACGCGCACCAGAGAGTACATGAGCTCACAACCAAAGAAGTTCAACTACGATTCAATCGCCGATACTTATGCAGGAAGCATAGACGAAGCGCCGCACAACTCTCAATACGAGCGGCCCGCAATGTTTGGAGTGATGCCCGGCGTGGAAGGAACGAGACTCCTCGACGCCGGTTGCGGCGGCGGATGGTACGCCGAGCAATTGCTGAAACACGGTGCGGACGTCGATGCCATCGATGGAAGTGCAGCGATGGTCGAGCATGCGCGGAATCGTCTCGCAGATCAGTTGAGTGACGATCCAAAGGGCAGACTCACTATTCAGCATGCCGATCTCGTCGAGCCTCTTCCATTTGCCAACGACAGATTCGACGGCGTGGTCAGCCCGCTCGTGCTTCACTACATCGCCGATTGGCGTCCGTCGCTGCGCGAGTTCGGTCGAGTACTCAAGCCCGGTGGATGGCTTCTCTTTTCAACGCACCACCCGGCGACGGAAATGGTGCGCTTGGCACCTGACGATTACTTCAAAGTCGAGCACGTCATTGACACCTGGAAATGGCTCGGCCAGGTGGAGTTCTATCGCCGGCCGCTGACAGAAATTTCGTCTTCGTTGTCCGATGCCGGGTTCGTCATCGAGCGAATGGTCGAACCCGTGCCGACCGAAGAGTTCCGTCGGTTGAAACCGGAGTCATTCGCAGATCTGATGCGTCAGCCCGAATTCCTGATCGTTCTCGCCCGATCTACAAAGCCTGCCTGAGCTACTGGCGGCAGGGCGCGAGCGGATCAGGTTTTGGCTTGTCAACCCGCACGCGATCGTTTCTGTTGGCTACCGCCGTTGCGACGTTCTCCACGAAGCTGGCGACGTTTGCGAGGCCCTCGTAGTTGATGAACTCGGGCTCGTCGATCACCTGGTGATACGCGATGTGATAACCACGTGACACGTACGCGATAGGGATTCCGGTTCGCGCATACATATAATGATCGCTGCGACAGTATCGGTTCTGCGGATGCCGTGGCGCGTCGAACGAGTAGTCGATCACGTATGGCACTGGCCGTGATGCGTTAACGGAGTCGAGAACGTTGCCGAGGTCGGTGGAAAGTCTTCGCGATCCGATCACCTGCAGATTTCTCGGACCGCCCCCGGGAAAATCAGCCGCTGTTCCTCGGCCAACCATATCCATGTTGAGCTGGGCGACGATCGAGTCGTGCGGGACTGTTGTGTGATCGGTGAACCACGCGGAACCGAGCAGGCCGGCTTCTTCGCCAGTGTGCCAGACCAGCAGAATCGATCGGCGTGGACGCTCACCCGACGCGAGCGATTCAGCGATCTCCAGAAGTGCTACCGAGCCGGACCCATCGTCATCGGCGCCGTTGTAGACGGAATCGAGACGAGCCGGTCTAAGTCGGCGAAGACTGTCGAGAATGAAATGAAATGCAGCTAGCTGCGCGGGAGTAGGCGTACCTGCGCGAGTTTGACCGCCTTCAGGTCGCATGACTTTGTTGAAGGCGAGAACCGAGTCGTGATCGACCGGTTTCGAAAGCATGCCGAGGTGGTCGCTGTGAGCGCCGATTGCGACGTATTCATTTCGGAGAAGCGGATCGGATCCGCGAACGATCGCGATGACGTTGCGAGCAGGAGCGTCAACGGGCCGCTCGACGAACCAGATGTTGCCAGTGACGTTGTGCCCTGAGGCTCCTGCGGAGAGCGAAGCGAGCGGTGCTCCCATCATCGATTCTGCGACTGCGTTGGTCACAACGATTCCGATGGGTCGAACGACTGCACCGGGGCCGTTCGTAGACAATCCGGTTCCACGTGCACGAAGTCCCGCGGCGGCGGCCGGAGTTACGATATCGAGAGCTGCGATAACAATGCCGGCTGCGCGCGGATAGCGCGATACCGCAAGAGCGAGTGGCGTTGCGTAGACGCCGGTTGGTGTTCCGTCTGCGCCCAGTGGGGCATCGAGTACGACGATCTTCCCTGCTGCAGCATCCGCAGTCAGAGCGCTATACGAGTCGCCTGCTCGCCCTCCGTAAACGACTGAGAATGAACCATTCAGTACCGTTCCAGTCCGGACGCTAATGCTTGGTCGGGTGGGTGCAAACTCACTGTACAGAGCAACCGGTTTTCCGTCGACCGAAAGAGTTGACGCTGAGTCGACGAAGCGTCGCACCATCGGAATGACCTGGAAGTACGTTCCGTTTTCGCCGCCGGGCTCCAGTCCAAGGCGACGTACCTCTCGCTCGAGAAGGTCGGTCATCTTGAAGTTGCCGATGCCGCCGGCTTCGCGCCCCTTCATCGAATCATCCGCGATCTGATAGATGCGAAGCTTCGCATCGGCCGCGGTTATCGAGCTCGAAGTCCTTGCTGGCGACAAGCCGGGAGTTGGAGCGCACGCCGTGATGGCCGCAACGACTATGAATGACGACGCGGCGGCGGTGATGGCACGTGATGAAAGAATTCTTTGCATTTACGCGTTGTGAAGTGACGGGCTACTCTCGCAATATGAATCGCCGCGCTGCGAAATCGAAGACCGGAGCGCGCTTGACCGAGAGGAATTGCCTCAGTATCCTGCCGCATGAGCGATTCAGGGCGGCCGGTAAAATCGATCAACATCTGGCGCAGCCTGAAAGGTCTTCCTCAGGACATCTGGGTCCTGGCCCTGGCTTCGCTCATCAACCGCGTGGGAACGATGGTGCTTCCGTTCCTCGTGCTGTACCTCACTCGCGAGCTCGGCTTCAGCCCCGCAAACGCTGGACTGGCGCTTGGGGTGTACGGCCTGGGGTCGATCATCGTGTCGCCGGTGGCAGGGAAGCTTTGCGACATCACCGGACCTCTCCCGATCATGCGTACGTCGCTGATCGCGACGGGCGTGCTGCTTTTCCTCTTTCCGTTCGTTCGAAGCTTTTCCGGTATAATCGCGATTACGCTGATTTGGGCAATCGTTACCGAGTGCTTCCGTCCGGCTACGCTGACGCTCGTAGCGCTGATCGCTTCGCCCGAACAGAGAAAGCCAGCTTACGCACTCGTGCGGCTCGCCATCAACCTCGGGATGAGTATCGGGCCCGCTGCCGCCGGATTTCTGGCCGAGCGTTCGTTTCATTGGATCTTCATCGTCGATGGGGCGACGACGATTGCGGCGGGCATTGTTCTGATCGCGGTTCCGTTTGCCGTAACACGACGGTTCGCGTCGGAGAAAGC
This sequence comes from Gemmatimonadales bacterium, assembly GCA_038253755.1. GTDB lineage: Bacteria > Gemmatimonadota > Gemmatimonadetes > Gemmatimonadales > Gemmatimonadaceae > UBA4720. The sequence continues at coordinate 7,459 of JBBSGU010000059.1, read as the reverse complement.
GGCGAACGCTGCCGATCGCTCATCAGGCGAAACAATATTCGGCGATCGCCGTTTGATGTTTTTTCTGGCGGCGATCTTCCTTACAGGTGTGGTTTTCTTCCAGCACGAAGGCCCGATGTCGCTGTTCCTCGTGCAGGACCTGCATCTCTCTCCAGCGTTTTATGGCGCACTATTCACGATCAACACGCTCCTGATCGTATTCATCGAGGTTCCCCTTAACGCTGCAACTGCACTGTGGCCGCATCATCGCGCGCTCGCGCTGGGGGCGTTTCTGTTTGCCGTCGGCTCCGGTGCATTCGCATTCGCGAGCGGTCCGGGCCTGATCATCGCCGGCGTAGTTGTATGGACCTTTGGTGAGATGATGCTTTTCCCGCAGGCATCGGCATACGTTGCCGAAATCGCGCCGCCGAGTCGGCGCGGGGGATACATGGGAGCTTATTCGCTTGCGTTCAATCTCTCGTTCGCGGTTGCTCCGTGGGCCGGGACGGTCGCATTCGATCGATATGGGGCGCGCGTATTGTGGATCGGCGTATTTGTCATCGGTGCTGTGTCCGCCGCCATGATGACCCAGGTAACGGGAATGACGCCGGAAGTCGAGCCGACTGTCGCCTGAGCATCGGTTATTATTAGCCCGTGAAATCGCGCTCTGTCCGATGTCTCGACCTGGGAATTACTGTTGTCGCAACCGTGTTGCTTCTGTCGGTTGGCGCGTGCGGCAGGGAGCCAACCGATCCGTCGTCCACTGACCTCACCGGAATCTGGCGATCCTTCGATCAGGATCTCTACATAAGGAACATCCGGCTCACGCTGGTGCAGCCTGCACCTGGAGTCGTCACTGGAAAGTGGACGGCCGACGGAAGAACCGACAACGCGTGCACGCCGAATCTCCCGTGTGGAGATTCGAGCATCGTCACCGGCCGCAATGAAGTCGCGCAGGTGATTCTCGACCTTCTTGGCGCGGGGACGTTTGTAGGTGAGCTTGCAAAGCAGGACACGCTGAAGGGAATCATCAGGTCACAGGGCCGGAACTATCACGTCACTTTCGGGAGGTAACGTGGGTCGAGCTACCAGTGCGTCCGCTGTCCTCATGTTTCTTGGCTTGTCGGGCGTTGTCAGTTCTTCTGCAAACGCCCAGGCGACTGAGAAACAGCGGATGCAGCTGTCGCAGCCCGATTCGACCCGGGTTATTGCGATCACCACGAACGATGGCTCGACGTTTGTTGGAAGAATCGTTGCCGTGCGCGCCGATCCTGTGCAATCGGCAAGCCGCTTGTCTCAGGTGGTGTACGTTTCATGAGCGAGAAACTCACCGTTGATCTCGCACTGTTCAATCTGCTGACCGACCCGGTTTTCCCCGGTTTTCCCTGGGTAAGCTTCATTTACAAATTCTGAACTGAGAGTGTCGCATGCGGCGTCTACGCGCTGTATGGATCGTCGTAATACTGTTTCTGCTGTTCACGATCATTCCAGGAACCGTCGGATACATCACCGACTGGCTCTGGTTTCGTGAGGTAGGATTCCAATCGGTTTTCGCGACGGAGCAGATTGCGAAAATTGGTTTGTTCATCGTCGGCGCTCTCATCGCGTATCTCTTCATCAGCCTCAACAGCAGATACGCCGCCGGTGGAGTTTCAAAGCAGCCGGTTCTTTGGAGGGTGAGCCCGGAGCTTCCGCCGGTTGATATCGCCCGTGGACTTGCGAAGGCAGCCAAGCCACTGGGAATCGTCTTCGCGCTGATCTTCGGAACGTTGTTGGCCGGCAGCTGGATGAGCATGCTCCAGATGCTTCACCACACCGCATTCCACACGGTCGATCCGGTTTTCCAGCGCGACATCGGTTGGTATGTCTTCGTGCTGCCTGCGCTTTCGACGATCATCGGAAGCGCTCGCGGGCTGGTGATCGTGACGCTGATCATTTCGCTCTTTCTTCATCTGTTGCGCGGACGCGTGACCTTCCCGCCTCAACGGGTCGGGCTCCAGGAACCGGCTGACAGACATATCGCTGCACTCCTCGTTGCATTTCTTCTTCTTACTGCGATTCAGATCTGGCTCGTCCGATTGCCGGAGCTGCTTTACAGCACCACAGGCCCTCTTGTCGGCGCCAGCTACACCGATCTTCACGCCAACTATCCGGCGCTCCACATCATCGCGTTCACTGCGCTGCTCGGCGCCGTACTTGTGATCTATGGGTGGCTTCGACACAAGATCGTATGGTTCACGTTCGTATCGTTCCTCGCCTACGTCGCGGTTTCGATCATCGTCGGCGGGCTGTTTCCGTGGGGAATGCAGAGATTTGTTGTCGCGCCGACTGAGCTCACGCGAGAAAGACCCCAGCTCAAGAGCCACATTATAGCGACGCGCTCAGCCTGGGGGCTCGACAAAGTCGCGATGAAGGACCTCACCGGTGACGCAAAACTTTCGATCGACGACATTCGGTCAAACGCATCAACCGTTGAAAACGTTCGCCTCTGGGATCGCGATCCGCTGCTTCAGACGTTTGGCCAGCTGCAGGAAATCCGGACGTACTACGACTTCATATCGATCGACGACGACCGGTACATGATCAACGGCCGTTACCGGCAGGTTCTGCTTTCGCCGCGCGAGCTGAACTCGGAGTCATTGCCTACGAAGGCTTTCATCAACCAGCACCTGACGTTCACCCACGGCATGGGGCTAACGCTTGGACCCGTGAACGAAGTCACGACCGAGGGACTTCCCGTTCTATTTGTGAAAGACCTGCCTCCAGCGTCCACCGTTTCAGTGAAGGTCACGCGTCCGCAGCTCTATTTCGGCGAGCTCACGAAAGACTATGTCTTCGTGAACACGCACCAGCCCGAGTTCGATTACCCGTCAGGCGAGCAGAACGTCATGACGCACTACACTGGATCGGGTGGTGTTCGAGTCGGATCGTTTTTCCGGCGCGCAATGTTCGCCCTGCAGTTCGGAGCCTTGAACATCCTTCTGTCGGGCGACATCACGAGCGACAGCCGCATTATTTATCATCGCAAAATCGATGAGCGCGTTCGGCTGGCCTTGCCGTTTCTCACGTTCGACGAGGATCCGTATCTTATCGTTGCGGACAACGGCGAGCTGAAGTGGATGATGGACGGCTACACGACCACCGACCGCTACCCGTACGCGCAGCGCATTGGCAATGGAACGACGTACATGCGAAACAGCGTCAAGGTTGTGATCGATGCATACAATGGATCGATCGACGCTTACGTGATTGATCCGTCAGATCCGATCGTCGAGACGTACGGCAAGATTTTTCCTGGAATTTTCAAGCCGATAGCGGCTTTGCCAGCCGACTTGCGCGCGCACCTGCGCTATCCGACTGACCTGTTTCGCATTCAGTCCGCGCTGTTCGCCACCTACCACATGGATGAGCCTGAGACATTCTATCACCGCGAAGACCAATGGCAGCCGCCGGCACTTGGTGACCAAGCCGACGCAGGACAGCGTTTCATGCGGCACATCGTGATGAAACTGCCCGAAGAGAAAAAGGCCGAATATATCTTCATGGCGCCCTTCACGCCGAAGGGAAAGGACAATCTGGCGTCGTGGATGATCGCGAGAAACGATGGCGACAATTACGGTAAGCTCAGCGTCTACCGCTTTCCAAAGCAGAGTCTCGTTTACGGTCCGCGTCAGATAACTGCGCGAATCGACCAGGATACGGACATCTCGCGCGAGCTCACGCTTTGGGATCAACGGGGATCAGAAGTAATTCGTGGAGAGCTGCTGGTGATTCCGATAGAGGAAGCGCTGATATATGTGCAGCCGATCTATCTGCGGTCGCAGGGCGGCAAGATTCCCGAGCTGAAGCGAGTGGTCGTTGCTTATCAGAATCAGGTGGTGATGGCTGAAACACTCGAAGCCGGTTTGGCACGACTGTTCGGGGGCAATGTTCCTTCTTCGTCTGACTCCACCGCAACGATACCGCGCGTAGCGGGAGACACCACAACTCGAGCCGCGGTTGCACCACCGGCCGTAACCTCATCGATCTCCGAGGCGCAGATGCACTACGACCGCGCAATCGCTGCCCAACGCTCGGGAGACTGGGCTGCTTATGGACGAGAGATTCAGGCGCTTGGGCAGGCTCTTTCCCGACTCCGGAACAGCCGCTAACTGCTTAACTGCGAGGATTGAGGTGTGTCGTAACGCTGGGCTCTTTATGGTAGTATTGCCATTAGTGACCTAGTTCTGTCGCCGCCGCACTAGCGCGCGATGGCAATACTTCCATAGAAGCCCAGCGTACGACACACCTCAATCCTTACGATGCCTAGACTTTCAAGAAGAGTTTCCGCCGATACAGCACCGCCAGAATCGTAAACCAAAAGAGCACAGTGACGAAAGCCATCGCCAGCGACGCATTCTTCGGCTCCATCAATGGAGCAAAGACCGACTGGTAGATCACTGACTCCATGGGCGTCGACGTTCCTTTGTAATCGACTTTCCAGAGCGTGTAGATGATCCTCGCGAGCACTCCCGACCCAACGAACGCGACGATCGGGTTCATTCCGTAGATGACGAACGGCTTGATCCACCAGCGGACGTCCATTTCTTCGACGATCCACATAATGGTAGCGATCGACACGCACGCCATGCCGGCTGTGAACACCACGTATGAACTTGTCCACAAACTCTTGTTGATCGGGAACGACCAGTTCCACATCATGCCGACGACCATCGCCAGACATCCCACCGCGAACAGTCCCGCGATCCGCTCGATGAGCGGCCTCGGCTGCGAAATCCATCTTCCCGCGATTACTCCAAGCATCGCGGTGCCTATCGCCGGAATAGTGGAGAACGGGCCTTCCGGATCGTAAGTAAGGCTGCCGCTCCAGATGTGATTCACTCCAAGTATCGCACGGTCCAGATGCGCGGCGAGCGTCTCACTTGGCGCTCCCAGCAACTGGTCGCCGAGGTAGGTGCCCGGAACTCCGTTCAATGTGCCGTTGAGCGGGATCAGGGTCATCGCGAACCAGTATCCATATAGTAGCGTCGCGATGATCACGACCTGCTGCTTGAGACTGGTCCTCAGGGTGAGAAGGGCCCCGCAGATATAGACAATGCCGATTCGCGCGAGAACGCCCATGATCCTGACGTGTTCCGCACGATAGATGACCTTGTCGAGCAGACTGGCTGTCGGCCCCGCCGCCGTACCGTATTGGTAGAACGGGAACGCCGCCATCAGGAAGCCGAGCAGGTAAATGATCGCCCCGCGGCGGACGATGTTCTTGATCAGGTCGGAATCGGCATCGCCCCGTGCTCGCCGGGCGTTGAGCGAGAGATGGGTAGTTATGCCGACAATGAACAGGAAGAACGGGAAGATCAGGTCGGTCGGGGTCCAGCCGTTCCATTCAGCGTGTTCGAGCGGCGGATAAATGGCGGCCCATGTGCCCGGATTGTTGACTAGCAGCATTCCAGCGACCGTCATGCCCCGAAACACATCCAGCGATATGAGTCTCTCGCGACCTTGCGGACGCGGTGCGACAGTCGATTCGAATGGAACCTCAGTGCGAACCGGCGCCTCGTAAACGTTTCTGTTGACCGGCGGCTGGACCGTGGTGCTCATCTGTCGTCCTCCCTTGATACTGCAAGATTGCGCTCGTACTTGTGAGGGGCAAGTGCGAGACTGTAAGCGTTCATTTTCTGTCTTGACGGCAAGCGTCGCCACACTTAGCTATGGCGCACGCTTCGGTCGCCAAACGGTTGTATCGTAACGACCCCAAACTCTACATGAACTCGAGGTTGCTGATGTCCGCAAACCGGATACGAATGTTGTTCGTTCTGGCTCTGATGACTTTCGCTGTTCCCGCCGTCGCCCAAACCGGCTCGATAACGGGAAAGATTACATCCGGCGGAAAGGCCGTCAGTGGTGTGACGGTGCAGGCAGTGTCCGGCCTGCGAACGGCAGCCGCTGCACAGAGTGATGAGAACGGCAACTACCGCCTCACGAACCTGCAGCCAGGATCGTACGCGGTCACAGCTCGGCTCCTTGGTTATTCACCGGCGCGAATCGACAACGTTTCAGTCGGCTCGGGCGCCACCGCCACATCGAACATCACGATGGCATCGGCACCAACGCAGCTGAACCAAGTCATTACAACCGCTTCGAAGCAGCCTGAAAAGGTGATCGATGCACCTGCGGCTGTCAGCGTCGTTACCGCCGTTGAGGTTCAGGAGCGCGCGGCAGTCAACGTTGCCGATCACGTTGTCGCGCTTCCCGGAGTCGATGTGGCGCGTGGTGGCATAGCCCGCTCCAACATCGTCGCACGCGGATTCAACAACATTTTTTCAGGCTCGCTTCTGACGCTCACCGATAACCGGTTTGCGTTCGTCCCATCGCTGCGCGTGAATATCCCATATCTCTCGCCGACGACCAACGAAGACATCGAGCGAATCGAAGTTGTGCTTGGACCAGCATCAGCGCTTTATGGCCCGAATACGGCCGGCGGCGTGATGGCAATCACGACGAGGTCTCCGTTCACGTCGCAGGGCACAACGCTTACGGTTGACGGCGGAAACCAGAATCTGATCCGCGGCTCGTTCCGCACCGCGTGGGCGCCGACGCCAAAGTTCGGCTTCAAGGCGACCTACGATGTGTTCCACGCAAAGGAGTGGGACTTCGTCCCGTCCGACACAATCGGCGAGCGCAAGCCACGCGACCGCGATGTAAACCGGCAGGGTGGGGAGGTCAGAGCTGATTTCCGTCCGACTCCGGCTAGCGAGATCATCGCCAACTATGGACGCAGCATGGCGGGAAGCGCGGTCGAACCCACCGGGCTTGGACCAGCACAGGTTAAGGATTGGGTTTATCAGACCTACCAGCTTCGGGGTCGCATCAATCAGCTGTTCGGGCAGGTTTTCCTGAACACGAGCGACGCCGGGAAAACTTTTCTGCTCAACGCAGTTCAGCCGGGCACGAGCTGCCCCGACGTTGTAGACCGCGCGTGCATCATCGACAAATCGTCGCAGCTCGCCGCTCAGGTTCAGGATGGGTTCAACTTCGGAGCCCGTCAGCGCTTCCTCGTTGGATACGACTACATCCACACGATGCCGAAGACGGAAGGAACGATCAACGGCCGTAATGAGAACGATGACGACATCACGGAGAACGGTGCTTACCTCCACTCCGTAACCGACTTCACCGATCAGTTTCAGCTCACAGCCGCTGCGCGCGTGGACAAGCACAGCCGTCTGGAAAACGCGGTGTTCTCCCCGCGTGTAGCGCTTGTGTTCAAACCTATCGAGAACCAGAACTTCCGCCTGACGTACAACCGCGCGTTTTCGACGCCGAGCACGAACAACCTGTTCCTCGACCTCGAGGCAAACAGAATTCCGAGCACCGGAACCAAGCTGTTCGGTGTCAGGGCGCTCGGCGTTCCGTCAACCGGCCTGACCTTCAGCCACGCCTGCACGGGGGGTGTTGGCAATGGCCTCTGCATGAAGGT
>JBBSGU010000058.1:0-17730 GCA_038253755.1 Gemmatimonadales bacterium | reverse complement strand
GTCGCGGTTGCTCGCGTGCCTCGCCGCGCGTTCTCGACGAGCAGCGGAAGCGAGCGATATCCGTCGGGACCTATCACAAGGCTCACATGCTTCGCACGCGCCAGAATCTTCGGCCCGAGACGCTGCGCCATGCAGCCAGTCACTCCGACGACCGCGTCCTTTTTCATGCGACTCTTCATCTCGCCCAGGCGGCCCAGCACTCGCTGCTCGGCGTGATCGCGAATGGCGCAGGTGTTGAGCAGAATCAGGTCGGCATCTTCCGGCACACTCGTCTCATCGTAGCCCGACGACGCCAGCTTCCCGAGTATCAACTCGGAATCGCTGACGTTCATCTGGCACCCATAGGTTTCGATGTAGACGCTTGGTCGGACGAGATCGGTCATGGTGTTGCGGAGTCCGGCATGGCAGAAAGGCGACCGTTCACGAACTCCAGCGTTGCGTCAAAGCGGGCGCGCCGCGGAATTCCCGAGTCGGGAACAGTTACTGAAAGATAGTCTTCGGTAACGCCGACGCCTTTCCCCACCATAATTACGTCAGCCTTGCGTCCGGATTGGCGTGCCGAGTAGGTAGCAGCCTTCTCCGCGGCGATGGTTCTGAGTTCCTTCGCGCGTCGTGACACAACGCTTTGGGCGACGCCTCCCCCGAGTTTCAGAGCAGCCGTTCCGGGACGAGGTGAATACGGAAAAACGTGCAGCGACGTAAAGGGTAACGACTTCAAGAGCGCGACCGTCTCCGCGTGATCCTGTTCCATTTCACCCGGGAAGCCACAGATAACGTCACCCGATAGTGCAAAGACGTCGCGTCCATTGATTAGCCGCGTCACCGCGTCGGAATACGATGATGCATCGTACCAGTGCCGTCCCATCCTTTTCAGTATTCTGTTTGACCCTGACTGAAGCGGCGCGTGAAGGTGCGGCGCCACTCGCCGCGTATCATTTGTCAGGAGGTAGGAAAGCTGCTCGTCGACCTCAGTCGCCTCGATCGACGTCAACCGGAACCGCACAGAATCCGTTTCTGCGACAAGTCGCTCGAGGAGTCCGCCAAGCGAGGAGCCGATGTCGGTTCCGTAAGTGCCGATATGAATTCCCGTCAGGACGATCTCCGGATGCGCGTCAGCAAGCGCAATCGCTTCTTTAACGATTTCCTGCACAGGACGCGACCGGTTGGCCCCACGCGCGGCCGTTGCAACGCAGAATGTGCAGTGTTCGTCACAGCCGTCCTGAATTCGCAGCAGCGCTCTCGAACCGGTCTGCAACACCGGTCGAGCGATGTTGCCGGCGCTCAAGCCCAATGCGGCACCAACCGCGCCGATATCTGCACCAACGACAAGCGATGCGACCGAAGGCAACGTCGCCAGTGGCGATATCGTTTCATTGCGCTCTACTACTCCGGGCGCGCATCCCATTACAACGCTGCGAATGGACGGATTCTGGCGCGCCACTCGGCGGACATCAGATCGAAGGTCTGCCTCGGCCGCGCTGGTTACGGAGCAGCTGTTGAAAATCGCGTAGTCAGCATCGGCTGCGTTATCGACCACCTCGACGCTCGCAGATGAAAGCAGCCCGAGCACCGCCTCGGTGTCGTACTGGTTCGCGCGACATCCGTAGGTTTGAACGAAGACCTTCATCAGGCTTCGAGTGTTGATCCCCGAATGCGCACCTTCGACGACCCGCTATCGTTGCTGACTTGCGCCCCCGGCTCGATCGGGAGCTGAACGAAGAACTGGCTGCCTTCGTTCTCCTTGCTTTTCACCCAGATCATTCCCGCGTGCAGGTCAACAACAAGCTTGCAGAAGGTCAAGCCGAGCCCAGAGCTGCGCACTTTCGGTGTGACTGTTCCAGCGACCTGTCCGAATTTCCGGAAGATCACCTCGTGATATTCAGGTGGAATTCCAGGACCGTTGTCGCTTACAGTGAAGAGTACCGATTCTCCACTTTGACGGGCGCTGAGGACGAGGTCGATCGGTTTGGATGAATGCGTGACAGCGTTCTGAATCAGATTGGAGAACACTCGCTTCACCAGGCCCTTGTCGGCATGAAAGACGGGCGTGTCATCGTCGACCTTGAAGGATGCATTGGTGCTCTCCTGCTGAAAACGGTGACTCCACTCGTACATCAGCTCGCTCAACAAAGCCGCTGGCGCGATGGGAGTCGGAACGAGTGTTACCGCGGCTTCCTCGATTCGTGCGACCTCGAGAATGTCCTCGATCAAGGCGAGCAGGTCCTCGGACTTGCCTTCAGCATCTCCGACTGCCCGCCGCTGCTCGTCCGACAACTCACCAAAATCTCCGTCGCCCAGCAGCTCCAGCGTCGCCAAAACGGATGTGAGCGGACTCTTCAGGTCGTGAACGATCATCTTCATCAGGTCGTCGCGGACTTTTTCCAGCTCACGAAGCTTTCGATAGCTGTTTTCGAGTGCGTCTGTTGCTGCCTTCAGCTTTAAAAGACTTCTGACGCGCGCGCCGAGTACCAGGCGGTTGTGCGGCTTTGTGAGAAAATCATCCCCACCAGCTTCGATGCCGCGAACGCGGTCGCCCGTATCGTTGAGCGCCGTGACAAAGATTACGGGGATGCGCGAAGTCCGTGGATCGCGCTTGATGCGGCGGCATACCTCGAATCCGGTCGATCTCGTATCAACGCCGAGGTCGCCAGCCGGCATCGATACATCGAGGATGCAAAGATCCGGGTTGTGCTCAAAGCACGCTGCAACGGCGGACGGACCGTCGTATGCGGCGACGGTCCGGTAGCCAAGGTTGTGGAGTTGATCGAACAGAAGCTCGACGTTCGCCAGCACATCGTCGGCGACGAGGACAAGCGGACCGGTTTCGATCACTTGCTCGCCCATTGCTTACGGCCTTACGCGCAAACCGAAACTGAAGATGTACGCTTTTTCCTTCAACGCGCTCAGCGATGAGGCATCGGACTTCCGCGAAGCGTACTCGAGGCCGAAGTCAAAAGCCGCCCGATTGCGGAAAAACTGCGCACCGATACCTCCCGCGAACGACAGCTCTTTCACCTGCTCGCTAGCCGCTTCGTAAGGCAGCGTCCGATAGCGGGCACCGAGCCTGAGAATTGTCTGCCTCGCCGCGATGTTGGGTCCAAGCGCCTCAAGTCCAACGCCCGAGTCCCAGGCGTCCACTGCTCTGCTGCCGGTTGCACCTGAAAGGCCATTCAGCTTCGACCACATCTCGCGCGAGACGCGTGCGGAAATACTCGAGCCAGGAATTCCGTCGTAGGAGACACCGGCCGATATCCGGTCGGGGATGTTCGCCTTCGAAGCCAGCGTGTCGCCAACGTGAGTCGAGATCTTTGCGCCTTTGAGACCGCTGATGCCGATTCCAAAAATACGCGATGGCTTGAGAAGCACGCCCGCAGACACTCCAAAGCCGGTGAAGTCGAGAGTCGTTGTCTGGCTAATGGTGCTGAACTTCAGAGTATCAGGAAACGTCTGCAAAAACGAATCGCGGTTTCTTCCGGTAAAGACGTGACCGCCAAGTCCGACCTGAACTTTCTGATTGGGCGCGTAGCCGACAGCCAGCCGAAGGTCGTTAAGCGATCCTTCGACTCGATTCGTTTCAGTGCTCGTCGCGAGAACTCCCGCTACGTCGAGGGTTCTGGTCGCTTGAGTTCCCGACGACCTGTCGAGATAGGTCGAGACCGAAACGCCAAGGGTCGTGTGAGTTCCCGCCGGAACCAGCGCCGAAATCACCGGAAAGCGCGAAGTCGTGGTGTTTGAGCTCGCAGAACCATTGGTCAGTCTTCTCATCTCCGGCTCGTACTGAAGAAAAAGTCGTGGTTCACCGGCTAATCCGATGGAGGCCGGATTCACCGGCGAATCGAAGTCGAATTCACTGATAGCTCCGCCAGTCGCGAGAGAACGAGTACTGAACTGACCCGGCGGGTAACCAAACCCCTGCGTGCTCAGCGTCCCCTGGGCCGATGCGGACGCCGACGTCACGGCCGTTGCCGCCGCTGCAACAATGATTGTAAGGCGGCGCATCATGGCAGTCCCTTGGACTTTCTGGTGGAGTAAGTAATTCGCAGACGTGGCCGCTGCTCCGGCGAAGCTTCCAGCGAGTAGAACCTGGCTTCAAGCGGCGACTCACCTTCATGCGTGCTGAGAAGCACTATGACTCGCGGCGTGTTCGCTACCAGCGAGCGCCAGAGGCCGAGGATCTGTGCGATCTCGATCGGCTTGACTCCAGACGCGCCAGGGTGTGCCCTCAACGTATCCGCAGCGGCCACGGCAGTGATCTGCGCCGCCTTTGACACGTCCTTCACCGCGTCTGTAGCAAGCCCCACATTCGGTACGATGAAGACCGTATCGTTTGGATCAATCTGCGTGTTGGGTATCTGCGTGAGCAGGAGCGAAGCGCGAACGATATCCACCGAATCGGTAATGAAAGCCGGAACGTTGAACCTCAGGTACACGCGGCGCGCCGGAAGCCCGCCAACGTTGAGCTGGCGCGGCGAACCATTGGCCGTGCCCTTCACGAGGAGACTGTAGTCGGCGAACGATATCTGCTGAGAGGGGTTGTCCGTTGGAGTCTTCGAGAACGGTTGAAGCGAGACTGCGGCAATAGTTGTATCCGGAGAGACACGGTAAGTCAGGACCGTCGGTCCTCCGCCAAACTCGGTCGACCTGATCTTGAGCTGGACCGAAGAACTCGCACGCGCACGTATCCCGAGTCTCATGCGGCCACCCGCCCGCGACACAATTGCGTCCGGCGGAAATCCTATCGTAATCGAGTCCTTCAGAGCCGTCTTCGCGAAGGTCTTCGACGTGATGAGCCTCGCGGGTGTGAACAATGCGGCGATGGGTGCGATGAGAGTGTCCGCCGCTGTCGAGTTCACGTCATAGACATCGAGAATTACCTGATCCGGAATCTTTCCGCCGACAGTGTCGACGCGCAGGTGCAGCAGTACGCTGTCCGCAGTCGTGACCGGAAACGTGGTGGTATCATTTCCCGGCTTCCGGTAGCGGCCGGGGATGGAATCGAACCGAATTATCGCACGGGAATCGACAGTGTCGCCGCGCGTCGAAAGAAAGAGTGACAGCTCCGTGCCCTGACCTGTCAGCGACGAAACCGTGCTGTCGAACGTCACAGCGTCGAGTGTGACAGTCTGGACGCCCGCCTGCTGATCAACGCACAGCAGCGGGCAGCCCGCGCTATTGTCGAGGTCTTCGGTGCAGGCGGCGATAACGACTGTCAGTAGTACGAGGCCGGCGAGCTTTAGCCGGGTTGAAATCAATTCCACTTACATCCTTCCACGTAGATGGTTCGACGCAAACGCTTCAGGCAGTAGGTCGCTCAAACGCCACGTCACCTGCTTTCCATTTTTTGAATAGCTCGTGATCTTCAGATCCGGAGCGAACTCACTCATCGTCTGTCGGCACGAGCCACACGGAGCTGCCGGTTCGTCCGACTCACTCGCGATAGCTATCTCCTCGAACTCCTTCATTCCCCGCGCAACAGCCGCGGCAATCGCCACACGCTCGGCGCAAAGCGCCTCGCCGTAAGCCGCGTTCTCCACGTTGCATCCGGCGATAACTTCGCCGGTGGCGGTTCTCACCGCCGCTCCGACCCGAAATCTCGAGTATGGGGCGTAGGCGTTTTCCATCGCCGCAAAGGCCGTGTCACGCAGGTCCTTCGCGTTTTCAGATTCGTCTTTTTCGGTCACTGAGCGATAAGCTCATGGAGAAAGGAATTTCCCTTCCCGCGGTATGAGACACCGAGCCATTCCCCTACAGTTGCGCCCAGATCGGAAAAAGTCGCGCGAACGCCAAGATTTACGGGATTCACGCGGTCCCCAATTGCAACCAGAGGCACCGACTCACGTGCGTGATCGGTCGAGGCAGTAGTTGGGTCGTTGCCGTGGTCGGCAGTAATGAACAGAAGGTCGTCCTCGCGGAGTGCCGCGGTGATTGACGGAAGAGCGAAGTCGAACTCCCGTAGCGAGTTGTAGAACCCCGCAACGTCGTTTCGGTGCCCGTACAGCTGGTCGAAATCTACTAGGTTGGTGAAGAGGAGCCCACTGCGGCTGCTCCCTATCCATTCGCGAATCAAGCCGATTCCTTCAGCGTTCGATGTCGTGTGTTGCGCTGAAATCGACCGACCAGCGAAGAGGTCGTCGACTTTGCCGACTCCGTGCCGGTCGATTCCGGCTTCGGCCAGCGCGTCGAGGAGCGTCTTTCCAGGCGGCTGAATGGAATAATCGCGGCGATTTGTAGTGCGCGTGAAGGATCCTGCGCCACCCTTGAACGGCCGGGCGATGACTCGCGACACGTCGTTGGGGGGGACGAGCATTACCCGGGCAATCTCGCAGGCGGCATACAGCTCGAGCAGCGGAATTACATCCTCGTTGGCCGCGATCTGAAAGACCGAATCGGCCGAAGTGTAGACGATCCAGCTTCCTGTCTTCATTTGCTCTTCGCCAAACTTGTTCATTACATCGGTACCGCTGCCAACAACGTTGCCGATCACTCCGCGGCCGGTCTGGCGGCTGAAATTCTCGATCACTTCGGCCGGAAATCCCCCGGGATAGGTTGGAAATGCCTGGGCGAGGTGAACACCCGCGATCTCCCAATGGCCCGTTGTGCTGTCTTTACCGGCAGACGCGGGATTCATCCTTCCCCACGCACCATCGCTCGGTCCCGCGGTCAATCCATCCAGATCGGCCACGTTGCCCAATCCGTATTGAGCAAGCGCGGGAAGATTGAATCCGCCCACAGCGCGAGCGATGTGTCCGAGCGTGTTGCTGTCGGCGTCTCCATATACCGACGCATCTGGCGCCGCTCCAGCTCCGACTCCGTCGAGAACGATTATTATCGCCCGGTTCATAGTCATTGTCCTCTGTAGATGCGACGAAGCCGGCCGCGAAGCCCGGTCAGCAGTTCGTAAGGCGACATACGGGCCCGGTCAGCGACGCTCCCAACGTCCAGCCGCTCCGAGAATTCCGGAACGGAGCCGATCATCGTCACTATGTCGCCGACTTCTGCGCCTGTATCGGTAACGTCCAGCATGACCATGTCCATCGTCACCCTTCCGGCGACTGGAACGAGCGCATTGCGCACAATTCCCTTGCCGGAGTTACTGAGCGCCCGTGGATAACCATCGCCGTATCCCAAGGGAATCGTGGCGATGAGGCGACGGGTGTCCGCCGTCCAGGTTGCATCGTAGCTAACGGTGTCGCCCGGCTGGACGTAGCGAAGCTCTGCGATTCTCGCCCGAACGTGGACCACTGGCGCCGGCTCCAGCTTAGCCCCGCGCCCGCTGCCAACTCCGTACATGAAGATTCCGGGCCGGACAGCATCCCAAAGTGAATGATCGTGACGTACAATTGCCGCGCTGCTTTCGGCATGCAGAATCTGCGGTCTTTCGGGAAGCGCATCGACTGCCTCGCGAAACCGGTCTTCCTGCACTCGTATCGTTCCGTCGTTCAACGACGCCGAATGGAAGTGCGTGAAGGCTCCCTGCGGAGGGTGGCCCGCGACGAGCGCGACCACAGAGTCTATTTCGCGCCATGGCAATCCCGCTCTCGCCATCCCTGTGTCGATGGACAAGTGATACGGTCCGCCGAATTCAAGCCACGCGTTGATCTCATCCGCGCAGCCCAGCGTCGGGGTCAGACGCGCGTCGTGAGCCGATTGCAGCTCATCGCGCAGCAGCGGCGTGAACACGAGAATCGGACGTATGATGGACGACGCGCGCAGCTGCTGCC
The DNA here is from genome assembly GCA_038253755.1 of Gemmatimonadales bacterium. GTDB lineage: Bacteria > Gemmatimonadota > Gemmatimonadetes > Gemmatimonadales > Gemmatimonadaceae > UBA4720. Next base: position 10,009 of record JBBSGU010000058.1, on the reverse strand, counting down.
CTTCCGCGATCGTTGCGACGCCGTAGCCCCACGGATCGATGGTCTCGAGAGCGTGGGCCACTTGCTCCGCACCAAGTCCGTAAGCGTCGGCCTTGATCATCGGAATGACGGGAACGCCAGAGTGAGCCAGCAACACATTCGTATTGCGGATCAGCGCGCCGAGGTCCACCTCCATCCACGCGCGATCTAGAGGCTGAAGCATTGCCCACCGCGACCGGCTGCCAATAGTATTGGAGTCACACGCCCAATTTAGCGAGCAAAGACAGCATGGACGATAAAGTGACGCTGAACGACACCGTCGCGCTGATGCGTGACCTTCGCAAACGATGCGACTGGGACGCCGCGCAAACGCACGAATCCCTGCGTCCATACCTGACCGAGGAATCGCTCGAGCTGGACGAAGCCATTCGCGACGCCAACAGCCCGCTCATGCGCGAGGAGCTCGGCGACCTGCTCCTTCAGGTGCTTTTTCATTCGACAATCGCGGAGGAGCGGGGCGAGTTCGACGTGAACGATGTTGCCCGCGGACTCATCACGAAGATGAAGGGACGTCATCCGCATCTTTATGGTGAAGGTGCGAAAGAGCCGTGGGAGAAGATGAAGTCGAAGAAGCGGGAATCGATCGCTGATGGACTCCCTGTTTCGCTTCCCGCTCTGCATCGGGCGCATCGGCTCCAGGATCGCGCCGCCGGCGTTGGGTTCGACTGGCCGGATGCGGCTGGTCCGGCGGCAAAAGTTGAAGAGGAGCTGGCAGAAGTGCGCGAGCAACTTGCGAAGGTTACGCCGCCGGCGCCCCACTCGCCTCCGATACGCGATTCGGCGCACGAAGCTCTCGAATCCGAGCTTGGTGATCTTCTATTTGCGTGCGTGAATCTTTGCCGAAAAGCAGGAGTTCATGCGTCGCTCGCACTCGATGGTGCCAATGCGAAATTCGAGGCACGGTTTCGCGGGGTCGAGCGAATTGCGAGGGAACGCGGGGTCGATCTTCACTCGGCCGGGTTGGATGTCCTTGACTCTATCTGGGAGGAGGTGAAGACGTCAGAGCCCAAAAGGAACTGAATAACTGGTGACTGGGCGACTGTAAACTCAAGACTCCGTTACTGTCCGACTGGACCCAACTCATGAGCACCAGTTAAACAGGATGGGAGTTATCGGTTCTCGAGTTGACAGTTTTTTAGTCTTATCTAAGGTCGCAAACGGTGCATCATCCTCGGGAACGCGATCGCTTCACGGAGATGGGGCAGACCGCAAATCCACGAGACTGTGCGCTCCAGTCCGAGTCCAAATCCCGAGTGGACGAACGTTCCGTACTTCCGAAGGTCGAGGTACCAGCCGTAGGCATCGACCGGCAATCCTTCTTCATTGATGCGATGCAGCAGCTTGTCATAATCGTCCTCTCGCTGCGATCCGCCGATGATCTCGCCGTAGCCTTCCGGAGCCAGCAGGTCGTCGCACAGGACTGTGCGCGGATCGGCCGGATTTTCCTTCATGTAGAAGGCTTTCGCTTCCTTCGGATAGTTGTAGATGAACACCGGTCGGTCATGGCCCTCGACCAGAAGCGATTCGTCCTCGGCGCCGAGATCATCGCCCCACTTGGCGGTGCTTCCCTTGCCCTCGAGGATCCTGATCGCGTCGGAGTAGTCGATTCGCGGGAACGGGCCGACAACGGTTTCGAGCTTTGCCGTGTCCCGCTCCAGCTCGTCGAGCTCGGCGCGCTTCCTCTCGAGGACCCGTTGCACGACATAGGAAACAAAATCTTCCTGGAGCTGCATGTTGTCGTTTGAGTCATTGAACGCCACTTCAGGCTCGATCATCCAGAACTCGGACAGATGCCGGCGCGTCTTCGACTTCTCTGCCCTGAACGTCGGGCCAAAGCAGTAGATCTTCCCAAATGCAGCAGCGGCGGCCTCTCCGTAAAGCTGGCCGGTCTGTGCGAGATACGCGGTACCTTCTTCGAAATATTCGGTCGCAAACAGACCTGCACGCTCCCCGATCGCCGCAGTGAGAATGGGCGTGTCCACGAGGGTGAAATCGCGCTCGTAGAAAAAATCCCGGATTGCCTGCTCGGTTTCATGACGGACGCGGGCGATCGCCTTTTGCCTGCTGCTTCTTAGCCAGAGATGACGGTGATCGAGCAGAAAATCGATCCCGTGCTCCTTCGGCTGAATCGGGTAGTCGATGGGACTCGGCCCGATCAGGGCGAGGCCGGAAATGCCCATCTCGAAGCCGCCTGGGGCGCGGGCGTCCGGTCGTACCTCACCGGCTACCTCAATCGTCGTTTCCTGTGTGAGCTGAGCGAACAATTCCCAGGTCTCGGCAGGCACACTACTTTTCACGAGGACACACTGCAGTGTGCCGCTTCCATCGCGCATCACAATGAAGGCGACCTTGCCGGAAGAGCGCAGATGGGTGACCCAGCCACGCACGCGGACAGATTGTCCGCCGTGAGCGCTGAGGTCGGCAATGCGAGCGTATGGGGGATTCATTGGGTCTACGATGGGGACAGCGATTGCGCGGCAAGCTAGACGCCACAATTAGGGGTGTCAACCGCGCATGAACCTGCGCACACGCCTTGGTCTCGGAATCGTGTCCATCACGATTATCCTGCTCGTACCGCTGATTCTGGCGCTGCGATCACTGGAGGTCGTGCACCAGACAACACGCTCACTTCGCGACAAGGAATTCGTCGGGTCGCTTATCCTCGGAAATTTCCGGCAGATCGCCGAAGACCTTCGGCGAACTGAAGACGCGATCTTCGTCATTCACGACCAGAGCACGATAAACAGGATGCGCGCGCAGCTAACCCGACTGTCCGCGACGGGCGACTCACTCTCGCGCTATGCACGGCGAGAGTCCGCGTCAGACATCTCGAATGCAATTCTTTCATTGCGCGCATCGACCGAAGCGGAATATGCGGCGTTGACTGCAGGCGCTGACAACACGGCCGAGGACATCTCTGCTCAGCGCACCCGACCGGCGCTCACGACGCTCGATCGCTCGATCGCGAACGTCGAGGTAGTTCTTCGAGATCAGACACGCGATCACGTTGACGAAGCCGCATCAGCAACTGTAGACGCACAGCGAACTGCAGCCGGCTCTCTTGCAATCGCTCTGCTGCTTGCGACGCTCATCGCGATCTGGCTCACCCGCTCGATCACAAAGCCGGTGCACGAGCTCGACAAGGGAATGAAAGCCGTCGCCGACGGCGATTTCACGCAGCGTCTTCCGGCGATGGAAAAGCGCACCGACGAATTCGGTCGGCTTGCCGGCAGCTACCACGGAATGACAGCACAGCTCGCAGAGCTCGACAAGTTGAAAGCGGAATTCGTATCGGTCGCATCCCACGAGCTGAAGACGCCAATCAACGTCATCGTCGGATATCTCGAGCTGCTCCAGGAAAACATCTACGGCGAGCTCAATCCGAAGCAGCGGGAAATCTGCGCAACCCTTGGGAAACAGGCGCAGACGCTGACGCGACTGGTAAAGCGCTTGCTCGACATCAGCCGCTTCGAAGCCGGCGGCGGAAAGCTCGAGCGTCGTCAGGTGGATCTCGACCGTTTCCTGCATTCGTTCGAGACGTCGTTCCAGGTCCTCGCACTCCAGCGCGAGATTTCCTTCCGTGTAGTTCGCGGCGACGACCTGCCTTCGCAAGTTCTTTGGGACGAAGACCGCATCAACGAGGTTCTTGGAAACCTCCTGTCGAATGCTTTCAAGTTCACCGACCGGGGCGGCACAGTTCAGCTCGGAGTCGAGGGCGTCGGCCAGGAGGTCGCCATCACCGTAACCGACAGCGGCGTCGGCATCTCGGCCGAGCAGCTGCCGCATATCTTCGAGAAGTTCTTCCAGGCGAGCAATCAGGCGTATGCGGCGGCAAAGGGCACCGGCCTCGGCCTCGCAATCGCGCGTGAAATTGTCGAGGCGCACGGCGGGACGATCAAAGTCGAGAGCACCCTTGGTTCAGGCACGACTTTTTCTATTACCTTGCCTGTACGCGCGGCGATCACCCGCCGCACGCCGTTTCGAAGAACCCCTGTAATCGAGGAAGTCGCTTGATCGCTCGTGCCAGCCGTTTCAGGTCCATCGCAGTCTGCGTGTTGTTGACGGTTGCATGCTCCCAACCACGGGCGGCCAAGGCACCCATCCCCGCGTCTGGATTCGCTGCAGCGATTGACGCTGCAAGTAAACGGGCGGACATCGGCGACTATGCAGGCGCGGACCGGATTCTTTCGGATTTCGTCCTTGCCAACAAGAACACGCCCGAGTCTCAGGAAGTCGCGTTCTGGCGCGCTCTTTATATGGTAGACCCGAGCAACAAGAACGCGTCGATGGCCGAGGGCCTGAAGGCAATCGACATCTACTTATCCACTCCCAGCAACAATTGGTATCGACCGCAGGCTCAGGTGATCAAGCGCGTCGCCTCGACAATGCAAAGCATGCGTACGGCGCAGACGGCGACCAAAATTGTCGGACGTGATACTATTTTCGTGACGCGCGAGGACGAGATTACTGCCCTCAAGGATCAGCTCGCGAAGGCGAACGCAGAGTTGGACCGAATCAAGAAGCGACTGGCAAACCCGAGCCGCTAGCGGTCAGCCGACCCGGAACAACTGCATCGCCCGCGAGTAGCGGGACGAAAGCACGCCGCGGATTCCGGCGTGCTCCTTCTTTTCCAGCTCCGGATCGGCCGCGAGCATTTCTTCCGCGGCGACTCTCGCGTCGATGTTCAGCCGCTCATCGCGAATCGGATCGGCGATCCTGAACGTCGCTTCCCCGCTCTGCTCCTGGCCGAAGAGATTGCCCATTCCGCGGATCCGAAGATCGGCGCGAGCAATCTCAAACCCGTCTTCGGTACTGGCGAAGATGGAGAGCCGCTCGCGTGCGTCCGGCCCGAAGTCTCCCAGCAGAATGCAATACGACGCTTCCGCCCCTCGGCCCACTCGACCACGAAGCTGGTGAAGCTGCGACAATCCGAAACGCTCGGGATGTTCGACAAGCATCACTGTTGCGTTCGCGACATCGATTCCGACTTCAATAACGGTAGTCGCGACCAGCACGTCGATCTGGCCGTCGCGAAACGCGCGCATTGTCGTATCGCGCTCAGCGCTCGGAAGCCGCCCATGCAGGAGCGCGACTTTCTTTCCTTCAAAGAAGGTAGTGGACAGTTTCTGAAACATGGTCGTCGCCGACTTGAGGTCCGTCTTTTCCGATTCTTCGATCACGGGATAGACGATGTATGCCTGTCGTCCCGCGTCCGTCTCCCGCCGGACGAACTGAAGCACTCGATCGCGTCCCTTCTCTGCTCGAACGACCGTGGTTACCGGCTGGCGTCCGGCAGGGCGCTCGGTCAACGTGCTAACGTCGAGATCGCCATACATCGTAAGAGCGAGAGAGCGCGGTATCGGAGTCGCGCTCATTAATAGGATGTCGGGCGATTCCCCCTTGGCAGACAGCATCGCTCGATGGTCCACACCGAAGCGATGCTGCTCATCGATGGTCACGAAGCCAAGTCGCGCGAACGACGTGCTTTCCTGAATGAGCGCGTGAGTTCCGATTACCAGGAGCGGAATTTCCTCACTCATCCTCTTCGCAGCTTCGGCACGCTCTCGGGTGTTGAGACTTCCCGTGACGAGAAGAGGCTTGATTCGGAGCGGCTCCAGAAGTCTGGAGATTGTCAGGAAATGTTGTTCAGCAAGCAGCTCCGTTGGCACCATGATCGCGGCCTGGTAACCGTTTTCCATCGCCAGAAGCGAAGCAAACAGCGCAACGATCGTCTTGCCGCTTCCTACATCACCTTGAAGCAACCGGTGCATCTTGTTGTCACTGCACATGTCGGCAACGATCTCACGAAGCGCAGTCGCTTGCGATCCGGTGAGTGCATAAGGCAACGCCGTACGCAACCCAGACGTAAGCTCTTTCCGGTTGGTGAAAGTGATTCCCCGACGCCGCTCGCGAGCGAGCGCGTTGGCCCGCCGCTGAAGCAGGTGGACGAAAAGAAGCTCTTCATATGAAAGCCGGTCGCGCCCCCGCATCGCATCTGCAATAGACGATGGCCGGTGCACCATCCTCAAAGCGTCGGGGAGCGACGGCAGCGAGGACTTCTTCAGTTGATCCTTCGGCAGATATTCGCGAACAAGTGCCAGCAATGCTTCGAGATGCGTGTCGAGAATTCCGCGAATGACCTTGAACGAGAGACCTTCCGTCGCCGGATACACCGAAAGCACACGGCCTTCGCCAAAAGACGAAACGTCGGCGCCGAGGTTGACCCATTCACGGGGCTGGAGCTGGCGACCGTGGAAGAACTTGACGGTTCCGCTCAGGAGAAGCGTGTCGTCCTTTGAGATCGTGCGGTCGAGAAATGGCTGACCCGGCCACGAGCACTCGATGATTCCCGTGGCGTCCTGCACAACTGCCTGGAAAATTCGCAGACCCTTTCTGGTCGGGATGATTCCTTTCGAAATTACTTTTCCGACGACAGTCGCATCCATTCCCGGCTCGAGCGACGCAATGCCGCTTACAGTGGTCGCGTCTTCGTAGCGATGCGGAATGTGGTAGAGGAGATCGCGAGCGGTGATTATTCCCAGCCGCCGCAGAGCCGCGGCGCGAATCGGCCCGACACCTTTCAGGTAGGTGACGGGCATGTCGAGGTAGATCTTTCCTGACGGCGGCCGGCGCTGTCCGTCGTCAGTCAACCGCTATCCCTCGACGAGCTCGGCGGCAAAAGCGACGGCGTTGAACGGCTCGAGATCGCCCATCGCTTCGCCAACGCCGATGAATTTGATCGGGACATTGATCGCCTCGCGCACCGCTACGACGATGCCGCCTTTTGCGGTTCCATCGAGCTTGGTCATGACCAAACCCGTGATGGGCACTGCATCGGCGAAGGTTCTGGCCTGCGCGACTGCGTTCTGGCCGATCGTCGCATCGAGGACTAGCAGCGTCTCATGCGGCGCACCGGGAACGCGTCGATTGATGACACGGTGAATTTTTCTCAACTCATCCATGAGATTCGAACTCGTGTGAAGCCGCCCTGCCGTATCGATGATGACGACGTCGCTTCCACGCGTAACTCCGGCATCGATGGCGTTGAATGCAACCGATGCGGGATCACTTCCTGGACCTCCGCCAACGAAATCAGTTTCGCTGCGCTCAGCCCAACGTTTTAGCTGATCGATCGCGCCGGCGCGAAACGTATCCGCTGCCCCAACCAGCGTTTTCTTGCCCCGCGCCTGCATCAGAGCGCAAAGCTTGCCGATGAATGTCGTCTTCCCGGCCCCGTTCACACCAATCACGAGAATGACCGTAGGTTTTTCGGGCGCAAAGACCAGCGATGCGTCGTCGGTGTCTGCGCCCAGTGATCGTGCCACTCCTTCCTCGAGGGAAGCGAGAAACTGATCCTGGTTCTTGATCTCGCCGCGAAGAGCTTGTCGCTCGACATCCTCAACGAGTCGCATGCTCGTGGCGACGCCGAAGTCGGCCTCGATGAGGACTTCCTCGAGCTTCTCGAGAGACCCCTGGATCGTACCGCCCCGCGCGAGGGTCGTGATGTCGAGCATCGCGATGTCCTTGACCCGCTGCCAAAGCGAGCGGGACTGGACGTCGGATGAGCGTTTGAGAATTCGGGGCATGCTGGAAGGAAAATGAGGAAGGCTGAAAGATAGTCTTCGCTGATGGACGATACTGCAAAGCCATTCGCCTCCGCTGCCTTCTGATTCATGCGTGCCCGACGCTTTAAATCAGTCGCAACATATTGGGTCACGGATTGGACGGATGTCACGGATTAGAAACGGAGTGCGCCCGGTGGACGGGCGCAGCAGTGGCTTCGACCTTGTTTCTGGGTAACTACGGCAGGACGGAGTGACCAAATCTTAAACTTTCCGTCGCTCCGTCCCTGATCCGTTGCACCCGTCCAATCCGTGACCCAGGCAGGTTACGATCTATTTAGACCAGCGGGGACGGACGAGTTCCTGAGAGACCGACCTGGAGAAGCTAATTGGCGGCCAACGCTACCTTAGGGAACGCAGAGAGCGTCCGGTACTTGAGTTGCTGGAAGACGCCTCGTTCCGACGATGGAATCGGCTCTCCGCCCTTCATCTGGAGAGCAATGCGTGGGTCGCGCTGCACTCCATTCACCAGAATCTCGAAGTGAAGGTGCGGGCCGGTCGCGAGCCCGGTCATTCCCACCGCGGCGATGGTACTGCCGATGGAGACGTGCGAACCGGTGTGGATGCCGTTCGCGAAATTCCGAAGATGTCCGTACCGGCTCACGAATCCATTGCGGTGTCGGATGTCGATGACATTCCCGTAGCCGCTCTTGCGCCCAGCGAAGATGACCACGCCGTCGCCGATCGATCTGACTGGAGTGCCCATCGCGGCCGCATAGTCCGTTCCCTTGTGCTGACGCCAGATGCCAAGAACCGGGTGACGGCGACCGCCGAAGATGCTCGAGATTCTTCTGAACGCGACCGGCGCACGGAGGAACGATGCGCGCAGCGACTTGCCTGCTCCATCGAAGTACTCACCAGTTGCAGCTCTGCTGTCAAAACGAATGGCATCGATTTCGTTGCCAGAGACGGCCAGCCGTGCGCCGAGGATCCGGTTCACGATAACCGCGCCGTTTGGTTTCTGGAGCCGCTCGACGAGGATGTGAAATTTGTCGCCGACCTGGAGGTCCTTGCTCATGTCTACGCGGTACTCAAAAATATCCGCGAGAGAAAATGCGAGTTCCGTTCTGGCAGAACGAGGCAGCGTTGCATCGCTCGACTTGTCCAGCGCGGAGAACAGGCTCGATTGAATTGTGCCGCTCACCGTCAGCGTGTCGATCTTTTCCTTGTTCGATGCAACGACAACCACCGGCCTCACCATCAGCTCAGGGGGCTGAACTACCACCGGTGAATGCGCGAGCTGGTCGGGCTCGGCGAAGGCGCCAAGGACCGCTTTGTCTGGGGTACGGCTGACCGGCGGCGTCAGTCGAATTGCTACGACTGAAAAGAGTCCGACGAGCGTGTATGTGATTGCGCGTGCACTGCGAACCGTCAATCCATCTGTCTCCGAATGAACGTCGGGATCTCCATGTCGCTGAGATCCTGTCCGTTGCCGTCGATCTTCTCCTGTAAAGACGACGGATTGGACAGCGGCGTCACTCTTCGGGAAATGTCCGGGGTCGAGACGTTGCGCGGTTGTGGCGTCACCGTTCGACCGCGGATAGGAAGCTGAATCACTGGCGTTCCAACCGTCCTCGATGAAAGCGCTTCCCTGGCCAGATGCGGATCCGTTACGGCGGCGGTCGCGGCAATGTTTGACGGGCTCTTGTCGAAGCCGGTCGCGATGACGGTTACTCTGCACTCGCCCTGCATCGCTTTCTCGTTCACCGTTCCGAAGATAATTTCGGCGTCTTCGCCAACAGCATCCTTCACGATCTCGACGATCTGGTGCACGTCGCCAAGTGTGAGGTCGTCTCCACCGGTGATATTGACGAGTACGCCTGTAGCGCCCGAGACGGAAACGTTGTCGAGAAGCGGGCTGGCGATCGCCTGTTGGGCAGCGTCGGTTGCGCGATTCTCACCGCGTCCGATGCCAGTGCCCATCAATGCGGAACCGCCTTCCTGCATAACCGTGCGCACGTCAGCAAAGTCAACGTTCACCAGTCCCGTGACGGTGATCAGCGTCGAAATACCCTGAGTGGCGTGAAGCAGAACTTCATCGGCCTTTTTGAGCGCGTCGTGGAACGGGATGCCTTTGCCGACGACCGCGAGCAACCGCTCGTTCGGAACGACAATCATCGTATCGACGTGCTTCCGCATCTCGGCGATGCCGAGCTCAGCCTGCCGAAGACGCTTCCGCCCCTCGAACAGGAAGGGGCGGGTCACGATGCCGACCGTCAGGGCACCGGCTTCGCGAGCCAGCTCGCATACAGTGGGCGCCGCGCCAGTTCCCGTTCCTCCTCCCATTCCGCACGTGACGAACACGAGGTCGGAATTGGTCAGAACCCGAGAAACTTCTTCGCGGTTTT
>JBBSGU010000057.1:0-18104 GCA_038253755.1 Gemmatimonadales bacterium | reverse complement strand
GGCCGATCATCCGTGGCGGCTTCGCGCCCATATGGAGTCGATCGAAGCAATAAAGGCAAAAGCGGTCCAGGAAACCCAACCCCCACCGGGGTGACATTTCTATCCGTGTAACAGCGGGGACATTTCTATCCGTGGTGGACACCATTCAGGGTTTTCATTGACAATGCCCCCGGGGTGGTTATCTTTATTGTCTATCGCGCACGGGTGTGCGCACCGACTAGCCAGTGAACAAGCAAGGGACCTGGATAAAACCAGGTCTTTTTTCATTTGGCCAGTCAGAACAAAGGTCGGCGGGGACGGCAATTCCGGACTTCCGACGAACATATCAACACGAGGAAGTACCAGAATGCGTACCACAGGAACTGTGAAGTGGTTCAACGATGCAAAGGGTTTTGGATTCATTACCCCGGAGAACGGACAGAAGGATTGTTTCGTTCACCACTCAGCCATCAACGGTAGCGGCTTCAAGTCGCTCGCCGAAGGCGAGAAGGTCGAGTTCGACGTCGTGCAGGGCCAGAAGGGTCCCGCCGCCGAGAACGTAACGAAGGTTCGTTGATCCCACTCGCAGGTAGAGTGCGATAGAGGCGGGGCCACTCTGGGTAACCAGGATGGCCCCGTTCTTTCGTTTACAGGAAAACTTTAGAGCAAAATACGGAGTCTTATGGCCAAGGAAGAAGCGATCGAGCTCGAAGGCACGGTGACGGAAGTACTCCCGGACGCAACCTTCAAGGTGCTTGTCTCGAACGGACATGACGTCCACGCAACTATCGCCGGAAAGATGCGACGGTTCAGAATCCGCGTGCTCGCCGGCGACCGCGTGACTCTCGAAGTCTCGCCGTACGACCTCACCCGCGGCAGAATCACGTTCCGCCACAAGGGCTGAACCGCCTACTGCACGTAACGCAGTATGTCGAAAACGTAGTGAATACCGAATCCGACGTTCACCACCGATAGACGCTCGTTGTTCCCGTGCACGCCCATCTGTCGCTCGGCCTGCTCGGTGAGAAACGGATCGATCGCGTACGTAATGATTCCGAGCTTCCGGTACGTCGGCCGGTCGGTCGCACCAGTCTGCATCGGAGTCGTAACGAATGCATCCGGCGCACGCTCATGCGCTGCCTTTTCAATCGCACGAAACAGGTCTGTATCTGTCGGACTCTCGAGCGGAGTCTTTGGCTGAAGCAGCGTCTGGAAATGCACAGCCGTGTCTCCGACAATCTTCTGAAGGGTGGCCAGAAAAGCCGCAGGGTCCGTATCCGGCAGTAGTCTTACGTCGAGCTCAGCCGTCGCTTCGGGCGGAATGACGTTCGTCTTGTTCGAGCCGCCGAGCCCCGTCAGGGAAATCGTGTTACGCAGATAAGCGTTCCAGTAGACATCGCTCAAAATCCACTGACGCGCAGTTGGATTTTTCAGCGCTGCCGTCACATCGGACAGCCAGGTCTTCCTCGGCTCTGGATAAAGCCGAGAGATATCGCGGAAGTATTTCTGAACTCCGGGTGTCACATGAAGTGGCGTTTCATAGTGCGCGATCTTGTCCAGTGCTGCAACGAGGCGCGGCACCGGGTTGTTTTTCGTCGGTCGCGATCCGTGTGACGGAATTCCCTTCACGGTCAGTTTTTGCCAGAACGTTCGCTTCTCGGCAACGCCCACGGCGAAATACTTCACTTTCCCGTTGACGACGGAGTTTTCCGTCGCTTCGGTGATCAAATATTCCGCGTCCTTGATGAGGTCGGCGTGGTTCTTCACGAACGTGAAACCGCCGGTAGACGTGAACTCCTCGTCCGCGTTGGCGATGAACACGATATCGCGATTTAACTGAATTCCCGAGCGCTTGAGCGCGATGAGAGCCATCAGGTGCGCAACTGCTTCGCCCTTCATATCGATCGCGCCGCGACCCCAGATGTATCCGTCCTTCACGATTCCGGAAAACGGATCGACGCTCCACTGCGACTGCGTCGCAGGAACGACGTCCATGTGATGAAGAAGAATCACCGCTCTCTTCGAGCCGTTCCCTTTGAGGCGCGCATAGAGGTTCGCGTGTGTTCCCCCTAGCTCCGCTGTGTCGAGGATTTCCGCAGGGATTCCTTCGCGATCGAGGATGCCCTTGAGGAAACGCGCGGCGAGAATCTCATTGCCCGGAGGATTCGTTGTATTGATGCGGAGGTAGTCGCCAAGTATCGTTTGTCCTTCTTTGGCTAGTGCGTCCCAGACAATCGGCTTTTCGCCGGTCTGGGCTCGCGCGACCGAAGGAATAAGAGACGCCAGTAGCGCCGCGATGCGGAGGCTGCGGAATGTCATATATGTGGGGAGGGCGAAGGGAAGACATGAAATTGGCTCACCGCTCATCTTGGCCGCAATGCTGCGGAGAGGCCCTCATTCTCTCGCGATCGCTTCTATCGGTGACAACCGCGCGGCGCGACGCGCCGGATAAGTTCCGAATACGAGCCCCACGAGGACCGATGAAAAAACGGCGAGGACAGCCGTGGTCGGCCGAATCAGCGGATATATCTCCGAGCCCATGAAATAACGGAATGCTGCGGTGCCGCTGTACGCGAGAATTATCCCGAGGACGAATCCGATGAGCGCACCCGCTCCAGTCACGGTCACCGATTCGATGAGAAATTGAGTCTGAATGTCGCGCGCCCGCGCTCCGACTGCCTTCCGAATTCCGATCTCCCTCGTACGCTCGGTCACAGCCGCCAACAGAACATTCATGATTCCGATTCCGCCGACAGCGAGAATCAGACTCACCAACATGCCAAGCAGCAGCTTTGTAAGCCGCATGGCCATCCGCGTGTTGGCGAGCTGCTGGTTTGCAACCGAGATCCTGAGCTTCGGAGCACTCCGACCATAACGATCGGCCAGCCAGTCGAGTGTTGCTGCGCGGAGCGTGTCCACTGCCTCGATGGTGTGGGCTTTCAGTCGAAGGGTGGGCACTCGGGGTGCCGATGAAGGATCCATCAGCTCGAGCCCGCCACGCAACGGAGCGAACGCGACAAGATCAGGGTCCCGTCCTGACTTCGGCGGCGCAAGAACGCCAACCACCTCGCGTCGGCCGGCACCAAGCCATATCACATGACCGATCATCCAGAAAGCATCACGGGCCCCCGCAAGCTCTTGCGCAAGGTGGTAGCCGAGTACGACTACTGGAGCGGAATGGACAACCTCAGCGTCGGTGAAAAAGCGGCCTGCCCCGAGCGGAAGCGTACTGAATTCCGCGAGCTCTGAAGTGCTGAGGGTAAGTCGTACCGGCGCACGGCGAGAGAGATATTCTGCGGCGGCCGAACCGCTCAGTGTCAACACGTGTCCCGCGACACCCCGGATTTCCGCGCCAGCGGCACTGGCATCCTCGATGGTGAGCGTGGGGGCGTGGTGAGATGAAACGATGCGGCCGTTTATGGTATCGGCCGTGGCCGGAGTTACGCTGATATCCTGAACGCTGGACTCGCGGAGGATGAGTGCCCGCGACCAGACGGCGACTCCATCGGTTATGGAAAACGCGGCGACAAGTGCGGCCACTCCGATCACCACTCCCGTCGTTGACAGAAGAGTTCGGAGGGGATTTGCGCGCAAGCCGCCAACGCCAACACGCGCGGATTCGAGTAAGGCTATCCAACGCATCAGATTCCGGGCGTGCGGAATCTGTCCCAATCGTCCGAGAGCGGGTCCCAGTCAATCGGCTCCTGAGCCGTTGGGGCGCCCGCCAGAGAAGGAGCGAGAAACGGCAGAAGCGTCGCGATGCGGAGGCTGCGAAATGTCATATGTCTCGATCGGCGAGCGGAAACCATGAAATTGGCTCACCGCTCATCCTGGCCGCAATGCTGGCTTTTCTCGCCTGTGCGCCGTACATAAGGCTCATGACCGCGCGTGTTGCCCTGGTTACCGGAGGCACTGGCTTCATCGGCAGCCATCTGGTGGCGGATTTGCTCGCCAACGGCTGGACCGTTCGATGCCTTGTGCGCCCCACCAGCAGCCTGCGTTGGCTCGACGGGCAGTCGATTCAACCTGTCACCGGCGATCTCACTTCGCCCGACAGCTCCGCGCTCAGAACCGCGCTCGACGACGTGTCCGTGGTTTTTCATCTTGCAGGTACGACAGCCTCAGCGACCGAAGAAGGCTACGCGCGCGTGAATGTAGGCGGCACACGGCATGTGGTCGACGCAATGGCCGCCGCTGCTCCGGACGCGCTCCTCATACTCGGCTCGAGTATTTCCGCGGCGGGTCCGGTAAAAGGCAGGCACACGATCAACGAAACCGATACTCCCCGGCCTGTCAGTGTTTATGGGAAGTCTAAGCTCGCAGCCGAGAAGCTCGTCGAGAAATCCGCATTGGAATTCGCGGTTGTTCGTCCTCCGCCGGTATACGGCCCGCGGGACTCGGGGATATTCTCGCTGTTCCGGCTCGTATCCATGGGAATCGCGCCGCACGTTGCATCGCCCGACCAGAAACTGTCGATAGTTCACGTGAGCGATCTCGTTCGCGGCATCAGGAGTATCGCCGAAACCGATGCGCGGGGAGTGTTCTACATGACCGATGGAGAGCCGCACACCTGGTTCGACATAATCGGTGCGATCGCCAAGGCGGTTGGCCGGAGCCCGAGATTTCTTGCCGTTTCTCCCGGCGTTGCCGAAGCGCTCGCAAAGGTCGAGCGCTTTCGCGGACTCGTCATGGGAGACAAGCCCAAGCTCACGCCAGACAGGCTCATCGAGCTTTCCCAGAATGATTGGACGTGTAGTGATCTCAGGGCGCGGCTGGAACTTGATTACGAGCCGTCAATCGCGCTGGCGCCGGGAATGTTTTCGACGGTTGAGTGGTACCGGGCGGCGAGGTGGCTGCCTCGATAGAGAAGGCAGCCACCCCGTAGAGCTCTTACCAGATCTTCACTCTGTCTGCTGGTGCAACGAACATCTTGTCGCCGGGCAGAACGCCGAAGGCGGCATCGAACGCGTCATTGTTGATCAGTGGCACGAACGCGCGGTACATCCCCGGAGAGTGGGGATTCGTCAAAAGCTGCTGACGCAGCGCCTCGTCTCGGTACTTGGTGCGCCAGACCTGCGCAAACCCGATGAAGAAGCGCTGATCGCCGGTAAAACCGTTGATCACAGGGGCTTCCTTTCCATTGAGCGAGATACGATAAGCGCGATAAGCCTGCGCGAGTCCGCTCAGGTCACCAATGTTTTCACCCATCGTCAGACCGGGATTGATGTGGAGATCATCGATCGGGTTGATCGCCGCGTACTGCGCTCCGAGCTTGGTTGTGCGAGCGTCGAACGATTGAGCATCGCTCGCCGTCCACCAATCGCGAAGATTGCCCGAACCATCCGACTTTCTTCCCTGATCGTCGAACCCGTGTCCAACTTCGTGCCCGATCACCGCGCCAATCGCGCCGTAATTGACGGCATCGTCAGCTTCGACGTTGAAGAACGGCGGCTGAAGAATCGCTGCCGGAAAGACGATCTCGTTATTTGACGAATTGTAGTATGCGTTGACTGTCTGCGGCGTCATGCCCCAGCGTGTGCGATCGACCGGTTTTCCTAGCCGGCTGATTGCATCGTTAAACTGGAAGACATCGCGTCTCATCGCGTTGCCGAGCAATTCGCCGCGCTTGATCTCGAGCGCCGAATAATCACGCGGCTTGTCGGGGTAACCGATCTTTACGGTGAAGTGTGCGAGCTTGTCCTTCGCCTGCACCTTCGTCTCGGGGCTCATCCATGCCAGACTATCGATTCCGACGCGGTAGGCAGCAAGAATGTTCTTCACCAGCGCATCCATGCGAACCTTCGCCGCAGGCTTGAAGTTACGGGCGACGTAAAGCTTGCCGGCGGGCTCGCCGAGGATGCTTTCAACCCCGTCGACCGACTGCTTCCACCGTACCGCCATCTGCTGCTGGCCCGACAGCGTTTTGCTACGGAACTCGAATCGAGCCTGCCTGAATGCAACCGGCAGCTGCTCAGCGTAGTTGTCGAGGAGCTTGAACGTCAGATACTCATGCCACGTCGAAACGGGCGTCTTTGACAGAATCGGATCGACCGCCTTCAGGTAATCGGGCTGGCGAACGACGACTTCGGTTGCAGACGAAAGGCCCACATCCTTGAGGTAGGTTGACCAGGCGTAGGAGGGCATCGCCGTCGCCAGGTCCGCGACTGTCATCCGGTTGTACGTTGCGTTTCTATCGCGGTTGTGGGCACGGTCCCACTGTGGAGAGGCAATTTCCGTCTCGAGCGCGACGATCCGGCTTGCCGCACCGGCGGGGTCGGGCTGCTTGGCGAGAGTGAGAAGCTGCGTGATGTATCGCGTGTAAGCGGCGCGAGTTTCGAGCATCTTCGCGTCGTTCTTCAGGTAGTAGTCACGATCGGGCATGCCGAGTCCCGACTGGGAGATCTGGACGATGTTCACGTCAGAGTGCTTTGGATCCTGTCCGACTCCGACGCCGATTGGCGTGTTTACTCCGAGCCGCGCGAAGTGAGCGAACGTGGCTGGAAGCTGAGACGTGGTTTGAAGGGCTGCGATCGTCCGCATCTCACCTGCCAGGGGCGTGATCCCGAGCCTTTCGATCGTGACCGTGTCCATGTAGCTGGCGTAGAGATCGCCGACCTTTCGCTCTTCGCTGCCCGCAGGCGCCTTTGATTTTGAGGCATCTTCGAGAATAGTGTGAAGCGCGGCGCGACTCCGTTCGCGGAGCTCATTGAACGCGCCCCAGCTCGAGGCGTCGCCAGGAATTTCTGCGCGCTTTAGCCATCCGCCGTTTACGTATCGAAAGAAATCGTCCTGCGGGCGGACGGTCTTGTCGAAGTTGGTGGTATCGAATCCGAGGCCGTGACCCTGACCAAGGGCGGGTGAAGCAGTTGCGAATGCAGCAAGGATCGACGCGCCGGCAAGAATGCGGCTGATTGCATTACTGGGAAACAGACCCATGTACTCTCCTAAAATGTGGGGTGCAGGTGCTTTCCGCTGTCAGCGGGATTTAGCGCCTATACTATCTACGTCCAGCTGCCGCGAACCGCTGACGCACCTTGCGTCAGGCAACGGTAAGGCCGATAATCGCGCGTCCCTTCAAGGTCTCCCAAAAGTGAAGAAAATCGCTTCATCTACTCTGCCACTGCTGGCAGCGTTGCTTTCAAGCTGCACCTTGGCTTCGACTCAACCGGCGGCTCAGGCGCCAAGTCCGGTCACGAACTCCGGATCGGCGATCGGAGGCAAGACCGCCGGAATGGAAAGGAAAGACGGTTTCATTCCGATGTATCTCGACAACAAGACAGGGAAAATCCTTCTCGAGATTCCGTCTGACTCCCTGCGTGTCCTGATGTTCTTCGGGCAGGCAACGGGACTTGGCTCCAACCCCATCGGTATCGACCGAGGCGCCGGTGGTGACAACTACATCGCGCGATTCGACCGAAATGGGGATCGCGTCCTCGTCGTTATGGAAAACTGGAACTATCGCAGCTCGGCCGTGAACAATCCGGCGCATATCCGGACCGTGATGGAAGCATTTCCGCCGAGTACATCGGGATCATTGCCGATTCTCGCGCAGGAGAGGGGAAGGGTTCTCGTAGACGCGACGGATTTCTTCATGCGCGACTGGAACGATGTTGCACAGACCATATCGAACAACAATGAAGGCAGCTATTCGGTCGCGCGCGACAGATCGAGCATCTACAGGCCGTACACGAAGTCGTTTCCCGAGAATGACGAGATCGATGTCTCGCTCACGTTTGCGACACAGGGCAAGCCGGGCCAGACGATCTCTTCGATTGTCCCGGACGGTAAATCGTTCACGCTGCGCCAGCACATTTCCCTGCTCAAGCTCCCCGACGATTCATACAAGCCGCGCGTGCTCGATCCTCGAACGGGATTTTTCGGAATCGTGTTCAAGGATTACGCTCAGCCGATTCAGAGTCCGCTCGAGGTGCGATGGATCAGCAGGCATCGCCTGGAGCGAGTCAATCCGAACGACCCGAACAGTCCGATCAAGAATCCGATCGTGTACTACATCGATCGTGGAATTCCCGAGCCAGTCAGAACCGCGACAAAGCAGGGAGTGAGCTGGTGGATTCAGGCGTTCGATCAGGCCGGACTCAAGGGTGGATTCAGAGTTGAGGATCTTCCGGAAGGGGTAGACCCGCTCGATGCGCGCTATAACGTGCTTCAGTGGGAGAATCGCAACGAGCGCGGCTGGTCGGTTGGCGGAGCGATGAGCGATCCGCGCACTGGAGAGATCATCAAGGGGCAGGCGCGACTCGACAGTCACCGCGCGCGAACTGACTACAATCTTTATGCGGGATTGATGGGTGCCGACGCTGCGGCCGCCGATACTGCGTTCGTTCTCGCGCGCGTGCGTCAGGTTAGCGCACATGAGGTAGGCCATACACTCGGCCTCGCCCACAACTACATAGCGTCGACTTACGAGCGCGGATCGGTGATGGACTATCCGCCGCCGCGCGTGAGACTCGCCGGCAACGGCAACATCGATATCTCCCAGGCGTACGCCTCGGGTCCAGGTGTGTTCGACGTGTTCTCGATTCACTGGGGCTACGGAATCTTTCCTCCGGGAACCGAACAGGATTCACTGCGCGCGATCGTGGCCGACGGTCTGCGTCGTGGGCTGGTGTTTCTCTCGGATGCCGATGCGCGGCCGGACTATGCGTCAGACCCACGCACGAACCTGTGGGACGACGCTTCCACTCCGACGGAATTCCTGAATCATGAAATGGCAGTTCGACGAGTGGCGCTGGCGAAATTCGGTGAGCGCAACATTCGCATCGGTGAGCCGGTTGCGCTTCTTCAAGAACGGTTCGTTCCGATCTACCTGTTTCATCGCTTTGCGATCAATTCCCTATCGAAGACGATTGGTGGAATGGAATACGCCAACTCGATTCGCGGCGACGGAACGGTTGCGACGCATCCGATCGACGGACCGACGCAGCGCAAGGCGCTTAACGCGCTTATCGCTGCGATGAGTCCGGCCGAGCTCGCCGTTCCAGACACGGTGCTGTCATTGCTCGGGCCTCGCCCGTTCTCATACAATCCGTACGTCGAGCTGTTCAACAGCCGAACGCGTCCGGCGTTCGATGAGCTTGGTGCAGCACGCACTCTTGCTCAGATGATCGTTGATGGAGTTCTGGAGCGGGAGAGAACCGCGCGCATCGTGCAGTTCTCGACGCGCGGTGCATCGCCGCTGACGCTTGGTGAAACCATCGATGCGCTCGCAGCGAGCTGGAAATCAGCTGGTTCGGAGAGTGCGAAAACGGCTGCGCTGAGACGCGTATCTCAGCGCGCGGTTGCCGATCGGCTGCTCATGCTCGCCGCAGACAAGGATGCCGCGCCCGAAGTCCGGGCGCTCGTCGAATTGAAGATGGCGGAGCTTGGAAAGCGTGCGCGTGGCCTGTCGTCGTCGGGAAGCGAAGCCGAGCGAGCTCACTGGACCGCAATCGCCGCCGACTTCAAAAGATGGATCGAGAGACAGGAGCTTCCAACGCCGAGCCCGGCACTTCGGGCGCCGCCGGGTGATCCGTTCGGTATGGAATGGTGATGATCGAGCTCTGTTACTGCTGCCTTTGTCCGACCGGTTGCGGCGGCGGCTCGGGCAGCTGCGAAACCGCTCTGCGAAATGCGGGGTAGCTCGAAAGATTCTGCACGAGCCCGGCCGCGTGATCGGCGCCCTTTGCGGCGATTAACCGACGCGCCTGCTGAATTCGTGATTCCTCGAGCGGATGTGTAGAGAACCACCCTTCGACGATCGACGGCTGAGTTTTTCGCTGTTCCATCAATACTTCGAACAGTGCGGGAATTCCTTCCGGATCGAAGTTCACATGAAGAACATTTTCAACCGCTTCTGAATCCGCCTCGAGCTCATCCTTTCGGCTGTACCGGGAAATCATCGCGCTGCCACCAATGTTGATCGCGGCCCGCGCAACGTCGTTCTTGCAGATGTTGGTCAGCGTACACGCCAGCGATGCAACGACGCCGATCTTCTGCTGCTGCTGCATCTGCTTCACCGAGTGTCGCTCTATGACGTGCCCGATCTCGTGCCCAAGCACACCAGCGAGCTCATCCGCCCGCCCGGCCGACTCGATCAGGCCGCGATTGACGTAGATGAATCCGCCGGGCAGCGCGAACGCGTTGACCTGGTGCGAGTTCACGATGTAGAAATGCCACTGAAGATCGGATCGGCTCGTATGACTCGCGATCGTGTCACCTAGCTCGTTGATGTACGAGTTGATGTAGGCATCCTCGACGATCGGAAGCTGTGCGGCAACTTCACGCGCGGTCTGCTCGCCCATCTGCGATTCCTGTTCGTTGGAAACGGTGCAGGCGTTCAGAAGGGCGACTCCAAAAGCGGCGCAGGCAATCGAGGCAATTCTCATGGCTCGGGAAAAGGCAAAAGCTATTCCAAGGACGAACCGGAACCCTGTCAGCTAGATTTTCCCGATGCCTTCAGAGCACCACATATCAGTCGCGCGCACGGCGCGTTATTTCCTGCTTGGTGAGCCGGGTCCGGACATAACTGACGTCTGGTTCTGCTGCCACGGATACGCGCAGCTCGCGTCCGACTTCGTGAAGGAGTTCGAGTGTATCGAGTCTCCAACCCGGCTTATCGTTGTACCCGAAGCGTTATCCCGCTTCTACGTGCCATCCGGAACCGGTTTTCACGGCCCCGATACGCAAGTCGGCGCTACCTGGATGACCCGCGAAGACCGGGAGAACGAGATAGTTGACTATGTCAACTATCTTGACCGGCTCTACGACGGAGTGATGACTCAGCTCGACACAACCAACGTGAGGATCAGCGTCCTCGGATTCTCGCAGGGTGGGGCAACTGTCAACCGCTGGCTGACCCGCGGCAGGGCAAACGCCGATCGCCTGATCATGTGGGGTTCTCTCCTTGCCAGCGATGCAGACCTCAACGAGGCCGCAGAGTTCTTTCGAAATACCGCGCTCACGATCGTGTATGGAACGCGGGATCAATTCGGAGACCCCGAAATGATTGCCGGCTATGAGAGGTTGTTGAACGAAAAAGGAATCGCCTACACGCTGATGACTTTCGATGGTGGCCACCGGATGGATCGTGATTCCCTGAAAAAACTCGCTTCGGCCTAGAGCAGCGAATTCATCAGGCAGCGGCCTCCTCTTGAAATCGGCGAAGAGCTCGCTTTCATGAAGGCTCCGGTGGCACGAGATGCCCGAGTTGTCGCAATTCCGGCCACGCGACCGCAACTGCACTCACCACGACGATAGTTCCGATACCACCGCCGACAACTGCCGCAACGGGACCCACTACTGCTGCGAGCGCTCCGGATTCGAAACCACCCAGCTCGTTCGACATGTCGATGAACACGCTGTTCACCGCCGATACTCGTCCTCTCATTTCATCCGGCGTCCAGAGTTGAACGAGTGTCGCCCTCACGATCATGCTGATTCCGTCGAGACCCCCGAGCAGAAAGAGCATCGACATCGAGAGCAGGAACGACTTTGACAGGCCGAAGACAATCGTGCACACACCGAATCCCGCCACGGCACTGATGAGAGTCCAACCTGTCTTCTGCATCGGTGGTCGATGAGCAATGGTGATCATCACGATCAACGAGCCGACTGACGGCGCAGCGCGGAGCCAGCCCAGGCCTTCGGGGCCGACCTGAAGAATGTCCTTCGCGAAAATCGGCAGAAGCGCCGTCGCTCCGCCGAGCAGCACGGCGAACAGGTCAAGCGTCAACGCGGCGAGAACGACCTTCGTATCCTTTACGAATCTCATCCCGGCCATGAGAGACTCGAGCGTCATTCTTTCCTTTGGCCTGAGCGCAGTTGCCGACGCCGCCACGGTAACATTGCCACGAATCGCGAGCAGCATGATCAAGTAGATTGTCGTCAGGCACGCGTCGATCACGTACGCAGCCGTCGCCCGATGCTGGAACGCGATGACCGCTCCTCCAATCGCAGGCCCAATGACAGCAGCGGTTTGAAACGCGCTGCTCGTCCACGTGACCGCGTTCCCGAACACCTCAGCCGGAACAAGGCGCGGCAACAATGCCGAACGCGCGGGATTGTTGTACGCCTGGCCCACTCCGCCGATGAGCAGAATCCCGAAGATGAGCGGGATGGGCCCAGCCCAGTGCGACACAGCCGCAAGGGCGAGCGACATTATCACGAAAAGCACCTGCGCCCCCATCACGATCTTCTTGCGATCCATCCGGTCGGCGAGATGTCCTGCCGGCAACGCAAGAACAATCACTGGAATGGCCGTCAGGAGGCCGACCATTCCGAGAGCCAGAGCCGAGTGAGTTCGTTCGTATAGCTCCCAGCCGAGTGCGACCTGGAGCATCTGCCAGCCAACGACCCCAAGAATTCTGCCGAATAGAAAAAGCCGAAAGTCGCGGTGTCGAAGCGCGGCGTACGGATCGTGGGCGTTGGCTATGCGGACGACCCTGGTTGCTGTGATGGTGACGCGTTCGGCGGCGTTCCGGCCTGCGCCCGATGGACCCTTAGCGCGGCGATTCGCCGGCCATCCATCGCGATAACCTCGAGTTCCCCGTGAGGTAAAGGAACCCTGTCCCCCATCCGCGGTAGTCTTCCCAGCTGGGCGAATGCGTATCCGCCAAGCGTGGTCCAGTCGCCTTCGGGAATCTGCACGCGATGGTCAGAGCGGACATCGATGAGCGACATCGTTCCGTCGAGCTCGAGGACTCCGTTGGATTCGATAGCACTGCGGGCGGCCATGTCGTACTCATCGGAGATGTCACCGATTACTTCCTCGATGAGATCTTCCATCGTCATGATGCCTGCCGTTCCGCCGTACTCGTCGAGAATGACAGCCATGTGCGCTCTGCTGCGGCGGAGGTCGTCAAGTACGCGCTCGGCCGGTCTGCTATCGGGAACGTACAAAGGCTCACGAGTGACAGCCGCCAGCGAAAATGGAGCGTCATCATTTCTGAGCCACAGATCTTTGGCGAGAAAAACGCCGACTACGTCGTCCAGCGATTCGCGGTAGACGGGGTATCTCGAATACCGTTCTTCCCTGACGACCGCCCAGACCTCCTCTTCCGTAGCATCGATGTTGAGCGCCACGACTTCGGTTCGTGGACGCATTACATCGCGCGCTTTCTTCTCATGGAAGTCGAATACGCCCGCTAGCATGGCGCTGTCACTCTCGTTCAGGGTTCCGTGCGCGCGCGCCTGCATCACGAGGAGACGCAGCTCTTCGGGGGAGTGGCTCTGCGCTTCAGTCGTTGGAGTAAATCCGAAGATGCTGAGCATACCGCGCGCGGCACCGTTGAAAATCCAGATCACCGGACTCATGATGCTCGAGAACAGCATCAGGGGTGCGGAGACCATTTTGCTCACCCCTTCGGGGTTGACCAGGGCAATTGTCTTCGGGGCAAGCTCACCAAGGACGATATGGAGGAACGTGAGAATGAAAAAGCCAACACCGAGAGAAACTCCGGTATGGACCCCCGCAGGTGCTGGAGGCAGACCGAATATCTGAAGGAAACCGTCCAGTATAACGGCTATCGCCGGCTCCCCAACCCAGCCAAGCGCGAGGGAGGCTAGCGTGATCCCGAGTTGCGTTCCGGCGATGTAGCGGTCCAGATGGTTGAGTGCCTTCTGGACTGACTTGGCCCTGCGCTCGCCGGCATCGGCCATTTCGTCGATGCGGCTTTTCCGGACGGCGACGAGGGAAAACTCGGCCGCGACGAAAAAAGCATTCAAAAGAACGAGTGCGAGAACGAGAGCGAGGCGGCCAGTGACCGCCCCGACACCGATGGCTTCAGTTGGACCCTGCTGGAGGGCCGTGAGATTCATATCGATCAAATCTATATAGTAGGGGACCGAATTTGACTGAATCGGCCTACGCATCCAACTTGGACGCCCCTTTTATGAGGAGAACGCCAATCGACATCGGGTCGCGGGCAATTCCGCCGACTTTCGAGCAACGGAAACTGGTCCGGGGCCTCTATGTCGGCCGGATGGTGCTCGCCACCGTGCTCTTCCTTGCGGTCGTTGCGGTCTGGTTAAGTGTGGACAGTACGTCGACGCTCATCGCGTCGCTGGCGCTGGTTGCCGCAATGGGCTTCACGGCGGGTTCGTACATCTGGACCGATTTGCGCCAGCATCCGATGTCGCAGGCGTTCCTGTACCTGCAGGTCTGTTTCGACACTTTGCTCGTGACTGCTGCTGTTCACGTAACATGGTCCGGCGGACAGTCCCAGCTCGCGCCTCTATACATTCTCGTCATCGCGGTCACCGCGCTGCTCGTCACCCCGGCGGGCGTCCCGCTCGTAGCCAGTCTTGGCATCGTTCTCTACTTCGCCGACGCCATGCTTGCCCACGGTGGAACGGCCAACTTAGGCCTGCTTGTACAACTCCTCATCTTCGCGGTGGTCGCTCTCACCAGTGCGGTGATCGCCGCCCGGCTGAGGGCTGAGGGAAGTGAACGCGAAGTGCTGGCGGCAGAGCTGGCCGAGTTTCGCCTGCAGGCGACAGACATGCGGCGTCTCACTGTGCGTGCGGAGCGGCTCGAGGGTGTAGCCGAGATGAGCGCATCGCTCGCGCACGAGATCAAGAACCCGCTGGCGTCGATCAGAAGTGCTGTCGAGCAGCTCTCGCGAATGCCGAGAGCGAGCGAAGACGAGAAGATTTTGAGTGGACTAGTGCAGCGCGAGTCGGACCGCCTTGCGCGCCTGCTGACCGAGTTCCTCGACTTCGCTCGCACAGGAATGACGCACGTCGTGGAGCTGAACATCACGGACATCGCGCGGAATGCAGTGAAGCTCGTCAGCGCCCAGCCTGGTCTCGAACCGGGTGTGCGAGTGAGCGAGTTTTTTCCAGCCGCGCCGATGCTTATAGACGGGGATGAGGATCTGGTTCATCGGGCGATCTATAACTTGCTGCTCAACGCCGTGCAGGCATCGCCGCCGAATGGAGAAGTCCGCATCGAAGGAGGCGAGCTCGAGCGTCACCAGCTGCCTTCAGGCCACGAGGAATTCGCGAACGGTGCTTACGCCATTCAGGTCATCGATCGTGGGGCGGGAGTTGCTCCCCAGATTCGTGACCGATTGTTCGATCCCTTCGTCACCACTAAGCCGGGTGGCAGTGGATTAGGCCTTTCGATCGTTCAGCGCGCCGTTCAGGCGCATGGTGGTTTGATCACGGTCAGTGCTCCCGGCGAAGAGACGAGGTTTACCCTCGTCATTCCAAAATCCGGATAGTCAAAGGCGCAATGAGCGAACAGGAAACTCGGCCGACCGTACTGATCATCGACGACGAGTCCGCGATTGTTGATACCCTCAGAATCCTTCTGAAGAACGAAGGTTTCGCGGCACATGTTGCATTTGGCGGCAAGCAGGGCCTCGAGCAAATCGCAGCCATTCGTCCGGACGTGATCGTCTCGGACATTCGGATGCCTGGGTGCGGCGGTCTCGAAATACTCTCGGCCGCCCGCGCTCAGGATCCCGACGTTCCGGTAGTGTTGATGACGGCGCAAGCCTCGTTGCAATCGGCCATATCCGCCGTCAATGACGGTGCGTTTCACTACGTCCAGAAGCCTTTCCAGAATGACGCGTTGGTTGCAATCGTCAAGCGGGCGGCTGAAACGAGGCAGCTGAAGACTGAGAACCGGGCGCTCAAGCGCGAGATCCGCCGGCGTGATCGCGTTGACCGACCCATCGGCTCCAATCGCGCGTGGCTCGACATATTGAGCATCGCCGAAACGGTCGCTCCAACTGACTCGACCGTTCTTCTTCAGGGCGAGTCGGGCACCGGCAAGGGCGTTATTGCCCGCTACATCCATCAGCTTTCGACCAGAACGTCCGGACCTTTTGTCTCGATCAACTGTGGAGCCTTGCCCGAAAGTCTTCTTGAAAGCGAGTTGTTCGGGCATGTGAAAGGCTCGTTTACCGGGGCCATCAAGGACAAGTCGGGCATGTTCGCGGCCGCAGAACGCGGCTCATTCTTTCTCGATGAGATTGGCGAGACGACGGCGGCGACGCAGGTGAAGCTGCTGCGTGTCCTCCAGCATCGTGAAGTCATTCCTGTTGGAGCCACCGAACCGATCGCGATCGATACGCGGTTGATAGCGGCCACCAACCGGAATCTCGAGCAGGAGATCTCGAACGGGAATTTTCGGAGCGATCTGTTCTACAGATTGAATGTGATTGCGATTGAGATTCCTCCTCTTCGCGATCGGCGCGAGGACATTCCGATTCTGGCCGAGTCCTTTCTGGACGAGATCGCGAAAAAACGAAACGAGCCGAAGAAGAATCTCACCGTGGACGCGTCAGAATTGCTCCAGGCGTACTCCTGGCCGGGAAATGTCAGGGAGCTGGAAAACGCCATTGAGCGTGCAGTGATTCTCGCTTCGAACGGGACAATCCACCCTGCTTCGCTGCCAGATCGTGTTCGCAATAGAAAATCCGCGCAGTTCACCGCCGAGCGGGCTGTTCGCAATCCTTCGCTCGAGACGATCGAGCGCGCTTATATCACGTGGGTGCTTGGGAATGAAGGCGGCAACAAGGTGCGTGCGGCCGAGGTGCTGGGCATCGACGCGTCGACGTTGTATCGGAAGCTTCTCCGTTTCGAGCTGGTCGCGTGATTGCTGGTTGGGGAGAGCGGGAAAGGAGCCTCCTGCATGACAATGCCGTCTGGTTGATCGCGTTTCTTGCTTTCGCGGCGTCAATCACCGGCATTCGAAACGGCTTTGCGTTTGACGACGTCCGTGTGATCGTGGAAGATCAACGCCTTCACCAGTTGCAGAACGCGTGGCATGCATTCGGGCAGACCTATTGGCTTCCGAAGTATGGAGGCAGCCTTTTTCGACCGCTGACGTCGTTCGGATTTTCATTGCAGTGGGCAATGGGACACGGCTCGCCATTCCCGTTCCATGTCGTGAGCATCGCGCTATACGTGGCGACTTCGGCTGCGGTATTTCGTCTGGCCAGCCAGCTGTTCGATGAAAAAGCGGCACTAATCGGAGCTGCAATTTTTGCCGTTCATCCCCTGCACGTCGAAGCTGTCGCCAATATCGTTGGGCAGGCAGAGCTCGGAGCAGCGCTGTTCGTCGTTGTGGGAGTTTCGCTTTACGTGGATTGGTGGCGCGCTCGCAAAGTCGGGCCGCTTCAGGTCGCCGTTCTTTGTCTGCTCTATTTATGTGCCTTGATGTTCAAGGAGCACGCGGTGGTAATGCCGGCCTTGATCGTCGCAGTCGAGCTCCTGCCATCGAGCATTGAAGAAGACGGGCGTCAGCGCCTGAAGCGACTGTGGCCTGTATTGCTGTCGATGGGAATTGTGGGTCTTTCGTTCGTGGCAATCCGCGCTCATATCATCGGTCAGGTGTCCGGAGGCGGCGACGAAGCCAGCGTGTTCGTGGGTCAGGGGTTCGACGCGCGGTTTCTGACGATGCTTCGGGTCGTTCTGGAATGGATACGATTATTCCTGTGGCCCGCGACGCTGTCGGCAGACTATTCGCCGCCGAGAATCAGTACAGCTACCGAGTTCAACCCGGTGATGGTGCCAGCTGTTGTCGTCATCGCTGGACTTATCGCGATTGCGGTATGGCTAAGGCAGAGGACTCCGGCAGCGACATTCTCATTCAGCTGGGCCGCAATCACGCTGCTGATCCCGAGCAACCTCATAATCGTCACCGGTTTTGTACTCGCCGAGCGCGCGATGTTTCTGCCTTCGATCGGAGTGTCGTTGCTTCTCGGGGCCGGCGTCGCCCTGATTTTACGCGTCGCCTCTCAATCGGCTCGGCAACTCACTGTCGCTACCCTTGTCGTCGTAATCGCTGCTGGAGTTGTGCGGAGCTCCTATCGCAACCCCGTCTGGAAAAACAACGAAGCTCTTTTCAGGCAAACTGTAGACGACGTTCCCGCCAGCTGGAAAGCTCATATCATGCTTGGCGAGGTACTCGTGAATCAGGGAAAAGGGGAAGGGGTCTTCGAGATGAAACTTGCGTATCGCCTGAGTCCAAAGAATGACGTGTACCCCCGATACCTCATCGCGCATCGTCTCGGCCTCGCGAAGCGGCGAGAAGCGGCGCTCCCGTTTTTCCGGGAGGCGATTGCGCTCGCACCTGCCAACGCCGGAATACGGGCCGAAGCTGCGTACTGCCTGGC
>JBBSGU010000056.1:0-18596 GCA_038253755.1 Gemmatimonadales bacterium | reverse complement strand
TCTACCATGGCACCGGCGAGGGGCGTTCGGCCGATGCTGTCGCGCACGATGCCACTAACCGTCGTACCGATCGTGTGGCTCGTGGAATCGGCCTGCGCTGCGGCGGACTGCGCCAGGAGCGCCATTAGTAAAGCCGGCCTACCGAGACTGATCATCGAAGTCAATTACCCTCCTTCATTCTTCAGGCCCCGCACTCATGCCAATCGTGAATCTATGCTCCGGCCACGTGGCTGAAAGATCGAATTGCAGGATCTTACAAGTCGAGGCCGGTGAACCCAGATCACGGCCGCAAAAAAACCCCGGCGTGGAGCCGGGGTTTTTTGTCGAGGGTTGTCTATCTGTTTGCCGTGTTATCCAGCAGCGGCCGGTTAGCGGAAGTCGTACCGCCGACCGTTATGTCACCTCTTGCTCCAATCGTGTAAACGATTCCCGGAAAGAACGAAACTGCCGTTCTTGTGATGGCATCAGTGGATGCTCCCGTGACGCGGGTGCTGATGTCATAGACGCCACCGGGCAAGGCTGTGAATACACCGGCGCTCTTGTATGCGACCGCAGCACCCAGAGGAACGACGACTCCACTCGCGGTGCTCTTCGCGCTCAAGACCATCGGGCTGGAGTTCGAGATCGCGTTGACGAATCTGACGTATGCTACCGTGTAGTCGACCGCCGGAAGCGGATCCTCGACAACGAATGCGTCCGCGGTCTTGGCGGTAGAGTTGTAGATCCCGCTGATGTAGTAGGAATAGAACTTTCCGTCAGCGATGGTGGCCGAAAGGTTTGAGATTGGGAGGTCCTTGTCGGTCGTCGCGGCAATCTTTCCCGTCAGGGTGTACTGTCCCGGCGCGATGCCGTTGTAATATCCGCCGGACCCGGCCGCTCCCTGCCCCACTCCCAGGGCGCTCTCCGCGCCGGTTGTGGAAACGATGGCCGTCAGCTTCGTGTCATTGGCGTAGAAATTCACGCTCGGTGTACCGACGCCGAAATTGAAGAATTTGACGCGCGACGCGGGCGGCGCCGTGGTTATGTCCTGAACGCCGTTCTTGTCGCACGCCGAGAGGGAGGCTGCGAAGAGCAGTCCCGCAAATCCCAGATGTCTTTTCATGTTTCTCATGGCTGGAAGATCCAGGGAATTTTGGTGTGGTAGTCGAGAAGATCGCCGCCAATCACCTTGAGGGCGTCGAGGTTCCATACGTACTCCGAGTTGTATCTCGGCCTGACGCGATAAACGACCTTACCGGCGTTGTCGGGATAGAGGTTCGTCGGCGGAGTAAAGCCGGGGAAGACCTGTCGGCCGCTGGCCGGGTCGATATCGGTGTAGTGATACCGGCGGAGATCCATCCAGATCTCGTTGTGTCCCCATCCCCAGAGAGCGATGTACTTCTGGGACATGATTAGCGTCAGCGTCAATCCAGCAGGTGACGTCGGGACAATCTCTGGAGCGGCGAGGAATGCCGCCTTTTCCGCCGCGGTAATCTGCGTCGGGGTCTGATTGTCGTCGTTGTTGCGCGCGTTGACGAAATCGATGCTGGCCGAGATGGCGTTCTTGTACACAGCGAGCGCCAGCGCCTTGTCGCCCATTCTGTACGCCGCTTCAGCCTTGACGAACTGGAGCTCTGCGTACGTCATGTTGGGCATCCTGACCTTGTCATCGAATACGTAGCGGGTGTTGGTGCCCTGGCCAGTAGTGCCCGGGAAGCCCATGAAGTTGTTGGGCGTCTGGGCGGCTGTGAACGCACCACCACCGACGACGTTGATGTCGAGACCGCGGAAACCACCGTCGGGCGAGGGAGCGAGGATGCGGCTCATGCGCGGATCGACGACACCGCTGAACTGCGTGCCGTTCATCAGGTTTACGATGAATTGCGTCTGCCGGTATGAGCGCAGGTTGTTTCTCGTCCAGCCGAGAAAATTCGTGTCGTCGTTGTTGGTGCCCTGATACTGAAGTAGTGCGTCGTCGGCATTGCTGGCGAACGACTTGTCTACGGCAGCGATGACATCGGCCGGCTTGTATGCAGCCTTGTTTGAAAGGTGGTTCAGGTTCAGTGCCAGCAAGCCGTATGCGAACTTGAGCCACTTGGTGCGATCGCCATTGTAGATATGATCGCCACTCGCCAGATAAGCCTGGTTCACGGCACCGTCGGTCTTCTGAAGGTTTGCAATTGCGGCATTCAGCAGTCGCTGGACTTCGCCGTAAGCGTATTCCTGACTGTCGTAGTCGAAAGTGAATCTCGACTGGTCGATCGCTTCCTTGATGGGGAGCTCGCCGTGCATATCGGCGAGAACTTGCCATCCCCACGCCTTCAGAACCTGTCCGACACCGAGCAGATCCCAGCGCTGCTCCGCTTCTGCCTTGGTGTTCATGTCAACGAGATTCTGACCAAGCGACCAGTACACGTCACGCCACTGCTGGGCGCCGTTGTCGCTCGACGGATCGTAGCCCATGCGGTCCCACGAGGTGAGACCCACTGAAGCGAGTGTCCACTCCTGATTATACCGGCCGAGGAAGCGCCCGTCATACTGAGGTGACGTCACCATCCAGTGAAGCATCGGAGCCAGGTACAGATTGGCCGAAACCGCCTGTGGTGCGTTCGGATTTGTGTTTACATCGAGAAAGTTATTGCAGGCGGATGGCACGGCGATCATGCCAACGATCAGCGCTGCGTAGAATTTCTTTTTCATTAGTCTGGTTTCCTTGATCATCGCGTCAGCCGGATTCCAAAGTTGAGTCCGCGCGGCATTGGGAAGTTGCCGTAGTCGATTCCGGCAGCGCCCGATCCGCCGACCGCTGCGGTGTTTCCGTTCACGATCGGATCGAGTCCGGTGTAGTTGGTTATGAGGAGAAGGTCCGTTCCCGTAAGGAAAACGCTGGCGTTCTGCATGAAGCCTTTCGGCAGCGTGTAGTTGAGCGTGATGTCACGCAGTCTCAGCCAGTTGATGTTCTTTTCGATGAACAGCTCTTCGCTGATGTTTGTGTAGTACGAATTCTGAACGGCCGGAACCACGACGATGGCGTTCTGCGTGGGGGTAGGGGTGTTTTCCTTTCCGTCTCTCAGCACTCCCGTTATTACCAGGGGGTTGTTTCTGTCCAGCGTGCTCAAGGCAAGGCCGCGAGCCGTGAGGAACTGCTCAGTGGCGTTGAAGACGTCACCGCCGCGGCGGACGTCGACAAGTGCACTGAGCGACAATTTGCCGAGCTTGATGTTGTTGGTGATTCCCATCGTGAAGTGCGGCGTCCGATCGTAGCCGTGATCGATGAATGCCGTGGAACGAAGCGGCAGTCCCGAGGTCGGATCGATCAAGAGCTGGCCCGCGTTGTTCCTGAGGTAGAACCGTCCGGTGAGTGACTCGGTTGACAGTCCCGGCGCGGTTCCGTTACGAACGTTGCCGAAGAGCCACGTGTCGGACACGTACGACTCAGGTAATGCGTGCGGCAGCGCAAGTGTCTTGCCGTGGGCCTTGTCGAAGTTGACGAGGAAATTCCAGTTGAGAGTTCTGCCAACGATCGGGTTGCCTCTAACGCTCAACTCGAAGCCCTGGTTGCGAGTTACGGCTCCGTTCAGGTTGAACAGGATGTAGCCGGTGCCATAGCTGCCGCGGATGTCGTTGACGATCTGGTCCTGGGTCTGCTTGCGGTAGAACGTCGCGTCTACTCCCAGACGGTCGTTCAGGAAACCCAGCTCGGTTCCGATCTCGTACGACTTCGCAAACTCTGGCTTCAGGTCGAGATTCGGGCCGGTGAAGCCGTATCCGTAGCCTCCGTACGACGTTGTCTTGTACTCGAGCGACGGACGGTAGGCATACGGTCTCGCATCCTTTCCAACTTCCGCGAAGGCCGCTCTCACCTTACCTGTCATGTGACGGCCGATCGACGGGAAGGCGTCCGAGAACACGAAGCTTCCCGAAACCGATGGATAGAAGAACGAGTTCTTGTCCTGGGGAATCGTCGAGGTCCAGTCGTTTCTGCCAGTAGCAGTGATGTATAGCAGCTCCTTGAATGAAAGCGTCGCGCTTCCAAAGGCGCTCACCAGGCGGCGCTGAGAGATGCTCGTGCGATTCTGTCTCGAGTTGGTGTTGTTGACCGAGACGAAATTCGGATCGAGGAAATCCTGACCTTTCAGTGCGTCAGTGTTGGACTTGAAGTCGGATACCGCGTTGCCGATGAGACCGTTGATCGAGATGCTCTTCGTAATCGCATGGGCATTGAGGTTCAGGATCGTCTGCTCACTCAAGTTGCGAACGATGTCGTTGGCGACGTCGATGATGCCGTTGTTGGCATTCCCAAGAGCGCTTTCGGGAGCTCGCAGCAGGAGGTTCTGGTTGGTGTAGCTGTCGGTGCCAAGGTTGGTCTTGAGACTGCCCCACGAAAACGGCGTGAGCTTGAGGCCGAGGTTGGCGATGATGCGACCATTCTTCGACGTGATCTGGTTCTTGTTCACGCTGAAGTACGGATTGTCCACTTCGGACGCGATCGAGAGGTTCCCGAGTCTGCGTCTCGTTCCCGCCGGTGTGAGATAATCCTTTGCGTTGTCGGTGGCCGGCCAGACGAGCAGTCCGAGCAGAGGGCCGCCGTCACCCTTGTACGACTGCTGGTTGGCCGCGTAGGTGTAGCCCATCGACAGATCGACGTTCAGCCAGTTGTTGAGCTGAGCATTCGATGCGCCGGTGACGTTATACCTGTCATACTTGTTGTTGGGGATCACGCCCGCCTGATTGGTAGCTGAAGTGGCAAGGCGGTAGTTGATCTTGTTATCCGGCGAAGCCCCGCTGAACGACAGGTTGTTCTTTTTGGTGAGCGCCGTCTGGAAAAAGCCATCGACGTTGTCGTAGAACTGTGTGCCGGTGGGATACGGAGCGCCGAAGTACAGGAACGTCGAGCCTCCGATGATCGCGTTCGGCTGGAACGTGCGCTGCACTGCCGGTGTGGAACGCGTGGTCTCGACTCTGAAGCTGTTGCTGTATTCGATTCCGCCGACACCCGGCTTACCGCGCTTGGTGGTGATGACGATGGCGCCGTTGGCCGCGTCGATTCCATAAAGTGCGGAAGCCTCGGGTCCCTTAAGGACGACGAGGCTTTCGATATCTTCGGGATTCAGGTCGGCGGCTCTGTTCGTAAAATCAACGCCGCGATTCGAGAATGCCGTGGTGGATCCTGGTGCATCGGAGGCAAGCACGCCGGTATTGAGCGTCTTGTTGTCCATAGGGAGTCCGTCGATGATCATGAGCGGTTGGTTGCTTCCGCTAATGGAGCTGACACCCCGGATGGTGATGGACGATGAAGCGCCCGGAACGCCAGAGGTGCTGATGACTTCAACACCAGCGACCCGGCCCTGCAGACCGTTAATGAAGTTCTCTCTCTGGGTCTGAGCGATGTCCGAGCCCTTTACCGTTTGCTGGGCAGTACCGAGCGAACGTTGCTCGGTCTGTTCGCCAAGAGCGGTGACAACCACGTCATTAAGAGTGGCGGCCGTCGCGCGGAGGACGAAGTTCTGCGAAGCGTTAACCCCTGCCGCGACGGTGATTGCAGATCGCTGCGGAGTATAGCCTACTCGCCGCGCGGTCAACTGCCGCGCGCCGGCGGGCGCTCCATTGATCGTGTACGTACCGTCGGAACCGGTTACGGTACCGATGGTGGTCCCATCGACGCGCACCTGCACGCCGACGAGCGGGGAGCCGGTCGCGCCATCGGTGACGCGTCCGCGAATTGCTCCTGTACCCTGTGCGGCAGCTAATGCTGGAGTGAGGAAGGCGAGCGCGAGAAAACCAAGAACTCGGCGTAGGGGCATGGTACCTCCAATACAATTGTAAATGGCGACGGGACACGAGAGCGTGGCGTCTGCTGCATGAGTGCGCAGAAGGGCTGAGGGAAAATCCGTTTTACGCGGCAAACAAATCTTATTGGCGGTGCACGAGACTGTCAAATGATAATATTTGCGGCACCGTCGTTCGGCGAATGGTCAGTTTGCGTCCAGATCACTTCGTTTTCTTGAATACCGAAGTCAAACCGTTGTACACGAACGTCATCACGTCGGCTTCCACGACAGCGGTCTGGAGGGGGCCTCCGTCATTTCCCCGCAGCGCGACGGAATTTCCGAGGATACTGAACGAGCCGGATTCAACATGCGTGGAACTGGTCGCGGTGCCGCTCACGGTGGTGCGCATCGTCTTCGTCTCGGCGTAGGTGAATCCTTCGTACAGGTTGATGGTGTCGCCGAGGATTTCTGTCTTCGTTGTACCGCTCGTGCTGACAGTGTACGGCAGGTTCGATCCATTGAGGGTGCGAAGCGTGTACTTCCCGTTAACGGTCGAGCTTCCGACGATTCCGTCGGAGCAAGCCGTGGAGAGAGCCACGAAGAGGACGACCAGCATTTTGCGCATCAGGTTCTCCAGACTCACGGATGAGAACCGTGCAATATTAGGCGTGAAAGTCGTCGTGCGCACGGGCTAAAAGCAGTAACAACGTATTTGGTTCACGGATTTGGCGGATGCAACGGATCAGATACGGAACCGCTCACCGGACTCTGGAGGTGTTTTGCCTGGTTTTTTTGGGAACTACGTAGAGACGGGATGACCAAACCCTGATTTCTTCCGTTTTTCCGCCCTGATCCGTTGCATCCGTCAAATCCGTGACCTACACGCCGTTCCCGGCTTTTAGCGCGAACGCGCGACCGGTGTTACCGGGCTAGACGTCAACGCCAGGGCTGCTCATCTACATTATGGTCGACAGCGTCGAAGACACCTGCAAGGTGATCATCACAAATGGAGGCACCATCGTCCAATCTGTGGGGCTGGATGCCCTGAGATCACTGCGAGATTCGGCGGTCCTGCGGGAAACGTCCTCGGTCTCTATCAGCAGCCGGAGGGCCGCTAACGGCACCCCTCATGACAGTCGAATGCTACCGTCACTTCTTAATAGAAGTGGCGGCCGACAGTCAGGGATGCTGAATCCCGTCGCCCGCCTTGAAAAACCCGGGCAGTGACACCGGTGCCCTGCCAGTGATCTTCTGCTCGCCGAGGAGTGCGCTGGCTGCGGCGCGCTCGAGGTCGTCCCCAACACCATACGTCACCATGTAGCTCCCAACGCTCGGAAACTGACGGATGACATACGGATTTCCGAACGCAACGACCACGGTCGATCGCCGTTTCGACACCGCGTCGATCCAGGCAGCGATCAGCTCCGGAATCACGAAGCGTCCTTCGCCCTCGACGCGTCGCACGTACGGAGCAACGACTACAACGTTCGAGCTGTCGGCGAGCCGCCCGAGTGAGTCGAGCATATCACGCGTTGCGCCCGGGCCGATCTTTATCAGAACCGTCTGATTGTTACCCACGCGCGCCCGGGAAACTCGCAGCATATTGCCGAATATTCGTCCTGCGCGAATCTCCGTTTCCGGCATGTACTGAACGACGAGCACCTTTCGCTGCTTCGCCAGCGGAACGAGCTGGTCGCGATCGCGGATGAGAGTTACCGCTCGACGCGCGATGTCGGCCGCAACGGCGCGATGCTCAGGAGTTCCGACGACATCGCGCAGATCGGTAAGCGATGTCTGTGCGGCTTCGTCGAGACCAACTCTCGCTTTCAACTCCAGCATCCGGCGAGCGGCGCTATCCACACGTCCTCGGCTAATCTCACCTGACTCGACCGCCGCGACGATCGCGTTGATCGCGCGCGTTGGATCCGATGGCTTGAGCAGAATGTCGGCGCCGGCTTTGACGGCGAGGACGCTGCTCTGCTCTACAGTGTATCCTTTGCCGATCCCTTCCATGGTCATGGCGTCGGTGATCGCGACCCCGCGGAATCCCAGCGAGTCTCTGAGCAGGCCGGTAATGATGCGGGGCGACAGAGTAGCGGGTGTGCCCATGCTGTCGATTGCGGGGAGCGCGATGTGCGCCGTCATCACCATTGCTGTTCCTGCTTCGATTGCCGCCTTGAATGGGACGAGCTCTACATTCATTAAATGCGCGACGTCGGCCGAAACGACGGGAAGTCCGACGTGTGAGTCCACGTCTGTGTCGCCGTGTCCCGGGAAATGCTTTGCAGTTGGAAGCTCGCCACCGTCGAGAGTTCCGTGCACGAACAGCGCAGAAAGGCGAGCAACGCGAGTGGGGTCTTCGCCGAACGAGCGAACGTTTATCACCGGGTTCGACGGATTGTTATTGACGTCAACGACCGGAGCGAAGTTGACGTGGATTCCGACCGCGCGCCCCTCGCTCGCGATGATCCGGCCAGCGTCGTAGGAATCTGAATCGCGCTGCGTTGCACCGATCGCCATCGCGGTGGGAAACGCGGTCGCGCCACCGGTCTCGAGCAAGTAGTGCGTGAAGACGCCAGTCTCGAGACGACCCAGTCCTGGTTCGAGATCGGAAGAGATCAGCATCGGAACTTTTGCGCGCCGCTGAAGGTCGTTGATCTTCGCTGCAACCTCGATAGGTGTTCCCAGTGAGACCGTCGCTCCGCCGACCTTGTCGTCCACGACCCAGTGCACGAGCTGGGTGAACGATGAATCGCGCGAGCTGGTGTAGTCGCCCTGCATCCAGATGACGACCATTTGTGCCGCGCGTTCGCGAAGTGTGAGCGATGCGAGCGTTTTGTCGACCCAGCGTTGCTGGGCTGATGTAAGCGGCGCTTTCGTTGTGACTGATCTTGCGATCGGCCTCGACGCAACGGGCGTGGATACCGCTACGGGAGCGCAGGCCATGGCTGCTACCGCCAAGCCTGACGCGATTGAGCGCGGGCGGAGATTAACGATGAATTTCACGATTGGTTACTTGGTCCAGATGACAATACTTCCGCATTCGCCCAGGCCAACGCGGAACTGTGCGGGAACCGATGCGTCGCTGTAGATCTCGATGCCGGCGATGTGCTCGGGATGAACCCAATCATCGACGTCTTCTTTCGTGAGGAAGCTCATGTAGTGATCGTCGATGAAGATCGCGGGAGCGCACCATGTCGCAAAAGCACCGCGCATTTCAATGTTGTCGCCGTCGCTACGCATCCCCGGAACCCTTCGGAATAATTCCGATGTGACGACTACGGGGAGTCTTTGTATGTCTTCGGGTGTGATGTAATGACCTGCGCCGCTACGTCGCCGATAGTTGAAGCCCATACTATTCGCATCACCTGGCAGACGGCTCGCACGAATCATTACAGTATCGAGCATCGCCTTGAGAGTCGACAACGCGATGTGCAACGGCGGAGCGTCGGCAACAACATTTATTTCGCGCCTGTCCGGATAGTAGCCCACCGCGCGGACCTCGATGGCCCTCGTCCCTGCAGGGGCATTCGATATTGCCCAGTGTCCCTGAGCGTCGGTGTGCGTTTGGGGACCGTCAACGATCGTAACCGTCGCATTCGCGAGCGGCCGATTCTCGGCCATAGTAGTGACAGTTCCGCTTACACGACCATTTCCGACACGGATGCGTCGCACCGGAACGGGTGCTGCTGTCGATGCTGCTCCTGGAGCCGCTACCTGCGCGGGCGCGCTGTTGGCGACGGGCTCGGACTCCGACGCGCCGAGATACAGCTCGCGACGCACGAACCCGGTGGAAGGAATCTGAACTTCGATGATACCCGTGCTGTCGGTACCGGTAGTCGCAATGAGCGCAACACTCCCTTCAGTCGGTGCGTTGCACAGCGCAAACCAGCCGTTGTCGCCGGAAGTCACGTTGCGACGCGCAAGCTGACGGGTCATGCCGCTTCGTTTCAGGACGTACTCGTACCATTCGCCAAACACCGCAACCCTCGGCATCGGGAGTCCGTCATGCGCGCTCCTGACTGTCCCGACGATTACTGCTCCAGATGCTCCACCCGGCTCGGATGCACACATCGCTCTCCGAAGCGTAGCGGCAGAAGGAACGCCGACATTCGCCGTCACCGATCCGTACGAATCGACGTATACATCGCGCAACGGAGCTTCGACACCAAGTGAGTCGAGGAGAGGATGAAAGAAGCCGATGCGATAGTGACCAAGCGGTACGTCGTTCAGCCGAAAGCGACCGACCGAATCGGAAACGGCGTTGAGTACCGAGGATGGATCCGCGTTCGCAACGAGCTGAACTGTCGCGCCTGAGAGGTTGGAGTTGCCGATGCTGTCATGAACAACTCCGCTGACAGTCGCGCCTCCATCGGAGCGGGACGCGGCCGCCTGTGCACCGAGAACGTGCGCAACCAGTGATGAAACAAGAGCGATTGAGAGAGGAACGTGCTTTGCGAATGACATGTAGTTCGAATTTACGCGACGGTTTGCGTCTCCGCGATAACGCCGTCGCTGAGCTTGATGATCCGGTCCGCGCACGCTTCGGCGAAATCCACGTCGTGCGTGCTGATCAGCAGGCCTCGATCGCCTTCAGTCAACTGCTTTAGAGTATCGGCCAACGCTACGCGTCGTGCTGGATCGAGCGCTGACGTTGGTTCGTCCATCAACAAAAGCTGAGGGTCGAGCACTAGAGCACGCGCAATCGCAACGCGCTGCGCCTGTCCGCCGGAAAGCTGGCGCGGATAGGCCTGCGCCCTCTCAGCCACGCCGAGCGATTCGAGCAATTGCATTGCCGCCGCTGTAGCGCGATCGCGGCTCCATTTGCGCACATGAACCGGCGCGAGCGTAACGTTGTCGAGAACGGTGAGGTGCTCGAACAGCGCGTGTTCCTGAAAAACCATTCCGACTCTGGCGCGCAACGGCCCAATTCGAGACTGAGGAGGGAGAGGTCCGGGTTTCAACGAGACGTCGCCGAGTGTGATGGACCCGGCACTAAATGGCTGAAGAGCTGCGACTGCGCGAATCACCGTTGTCTTCCCTGCACCGGACAATCCCATCAACGCGACGATTTCGCCCGTATCGACGGTGAGATCGAGTCCACGCAGCACTTGCTGCGTTCCGCGGACGACCTCCAGTCCGGTAATCGTCAACGCTGTCGTCATGTCGTGACACTCCATCGCCGCTCGAGGCTACGCGCGTATCGCGAGAGAGGGAGCGAAAAGAGGAGATAGATCAGAGAGCAGAGAATTCCGGGAACGACCCAGCTGCCGGCGTTCGTCGCGTAGATCGCCGCCTGTTTGGTGAGCTCAACGACGGTAATTACCGAGACCAGCGATGAATCCTTGAGTAGCGCCACGAAATCGTTCGTCATTGGAGCAAGCGCGAGTCGAAGCGCCTGCGGTCCACGGACGAGCCTCAGGATTTGGCCCTCGGATAATCCAAGCGTTCGAGCGGCTTCGAGCTGAACCCGCGGAATCGCTTCGAGTGCGGCGCGATAGATCTCCGATTCGTACGCCGCGTAGTTGAGGCCGAGTCCAATGACCGCCGCGAGGAACGCGGGCAGCCTTATTACCGACGACAATCCGTAGTAGATCACGAAGAGCTGGAGCAAAACGGGAGTGCCGCGCATCACCTCGACATAGACGGTCAACGGAACCCGGACGATGCCCGGCCCATAAACCCGGCCGGCGGCTACGAGCATTCCCGTCGAGACTGCCAGTGCCATCGCCAGGCATGACAGCAGAAGCGTTATCGCGGCGGCTCGAAGAAATGCAGGTAGATATGCGACGACGGAGGGTTTGGAAGTCGCGTTCACGGCCGGCTGTAGAGAGGACTTTACCGCAGAAGTTGACGCCGGCGACGCAAGAACTCTTGCGAAATGCTCAGCCTGTGACGAATCCCAGACTTTCCAGTCGCGGAACGTTTTCTCGAGCGAGCCGTCGCGCATTCGTGCGCGAAGAATCGCATCGGCCGAGTCGCGCAATGCAGAATCGGCGCGGGCGAAGACTGCTACGTAGTGCCCCACCGCCGCTGGCTCCGGCTGAATGACAAAACCTGGCGTGCGACGAAGCGACCGCTCCGCGATGATGTGATCGAGCAGCACAGCATCCACTCGGCCGGCGACGAGGTCGGAATACGGATGAATGTCGTCGTCGTACGACACGGGAATCACGCCGGCACTGCCCTGGGCGTCGAGAAGAATCTGATAGGCGGTCGTGGCGCCGAGCGTCGCGACTCTGTGGTGGGCGAGGTCTGACAGCTTTTTGTAGCGAGCCGAGTCGGCGGTTCGAACCGCCAGGACTTCGCGGAACTCGAAGTATGGAAGCGATACGGAATGACGCTGTCGAAGCTCCTTGCGATCCTCGAGGCCCGACATGCCAACTGCGAAATCGCCGCGCTCGGCCGAGGCTTCTAGAGATGACCACGCTGTTTGCACGAACACCGGTTCGCGTCCGAGTCCGTGTGCGATCATCGAGGCGATCTCTACGTCGAAACCGCGGACCCTCGAAGGATCTACCGGATCCGCTTCAACGAACGGCGCCCCACCCTCGGCGTCACCGCCCCATCGAAGAGTGGAAGATTGCTGATTCTGCGGTTTGCTCGTGCAGCCCGCTAATAGAGCGACACACAGGAGCGAACGGAGCGCATCGGGTTTCTTCAACGGTCGGAAGAACCCGAAGCGTCGTTCGTCACGGTTCGTCTCCGCTTGGACCGTAGACCCGCGGAACAGTAGAACCCATCGGCCTCAGATACGTGGTGATCTGACCGCGATGGTGGACGATGTCAAAGAAAAAGCTCCAGGCCATTGGAGAGGCGGCACGCGTGCTTCCGAAGAACTCGAGTACCTTGTGTGTCGTTCCGGATTCTGTCGTCCAGAAATTCGGGAACAGCGACCTCTCGTCCATTACATCTCCTGGTTGTGCGGCGTGAACCGACGCAATTTCTCTAGCATGCGTCTCTCCAGCAACGACGGCAACCACGACCTTTTCGATCGTGCGGCGCTCGGAGCTGTAGGCCGCGTGGGCCTTTTCACCTCGATCACGGGGCTCAGCATACAGAGGATGTGATGGTGGTGGAACACGCGTGTGATTGGCGTCGGATCGAACTGACTAACTCAAGTAGTGATTTGAGATAGCAGGAAGTACAACACACCAAGGCCGGCCAGCGAGCCGGCGACCGCCCCTTTGGTCGCGGCGTTTTTCCGTCGATCCACCACTTCGTGACGATAGCTCGCCTCGAACGCACGTTGGAAGGAATCGCCTCGGCTCCTGATTGATGCGCTAACTGGGGGAGGCAATGACACCTCACCGAGGCAACAGGCACCAACTAGGATACCGACACCAAGACCAATGCCGGGAGCGCCATGACCTACGCCCGCAATGAGTAATGGCAAAGAGAAACCAATGGGCAGCCCAGCGGCGAATCCAGCGAGTCCACGATTGAACACTGGATGCTTTTTGGCGGTGATGGCTCCGGCGATTGCTCCCTGCCCTGCGGTGCCTGTGTCCGCGACGACGACTGCCCGGCCAATGGAAGAAGAGTCAGCAGGAGACTGTTGAGAGGTGGCAGGCAACGCAAATCCTGCCAACGCGACGCACACCGCGAACCTGCTCAAGCGCAAATTGCAGCTCGAGGTTCTACCTGTCATAGCGCGACGCGGTAACCGCTCCCTCATCGCTGAGCAGATCTCTCAACGCCGGATCGGCGAGAACCTGCTCGAACGACATTGTCTTGCCGTCGACCAGCAGGTTGCGACGCACCGGGCGAATACCATGGCTGTAGTCCACGTACCAATCCACGTGACCGGTGTATAGTGGCTGGATGGGTGAGCCGGTGGGGTAATGCCATCCATAAATCGCAACGCGTCGGGGCTGCTCCGAGAGCTTGCTGGTTACGACGACATCCTTCTTGATGCCGGCGACGAAAGTGCCGCGCTCAATTCCCTTGAGCTGACCTTCGATGATGCGGTTATGCTGCAGGAAAGTGAGCGGTGACTCGCGCGCTTCCGTCAGTGGACGAGGATCGAGATGCGTTGTCGCAGCGGTCCAGATGTCGTTGACCATCTTTCGAGTTGGCAGCACGAACCCGAAGGCATCACAGAAATCCTGAGCCGTGTATGGAATCATCGGCATCCGCACGAAGTCTTCATCCGATCCGATTGCGAGATAGTCGGGCATGACTTCGTAGGCGATGGTGTGCTTCACGCTGTCAGCTCCAATCATGCTGGCCTGGACAGTCCGGAACTTTCGCGTGAATGACGGCATATTGCCCGCGAACAACTCGCGAAGAATCGCTGCTTCACGTTCCTCTCTAGACAATTTCGCGAGCGAACCGATGAATGCAGTTCCGGTCATGGCGTGTGCGGAACGCGCGGGAATGTCAGGCGGAGTCGGGGTAGGCAATGATATTTCGGCCTCGACCCACTTCGTGTACATCCGCGCAGGTTTGAGAACCGTCGAATCCCGATCGTAGTCCGGCCGGCGCACGAGCATCGCGTGCATGTAGCCGTTCATCTCACCGATCATCTCGGTGTGGAGAATCCTGTTCGCCGGATTTGGATGGAGAAGAACTTCTATCTGCGGGGCACTGAATCGCATGAACGCCCCAAGCGTGTCCTGCCTGAACTCAAACGGCTCTCTCAGGTAGTTCATCATGCGCGAAGACGCGCGCCACGTTCCGCCCGAATCTGACACGACCTTCTTGCCGTCGAGCATGATGTTGCGATCGTCGTACGCGAGAACGACGAGAGTGTGCTTCGGACTCTGGCGAAGCCACTTGACCAGTTTTTCGCCGTGCTTGTAGTCGAAGTTGTAGTTGGCATCTAGGAACGCAACGCGCTCGAGCCAGTGCGGCAACGTGTCCTGCCCTTCCATAAATCCGAACATGAATGAGCCGCCGCCGCTGTGACCCGTAAGAGTAACGGTCATGTCGCGTGGATTACCAATCTCCGACCGTAGCTGATCGACGATCTCCACAATGCGCGCATTCGCTCGATCGTATCCGCGGACGCGACGCCATTCGGGCCAGCTCCTTGTATCGGCCTCGAGATAAGCGACGACGGCCTGGCCCATGCCTCTCGCCCGGAGCGCGCGTGTCTGCGCTCCGATGTGCTGAATATCGAAATGCCAGTCCGCACTATCGGCCAGTCGCCGGCCAATCGTTTGCGCGGTCGAATTTCCGTTCGGAAGCGCATAGATGATGAGATCCACGTGGTTCCGCATGTCGAGATGCGCTGGCGCAACAAGCGTTGCCGTGACGCCGGGATACAGATCGAGCACACGTATTCGCTCGCCGAAACTTCCGTGCTGTGCGAAATTTGGAAGGTCGAGGGGAATTCGTCCCGGTGCGCACGCCGCAAAGGTTAGCGCACCCGCGACCAATGCAGTGTGCCTCATTGTTTCACGGGAGCTTTGACTGCGGCGACATCGCTACGAAAGCGATCGAGAAGATCGCAAAAACCCTTGCCAGAGTGCGGCTCCTCTTGTTCCGCACGAGCAGGTATTCAGCGATACCGAACGCGTAGAAACGCACGCTGAACTGCCGACACGAGGTACACGATCGCCGAGTTTTGTCATTCGCCGCCAGGCAAGGTGAGAGTCGCCCGCCTTATTTAGCGCTCATCAGTTGTGTTTTCAATCGGAAAGACGCTACTCGCGACCATTCACGATGTCGATTGCCTGCTGGCGATTACTCATTTCCATCATTGATGGACTGACGAAGCTCAGTAATCCCCTTCATTTTTTGCGAGCGACAATCGTCGCCAGCCAGTGAGCCCCCACGTCAAAGGCCATCAACATGCGCGCTCGTTCAGCCACCGTCGCCTTAGCTCTCTTTCTCACCCTGCCTTCGTCAACACATGCGCAATCCAGGAAACCCCCCACGCCTGCGTCTGTAATCGGCTTCGAGCCGGGCACGGATCGCAAACTCCCCGAATGGCAACAGGTCGTTGCCTACTTCAAGGCGCTCGACGCCGCCTCACCGCGCGTCCAGCTCCGCGTGCTCGGCAAAACCACACTCGGCCGCCCCTTCATCGCGGCATTCATCTCCGACTCGGCCACACTCGCAAATCTGCCAAAGGTCCACGAAGCACAGCGAAAACTCGCAGACCCTCGGCTGACGACGGAAGCTGAGCGCATGGCACTCGAGCGCGATGGAAAGGTCATCGTTCTCATAACGTCGAGCATTCACTCGACCGAGGTCGGGGGAATTCTTACTCCGCTCATGCTCGCTCACCGCCTCGCGACATCGGAAGACCCGGAAGCGAAATCCATCCGAAAGAACACCGTCGTCATCCTGGTGCCGTCACTGAATCCGGACGGCGTTGACATCGTCGGCAACTGGTATCGCAGCTCGCTCGGCACACAGTGGGAAGGCAGTCAGCCGCCGACGCTCTATCACTACTACACTGGACACGACAACAATCGCGACTGGTATGCTTTCACGCAGTTAGAGACGCAGATGGTCATCGACTCGCTCTACAGTCAGTGGCATCCCCAGATCGTGAACGATATCCACCAACAGGGCTCGGACGGAACGCGAATCTTCATTCCGCCGTACATGGATCCGATCGAGCCAAACATCGACCCGATTCTCGCGGCTGGCGTTGCGCAGATGGGAAAGTCGATGACCTGGCGCCTGACGATGCAGGGACTTGTCGGTGTGGCGAACAACACGTCGTACGATGCGTGGACTCCCGCTCGCGCCTACCAGCACTATCACGGC
Source organism: Gemmatimonadales bacterium (assembly GCA_038253755.1). Classification (GTDB taxonomy): domain Bacteria; phylum Gemmatimonadota; class Gemmatimonadetes; order Gemmatimonadales; family Gemmatimonadaceae; genus UBA4720. Next base: position 2,121 of record JBBSGU010000056.1, on the reverse strand, counting down.
GCGATTCGCATTCTCACCGAGACGGCGAGCGCATCGCTCGCTACTCCGATCACGGTGGCATTCGAATCGTTGAGGCCGGGTTACAACGTCGATCCCAAAGTGACGGGCGTCGATTTTCTCACGCGCTGGCAGGGCGGCAAGTGGACGATAGGCGACATCGTGAAGTACCAGGTTGCAGCATCGTGGGCGCTCCTCGCGCAGGCCGCTGACGATCGTGCCCTATGGCTCTCCAGCTACAGCAAGGTTCAAGAGAATTCCGTGGCTGGAAATACCGCTGCCGGACGATCCAATTGGCCATCGACAATCGTCATTCCCGCTCAACCTGCGCGCGACACGGCGGTGAACTTTGCATTGCGAATCCTTCAGCGTGGCCAGGTGGAAGTTCGTCGCGCATCGACCGCGTTCACAGCGAATGGCAAGTCTTTTCCTGCGGGCAGTTATTTGATCGCGACCGCGCAGCCGTATGGTGGATTCGCGAAGACGCTTCTGGAGAATCAACACTATCCTGACCTGCACGAATATCCGGGCGGTCCGCCGAAACGTCCGTACGACGTCGTCGCGCACACGCTGCCGCTTCTCCTTGGCTTCGATGTCGCGTTTCTCTCCGGTCCGATTTCGGTGGCTACAACGCCTTTGGCGCGAGTCGGTTCGACTCCCTGGATCGCGAATGGTCTCACCAACAACAAGTCACGGCGAATCGCCATTTTTGCCAACGCTTCGCCGTCGATGGACGAAGGCTGGACTCGCTGGATATTCGATCAATACAGGATTCCCTTTACTACCATCTCTGCTCGTGACATTCGCGCCGGCAACCTCGGCGCACGATTCGATGCGATCATCATTCCCGACCAGCAGTCGCGTGCGATTGCAAACGGGCCAAACGGTGCCTATCCCGATTCGCTGAAGGGCGGAGTGGGCACGGCTGGCGCGACAGCACTCGGCGCATTCGTCGACGCGGGCGGGACTCTCGTCGCGTTCAACGATGCGAGCGACTACGCGATCGAAGCGTTTTCGCTTCCCGTGAAAGACGAGCTTGCCGGTGTGAGCTCGAGCAACTTCTACGCACCAGGCTCAATTCTTCGCGTCGTACTTGACCGGACGAACTCGCTCACAGCCGGATACACCGCACCTGAGCAGGCAGTGTGGTTCGAGGGGTCACCAGCGTTCACTATCACGGATCTCGCGCGCGCGACCGCTGTCGCGAGCTATCCCGCCTCCACGGTGGATCCTCTCATCTCGGGCTGGCTGCTTGGCGGAACGAAGCTCGCGGGCAAGGCAGCGATGGTGGACGTGAAGCGCGGGAAAGGACACGTCGTCCTGTTCGGCTTCAGGCCTCAGTATCGTGCGCAGACGATGGCGACCTATCCGCTGTTGTGGAATGCCCTGCTCAAATAAAAGCACGAAGGACAATTGAATCTGTAGAGCCTGTTTCGGGGTATTATGAGATAGCAACGGTCTACGCTCGTTCCCCCTGAAACACAGCTTCTTGGCACACTTTAGAATTTTCATAATCCTGAGACGCCTTATGCCACTTGGCGTCTCATTTCGTCGCGATTTCAGGCGATGGATATTTGCGGGAGCAGGGCTCAATCGAAGTACTGAGTTTCATGAACGGCGTGCGCAGGCCCTCGTTCGCGCCCTCGTCTCACTCGGCCCCACATTCGTAAAGCTCGCGCAGGTTTTCGCGTCGAGGCCCGATGTAGTTCCGGAGCCGTACCTTTCCGCGCTCGGCACTCTGGTCGATCGAGTGCCGATGGTCCCGTTCGTGAAGATCGAACGGGAAATCATCACAGCGTACGGTAAGCGACCGGAGGAGATATTCGAGACTTTCAACCGGAAGCCTCTCGCCTCGGGTTCGCTTGGTCAGGTGTATCGCGCGCGATATGAGGGGCGAGATGTTGTTGTGAAGGTACTGCGGCCGGGAGTCGAAGAGCTCGTCGCCAGCGATATCCATGCAGTCAGCCGCATTCTCGACATCATTTCCGCACGCTGGTCGAACTCGCACCTGCGCGGGTTTCGCGTCGTCGTGGACGAGTTCTCCAAGCGTATCGGCGAAGAGATGGACTTCAATCAGGAAGCGACCAACGCGATTGCAATTGCAGATCGCTTCGCGACGAATCC
>JBBSGU010000055.1:0-18694 GCA_038253755.1 Gemmatimonadales bacterium | reverse complement strand
TCGATGCATAGCTTGCAAGCGCAACCACTCTCCAAAGATCGAACTGAGGGCCGGAACAGCAAAGCAATACGACTACTTTCACCCCGGTCTGGCGATGTGAAACACGCCCAGCAACCACAATCGCGTTTCACATCACCTTTTTCAGCAACCTGCTAGTCAATGCCCATGCTGGGCACACACAATGGAACGGCAGTTTCGCCGTTTGAAAGCATCGCCCCTACCTCTGCGCAAACGGGCCATTCAAGCCGCACTCTCTCGCCCCAACTCCGCCGCGCCGCAAGCCAACATCACTCTGCGACTTTATCAGAATTTGAACGGACGCAGGGACCCTCACGATGGCGGTGTCGAAATTGCAGGAGGATATAGGCTCGTGTGACCCAGCGCGCTTAGTGCACGGTCGGGATTGTGCGCGCCGTTTGCGATTGACCACAATAACATGGTATCGCCGTTCAAATAGAAAAGGTTAGATGTGCCGTCTTACCGTCGAATGGCGCTTAGCAAGCGGACGGTGCTTTACTTTAAGACTTCGGTTGCCAGAGCGGAGCCAGAAACGAGCAAGGAGATCCAGAATGAATGGTACGAGAGAATTTCCTTGTGGTCGCAAATTGGTTTGGGCAAAGAGAGGAATCCGAATGGTCGCGTCGGCAACCTTGGCATTGTGGGGATGTACCGACCACTCGCCGCTACCCACATCGACGGTGGCTTTTGGACCCCGGATGGACGGCTCGCCGGGCTCTCCGATAATCATCAACGTATCATCTGCGGCAGACTTGAGGTCTGCGATCGCGAACGCAACGCCATATACGCGTATCCAACTAGCGGCGGGTATCTATGATTTAGGTGACTCTGAGATCGTTATTCAAGACAAGAAAAACTTGGAGATATTCGGCGCGGGGCGGGGGGCAACTATTGTGCAACTCGGCCCCGGCGCCGCCTTCGGATTCAATCTCGCGGGAACAAACGAAACACTTGACGTCGCTCATTTCACTATTCGCGGGACCCAGCCCTCAAGCGTAAAAACTCACGGATTCGCAAGCGGCCCGAACCGTTTCAGCCTGAAAGCACTTGTCGTGCGCGACATGGAAGTCAGGGATGTTGGGGTCGGGATTAGCGTTATTGGCTCTGGCAACGGAGTGTGTAACGACGTTGCCATCGTCGATAATTATCTCGATAATATTACCGACTTCGTAGTCGACGGGGTTACCTCCGGATCTGGGTACGGAATTCACAACCAAGGGTGTACGGCTGTGCGAATCGCGGATAATGAGATTCGAGACGCCGACCGTCATTCGATTTATCAGTCTGAAGGCTACCAACCCGGACGTACTGGGCCGGGAAAGATCGAAATTGAGCACAACTTGATCGTCAACCACGCGAAATCCGCAAGTATTGATGCGACCTATCTAGTAGCTCTCAACGTGTCGCGGTCCTCAAACGTCGTCGTGGCGAACAATGTCATCGTGGATCCCTACCGCGACGCAATCAGCATCGAAAATCCTCAAGGCGAGGGTCAATCCTACACGGTCGAGAACGTGCGTTTGATTAACAACACGATCCTTGGCGCCCGTCAGCAGGACGTGTTTCTCACCGCGGCAAATTCGCACACTAGCTGGGGAAATCGCGCGGCGAAGCGCAACTCATTCCGAATGGTTGACTCCTTGACTGTCCGCCGGGACGGCTATGGGTTCAACGGTAGTCTCGTTGAACCGGCTGCGTGGCCCGGCACCAAGGCAATTTCATCAGAAAATCCATATGCGTACACATTCGTCTTCCAGAATTACGTTCTCCACCGGGCAACTACAACGTACAACGAGGATCCGACAAACTGGCCGAAAACATGGAACGGGAACCTTCTTTGGACGGGCTTTTCAGATATGGTCGCTGCGAACGGTAGGGCATATATGTTGGCCAACGGGACTCTATCCGAAGTCGATCCCGTCAACTGGACATCCGCGCCGGCTCCTTTCGTGTATAGTGACCCAAACGCCATGATGGCTTTTAGCGGAGGGTATCTCTTTGTGTTCCACGATGGAAATCTTTTCGACCGAATTGTCCCGGGGAGTTGGATCCGCGAAACACGGAGTTTTGTCGGGACAACAAACGGCATTTCTGCCTTCCGCAATCGAGTTTATTTGATGGCAGACAACTGCTTTTATGAGATCGACTCCCAGGATTTAACCTTCACAACCTTGGGGTGCTAAAAACCTCTCCTCGGCTAGGAAGTTTCACGCCCAGCCTCGTCTTGGAGATCAGCGCAGGACGACGCCTAACGACACTGGGTTGTCCAGCCATGAATCGGGTATCGCGCGGGTGGCCGCGCGGCGCGACGAGAAAAAACGCGATGCGTTACCCTCCATGAGAGAGCGGCCGTTGGTGGACTTTCCATCTTGCCCCGACTCCAACCCTCTGTCGCCTGAAATTCCGCCGAACACGGCCGGCTTACCTTTCCCATCGTAAAGCTGCCGTACCAAAAAAGGGTAGTATTCGCGAGACCGGGCCAACTCGCTAGAGTTGCTCCCTTGTGATTTGCAAGCTCTTTGTGACAGTCCCCCGTTTTGAAACGCACTAACGCCGTTTCCTAGAGAGTTCTCGGAATGACCTCCATTACCATATTGGTCCCGGTATACAACGAGCGGGCTTTTATCGACGGCCTGCTGGCGTCAATCGCAGGTTTCTTGTGTCCGTCCTTTGCGATTTCCGAAGTCATTTTCGTTGACGGCTTGTCCGACGACGGCACTCGCGAGCGCATACTTTGGGCAGCGAAAGGTGACGATCGAATTCAACTCCTCGATAATCCAGCCCGTTTTCAGTCAAGTGGGCTAAATCTGGCTCTGAAAGTCGCACGAGGCGACTTCATTGTTCGACTCGACGCCCATTCGATTTATCCCGGCGATTATCTGGCACGGAGTGTCGAAACCTGCCTTCGCACAGGCTGTGACAACGCGGGAGGCATTGTGGAGACGCTAACACGGGTAGAGTCCTACCAAGCGGCCTTAGTCCAAGCGCTTATAACGCACAAGTTCGGTGTCGGCAATTCAGGATTCCGAACAAGCGCTGCGGAAGGTCCAGCCGACACCGTTCCCTACGGCTGCTTCAGACGTACGGTGTTCGAACGTGTCGGTCTTTTTGACGAACGTCTGAAGCGTGCGCAGGATTATGAAATGAATCGCCGTATCCTCGCGGCGGGAGGCATCATCTGGAGAAACCCGCAGATTCGCGTGAGCTATTTTGCGCTGCCCGATTTTCATTCCTTCATTGTGAAGCAGATGACCGCTGAGGCGCCGTATAACGCCTATATGTGGTATCTCGCTCCCTACTCTTTCGCACTGAGGCACGGTGTGACGGCGGTATTCGCCGCCGGAGTTATTAGCGGCCTCGTTTTCTCGTTTGTTTCCACGGCTGTGCGCGGGATATTCGTAGCCACGATGGTTCTGTACGCCGTGCTCGCCTTCCTTTCAAGTGTGCAACAGGCCGTGAGGTTCAGCAAAGCACGGCACATGCTCTTTCTGCCCATCGCTTTTTTTCTTTATCACTTTCTTCACGGAACTGGGGTCATCGCAGGCCTGGTGCGCCTCGCAACCGGCACAGCTCCAGTGCAGAAACGGAAAGAACCCTGGGACGGGGCTGGAAGATTTCGGGCGTGGCCCTTGCCGATCGGCTCGCGCACAACTGCATGAAGCTCTATCCGATTGCCAAGAGAACTTTCGACACGAGCCTCGCCGCCGCGGCACTAATTGCCACCGCGCCGCTGCTCGGTGTGATCGCCATCGCAATCAAAGGCGGCTCACCCGGCCCGCTTCTCTATCGCGGTCGTAGGATTGGCCTGGACGGAAAAACATTCAACATGCTGAAATTCCGGACGATGGTCGTAAACGCGGACCAGATCGGCGGATCTTCTACGCCCGAAGACGATCCCCGAATCACTGCGATCGGCAAGGCACTGCGACGCTGCAAACTCGATGAACTTCCGCAGCTTTGGAACGTGCTGGTTGGTGACATGAGCTTTGTGGGTCCGAGACCGCAGGTTCAGTGGGCGGTCGACCTTTACACAACCGAGGAGCGCTCGATTCTGCGCGTGAGACCAGGAATTACGGACGAGGCTTCGCTCAAGTTCTCGAACGAAGCTGAAATTCTGAAAGGGAGCAAAGACCCCGATAAGGACTATATTGAGAAAATTCACCCCGAGAAGATGCGGTTGAGCCTCGAGTATGTCCGGAGCCGCTCGTTTTCGGGAGACCTGTCAATCATCGCTCGCACTGCGGGCGCCATCATCAAACCCGGAAGGCAGTGAAAAACCTCCGCACCGAAGCAGAGACGCAGGTCGGGCCAGCAATCGAGCGCATCTTCAACGAGTGTTCGGACCCAGTCGAAACGAAGCTCGAGAACTTCCCGAAGTACGTGCGACGCAATCACCTTAAACGCTTTCTGGCGATGTATGAGCTATTCAAGCTCGTACTGCCGGTAAAGGGCTCGATCGTAGAATGCGGAGTTTTTCGCGGTTTCGGCGTCATGACGTGGGCAAAGTTGAGCGCCATGCTGGAACCTGAAAACCTGACCCGCCGGATTTATGGATTTGACACTTTTGACGGCTTCCCAACTGTCGGAAACAAGGACAAAAGCAGCTATGCAAACCCCGAAGTCGGTGATCTGCGGTCGTCGTCTTACGACGAGCTGCAGCAGCTAATTGCCGAGTATGACAGGGACCGTTTTCTGGGCCACATTCCGAAGGTCGAGCTCATTTCCGGAGATATCACTAAATCGGCTGCGGCTTTTGTCGAATCGCATCCTCACGTGGTGGTCAGCCTGCTCTTCATTGACTGCGATCTTTACGAGCCAACAATGGCGGCGCTGGAAGCATTCTTGCCAAGGATGCCCAAGGGCTCAGTGGTTGCATTCGATGAGCTGGACAATCCGATCTGGCCTGGCGAGACACTTGCTGCACTGGATTCCAAAGTGTTGAGCAGCTTGCGTTTGCGCCGTTTCGAGTGGGACCCTTACATTTCATACGCAATAGTCGAGTAATCCAGGCGGCACGCGCCGGATTTGCTCGGGCAACCTGTAATCTGTCAATGGCTACAACGCTCGCTCAGGTGTCCATCCCGTTCTTCAACTATCGCGGCGCGTTCGCCGCGCGTGAAGACGAGTTCATCGACATCATCCGCGACGTGGTCAGGCGGGGGGCGTTCATCCAGCAGCGCGATCTCGCAGATTTTGAAGAAGCGCTCGCCGCGTACCTCGGGGTCTCACATGCATTCGGTGTCGCGAACGCAACCGACGGCCTGGTGATAAGCCTCCGGGCAGCGGGAATACGGCCCGGAGACGAAGTGATCTTCCCGTCTCATACAATGGTCGCCTCGCCGGCGGCAGTCGCGCACGCCGGTGGAATACCGGCGCCCGTGGATTGCGGTCCCGATCATCTAATCGATCCCGCAGCAGTCGAAGCTGCTATCACCGAGCGCACGCGCGTCGTCATGCCGGTACACCTCAACGGCAGGACCTGCCGGATGGACGAACTCGAGCGTATTGCCGCCAAGTACGATCTCATGATTGTGGAAGATGCGGCACAGGCCCTGGGCTCGAAGTTCAGGGGTAAGCCAGCGGGCTCGTTCGGTATTGCAGCCGCGTTCAGTTTTTATCCTGCGAAGATTCTTGGATGCTTTGGGGATGGCGGTGCCGTCGTGACGAACGACGACGAGGTCGCTCGCAAAATTGCGTTGCTGAGAGACCACGGCCGAAACGAAGACGGAGAGGTCGAGATGTGGGGGTTCAACTCGCGCCTCGATAACCTTCAAGCGGCCATTCTCCACGCTCAATTCCGCGACTACGACACTATCGTCTCACGTCGTCGCAGCATTGCCCGTCTGTATGAGTCGCTACTTTCGGACGTGCCGGACGTGAGCCTTCCTCCGGGTCCGGCGACTGACGGCGACCATTTCGACGTCTTCCAGAACTACGAGATCGAGGCTTCGCGACGTGACGAGCTTCGCTCTTTTCTCTCGGCACGGGGTATTGGAACGATCCTCCAGTGGGGTGGCACACCTGTTCACAAGTTCCCGAAGCTCGGATTCAAAGTGTCCTTGCCAGTAACCGAACGCTTTTTCGAGCGGTGTCTCATGCTCCCGATGAACATGATGGTTTCAGACGAGGACATCGCACTCATCGCCGCTTCGATTCGCGAATTCTATGGGGCGTCGGCCTGATGGAGCAAAACACAGCACCGACGCTTCTGGTTCGGAAAGAGTCGTCTGCATCCGCTGAACTTGCACTCCGCATCAGGAAACACGCGGTTCGCATGACCAACCTCGGCGGAAGCTCGCACGTTGGATCGGTTCTCTCGATGGCGGATATCGTTGCCGTGCTGTACAGCGAAATTCTTAAGGTCGATCCCGGCAATCCGACGGATCCCCGGCGCGACCGGTTCATCTTGAGCAAGGGTCACGCGGGGGCAGGAATCTACGCAGCTCTTGCCGAGTCGGGCTTTTTTTCGACAGAGCTCCTCGACAAGCATTGCGCTGACGGCTCTGTCCTGAGCGGCCACGTGTCGCATAGAGGTGTACCGGGAGTCGAGCTCTCTACGGGATCCCTTGGACACGGCTTGTCCGTCGGCGCCGGAATGGCGTATGGCGCAAAGTTGGACTCGCGCGATAACCGCGCCTTTGTTCTGATGAGCGACGGCGAATGCGACGAAGGCTCGACGTGGGAAGCGGCAATGTTTTCCTCCCACCACAAGCTCGACAACCTTGTTGCCATCGTCGACTACAACAAGATCCAGAGTCTTGCTCCAGTATCCGAAACGTTGGGTCTGGAACCGTTTGCCGATAAATGGAAAGCTTTTGGGTGGTCCGTCGCCGAAATTGACGGCCATGACCACACCTCGCTCTACGCCGGCCTTTCGACCGTGCCTCGCACCGCTGGCAAGCCCAGCTGCTTCATCGCACACACTACCAAGGGCAAGGGTGTTTCCTTCATGGAGCAAAGCGTCCTGTGGCATTACCGCACGCCGCGCGGCTCTGAATATGACGAAGCATTGAACGAGCTCGATTCGCCCGTATGAGAGATAATTTCGTCCGTCAGCTGACAGAGCTCGCACGCAAGGATCCCAGTATTTTCCTGATGACTGCGGACTTGGGGTTTCGGGTCCTCGACGGGTTCGCCGAGGAGTTCCCGAATCAGTATCTGAATGTCGGAATTGCCGAGCAGAACATGATTGGACTTGCCACCGGGATGGCAATGGACGGGCGTACAGTCTTCTGTTACTCCATCGGGAATTTTTCGACTCTTCGGTGTCTCGAGCAGATCAGAAATGATGCATGCTACCACGAGGCGAACGTGAAGGTCGTGGCCGTTGGTGGAGGATTCAGCTATGGGCCACTCGGCATATCGCACCACGCAACGGAAGACCTTGCGATCATGCGCGCCCTTCCGAACATGACGATCGCCGTTCCTGGCGATCAATGGGAGGCACGCGAAGCAACGAAGGCGCTCGCGGCAACGCCGGGAACTTGCTATCTCCGCCTCGACAAGTCTGCTGCGCCAGCGACTGCGCGGGCTAAGGAAGTCTTCCAAATCGGAAAGGCCCGCACCATTCGGGAGGGCGCGGACATCACCTTGATCGCAACGGGTGGAATTCTCGGCGCTGCCCTCGAAGCCGCCGATAGTCTTGTCGAGCAAGGAATTACATGTCGCGTCCTCAGCATGCACACCATTAAGCCGTTCGACGGTGAGGCAGTAATTCGCGCCTGCAACGAAACCGGCGGAATCGTCACTGTCGAAGAACACACAATTCACGGCGGTCTGGGCAGCCTCGTCGCGGAAACCTGTATGGATGCGGGGGTGAAGCCAGCCGTATTTCGAAGGGTAGGTCTGAGGGCTGGGTTTTCGTCTATCGTGGGAGCGCAGGAATACCTTCGGCGCGAGTATGGCATGGATGCCAAGGCCATCGCCAAGGCGGTCGCCGAGCTCGTGTCGGCGGGGAGCCCGCATTCACCTCGCCCAAGACTTCGTGTAAGCTCAGGTGGCGCGCACTAGTTCCTGCTCCTCGTTCTAGAGCTTACGCAGGACAGTTGTAATCTGGCCTACGGCAGGCGGAAGGATTGCCTGCAAGAGGAAGTAGAGCGACGGTGCAAGCCGTGAGAGCCTCCGGCCGATTGGCGGCACTAGCGCGCCGGCCTCGCGAGCCACTACCACCGTCGATCCTCCCACGTCGAAGAGATCAGCAATGCGCGTCCGGTTCATTGCCGTCTTGACGCCGCTGCCGCGTCGCGAATACCTCCAATCGGTCAGCATCACATGACCATTCTTTTTGGTCACGCGGAGCATCTCACGGGCAATGCTCGATAGCAGCTGAGCCGACTCCAGTGTGCCGAGTGTTGTTGACTCGAAAACGATGTCGAACGACTCCCCTTCAAATGGCAATCGATCGGCTGACTCGACACGAAAATCGAGAGTAGGCAAAAGAGTACGAGCCTGGAGTATTCTTTCCTCACTCGTGTCTATGCCAGTGAGATTTTCCGGATTGAAGCCAAGGCGAAGGAACTGCAACAGGCTCGACCCGCTGCCGCAGCCTACGTCGAGCACGCGCGCCGAGGTTCGGTCAATATCGACCCGTCGCAGGGCGGCGATATTGGCGCGGTCTGCGGCAAGCGTCTGGAACACGACATCCGCATTTGAAAGCAGGTCGTTCCTGTTCGCGCCGTGTTTTTCGTAGTATTCGCTGTACACGAAATCACTTCAGCGAGCAGAAATCGTCGGTTGCGGGATTGTTGGTGAGGCGCTTTGGATTCGAGCCGTCGAAATTCATGATCCAGATTTCGTTGTTTCCGCCCTGGCGAGTACTGGTGAAGCAGATTTCGCGACCTCGAGCAGACCACCATGGACGCGCATCCCCGCCAGGATCATTCGTCAGATTCTTCTGGTCGGTGCCGTCCGGCTTCATGCTGTAAATCTCGAAATTTCCGTCGCGGTTCGTCGCAAAAACGATCCTCGACGCGTCAGGCGCCCACATCGGCGTCTGCTCCTCCGACAAGTTGCTCGTGAGCCGCGTGACGCTGTTAGCGTCGGGAATATTCAGCAAGTAAATGTCGGAGTTAATGGAATTGCGCGGCCCGTAGAACACCAGCTTGCGCTCATCCGGCGACCAGGACGGCCATGTATCATCGGCGAAGAAATCGGTAAGTCGCTTCGCGCCGGAGCCGTCAACGTTGATCGTGTAGATCTCCTTGTTCCCGTCTCGATTACTTGAAAACGCGATGCGCGCTCCGTCAGGAGACAACATCGGATTCTCGTCGTTCGCCGGGTCGCGAGTCACGTTGTGCTGATCGCTGCCGTCGGCATTCATGATGTAGATCTCGTTGTTGCCGTCGCGATTTGTCTGAAATGCGATCTTGGTACCATCTGCCGACCACGCAGGTCGCGTGTCCTTCGCCTTGTTGTTCGTAAGTCGGGTGATGTTGTTGCCGTCCGAATACATCGAGTAAATCTCGTCGTTTCCATCCCTGTCGGACACAAAGAGAACACGCGGCTCAGCCGTACTCAGGATTGGACCAACGTTCTCTACGCATCCGGAAGCGAAGACGATCGCTGCCACCGCCGTGGCGGTCAACACCCTTCTCATAGTCATCACCATTGGAGGGCCGTTACCGTGATCGCGACATGATCGCTTGTTCGGTCGCCGATGGCCTCGATTCCATTCTCACAGCCGCGAAGGCGCTGGAAGAACGAATTATATCTGACGACCTTCGATGCTTCAAAACCTACTTTCAGGAACCGCGTGTTCAGCTGGGCCCGCATACCAGGGTAAACCGTCACGTCGTGAAAGCACCTGTTCGGATTCGACTGCGAGAAGAACGCATCATTGTTGAAGCGCTGCCGGCCCATGTTGAGCCCCACTTGCCACCTCTGGCGCATGTAGTCAGCAGCGAACCACTGGGCAGACGAGCCAGGTCCAAGACCACCACCGAGCATCTGACCCTCGTTCGTGTATCCCTGCACCACTGCGCGGCTCGTGTACCATGAACCAATCGGGCGCAGGCGGTACGTACTGCTCTGCTCGACGTTCGTGATCTCGGTCTGAAGACGCACTCGCGACCCTGCCCCGCTGCCCCCGCTGAGCCACTGCAGCCCGGCAGTGTAGCCTCGGGTATGATTTGGCTCGGTGAGAAAGTCGTGGAGCGATGTCGGGATCTCGGTTCTTCCCCACTCAAGGTACGTCTCTAAACCATGCCGCGGCAAAGCCCAGTGCATGAATAGCGAAAAGATCTGATCCGGACCTGGTGTCATCGTCGAATCGGCGGCTGAAACGGCGTTAGGATGGCCGGTGCCTTTGAGAAAGTCCGCTGCATGCGATGCCACGCCGCCGTACCCGCTCACAGGCGAGTAGACCGACCGGGTGACACCAAAGTTCAGTCCTGAGCTGTGATACGGCTGCCACGTCAGTGCCGCGGCGCTCAGGGACCTGACGTTATTCGATGGGATGTTGTCGAAGAAATCCGACTCCTGGAGGCCGCCGACTATCCATCGAAACTCGAATCCACCGATACCGGTGTTGAGCGGCCGTCCGCTGCGAATGAAGGCGTGCGGAAACCCTGGCGCGTTATCGCTCAGAACAAGAGGGTTCCTGAATGCCGGCCCCCACCATTCATTTTCGGTTCCCGCGCCGACCTGAATCGGGCCGCCCGTGACCGTGAGCGATGATTGTCCCGGATACAGTTTCTTGATTGCCTTGTCGCCGAACCTGTACGGCAGGTCGATCGGATAAGGAGCTACGTTGAAGGGCGATGACCACGGGCTCCGCGAGGCGGGCAGGGGCCGGGAAAACCTCAGGTCGGTGGGATCGATCGACAGATTGTCGTTCGTCTCGAGAACGAGCTCGGGAATGGCGATGAGCTGGACAGGACCGAAAGTCGCGGTGAGTCCTGCCAATGCACGGACGTTGTAGCCCTTGCCCTGCCACAGCGCACCGTCGTTCTGGCCGAACGGGAGCGACGTGTTAGTGACCTCCATCACCTGCGGAAGCACCAACCCGATAATTGGTGCAACAACCTCGGTACGCTGCTGATCCATCAGCGACGAAGTGGAGCGAAGGAGATAGCCGTTGACCGCGGCGCTGCCGTCGAGGATCCCCAACCTCAGCCTGTCAGCAGAATCGCCACTGACAGTGACCATGCTTCGTGTGCCTGCGGCGGCCGCTTTGGGGGAAGGGTCGACGGTTTGTGAAGCGGCAGGCACTGCCGTCGCAGTGAAGATGGCTACAAGCAGGAAATACTTCAGGCGCTTGAATGAACGCATTAATGGCGGCGTTTCGATGTGATTGGACGGGCAGCACTCGCGCTTGTCGTGCGGTGCGCCGCTTGCTCGTGGCTGGGAGCGAAAGTAAATATAGTCTTTCGACACACAAGCGGCGCGACAACTATGTCGATGTTGGCGGGCCGCATCCTCTCGTCCCAAAGTGACAGATGAATAAAGATTGTCCCCCGGCCGCGCCGTCGATCATTCACGGCGGATGGCGGGGCGCCACTTTCTGCACGTCAGCCATTCGGTGCGGCGCACTGGCTGCGCTGATCGGCTCGATGGCCCTTTTGAGCACGAGGCCGGCGGCCGCACAAACCGGCGGCGGCCGCGCCGAGGTATTTGCAGGCAGCGAATTCGAGAGTTACCTGCGCTATCTCCAGACACTCGGCAAATCCAAGTCTACTACGTGGAGCATTCGCGGCTTTTCCCCAAAGGAAGTAGACGCGCTTGCGCCAACCGACTCAATACATCCCTGGGCACACCGATACGATTTCTCTCCGCAGAAAGGCCCTGGCTTGCACTGGAATTATGTGTATCCCACCGTTGGATTTCTCTTCAATACGGCTTACCCGTTCGGCGGCAACGATGGCGTGGTCTGGGCAGGAAAGGGGCTGACGTCGTTTGCCCAGGCCGGCGTTGCGATGAGGTGGGGCGTCCTTTCCGCCAAGCTCGCACCAGTCGCGTTTCGGGCAGAGAACACGGAATTCCCCCTGATGGCAAACGGGCGGATTGGTCCATTGGTCTTTGCCGACGGACAGTATCCACTCCGCGTGGACAAACCGCAGCGTTTTGGCGACCTGCCTTTTAGCAAACTCGATCTCGGAGAGAGCAACATCCGAATCGATGCAGGTCCGTTCGCGACCGGCCTTTCCACCGAGTCGCAGTGGTGGGGCCCGACCCTCGAGTACCCGTATGTGCTCGGCAACAACGCCGGCGGGTTTCCGCATTTCTATCTCGGGACTTCCCATCCGCTCAATGTTGGAATCGGCGATATCCACACGCGCGTCGTTTACGGCTCCCTCGCGCAGAGCCCGTATTCGCCCGTAACCGGAAGCGACTACTTCAAATCGTACGACGAGCCCGGCAAGACGCGCTTCATGGCAGGCCTGGTTGGACTGATCCAGATCAAGCGGATCACCGGCCTCGAGCTAGGCGGCGGTCGGTTTTTCCACGCCGCGAGCAGTCAATCAATGTTCACTGGAGCAAATCTCAAGCTCCCCCTTCAGGCATTTCTGAAAACGCGCATCAAGGCTGAAGGCGACACGGTAAACGGTGACGACAGAAGCTTGCAGCAGAACCAGCTCGCATCGGTCTTTTTCCGCTGGGCACCGCCCGAAACAGGGACTGAATTCTACGGCGAGTATGGCCGTGAAGATTTCAGCGCCGACCTTCGCGACCTGTTTCAGGAGCCCGACCACTCTGCGACTCTCAACGTCGGGTTCAGGAAGGCATGGCTGCGAGGCAGGAGCATCAACGCTTTTCACGCCGAGGTGTTCAGCTACGAGGCTCCGGCGGGAACGCGCACGCGCGGCGAAGGGCTGATTTACTTGCACGTTCCACTTGCTCAGGGACACACCTACCGCGGCCAGATTCTAGGGGCGCCTGTGGGCGTTGGCAGTGGCTCGGCCCAGACCTTCGGGTTCGAGCGGCTCACGGGTGGTGGCCGTCTGAACGTTTTTGTTTCGAGGGTGACCCAACGCGAGCGCTCCCTTCTCGAAAATGACTACCTCTCAGGCGCGCCGTTCACCAAGGGCGTCGATGTGATGAACTCGCTCGGCGCGGAGATGTCGCGGTTCGTCGGGCCGTTCGACGTATCGGGTAAAGTCGTTTTCACCGACAACCTGAATCGCTACTTCACCAGCGATGCGTCGAACCTGAATTTCGGACTTACGGTCCGGCAGAGCTTTTAGCAAAGGGTCCGGCGAGACGACGCGCGTCCGCCGAGGTTGCCCGGCGCGCGTCCGCGAACTGTTCAAGCGTCGTATCCTTGCCGCGTCGCTTCTCTTCCAGTCGTTGCCGAAGAAATGCGATGACGATGCCGACGAAGATTCCGGTGACGAACCCGATCAATGTCTTCCTGGCCGCTTCTCGCCTTTGCGGCTCAAGTGGAACGTCGGGATACTCGACGATCCGGATCGCGCTCAGGTTGCGAACCTCTTCGATTCGAGCCTGCTGATAGGCGGCCTCCAGTCCCGAGTATTCCATCTGGGCAAGATCCGCATCGCGAACAAGCTGGTCGTCCTGGAGCTTCAGGCTCGGCGCGGTCGCGAGATCGCGGTTCTGCTGCCGAAAACTCGCCAGGCGGTTCTCGGCATCGCTAAGTTTTTGTCGCGAGTCCGCAACGAGCCCTTCGACGAACTTTCGCTCAGCGACGGCCTCTTCCTTTCTCGTGGTGGAGCTGAAGGTGTCGAGTTCCTTGAGGATATTCGCAGTTATCTGCTGCGCGATCTTTGGATCCTCGGCCGTGACGAGCAACGTCACGATGCCCGTACGACCCGATGTCAGGACTGCAACATTGTTGGCAAGCTCTTTGGCTGCTATGAGGGCGGCCGCTGTAGGGTTCGACGACTTGACTCCTACAAATTCTGCAAGCGGACCGGATTTGGTTCCTTTCTCTGTCGTGACCGTATAAGTGCGCCGTGCGACCGGAATCAACACCGAGTTTGAGCGCGCCAATTCACCGTAGAACTGCGTGGAATGCGCGAGGTCTGTCACGCCAAGCGACAGCCCGATCTGCGCAGCGGCTCCCGGCACTTGCCCCGCGCGGCTGACGCTCGCTGCGAACGACCCGGATGCCACGTAAAGGTTTGCTTCCGACATCGCGAAAGCACCGAAGCCAACAAGGCCAACCAGTCCGCAAATTGCGATAATCCGGCGATTGCGCAGGAGAATGCTGAGGAAAACGAGAAGTGACGTCTGCTCTCGTGCGCGGGCCTGCCATGGCTCCGGACTTCCAGGCGGAGTGCCGGGTTGGGTCAACCTGCTATCCGCGCGAATGCGAATGCGCGTGCATCGGCTTGATGCGTTCCACCGACAGGTAGATCACGCTCAGCAGAACCGTACCCGCGCCGATTGCCATCAGGAACAGCGCCGGCCTGAGCCAGGCGATGATCGCGAGAATCGCGAGAATCAGATTGATCAGGAGAATGGTAGCGCTCACCTGAGCATGACTTCTGCCCGCCTGAACCATTCGCTGATAGGCATGGCTGTGGTGTGCATGATACCATCGCTCGCCGTGAGCGATTCGGCGGCACAACGTGACAGTCGCATCGAACACGAACGCACCGAGCAGCAGAACCCACAGCAGCAATGGAACGGCGCCGGAGTTTTCCGAGGCGATTGCCAGCACCGCAAACAGGTAGCCGAGCATTCCGCTTCCGACGTCGCCCATGAAAAGGCGGGCGGGAGCCCAGTTGAGCGGCAGAAAACCCGCGTTCGCGGCGGCGATGAGCAACGACACGGTCGCCAACCCGGTTTGCCCCATTGCCAGCAGGATCAACCCGCCGATTACGCCGGTGCTGATCGCCTCACCGGCAGCGAGTCCGTCAATGCCGTCAACGAAATTGTAGAGATTGATCGCCCAAACTATTCCGATCACGCCGAGCACCATTCCTACCGGTCCGAGATGAAGACTCGCGGACCCGATGCTCAGTGCCGGCAATCCGCCAAGCCAGAACATCGCCCACCCTGCGCAGAAGAATTGCACTGCAAAACGCGTCAACGCCGAGAGGCTGCGGTGGTCATCCACCCATCCAACGGTCGCGATGAGCGCGCCACCGCCAACCAGCGCAATTGCGAGACTGGTGTTGATCCACTGGAGCATCGAGGCGATTACGATTCCACCCAGCGCCGTGAACGCAATCGCGAGCCCGCCTCCGCGCGGGGTCGGCGCAGAGTGAGAGCTGCGCTCATTGGGAATGTCGAGCAGTCTATCGAGCGCGTAGAGTCTCACGCGACTGGCGAGAAGCCAGCTGAGAATTGCAGCGGCGATCAGAAACACAGCGCGCTCAACCGTCAACGATCTGCTCCATCGATCCTTTTATACCACTCAGCGGTCAGGGACATCCCCTTGTCTACGGAAAATGGAGCCTCAAAACCAGTGACCTCCCGAAGGGTCGATGAATCGACACACAGGGAGCCCAGCACGGCCGAAAGCGAGTCAACTGTAAGATGGAACGGCCCAATTCGCGAGAGCAACCCCCCGACTTTAAGCGCCGCCTCGAAAACGGCGGCAGGCACGGGCAGCATTCGGGGACGCTTGCCAAGTGCGACGCCGATTCGCTCGATGAGCTCAGGTGTAGACAGGTCTTCGCCGTCACTCACATAAAAGGTCTGGCGCGCAGCAGTCGCCGACGCGAGAAGCGCCTGAATGGCCGCAACGACATTCCCCACGTACGCAAAACTTCGACGGTTGCTGATGAGCCCGAACGGCAGCGGCAGACCGCGCTCAACCGCCCAGAACAATCGCGTCATATTGCCCTTCATTCCCGGCCCGTAGACGGCCGGGAGACGAAGGACCGGCGCCGCCAGTCCCTCTTTCATCGCCGTCGATCGCACACGCCGCTCCGCTTGCAGCTTACTGGCGCCGTATGCGTCAGTCGGCTCCGCGACAGTCAGTGCGGTCAAAACAGTCTCGCTGGTATCTGCGACAGCTTTCACCGAGCTGATGTAGACGAAGGTCTTCACGCCTGCATCGACTGACGCATCGAGCAATGCGATCGTTCCATCTACGTTAATGCGACGACACGCCGAGCCTGGATCGCCGATTCCTTCGGGCCTCGAGTGAACCCGAGCTGCGAGATGAACGACAGAAGTCACTCCCTGCAGGGCGCGTCTCACCTGTTCACGATCGAGCAAATCACCGACGACAACAATTTTTCCGCCGATTGGGGGCACGGCATCCGGCCGCCGTGTAAGCGCAACGACCTCGTTCCCTTCCGCAGCCAGCGCGGCGCAGAGATGCCTGCCGATGAACCCAGTCGCGCCAGTGACGAGAACACTTTGAGTCAAACGTTGCTCTCGATCACGTCGCACACGCGTCCCACTGCGCCGGCCTTTCCACCTGTTGCGTGAATTGCGTCGCGGCCACGCTTGCCCATCGCTGCAAGCTCTCCAGCCGACATGCTCGCAATTTCCCGGAGCACCCGGACAGCTTCGTCGACATCTCCGTGACGCACCTGCCAGCCGTTGGAGTGCTTATCGATGATGTCCGATACGTGATTCTCATCGGGTCCAACCAGCAGTATCGGCCTGCCAACGGCCATCGCGCCGTAGACTTTGCTCGGGTGGACGATGCCGCGGATATCATCGCCCATCGTAACGACGTGTACGTCTGCGGCAGCAAGCGAGTACCTGAGATCTTCCTGCGGCTGATACGGCAGTGCCTCGATGTTCGAGCTCTGAGTCGCTTCGACTTCTTCCTTCCCGACCCCGCCGCCGACGAACATGAACTTGAGCCGCGGC
Source organism: Gemmatimonadales bacterium (assembly GCA_038253755.1). Lineage (GTDB taxonomy): Bacteria > Gemmatimonadota > Gemmatimonadetes > Gemmatimonadales > Gemmatimonadaceae > UBA4720. The sequence continues at coordinate 1,942 of JBBSGU010000055.1, read as the reverse complement.
TCATCCTGCAGCCGGATAGCAGCGTCGAGAATGGTCGAGAGCGGATTTGACGGTCCGTGATTGCCGCTGTACATCACGACGGTCTTCCCGTTCAATCCGTGTGATGCACGAAACGGATTCTCATCGTGCGCGACAACCTCTTGCGGATCCTCGGCCGGCCATGGTGGAAGTACTGTGGTCCTGGACCGGACGTCCACTTTCCGGTTGATTCGGTCAGCCATGAACCGGTCGAGTACTATGACGTCGTCAGCTCGGCTCAATACTTCGCGGTTGATCCAGTCGAAGATTCGCACTGGAAGTGAGCCAGGTCGCGCCATGCCTAAAGCGACGATTTGATCCGGATTCACATCCATCACCCAGTACTTCAACTTCGCGCGATGAAACGCGGCGATAGCGATGGCACCGAGTGATGCCATTGGCGGCGAGGTGCTGACGATGACGGCGTCAATATCTGGCTGGAAGAAACTCCGCAGGACGGCTTGCTTGACGAACAGGATTCCTCCGAGGAGCCGAACGATGATCGAGCTCTTGCCGAAAGACGACAGTGGGAGGCGTCTCACGTCAACGCCTCGCAATAGTTCACGCGACGGATATTTCAATGAGGGATTGTCGTAACCCGATCTCGAGGTGTAAACGATCACCTTGTGCCCACGCGCCGCCAGCTCCTCGGCAGCATCGGCGAGATGCTGGCCGACTGCTGCCGGATCGGGAACGTAGACCTGAGTAACAAACAGAAAAGTCTTCGGCGACTCCGTCACGCGACGACCTTTCGGTAAATCGCGGTCGTTTCGGCAGCAGCCCTGTCCCACGAGAACATTGCCGAGTTCTCGAGACCGCGGCGAACGACTGTCTCGCGAAGGTCCGAATCGAGCAGCGCTCGCTGCAGCTTCCGGGCTATGTCATCGATCGACAGCGGATCGAACAATACCGCGCCGTCGCCGGCAACTTCAGGCAACGCGGCAACATTTGAGCACGCAATTGGAACGCCCGCCTGTTGTGCGTCGAGAATCGGCAACCCGAAACCCTCGTACAACGATGGGAACACGAACAGCGACGCGCGACGCATCAGCGCGTCCACCTGCTCGTCCGGAATGAATCCGGTAAAATGAATCCGATGATCGCCCGCTTTCCGGAGTTCGTCTCTGATCTCGGCCGATTTTTCCGGCATGTGTCCGATGAGAACGAGAGAGTGAGGAACCTGGGACGAGATCTTTGCGAATGCTGCGATCAGCCGGCCGATGTTCTTGTGCGCGCTGAGGCTGCTGAAAGCCATCATGAACGGTAGGGTCACGTTCCTCACTACTTCGCTAACTCGTGCCTCTGAAGCCGCCGCCGCGGGCGTCGCTTCCCTCGCGGCGCAATATACAACCGAGACTTTTTCATCAGGCACGCCGAGATGTGTCATGATCTCGCGCTTGGAAAACTGCGAAATCGTGATCACGTGACTTGCTTTCCTGACGGTCTTCTCGACAAAAAACTGGAATGCACGCCTGCCGACCGGCGTGCGGCGCCCACTGTGTCCCAGGTAATTCACGTCGTGCACTGACACGATCTGAGGCTTTTTCGATACGATCGGACCAACGTAACCCAGCGAATGGACGAGATCCGGGTTGGCCTTGCGGAGCTGTAGAGGAAGAATGGCCTGCTCCCAACCGTACCTGTACGCCCTGCGCATTGCTACAACGGGGCACACGACCCGTCTGAAATTGGCCGCCGGCGTGATGTCGAGATCGGCGGACTCGCGATTCACATAGACCGTGAATTCGTGGTCCTCGTCTAGACGAGCAAACGCCGTGATGAGCGATCTCGCATAAGTCTCGGTTCCGCCAACCACACCCGGAATGAGATACAGGAGGTTCAGCGCAATTTTCACCGGTTCAGTAGTCTCGAGCGATTCCGCTCGCGGGCGCTGATGACGAACCGTTGAAAACTTGTTTTGGTC
>JBBSGU010000054.1:0-19008 GCA_038253755.1 Gemmatimonadales bacterium | reverse complement strand
GGGTAGTCGTCGTAATAGGCTTTCCGAGTGGCGACGACCTCGGTGACGAGCGCACGACGAGCGACGGGGTGCCATTCGGCCTTCGTCAGACGTGCCCTGTGTTGGACAGTGCCGGCATCTTCGGGGCGCCCTGGGTGCCAGCGATTGCCGTCCAGCACCTGACGCCGCAGAAGGCCCTGATCCTGTTGATGCTCGCGCTGACACGGACGCGCGACCCGGCGGAGATCCTGCGGTACTTCAACACGTACTGACATCAAAAGGTAAATCAACTCATGCAATTGACTCGTTCCTTTTCTGTCGCACTGACAGCCTTCGCGGCACTAGGGGCGCAGGCCATGTTCCCGGCGACATCAGCTTCCCAGAGCATACCTGCCGCGATGTCGGCAATTCGTCAGGCGGACATCAGGCGCGACATGAACGCGCTCGGCGGCGACGAAATGCGCGGTCGTGAGGCCGGCACGCTTGACGAGATGCGCGCATCGATGTGGATCGCCGAACAAATGCGAAAGATCGGACTCACCCCGCACGGGGACGCGGGAAGCTGGTTCCAGTGGTTCAACATGCGCCGGACACGAATTTCAACCACAGCAAGCTCGATTAAATCCGGGAGCCGGACGCTTGCGCTCTGGACGGACATCACTCCTGCGACGAATGCTGCCGGAGACGTTGCTGGTCCGACGATCTTCATCGGAGATGGCAGCGACACCACGGTGGATATTCGTGGCAGGATTGTCGTCGCCACCATGGTCGCGCCTCCGCCGGCGAACGTACGGTCGACGACGAACACATACGAAGTGAATTACACGCGCGCCGCAATCGCATTCACCAGCAACCGACTCACTCGGCGCGGCGCTTCGGCGATAATTCTCATTGCGGACTCCATCGCGGAAATCGCATTTGACGGAATAGCAAAAACGCAAATGCGCGGTGCCTATGACGTGGTCGGTGGTGTACCCCGGTTTGTGCGTCAGCCGGTCACAGGCACCGCAGCGGCGACTCCAGCTTCGACTCCGATGCCCGTGCCGGTATTGTTGGCGCACCGTCAAATGCTGCCCGATCTCAGCGCTGCGGGTCAGACGGTGGATATTCGCCTGCGCTTCGAGAGTTTTGAATCGCCATCTGTGAATATCATCGGCGTCGTGGCAGGCAACGATCCCAGGCTGCGCGACGAGTATGTCGTGTTCAGCTCACATCAGGATCACGACGGCGTGCGCTACACCGTGGCAGGCGACTCGATCTGGAATGGAGCCGATGACAATGGCTCGACCAGCGTCGCGCTTCTCGCGATCGCGCGTGCATGGGTGAAGCAGCCGAGCAGGCGTTCGGCTTTGTTCATTTTTCACGGCGCAGAGGAACGCGGCCTTCTCGGGTCGCGCTACCACGTGGCGCACCCTGTTGTGCCGCTTTCGCAAATCGCAGCGGTGCTCAACGGAGACATGATTGGCCGCAACCATCCCGACACTGCAGCGCTGCTGGGATCGCAGCCCCCGCATCGCAACTCGATCGATCTCGTTCGGATAGCCATGGAAGCCAACGGAGTGACTGGAAAGTTCGTTATTGATTCCTTATGGGACAGGCCGACGCATCCGGAGGGATGGTACTTCCGGAGCGACCACGTGCCCTATGCCGAGCGGGGTGTGCCGTCGATTTTTTTTTCAACCAACCTGCATTCGGACTACCACACGCCGCGCGATGAGCCGAAGAACATCGACTATTCGAAGCTTACGCGTATGACGCAGTGGATGTACATGACGGGCTGGATTGCGGCCAATGCGGCGAAGCGACCTGCGATCGACGCGGGATTTGTTCTCCGTTAGGTCAACGTTCGTCGGAGCAGCGTGGCTTCTACGGGTCCGCGACCGAAGCGAGGATCCTCGATACAAAATTCCCATTACTCATCCGCGCAAATGAAGAGCCCCGCTTTTGGGCGGGGCTCTTCATTTTTGATCTACACTTATTTGCTTAGCACAGGCCCTAGAAGGTCACGGTCACAACATTTGAGCACGTGCCGGTGCCCGCCTCGCATACCTTGTAGGTGTAGCTGCCTGCGCCCTTCACGTTGATTGCGTCTGTGTAAGCGCCATCGTTTGCGGTCGTCTTGAGTGGCGCACCATTACGAACGATGTCGACCAGGGTTCCTGCCGCACCTGACCACGTGAGATCCACAGTCTGGTAGCCCTTGACCTTGTAACCTGAAGCGCTGAGCGTGATGCCGCCGCTCGACGCCGTTACCGAAACGGCCTGCGAAGTCGCATTCGATGCGCCGCCGTTGTCGGTTACTGTGAGCGACACCGTGTAATTGCCACCCGCAGCATAAGTGTGCGACGGGTTTGTGGCGGTAGACGTGCCCCCGTCACCGAAATTCCAGCTGCGTGAAGCAATTGTGCCATCACTGTCAGTGCTGCCGTCAGTGAAGTTGCAGGCGAGCCCTGCGCAGCTGAAGGAGAAGCTCGCCGTGGGCGCGACGTTGGCAGGCGGCGTGCCGCCGATTGAGCCAACATATAGTAGATGATTGTTGGCGGTGCTGGACGAAGTGACGATTCCCTTCGTTGTCAGATTGTACAATCCATCGCGAACCTGCTGCGGCGTTGAGCCGGGGTTGGCCTCGAGGTACAGCGCGGCGGCACCAGTGACGTGTGGCGTCGCCATCGACGTGCCGCTGATAGTGTTGGTCGCTGTGATACTCGTGTACCATGACGACGTGATGCCAACTCCAGGTGCGAAGAAATCCACGCAGTTACCGTAGTTCGCCCACGAAGCCTTTTTGTCGGTGTTGTCGGTTGCGCTCACGGTGATTGCTGTTGCAACTCGTGCAGGCGATGTTGTGCATGCGTCCTGCTGACGACCGAGGAAGTCACCGTTGCCTGCAGCGATGGCGTAAGTCACGCCGGAGGCGATGGAATTGCTGACAGCCGCATCGAGCGTGCTCGACGCGCTGCCGCCCAGTGACATGTTCGCCACAGCCGGCCTGGCGAGTTGGCCGGTGACCCAATCGATGCCGGCAATCACACCAGAAGTCGAACCCGATCCACCGCAGTCGAGGACGCGCACGGCAACGAGCGCGACATTCTTGGCAACTCCGTACGTCGTTCCACCGACAGTTCCCGCGACGTGAGTGCCATGACCGTTGCAGTCAGCGGCATTCCCTCCGGAAGTCACTGCATCGTAGCCGGTGACTGCGCGTCCACCGAATTCAGTGTGCGAGAAGAGTATTCCGGTGTCGATGATGTACGCGGTGACACCAGATCCGGTCACGTTGTAGGCGTAGGAGTTGTTGAGTGGCAGGACTCGCTGGTCGATTCGATCCAGGCCCCATGTAGCACCTGCCTGAGTTGTAGTTGCATTTGCCAACATGATCTGATCCGCTTCGACCATTTCGACATTCGGGTTCCGCGAAATGGCATCGGCTGCAGCGGGACTTAGTCGCGCGCTGAATCCCTTGATTGCGTGCTCATAGGTGAAGCCGAGTTGGCCGCCGGATGCATTGACCAGCCTCCGCGCGAGCCCGGGAGCGTCGGCAACCCCGCGATTGAAGACGACGATGTACTGGCCGGAGATTGGATCACCGGCGTTGGCCTGTGAACTTACAGCCACATTTTGCGGTGCGGTGATCGATGCCGGCTGATCGGACTCGTTGCAGGCAGCAAGAACGAGTGCGGCAAAGACGAGCGAGGTCTGTTTCCACGATTGCATTGACTTCTCTCTTGTTTGGCGGGAGAGATTACGCTTCACTGGACATCTTATTTAGGCCCAGGGGCGCCTGGCCGCAAGCGTTCTCTTACCATTAGGAGAAACCGAGCGGTGGAGCCAAAGATGTTGAAATGGTACGACTCCGGACACATTCTGCCACCCGCGCCGGCGAATGAGGTGGCAGTGTGGCAGGTCAAACAATTTCGTAAGGATTTAGGTGCGTCGCACCTAAATCCGGTAGTTAGCGCCCAGTTCCGATGAGCTTGGAATTCAATAGTAATAACCGAAGATGATATCCATCTCGTCTTCGCTCGTAAGACCGAAGCTGATTTGCGAAGTCGTGGCGTTGTTGTATGTCACTTCGGAGGTCAGCCCTTCTCCCGCCTGAAGCACGAGCGGCTGCGCGAAGACCTTGATCACTGGATCGGCCCAATCAGCGTTCTCATAAACGATCTCACCATTCCGCGGCCCCCCGGCGATCCGCGCCACGAATTTTTCCCCATGCATGTGCATGTGAGAGGTGAGCATGATGATCGTGGTGGTTGCGCCGACCTTGAATGTTTTCGTTATAGTCGTCCGCTGGCGAGCCGGTAGCGAAAACGATTCGTTGTTCATGAACAGCGTATGGGCGACCTGACTCACCGCCGACCGGGCGACCGTATGCAGGTTGGCGTAGATCTCTCCCGTGATGGTCGCGTTGGTCGTGTTCACGTAATGCGAATTGAGGTCGAGCACCGCGTTCGCCGGCAGCTCCAGCGCTACACCTGCGGGGAACTGGAATCCCCCGGTCGGTGTCATCGACCCCGCAAAGAACGCGTGATATCCCATCGGCAGCATTTTCAGGAAGTCCATGCTTCCGTCAGGCCTCCTGATGTCTCTGATCACGTCTGCAGCTGGCATCACTGCCGCCGGAATGTCCGGAGTGAACGTGTACATCAGGAGGTGATGACTGTTCATCCTCATCCGCGTTTCAATCCGCGTGATGTAGACGGGAACTGCGTTGTGGAGGTCTCGCCGGACGAAAAGCTCGCGCTCAAAATGTGGGGCGACGTCGAACGGTCCTGCCTTCACCTGATAACCATTTTCCGGAAGTGGCAAAGGAGTGAAGGGCGCGTAAGACGGTCGCGTCACATCACCAAGGATACTGGCGTCCACTACCTCACCGGTTTCCGGTGCGCCTGCGTTGATCCATTTTCGGACCAGCTCTATCTGCCCAACGGTGAGCGACTGACCGCCCAGCGGCATTGGTGCGCCGTAGTTGCGAGCGTGGTTGGGATCCCACAGAATCAGCTTCTGATAAAGGAGGCTTTTCTCGGCATCCCCCGGAACGACGCGAAGAAGGCCATCGCTTCGCGCGGTTTGGTTGTGGGCCTCAGCATTTACCAGATTTTTGTACGCCGCCCCCCGGTCGAGCGACAGCCCAGACTCGGTCGCGAACGCGCTGCCGTCGGCGTGACAGCTTGTGCAGTTGCCGGCAAGGACGCTGCTCTGGATGAGAGCGAATGTCCCGCTCTTAGCGGGCCCGGTATTGGCATCGCCGCCACTGCCGCCACAGGCAATCGCTCCGATCAACGCGACGAAAACCGCCCCATGAATTGTTCTTATCACTCTGACAGAATAATGCAACATTTGTTGCTCCGACAGAGGAGATTCCGACTCTCACCGGGCATAGCAGTTCTTGGTGCGCCGCTGGTGAATGAAATCCAGCACGTCACTCATCACAGGCGCGATGCCCAATTGAGGTACCGAGAACGCAACGACGATCTCGACATGGCCCACGCCGCGATACACGACCGCTAGCGCGCAGCCGCCGCTGTTTCGTATGCGTGCGGCGAGGGTGATTGAATTACTCACGGAGACAGTCTTGTCATCCGAGCCGTGCAGAAAAAGCAGGTTCGCTTCCCTTCCCTCTACTATATGAGTGCGAGGGTAGGTCGCGGGCCAACCCTCGGGCGGCCCCATGAGTGCCTGCACATCCGCATCAGTCCAGACGGTGTCCACCGGACCGGCGATGCTCACGTAGCCGCGCACCGCATTCGCCGGTAATCCGGCGTCGCGAAGGTACCGATCATCGAGCGCGAGTAAGACCGCAGTGTGCGCCCCTGACGAATGCCCCACCACCCAGATCTGCGCAGTATCGCCGCCAAGCCGCTCGATGTTATTGCGCGTCCACTTCACTGCCTGAGCAGCATCCTCCACCCACCCAGGAAACTTTACTTCGGGGTACAGCCGGTAGTCGGGCACGACGACAACCACGCCTCGCCGCGCGAGTGCATCGCCAAGCAATCGGTACTGATCCTTCGAGCCGGTCTGCCACCGTCCTCCGTACAGGAAGACGATTACGGGCGCGGGATTTCCGCTTGCCCGTGGACGATATACATCCAGCCGTTGCCTGGAATCGCTGCCGTATGCGACATCCGCCGAGCGGATGGACCGGCCGCTCGACAACAAATTTTCCGCGACTCTGAGAGGTGAGCACGCAGAGGTCAAACAAAACAGCAACAGCGGGTATCGGAGGCGAATCATCTGCAGGATTTTCGGATGCGGATGTCTGATTGCCGGAGCGATGTCTCGATGATGGGCTATCCAAAGATGGTCACAGTTTCATTCTATGGATGAAAATGATCCGATCCCAGCCCTCAAACAACAATTGCGCGATGAGCTCATTGCACTGATCGGGAGATGGAATCAGTCAGTCGCCGCAAAGGCGATCGGGACGGATCAGCCCAGGATGTCTGACCTCGAGCGCAATCGGCTGGAGCGGTTCAGTCTCGAGACACTGATTCGATTTCTGACGCGAGTGGATTGTCGGGTTGAGCTTAAAGTCGTGAGGCTGCGCCGAACCCGGCCGCGAGCGTTCAGATTTCCTGGCAAAGAGGATTGATGTGTGTCGCATTCAGGGCTCCCAATGGAAGTATTGCCATCCTGCCACGTTCTGGGGTCGGCAACGCTTACCGGAATGGCAATACTTCCATTAAGAGCCCTGAATGCGACACACATCAATCCACCTTCGAGACCCGCGCCCCGACTATCTCGCGTGGCAGATGAACACCACTACCGGCCAGAGCACGAACAAGAACAGCCCTGCTCCCGACGGGCGCGGAATGCGCACCGGGCTGATCATCGCCAACCCGGCAGCACTCATCAGAATTGCGGCGGGCAATGACGCGACTGGCCAAAGCAGCATTGTCGCGACTGTGAGTGCAGCAACAGGAGCCGGCAGCCCGACGAAATTTTTGCCTTCCTCGTGCGTGAGATTGTAAAAGCCAAGTCTCGTCACGACACCAAGCAGATAAATGAAGGCGGCAGCAATCCACACCGCGGCGGCTGGCCTGGACATCGCAGGTAGCAAGCCCAGCATCACCGCGACCGGCACCACGCCGGAGTTCACCGCATCGGCGAGACTGTCGAGCTGCACGCCGAACTCGCGCTCCGCCGAAGTTCGAACAAAGCGGCGGGCAAAGCGTCCGTCGAACGTGTCGAGCAGCACGATGAGCGCCATACCCATTCCAGCAATCGACCTGGCTTGATACCACGATGCAGCGATCATGGCGCCCAACCCCGCGAGGAGCGACGCATAGGTCAGCAGATTACTCGCATGCAGCATTGCAGCTGCTGATGCCGGCACACGCTCGAGCGACGTCGCGATCATTTGCGGCTCCACGGATAGTAGCGCCCCATCATCAGCCATCCACTTACGACCCTCGGCAGATAACCTTGCGGTCGAAATCGGTCGACCATCGCGTACATGGCGAGTCGATCGACGAGCAGCTCACAGAGCGCTGCACTGAAGCCGAGATCCCAGTCATCGCGGTCGATGTGCATTCCGGTGGATGACGCAAGTCGCAAGCGCGACCTCTCCAGATAGCCAGCGATTTCCGCACGTGTCGTCGTCTCATCGATTGTCCAGCACAGCAGCTCGGCGATATCGCGCTGCGGCACACCGATGGTGGCCAGCTCCCAGTCGAACGCGCAGAGCCGAGGCTCGCTTTCGGTGACGATCGCAATATTACGCGGATTGAAATCATTGTGAATCAAGGTTCGCGGTAAACTGGTCAGTGGTACCGACCATTCGGCTACGCACTCGACCAGGCGGCGATGGATTCGTACGAGAGTTGCATCGCTCCACGCGGCAGAATGAGCGCGCGCGTGGTCGGCGAGAGCACTCCAAAGTGATTGCATGCCAGTGAGGCGCCGGCTGTCGCGCACCGGCGCCAGCCAGGGCATCGCCATCAACTCGGCTTCGCGGCGATACCACACCGAGTGGATTTCGGCCGCACCATCGATCGCGGCGTGCAGGAGATCGGGCTTCCACGCTGGATCCGTCTTTCCTGCATGGAACAACGAAGACGCCGGAAGCTCGTCGAGCACCAGCGTCAACCGCTGAGTATCACACTCGGGCGATAACGCCAACGGCGCCGGACTGTATCTGCGAAGGCGGGGATCACTATCCCGGTAGAGGGCGAGCTCCCGCACATGACAGCGCGTAAAGCCGTGATAATCACGAAAGCGTGCGTACTCCTCCCCAAGCGACGCGCCTGCCAGCGTCGCGACGCTTTGGGCGACCTCGAGCACGCTTTCGTCAGACGGCTTCACTTTGACGACGATGCGGGCGCTCGCGTTTCCCGTCGCTGAACGCAAGCGCACTGAGCCACGGAACAGTCCCACGAGAGCGCCTTCGCGCCACGACGTGAGCTCCGAAACGATGCTGTCGTCTCCGCCCATCGGAGCGATGGCAATCCCTTCTATAGATATGGTGTCATCGCCCGACCGCAAAGCGAGGGAGCGTTCAATTTGTGGAATGAACGAGTCAATCGATGGTGTCGAAGGCGCTGACACAAATCCTGCTTTCCCAAATCGGCGAGCAACGGCGGGCACAACGCCTTCAGCGACATAGCTGGCGAAGTAGCGGTCGAGCATTGCGCTATCGATTGTCGAGCAGGACGCGTCCACAGCCTCCATGACCCGGTGGCTTTGGTCGCCGGTGATTCGTGCCCGCCGACTCTCTTCGTAAACTTCCGGGAGCGTGAGCCCATTTTCGCGCGCCACTCGATTCAGAAAAAACGATCTTAGCGGGTGAAGCGGGTGGCCGGGCGTGGCTTCATCGCGAAGTCGCTCATTCCATTGGTGATACGGCAACAACTCCAGCTCGAAACCGCAAAGCCGCATCCACAGGACGCACTCCCGCCAGTGCCTCGGCTGCTTTGCGGAGATGTGCACGACATCGGTATCGCCGTCATGTCCCAATGCGAGACGCACAATTGCGCGGGCAACCTGATCCACCGGCAAGCAATCCACTCGCCAATCCAGGTCGGGCGCGGCCTTCATCGCCACGCAGCCCGCGATGAAGCGTGTCAGCAGATCATCGATGTTGGAACGTCCCGCGATGCTGTCGCCGGACAGGAGTGCAGGACGCACGATCGACACCGGCAGTCCGCGTCTGCCCGCCTCTCGCACCAGCGTTTCGGCAACGCATTTGCCCTGTGCGTATCCTAGTCGCAGCCCCTCGAGGAACGGCATTGCATCGGTCCCCTCCTCGAGCGTGCGCGGTCCGATCGACGAATGACAGACGCCGATGCTGGATATGAAATGCACGGGCTTCGGTGTGCCGCGGCAGGCGAGACGAAGAATCTCCTGCGTTCCCAGCACATTTACATCGCGCAGCGCGTCGTAGCCGCGGATCCAGTCGACTTGAGCACCGCCGTGAATTATTGCGTCTGCATCGGTCGCAAGCGTATCGAATGCAGTTCGTGTCAAACCCAGATACGATCGCCCCAGGTCACCTTCAACTACTTCGATGCGGTCTGCGGCCCGGGCGGTGTCCAATCCATATCTCGTGAGATTATCCAGAAGACGCTTCGTCGCGTTTCTTTCTCCTCTCCCGCGATCGCGCACGAGACACAGGATCCTCGTTTCAGTCTCGTCGAGCAGCGTCGCCAACAGGTGGGCGCCGAGAAAGCCCGTTGCGCCGGTGAGCAGGATGGCATGCGCGTCTCGCGTACGTATTGGCGGTACTGACATTCTGAACCGCGGGCAGATAAGGTCGGGCAATACTGCGTCGGCGCGCATACGCTCAAACTCGCCGTCGTCGCAGTCGTCACCGTGTTCGATGAAACGCGCCAGTGCGTTTACCGTGGGATGCTCATGCACTGCTGCCGGTGATATTGTCCTGCCAAGGATGTCCTCGACTTCGGCAGTAAGCTCGGCAGCAGCGAGCGAGTCGAGCCCAAGCGACGAGAAGTGATCTTCATTGCCGACATCTTCCGCTGAGACTCGCAGAACTTTCGCAACCGTCAGTCTCAATTGCGACTGGAGATCAGTCGCACCAGGGACCAGTGTCGCGGTCACGCGACGACTGCCACGTCGGGATGCCTCGTCACAAACGCGGGGGCTTGTGACCAGCGGTGTAGTTCATCGAGCGCTCCCGACTCAAACGAAGCGCGGCAGGCATGACGTTGCAGCTTGCCGCTCGTCGTTTTTGGAACGCTCCCCGCGGCTACGAGCGCTACGGCCTGAAGCTGGACTCCATGCTGCTCGACGATCCCCTGGCGAATCGCTGTGGCGATTCTCGCGAGCTCGGCCCCGTCGGACGCGTGGTGGTCAGTGAGGTGCCGCGTATCGATCTCGGCGACCAGTGCAGCGGCCTCACCATCACAGCCGCTCAGTACGAAAGCGGCGCAACACCCGGCGCGAACCGCGGGATGTCCTTTCTCGGCTGTGAGCTCGATGTCCTGCGGGTAGTGCTTGGCACCGCGTACGATCAGCATGTCCTTGAGGCGTCCGGTTACGACAAGCTGTCCTTCGTGCAGTACGCCCAGGTCGCCGGTGCGGAGAAAGGGGCCCTCGCCGGTGGAGAGGCGTGCGCCGAACGTGAGCTCCGTCTGCTCCGGCTGCTGCCAGTAGCCCTGCGCCACACTCGGCGACGAGATCCAGATCTCGCCAATTCGATCTGGGGCGCATGGCTCGTGTGTCTCGGGATCGACAATGCGAATAAATGTCCCGAACCAGGTTGACCCGCACGCCACGGCCGGGCTCGCCCGGTTCAGAGAAGCAGCAGCCCGGTTGATAAAAAACCCGCGCTTGAGGGCATCCGCATCCGCATCACAGCACATCGGTGCATCCATGCGTTGGCCGCCCGATACAAGTAGAGTCGATTCGGCCAGCCCATACACAGGAAAGAATGACGTCCATCGAAAACCGGCGCGCTTGAAAGTTTCGTGGAAGCGTTCGAGCGTCTCGCGCCGGATTGGCTCGGCGCCATTGTACGCGCAGCGCCAGCTGGAGAGATCGAGATTGTCGATCTGCTCTCCAGATATTTTTCGCACGCACAGATCGAACGCGAAGTTGGGTCCGCCGCTGTTCGTACCGCTGTAGCGCGTGATCGCCTGAAGCCAGCGAACGGGGCGCTTGAGGAAGGAATCGGGAGACATGAGATACGCGGGATAGCCGGAGTACGCCGGTAGAAGAACGCCCTCGATGAGCCCCATGTCGTGAATGACCGGAAGCCACGACACGGCGACGCTCGTATCGTCGTTCTCCTCGAGGTGATTCAGACTCGCGAGATTGTGAAGCAGGTTTCCGTGACTCACCATGACGCCCTTGGGCGCCGCAGTTGACCCCGACGTGTACTGGAGAAAAGCGAGGGAGTCAGAATTCACTTCGGGCCGCCGCCATTCATTGGCCTCGGTGCGCGCGACCGTGTCGGTCGCCATCCAGGAAACTTTGCGGAAAGCTGGAGCGATTCTGGCAAGCTCAGGCGCCATTTGCGCAATCGCATCGGTGCTGAGAACGATCGAGACCTGTGCATTCGCCGTGACGGCAACAAGGCGCGGAAGCGTGCGAGCGAGTTGTGCGGGATGCGGTGGATAGGCCGGCACCGCGATCACTCCGGCGCAGAGGCATCCAAAGAACGCGGCGATGAACTCCAGGCCAGGACTATAGAGCAGTAGTGCTCGGTCGCCTGGCATCACGCCTCGAGCCGCGAGCGTCGCCGCTATCGCTTTCGCCCTGGCGGCGAGCTCGCCGTACTCGAGGGTTTCGCTCTCCCGTTCGCCATCGAGCAGGAAGGTGTACGCTCTTGCGAAATTCTGCTCGGCGGCGCGATGCTCGAGAAGCGAGATCAGTGTATCGAAGGTTGTCGTCATTTGTTCTCCGCATCGATTGTCATGCCGGTCGGTGCGACTCCGGCGCGCACTGCGTCGTGCACGCGCAGATAGAGCTCGTGCACGCGGTCGCGATTATGCTCGACGTCCTCAATCTTCCAGTGTGCCGTCTCGATGGGGCTGAGAAACCAGACGTCGATTGTTCCGGGCCTGGCGTTGTAGCCCATACCGGGGTTGGTGTCGTCAGGAATCTTTAGATACAGCGGCACGATCGGCGCACCCAGACTCGTGGCGAGTTGAAAGGAGCCTTTGTTGAAGTGCCCGATTTCGCCCGTCGTCACACGCATTCCCTCCGGACTCAGATAGACCGAGTCTCCGGTTCGGCGCAGGATGTGATCGGCGCGCTGAAAAATGCGGCGGCGCTTCTCCGGAAACTCCTGCGGCACGGTCCAGAATATCCGGACGAGATAGCCGATGATTCCGATCGGCAGCATCTTCCGGAGAAATCCACTCAGAAAGAACCGGGTGCGCGGAAGGCCCAGCGCGATGAGCAGAAAGATGTCGATCGTCGAAGCGTGGTTGGAGATGTACACCACCTGTTGCTGTGGCACCGGGCCGCTTCTATGCACGCGATACGAAACGCCCCAGAGCCTCAGGATCGATGCGCCGAGCGCCTTTCCAATTACCTCGGCGTAGAATCGCCGCGCCATGAAAAAAGTCGGCACCGCCACGAGAAGCATGACGAGCGCGCCGAACATCATGACGAGAAACGTCAGTGCAACGCGCAGATCCGGTTCACGCGTGGTTACAGATTCGCGAGCCGCGGCGTGGATTGGCGATAACTCCACCGGGGCACTCATGACTTCCTCCGGCAGACCACCGTCTGCATGGCGAAGTTGAGTTGCTTCTCGAACGCGAGAATCGGCGCGAAAAGAATCTGGCCGAGGAAGTATGGATAGATCGCGCGGGAGAGATTCAGTCCGCGGCCGCGCAAAACCTTGAATGCGGCACCGGCGAAAAAATAAAAGAAGGCCGGAAACGCACCGTACGGGAGATACTCCACCAGCTCGAGGCCCGCCATGTCTACCGCAGCGAGTAGTGTCCGCCTGTCGTAGAGCACGGTATGCTGCGGCGCCTGCAGACCGGGCCAGCGGTCGCCGAAGAGGCGAGCCGATCGACTGTCGAGCCTGGGTACTTCTATAATGAGCCGACCGTCGTTCGCGAGGAGGGCACTCGCAGTGCGAAGCGTTCGGATGGGATCGTAATCGTGCTCGAGAAAGTGCCACATTGTGATGAGATCGAATCGGCTCTCACCGAACTCCTGCTCGTAGAAAAGACCGCATCGAAATTCCACGTTTGCCAATGCCGGACTGGCGCTCAGGTCCTTGAAGTCCACTCCGCTTCCCCTCACCCCGTATCGCACGCGCAGTTTCTCGAGGAACGTTCCGACCGCGCACCCAACGTCGAGCACTTTACTCTGCGAGCCGAGGGCGACGTAGCGGCTTACCAGTACATCCTTCTGGCGGTCGTGCCGGTCCATCGCCCAGTTGAAGAATCCGGTCAACGGTCCCCAGTCGCTCTTCCTGCGATGCGCGATGTATTCGTCATCGTAATAGGCGCCAATGTGCTCCATTCGAATCCGCGGATTCTGGTAACGGAGGCCACACGAGCTGCAGGTCACGAACGTGAACCGGCCGGGCTTGCCCGTGAGATCATCCTCGGCTTCGACAAATGGAGTAAAAGCCCGGCTTCCGCACAGATAACACGCGACCTGCTCGCGCTGAGTGCGCGGGGCTGGCTGAAGTTGCGGCAGCGGCAAGCCAAACAGTTCGGGATCGTCGAGCGCCTCATGAATGCACAGCAGCAGATACATCGCGATGAAGACCGGCGCCGCGAGCGCCAGCCCGCTGCTTCTCCGCAGTGCTTCGGGCGCAACGATGTACGCGATGACCGGATACTTGGCAAGCACGACGTGTGCTGCAAATACACGTGAAGGTGAAAGCGTCGCACGTACCCGATACCAGGCTGCCAGGGCGATACCGAGGACCGCGCAGATGAGGAGCCGATTCATCGGCGCAACTCCGATTGCGACCAGCGCTATCGCAATAACGCCGCTCACCAATGAGAGGTACCGGAGCGGTGGTTTTGCCCCGGGGCGTACGGTGATGCGATCAGGATGTGCGAGAGCATCGTGACTGCGATCCTCGAGATCGTCCCACACCCGCAGAGCCAGGACGATCAACCAGGCAACGAGAGCGCCTCGTATGACTGAGCCGAAGGCATCGGCCGCATTGCCGCGCTGTGGAGATGGCACCGCAAGAAAACCGGAGCCCGAGACGAAGAACGCGAGCGTGACGAACCGGCGAGCTGGATACCGCTCGACCATGTAACGCCGGATGATATCAAGCCGCGACATGGACTCGCTCCCTGTCGGCGTCGACGGTAACGGTGGACCCATTCGGAATTACGCGGGTCGCCTCTCGCACGCCGACGACGCACGGGATGCCGAATTCCCGAGCGAGGATTGCCCCGTGCGATAGCATTCCACCGCGCTCGATGACGAGCCCGGAGATGAGAAAGAATACCGGTCCCCAGCCGGGGTCCGTTTGTCGCGTGACGAGCACATCACCTTCAGTCAGACGTTCCGCTTCAGTGACGTCCCTGAGAACTGACGCTCGGCCAGTCACACATCCAGTGCACGCTGCGGTGCCGCGCAGCACACCGTCTGCGCTGACGTACACCGATGCGCTATCTTCGCCGATCGAAGATCCATCGAGATATTCACCTTCCGGCAGGGTGAACGAATCCGCTGGCGTCATAGCCGAGAGCTTTGAGTGAGCGCTTGCGCGAAGGGCCGCCAAATCGCGCGTTGTGCGGGCGAACATCGCGCCGCCTGAGGCGAGCTCGTCGAGCTCCGTTACAGTGAGCCAGAACACGTCGTCGCGTGTCGAGAGCATTTCGCGACGCACCAGCTCATCACCGATCGCAAGAGCAATGCGGCGCAGCCGACTGTAGAGCAGTGCCTGCTTGAGCCTCGCACGCTCACGGTATCGTATAGATGCGTGAGTCCAGGAAAGCAGCACGCGCAATGGAGCTGCCCACGTCATCAACGGCATCAGGCGAATTCGCAAACGGCCCAGCGCAGTCAGCGCGCGGTTGGTTTCCAACTCGCGTTCATCGCTTTGACGCGCCATGCATTCCACGGGCGACTCCGCATCGAGCCGCGCGTAGGCGCGCAGCATTCCGATCAGCGGCGCAGGTTCTTCCTGAAAGGTCGGTGCCGTCAGCATCAGCTCTGACGAGCAGCGAAATCCCCAGTCATTCAGGTACTTGTTGAACGCTGTACGGAATTCCGCGAACTGCGGCTCCGTCTCGATTGCATTGAGGACCGCTGTCGCGTCCCCGCTTTCGATCAGGCGCCAAAGGACCTCATCATTGCGAATGAGTCGCGATAGCTCCCAGAGGCGATGCACTGGTTCGTTGCTCACTACACCTGGAATCGCCTTCAGCAACGAGGTGTGCGCCGCTCCGGCCTTATCGGGATACGCGCGAGCGATCAACCGTTGTAACGCGTCATAACACACCATCGCCGCTGTGTCGGCAAGCGATGCATCCTTCCAGCGATTGCACCGAATGTCCATGAACTCAGCGAGCAATGCGCGCAACTGAGCGAGAGACAACTCAGGCAGGCGATCCGGGTGAGAGCGGTCAGAGAATTCGTCGGCGCTGCGCTCGAAACGCCGGATGCGACGCTCCAGAAAGAGATACTGCCATGCTGTCCGGGCAGCGATCAGCGTGACTTCGCCAATTTGCGCAGTAGTGCTCGCATTCGGCCGAACCGGAGAATCCGGTGATTCTTCCTGCGCCCCCACGAAAGAATCGAAGCCCGACGCGAGTACATCGCCGAACGGTGCGAGACGTATTACCGCATGGATGTTCGTCAGGTTGTAGTACATCCGACCACCATGCACGCCGATGATCTGCGAAAAGGCGGGCTCCATTGCGCGAAGCCGGCTTGGCGCGATGCCGAAGGCGCGACCCAGATTGCGGAAATAGTGCGTGTAGCCAGCCGATGCCACGGAGTAGAGCAACGGAGAGATCGGCGCCGGAAAATTCTCGTTTACGTTTGCGTTCGACCAAACGATCTGCCGCGTTGGTGACGGCGAACTATCCCGACCCACGCTGAGACTCGCAGTGATTGGCCGCGATTGCACGATGAACAGTGTTCCGTCCGCGATCATTGCCCACTCGACGTCCTGCGCACCGCCGAACTCGCTCTCCACTTGTGCGGCGGCGGCGAGGAGCGATTGCACTCCGGCGGCGGTGCAAACAACCTCGTCAGCTTCCGCGATACGCTCGCCAAGATGCCTTATTGCACCCGTTGCACGATCAACCCTGATCCGCGCCGGATCTACGGCCCCCGCGACCAGGGCATCACCGAGTCCGTGCACATATTCAACGAGAAGTGCGCCGCTGCCGTCGTCGGTGAACATCACCCCTGCGGCGTGTGCATCTACCTGGCTCTGCACGACTACGCCCATTCCCGCTGAATGCATGCCGCGCGCGCCGCGATAAAAAAGAGCGCGCTCCGACCAGTACGATGCCCAGCAGGCCAGCACCGCGCGCTGGAGCGACTCGTCATCGGCAACGTGGAGCACAGAATCGAGCTGCCCCGCAAACGATGCCGACTCTGAATCCTCTCCCACCGCTGAGCTGCGTACGACAATTGGCCCGCGGGCCAGCAATGGACGTGCTCGGGTGATCAGCTCGTCGCGTATCACCTCGGGCAGGGTCGCGCCGCAGATCAGTTCGCGAATAGCCGTCGAGACGGATGCACGCGCGTCAGCTTTGGTGAAGTCTGCTCCGTCACATAGCGAGGTGATCGTATGCCCGATGTGCGCCTCGCGCAGATGAGTCTGCAGCGCTTCTGTGCGCAGCACGAATCCAGGCGGCACGCTGAGCCCGCTCCGGATAAGCCGGCCAAGCGCGCTTGCCTTGCCGCCCACCATCGCCACGTCTACATCAACGTCGAGTGCGTTGATGAGACTCATGCTCGTCTCGCCTTTACGCCAAGCCGAAACAAGAGCACGCTGAAACAGAGGTGGACAGCGGGCCCGATGAGGATCGCGTACAACCATGTCATCCGCGGCGTCGGCGTTACGATGCTGATGGCGATCAGTACGCCGAGGATCGAGTCGACTCGGTCCACCGCGAACGACAAGAGCGATGACACCTCGCCGTTCGCGGAACTGCCGGGTGAGATATCGAGCTGTCGTTTTGCGAACGAGTTAGGCAGCTCCCCGAGCATGAAGCCGAGTCCGGCCCATGTGCCGAGCACTGCCAAGCCGCCATTGCCCAACGGCCACAGGCTGTCGCGCAGCGGGGGAGACATCTCTTCGAGCAGTACGCCGAGGGCCCAGAACGCGAAGCCGGCTGCGGGTGGCATGACAATGAAGCCGCGTACCGTCTTGTTATCACCGAACAGCCGTCGTCCACGAATATTGAGTCGGCCATCGACGGGAATTTGCAGATGGCGCGACGCGGGCGAAGCCAGCCATGCTGAGTGAATGGACCCCGCAATGATGAACGCGGCCACAATGAAGACGCCGATGCCGAGGGGGTTCAATGTCGTCGCCATCATCTCAGATGTCGGCGCCCGTTTCCAGGCGATTCTGAAAGAGGAAAACCTCACCACGAAGTGCGCGCGCGCGGCGTATCCACGTCCAGCAGCCGATCTCGTTTTCAGTTTCGTACGTGATCGCGCTCAGATTGTACCCTGGCACGAAGGGGTACATGTGATGCAGCTCGTGCGCGTCTATGTTTAGCAGCAGTGCAGATAGCCAGCGAGGAAAAACGAGTGATCGAGTGAAAACCTCCTGCTCGATTGCCGGGAACGGGCGCACGGGCTCGCCGTAACTGATGTTCTGTGGCACGTGCGTGTGCTGGCTCAACAGCAGCAGATCCTCGATGACGAGGGTTGAGAGCAGTGCGAGTCCCACCGTGCGAACCACCGTGGCGGGCCCGGCGATCACGATCGCTGCGCCGTACATCAGCAGGAGGCCAAGCATGTCCGCGGCGAGCCTGCGCTGATCAGACGGATTCGGGAACAGTTCCTTCAGGCGCGGCCAGTTCCAGAAGTTGTTGATCCGGTAAAGCACGGAGAACAACGGAATCCAGAATTTCCAGCAGATGTTGACGAGAACCCGCTCGGCGCGACCTAGCGACCGCGGCACCAGCGAAGCAGTCGTAGGATCGACGTCCTGCCAACCGGTCCACTTATGGTGGCGCCCGTGTACTCGCTTCCAGTTGTGAAACGGAATCAGGGAGAAGAAAGCGGCGATGTATCCAAGAGGAACGTGAAGGCGTTTTGTTCGAAAGAGCGTGTCGTGTCCGCACTCGTGCAGCAGCGCGAACCACTGCACAAGAGCGACCGTGAGGAGCGCCTGACCGAGCAGCCAGACTGGCCACCCTGACTGCACGGAGAGGAAAAACGCGACAATCGTAAGCGTGAGCGCTTGTCCGGCGACCAGCACCCCTGCTCCGTTCGTGGCGCGGAGGTGGACGAGCTGGGCCGGAGTCGGTGCGGAACCGTGCGTCATTGAAAAGCGGCCTCACTGGTGAAAAACGATGAGCCCACACTCGTCTTCCATGTGGGTTGCCGCTCAGTGTAGTTGTCGCTTTAGACGCCGAGGATACGTCAAACGACGTAGACGTCCTGCCGAGGGTCGGCGAACTGCCTCATCGAGTTGCGAGCGCGCAGGTCGCGTGTTCAGATGCGCTCAGATGGATTGAGGTGTGTCGCATTCAAGGCTCTTAATGGAAGTATTGCCATTCCGATAAGTGCTGACGCAAGAATTGGCAAGATGGCAATACTTCCATTGGGAGCCTCGTATGCGACACACCTCAATCCCCCGTCGAGGATACCGTGCCCCGACTATCCCCAACCGCCGCCCAATTGTAGCTTAGCGCCACTGTCTTCCCCTTCCTGGGGTATTCCCTGGCCGACATCTTCGCGCAACTCAAGGACTCCCTTGCCCCCTCGTACGTTCTCGAACGTGAGATCGGACGGGGTGGAATGGCCACAGTCTACCTCGCGCGGGACATCAAGCACGACCGCAACGTCGCCGTCAAAGTCCTCGACCCCGAGCTCGGCGCCATACTCGGCGTCGACCGATTCTTAAGCGAAATCAAGGTCACCGCAAATCTCCAGCACCCG
>JBBSGU010000053.1:0-19147 GCA_038253755.1 Gemmatimonadales bacterium | reverse complement strand
TGTCCGGCATCTTCATTTACAAACGCGCGTGACATGAGGATTTACCATGCGAACGTTGTGCCGGTTTTCGAATAGTTTTGTTCAGAGACTCTGAATTTCTCATAAGTGAGGATCGACATGTCAGACACCAGCTCATCTCTCAGGCTTTCGTCCAGCGCTTTCAGCGAAGGCGAAAGCATCAACGCCAGATACACCTGCATGGGAGACGATATCTCCCCGGATCTAAGCTGGACTGGCGCACCGGCCAACACCAAGAGCTTTGCCTTGATCGTGGATGATCCCGACGCGCCTGATCCGGCTGCTCCCAAAATGGTGTACGTCCACTGGGTTCTCTACAACATTCCGGCTGGAACTACCGTCCTGGGGGAGAACGCGACAAAAGAAGGCCTTCCTTCCGGTGCAGTTCAGGGCACCAACGACTGGAAGAAACAGGAATACGGCGGACCGTGCCCGCCAATCGGTCGTCACCGGTATTTCTTCAAGCTGTACGCGCTCGACATGGAGCTGAGCGGCCTGTCTGCCCCCACCAAGCCCGAACTTCTCGAGGCGATGGAAGGGCATGTCCTCGCTCACGCCGAGTTGATGGGCACATTCCAGAAATGACCTCGGCGCCTCTGGTGCCATCGGACTCACAGCGCGCTGCAATCGAAGCAGAACCGCAGCCGCTGCTTGTCCTCGCGGGACCAGGTGCCGGGAAGACTTACTGCCTCATCGAGAGAATCCGCTTTCTTGTCGAGAAACGCGGTTTCGATCCGGCGCGCATCTGCGCGTTCACGTTCACGAACAAGGCGGCGGGTGAAATTGCCTCACGCCTCGAGAAGCATATCGGACAGAAAGCCGAGCGCATCAAGCGAGGCACGATTCACTCGTTCTGCGCCGAGCTGCTGCGGGAGTTCGGGCAGCAGGTGGGATTGGAACCCGGATTTGGCATCGCGGATGAAGAGTATCAGCTCCTCGTCCTTCGCCGAATCGAAGGGCTGCGCAAATGGCATCGACAGGTTCTCACCCGCTTTTCCGCTCATCGCTTCTGCGGCGAAGAGCTCAAGCACAACGACCGGATCCTCTACGAGACGTACCGCGATTTCCTTAGTAGGCGGAATCTGCTGGACTTCGACATGCTCGTCCTCAAGACCGCAGAACTAATGCGCGTTCGAGACGTAGCAGAGGAGGTTCGAAGTCGCTGGGATGCAGTGCTCGTCGACGAGTTTCAGGATTTGAATCCTGTTCAATACATGGTGATCCGCTCATTGACGCTTGGTCACAAGAACATCTTTGCTGTCGGCGACGACGAGCAGTCGATCTACTCATGGGCGGGAGCGGATCCGCAGGTGTTCCTCACGTTCGTCAACGACTTCAACCTGCCAACGAAACTGCAGCTCGGCGAAAATCGCCGCTGCCCTTCGGAAGTCGTGCAGCTCGCTCGGCTGCTGCTCCTCGTAAATACTCCGATCTTTGCCGACAGACGACACGCGGAGGCCGACCACAGCTCACCTTTCGCAGTCGCGGCACTCTCGTTCCCGACAGAAGACGAGGAGTTGGAGTGGGTACTCGACGACATCCGTCGCGACAAAAAGGAGCACAATCTTAAGTGGGGCGATTTCGCCCTTCTATATAGAACGCACGAAATCGGAAATGCTGCCGAGGCAGCGTTTCTTGCCGCGGGGCTGCCTTGTCGGATGGCGCACGGCCGCGCGCTCGCTGACGATCCAATCGTCGGTTATGTCGTTAATGCGCTTCGAGTAATCTCCGACACCGGTGACCCGATTCATCAGGAAGGTTTTCTCAAGGTTGTCCTGCCGAAGGCGCTGTTCGAGGACGCGCGCGTCAAATCAGAGGAAAGCGGGCAGACTCTCGTTGCGCAGCTCGAACAGATCGCCCGTGCACTTCCGAAAGAGCACGGTGACCGTCGAAAGATCTGGCGCGGATTCTACGCTCTGAAAAATCTCGCGGCGCTTGGCACCATGCACAAAGACTTGTCGACGCTCGTCGATGAGCTGCTGTCACAGCGCGTCGGTGAGTATCGAACGGTTCTCGAAGACAACAGCGACGAGCTGAGCGACCCGGCCGAGCACGAAGAGGTTCAAACGCTCGCGCGGCGATTGACTGAGGCGGCCGACAACTCGTTGACGGTTTGGATTCCCCGAATGGACGGACTCGAGATCGCCCTCAAAGGCATACTCGGCGGAATCGGCCTCAATCGCGTGCAACTCGGCGGAGTTCCACCGAAGGACTACATCGGCATCGGCCACTCGGACGCTTCAGTGCTTGGAATCGGACTCGGGTTGTTCAAGGCAGCCCAGTTGATACGCAGCTCCGGATTCTCAAATCACTTCCGTGACTTCACCGCCGTCGATCTCGAGACGACCGACAATGACGTCACTCGCGCGGAGGTTGTGGAGATTGCCGCGGTGAAGGTTCGCGGTGGCGCCGTCGTCTCACACTATCACACACTCGTGAAGCCACGAGTGCCGATTGCGGCGGGCGCGTTCGATACGCACGGCATTTCCGCTGAAGAGCTTTCCAATCAGCCGTACTTCGAGGAGATGTGGCCGGCGTTCCGGGACTTCTGCGGCTCCGACGTTCTCGTCGCCCACAACGGCCATCGGTTCGACTTCCCGATCATGCGACGAATGTCCGATACGCTCGAGGGCGCGCCGTTCGTTGCTTACGACACACTGCTGCTCGCGCGCGAAGTGCGATCAGGCAGCGCTAAACTCGTGGACCTCGCTCATGCCTATGGCATCGACGCCGGCCAGTCGCATCGTGCGCTCGACGACACGAAGACGTTGGCGCTCGTGTTTCTCGCACTGGGAGAAGCGAAAGTGGCGCGTGCGCGAAAGACAGCGCTCGACAATCTGCTCGACTATCTCGGAATCGCGCTTGCTTTGTCCAACGAGGCATCGCTCAACGAAGAAGCAATTCGACTGAAGAAGCTAACCCGCACATTCGCATTGGGTCGTTACACCAACTGCCTCGATTTCTATCGCGACGAGCGCGAGCAGTCTAACGACGACTCCATAACGTCAACCGAGGATCTCATCGAGACACTCGGCGGCGAAGACCTGATGCTGCGATTGAGAGCAGAGAAAACAGCGGATCAGCGATATCCTCAGGCGATGAATCGGCTGCGCCCTCTTCTCTATCTCTTTGACGGACAGCCGTTAAGAGATCAGATCACCGGATTCCTTGAGCGCATTGCACTTTCCAAAATGGACGGCGTCGAGCCGGAGAAATCCCGTGTCAATCTTCTGACTCTTCACTCGACTAAGGGCCTGGAATTTTCGCGCGTGTACGTCGTTGGTGCTGAAGACTCAGCACTGCCGGGTGGGAAGGATCCGTCGAAGCGCGAGATCGAAGAGGCGCGGCGTCTGCTCTACGTTGGGATGACGCGGACGAAAGATCGCCTGGTTCTAACGCGCGTCGATGAGCGCAGTGGAAAACCAACGGGAGGAAACCGGTTCCTCGATGAGATGGGCCTGATTCCTGTACTTCCGTAATTCTCCCGGAGTTCGACAGATCGGACAAGGTCCCATCTTCGGCTCTTTGCCAAGTACCAGAGTTACCGGTCCGACCTGTCGCCCGGTGTCGGTGAGCACGACGCTCAACGTCATCGTCTTCCCGGAGATCTGACCGGTGAACCGCGCCGGATGAGTTATTCCGCGATCGATCGGATACGCATCGACGTTGTAAGTCCCCGCAATTTCGAAGTGACCATATGCGTCGACAACGATCCGGCCCTTTGTGTCACCGAGTGTGCAGCCGATGTGCACATGGGCAGAGGTGTCGGTGGCGACGAGGCCCGCATTATCGCCGCCCCACGTTCCCGCGACGTCGGTGATGGGAGTGCCCGTGGTAGTCGCGCACCCGAACGGGATGATTAATGCCGCCGCGATGGCCGGCCCGACCGCACTCTTGAGCATACTCGAAGCATAGCGCCTGTCGCACAGGATGATAAGATTTGGGCGTGACCGATACTTCCTGGACGGTCCCCGTAGGGGATGAGACGACTACCGCCGTGTACCGATCGGGCGGCGCCAATGACGGCATTGTATTCGTCGCCGCTCACGGCGCGGGCGGCAGGCTGAACGACAAGAGCATGCTCGCTCTCGCAAAGGAATTCGAATCGCGAAAGGTGGACATGGTTCGATTCAACTTTCTCTACAGGGAAAAGGGGTCGGGACGCCCCGATCAAATGCCCCGACTGGAGAAGTGCTACGAGGCAGTCGTCACGCGAGTCCGCGAAGAATTGAAACCGAGAGTGGTGATCATCGGTGGCCGGTCGATGGGCGGACGGGCCGCATCGATGCTGGCGGCGAAAGACTTCGATTGTCAGGGGCTCCTTCTATTCGCGTACCCGCTGCATCCACCGGGACAGTTCGACAAGTTGCGCGATGCTCATCTGCCCTCGATCAAGGTCCCGGTGCTCTGCTTCAACGGAACTCGCGACACTTTCTGCACGCCCGAGCTGATGACGAAGGCTCTCGAGAAGGTGAACACCAAATGGGAGATGCACTGGCTCGACGGTGCTGATCACAGTTTCCACGTCAACAAGGCGTCGGGCCGAAATGACGCCCAGGTTATCGCAGAGGTAGGCGACCTAACCGAGAATTGGCTGGAGCGGTTCCGCTAGCGGTATGCCTTTTGACTTAAGAAACAGTTGAATATTTACGTCAAAAGGAGATTTCAGCATGATATCCAATAAAACCCGAGTCCTGCCGCGGCTTGCGTGGAGGCTGGCATTGCCGCTGCTCGCCGCGAGTGTGGCGTCCGCTCAGACTCGTCTAACGCTGCCGGCTGGAACGGTCATCATCGTTCAGACCACGTCGGCACTTCAGTCGAACTCCGCCAGAACCGGCCAGACTTTCGAAACCACCGTCGTCGATGCCATCGGGCTCGACAACTATACAGTAGTCCCGTCTGGCAGCCGCATTCGCGGAACCATCACGTATGCGAAGCCCGCATCCCGCCAGGAATCGGGAGTCATCCAGGTCGATTTCAATCGACTTCTTCTTTCAGATGGCACCAGTTATCCGATCGCCGGACGTCTTACGAGTACTGATGCGGCAGAGCGTCGCCAGATCGATGCGGATCCTAATTCGCGTGTTGTGCTGGTTGGTGGACGCGGCGGAATCGGTGCCGCGATCGCCGGCGCAGGCTCGGCGAACAGCCCGACGTCGGGGATTCTGTCGGCGCTCGGAAGTCTGCTTTCGCAGGCAGAAGATGTGAGCGTTCCGGCTGGAACTCAACTCGCGGTTCAGCTCGACCAGAACGTGTCTGTTAGATCCGGAAGTCGCCTTGGCGCGAACGATGCGTCAACGATTTATACTGCTGCAGATCGTATTCGTGCCGCGCAGCAGGCGCTCGCCCAGCAGAACTACTATCACGGATCGATTAGCGGTCAGTTGGACTACGCAACGCAGCGTGCGTTGTTCGAGTTCCAGACGGACAAGGGAATTCGCGCGACCGGAAATCTCGATGGCCGTACAGCAGTGGCGCTGGGACTGACGAACTCCACGGTTGGCGGCGTCGGTGGCGGATTCGGCAACAGCCTGTCGGCCTCTGATGTGTCGACGCTTCGACGTGATGCTCAGACGCTCGTCGCGCAGCAGAGGCTCGAGGTTACGAACAGCGGCTACGGAAGACGCACGTCGTCTCAGGTAGACGTAGATCTCTGGTTCGCGCTGTCGGCGTTTGCGGACAATGCTTCGTTGTATGAGCAGCTCGTGCGGGGCAATACGGACGGTGCCTCGTCAGCCGGACCGGCACTGGTGAATGCGGCCCGTCGAGTTGATACCACTCTTCTGAGCGCGCGAACGACTAGCACGATTCAGAATTCGTGGAATTCGATCAGGCAGCGGATTTCGATGCTTGATTCGACTTATCGCTGAGGAGATGAGGTCTATAACGAGCTCGGCGGGATTTCTTCGTACTTCGAGTATTTGTTAACGGACTGGACGGATATCCAATACTGTCCCGGGACGTAAAGCCGCGAATAAAGGACTCACAGCACGCGGCCCCAACCCCCCTCGTCGTGCTTGAAGTACACGTAAGGGATCAGCCCACGACTGAGTCATGATCCCTTTTTCTCCGATCGGTCAACGACTCTTGGTCGTGGTGCAGGCGTTTTTGCCTGGGGCGATTCCCTGGCACTTCCGCGAAACGCATGTGTATAAGAAAGTGCGCACTTTCGACGCGCCTGAATCCCACAACTAAGCATCCAGGTCACCCTATGAATATTCCGTCGCGAAGGTTCGCGCTCTCCATCGGGTTTGTGATGTCCGCCGCACTTGGCGCTTGTAACGACGACACATCGAAGCCCGTCGGTGACGTCCTGGCGCAGGATAGCTCGCTGAATCTCGCAGTTCTCTCGGCCACCGGAGATACGGCGAATTCGCGAGCAGATCAAAGTGTCGCAATGATGACTGCGCCGACCACCATGCAGTCATCGTCGACTCCTGCCCGGCCCGCAGCGGCCAGTCCGGTCAGCGCCCGTTCGCGCGTCGCTGCGAATCAAACACCCGTGAGTTCGTCCTCGATTTCGCGCGCCCGCAGCTTGCAGTCTGGCCCACGCAAAGAGGCCCGGGCCAGAACGTCAGCGCGCCTCGCGAGCCGCAGATCGGTGTCGAGAGTCGAGCAGCCGGTTCGTCGAACAAATTCACGACACGCATCGCATGTCAGCGCAACTCGGTCGGCGCAGGTTCCTGCCGTGAGCGAAACGTCGTCGGGCAACACCGTCTCCTACACGCCGCGAGCGGCGAGCGCGTCGGCTGCGGTGATTCCAGTAGGTTCGAGTCTGTCGCTCGTGACTAACGCACAGATCTGCACGAGCAGCGCGAGAGTCGGCGATCACTTCAGTGCGCGCCTCGTGAAAGATGTCGTCGCGCCGTCGGGTCTCGTCATTCCCGCTGGAACAAGCGCAACCGGAGAGATCGTCTCGCTTCCCGGTAACGACTCGCGGATGAGAGTCGGGATTCAATCGATTGATTTTGACGGACGCTCGTATCCGGTTGGCTCGCAGGTCTCATACACCGACGTGCAGAGCGTCAAGGTGCAGCCATCCGGTGGATCCGCTTCTCGTGTGATTGCCGGCGCCGGCATCGGCGCGATTCTCGGCCGTATAGTGGGTGGCAACGCACGATCGACCATCGCGGGCGCAGCAGTTGGTGCGGCCGGCGGCGCGGTACTGGCGAGCAGGTCGGTGAGATACGACCAGTGTGTGCCGAGCGGTGGGCAGATCGTCGCGCACTTGACGCAGCCGCTGAGAGTGAACGTCGGCGATTGATGGAAAAGATTGGACGGACCTGGGACAGAACGATGATCCCGGGTCCGCTTCAGTTCTGTATTGATGGTGGATGTCGAAACATCCGCTCATTGAGAGCGGCCTCACCGGCTCGGTCATCGGAGCCTTCTTTGAAGTCTACAGCGAGCTCGGGTTTGGGTTTGTCGAACAGCCGTATGTCCTGGCTCTCGCCTCTGAACTCGTAACGCGTGGCCATGCTAGTTCTTCACTTTGGGCCTGAGCCCAAGTTCTATCGACAGATCGTGACGAACGACCAAAAGTATCGGGAAAAGAATGGGGCACGGATTTGACAGATGCAACGGATCAGGGACGGAACCGCCGTTCAGACTCTAGAGGCGTTGGTTTTTGTTTAGGGAAACTACGGTGAGTTCTCTTTGACCAAACCTATTTCCCCGTAGTTCTGTCCCTCATCAGTCACACCCGTACAATCCGTGCCCCAAATCCCGTAGTTCTAACCTCCAAACGACGAAACAAAGGCTTCAACGGCTGGCGGCCCCGACCCCGCCCCTTCGTCGTGCTTGAAGTACACGTAAGCGTCAGTCCACGATTGACCGGCAATGCACCGCGCCCACTCGGATAAAGTCCCCTGATCGTAGTCCAGTCGGTGCAGCCGCAAATATCCCCAGGATGCAGTACACACTACGGGGCACCTAAAATCAGCGTTCTCGGCGACACACATCGCAATATCTCGATCGCGAAGAACCGTGAACACGTCCTCATCAAACCACCCTTCCTGACGAAACTCGAACACGTAGCGCCGCCCCTCCGGCAGATACGTGAGGAAGTTCTTCAAGCGCTCGACATCCTTCTTGAGATTGGGCGGCAGTTGAAACAGGATCGGCCCGAGACGCCCTTCGAGAAGCGCAGTGTTCTTCAACAGAAACTCTACCAGCGATTCGGACTCTGCCTTGAGTCGAGTGTGGTGCGTGATGCGCTGACTTGCCTTTAACGCGAATGTAAAATCTTCCGGCACCTGCGACGCCCACTCGCGCAGGACATTCTCTTTCGGCAGTCTATAAAAAGTGTTGTTGATCTCGATCGTCTTGAATTTCGTTGCGTAGTAGCCGAGCATTCCATCCGCTTTGATGTCATCGGGATAGAACGAGCCCTTCCACTCCTTGAACGAGTATCCGCTCGTTCCCGCGAGCAGCTTCAAGACGCTTTCTGCTTCTTCGCTTTCTGTTCCGGCTCGTCGGCGGCGGCCTTCGACTTCGCGAGACTCGCCTTCAATGCTTCCATGAGGTCGATGATCTTGTCGCCTCCGGTCTCGATGTTCGCGCCGGTGGTGATGTCCTGGCCCTCGACCTTCTTCTGGATCGTCTCCATCACGCGTTCGCGGACGGTGTCCTTGTACTTGGTCGGCTCGAAGCTCTCGTTCGACGTCTGATCGATCAACATCAGCGCCAGCTTCAGCTCGGCGTCTTTGACATCGCCTTCCGGGATCGGGACTTCACTCGTCGGGCGAACTTCGTCGGAATAGTGAAGCTGTTCCATCACGAGTCGACCGTTGAGCGGACGAAGAAGAACGAGATGCTGCTGTCCGCGCGCCGCGTACTGGCCAAGCGCAGCCTTTCCACTCTCTTTCAACGCTGCGGCAAGAAGACGATAGGCGCGATCGCCGCCTTTATCGGGACCGAGATAGTAGACTTTCTCCATGTATTCGCGATCGACCTGATCGAGCGGCACGAACTCGATCACGTCGATAGTGCTCGTCGCCTTTTCCTCGAGCGCCTTCAGCTCTTCAGGCGAGAGAACCACATATTGGTCCTTCGCGAATTCGTAGCCTTTGACAGTGTCGTCGCGAGTGACGATCTCGTTGTCTTTCGGACAGATGTACTGCTGCTTGAGCCGAGTGCTGCATTTCTTGTGGAGCATGTTGAACGACACGCTCGCTTTCGATTCCGATGACGAGTAGATGTTCACCGGCACCGAGACGAGCCCGAAGGAAATGGTGGCGGTTGCAATTGATCGAGCGGCCATGGTTCGCGGGGTTGAGGAGTTGGCTACTACTACCATATAGGTAGAGTGCCACACGATTCGCAACGGGTCGTTTCCGGGGAAGCCCGATCGTTACGATTGTGATCTAACGGTGGCAGATCGGATAAAAGGACTCGCTTGTACGCTCTCGTCGAATCCTCCGGGTCCGGGTCGAGACCAATCAACGTGACGTAGTTTCGGCGTGGACCGTAGGTCCAGAATATTCGGCCAGCCCCAGGCGTGTTGTTCTCGAGATACAATTCAAAAACCTTCTGGCCGTATCGCGCGGAACAGCGCATCGATCTCGTGACTTGAAGCCCGGGATGAAATGGATTTTCCTGGAGAAGCGCAATCGCCTTCGCCAGCTTTCTTTGCAACCACGCGCTCGGCCTTCGGCAGCGTCCCGTCTTTCAGGCCTGCGACCCGCCCTTTCCGGAAGCCGCTTTACCCTCCTTATTTTTTGACCGTGGCTGACAACAAAACTCCTGAAGACAATCTCAGTACCTACCGGGCGAAACGCTCCTCCGACACCTCGCCCGAGCCCGTCGGGACGGTCTCCCCCGCACCCGGCCACCTCTTCGTCATTCACAAGCACGCCGCCACTCGGCTCCATTTCGACCTGCGCCTCGAGATGGATGGCGTACTCAGATCGTGGGCTGTTCCGAAAGGACCTTCGTACGACCAGGCCGACAAGCGACTCGCAGTGATGGTCGAAGACCATCCGCTCGAGTACGGTGATTTCGAGGGGATTATTCCTGCGGGGAATTACGGCGCCGGCGGCGTGATCGTGTGGGACCGCGGCGAGTGGGTTCCCCTCGAGGATTGGCGCGAAGGACTCGAAAAAGGAAAACTCCTCTTCGAGCTCAAGGGCTACAAACTCCACGGAAAGTGGACGCTGGTGAAAATCAAGAAGACCGAGAAGGAGTGGCTCCTCATCAAGGAGCGCGACTCCTATATGAAGTCTCCGGGTGACGTTTTCCCCGAGGAGTCAGTTCTCTCCGGCCTCACCGTCGACGAAGTCAAAGCGGGCGTCGCCCCCACCGCTCGGCTCCGAAAAGCAATCGAAGAAAGTGGCGCAGAGAGAAAACGTGTCGATCCCAGAAGTGTCGAGGCGATGCATGCGGAGACGGCAGAGAAAGCATTCACTCGTGATGGGTGGATCTTCGAGCTGAAGCTCGACGGATATCGCCTGATCGCGAGCAAGTCACACGGAGAAGCGCTGCTGCTCACGCGGAACGGCAACGACTACACCGGAGTTTTTCCGGAGATCGCGCGTGCCGTGAAAGCGTTGCCTGTCGACGAGTGCATCATCGACGGCGAAGTTGTCGTGACCGATGAGAAAGGATTGCCAAGCTTCGCAATGCTCCAGCGAAGAGGAACGTTGAGCGCGCCGCTCGATGTGAAACGCGCAGCGGTAGAATTGCCATCGACATTCTTCGCGTTCGACTTGGTCGCGTTCGAGGACTTCGACCTGAGGTCGCTTCCGTTGTTGAAGCGAAAGGAATTCCTGGCTGAAGTAGTTCCCAAGCTCGGACCGGTACGCACGCTCGATCACATCGAGCGCGAAGGCGAAGCGTTCCTCGACCAGGTCGCCGCGCTTGGACTCGAAGGAATCATCGCGAAGAAAGCCGACGAGCCGTATCGAAAGGGGCGATCGAGTCAGTGGCTCAAGATCAAGCGCGAGAAGACCGACGATTTCGTGATTGTCGGCTACACGGCGCCGAGGAAAAGCAGAGTTGGAATTGGCGCGCTTCAGCTCGCGGATTACGTAGATGGCGCGCTCGTGTACGCGGGCCGAGTGGGTACGGGGTTCAACGATGGGCTGCTGAAGGAGTTGAAGAAGCGATTGGATCCCCTCGAGAGAACCGATCCAGCATGCGCAGGTCCGATTCTAAAGGAAGGCACAAAACCGATCGACGCCATTCCGGAAATTACGACGACGACATGGGTCGATCCGAAGTACGCATGCGAAGTGCGTTTCAGGGAGTGGACGCCCGACGGCGTGCTTCGTCATCCTGCGTTCCTGCGCCTGCGCGATGACAAGCCAATCCACGAGTGCGTGAGACAGAATTGGGATTCAGTAGTTCCCTCAAAAGAAGGCGAGGAAGCGGCGCCGTCAATGCCTGAAGCACTTCCCGTAGTTCCCCCCAAACATTCCGAAGTTTCTGTGGTCTCTGTGGTCTCTGTGTCCAAAGCAGTTCTCATCTCCAATCCAAAAAAGATCTACTGGCCGGCCGAGAAATACACCAAGGGCGACATGATCGACTATTACCGTGCGATCTCTCCCTGGCTGTTACCATACCTGAAAAATCGCCCGGTAGTTCTAACGAGATTCCCCGACGGCATCGACGGAAAATCTTTCTATCAAAAGGACGCCCCGGAATTTGCGCCAAGCTGGATGCGGACAATCCCCATCTGGAGCACCGACACTCAACGCGATATCAGATACTTCGTCTGCGATGACGTCGAGTCGATCGAGTATGTCGCGAACATGGGCTCGATTCCGCTTCACATCTGGATGAGTCGCGTTGGTTCGCTCGAACTCCCCGACTGGTGCGTTATCGATCTCGACCCGAAGGAGGCGCCGTTCTCGGATGTGATCAAGTGTGCACAGGTGCTGCATCGCATCTGCGAGGAAGCTGGTCTACCGAATTATGTGAAGACCACCGGCAAGACCGGCCTGCACATTCTCATCCCCCTCGGCCGACAATTCACTTATGAGCAGTGTCGTGTGATTGGTGAGCTGTTGGCGAGGCTGGTGATTCGCGAGCTCGGCGATATTTCGACGATCACGCGGCACGTTACAAAGCGCGGCGATAAGGTCTATCTCGATTATCTGCAGAACCGGCACGGACAGACGATCGTTGCGCCGTTTAGCGTGAGGCCGTTGCCTGGTGCAACCGTGTCGATGCCGCTCGTCTGGGACGAAGTGGATCAATCGCTCGATCCCAAGGCCTATACTATAAAAAGTGCGGTTGAGCGGATGGAGAGCATGGGAGTGGATCCCGCATTGCCCGCCCTCGAAGGTAAACCTGATCTTGGGTTGGTACTAACACGCCTGAGTGGACTGCTTGGCGCGGGCTAACGTAACTCTAAAATGGCGGCTCACCCAGCGCTCCGAGATCGGCTCGGTCCTTGAGACGACCCGTCACTCGTTTGTTCACCACCAGCGCGGCGCGGCCAATAAAAGGCACAGTAGAGTCCGGCGTTACGACGCGCATAGGCGTGAGATTTGCTTTTACGAGGTGTGCACGAGGCGCTTTCTGCGGCCGTGAAGGCGCGACAATCACCACCTAAAACACACTATTCGGGAGGCACTTGTGGCACTTCAAACACTATCTGATCTCTACGTGAACGAGATCAAAGACCTGTACAGCGCTGAAAATCAGATCGTCAAGGCGCTTCCGACGATGATCAAGGCTGCGACGCATCCGCGGCTCAGGCAGGCATTCACCGACCATCTCGAGCAGACGAAACAGCACGTCACGCGGCTGGAGAAGATCTGCAGCGAACTTGGCGTTAGCCCAAAGGGCAAGAAGTGCCACGGAATGGAAGGAGTGATCAAGGAAGGCGCGGAGCTCATCAGTGAAGATCCCGAAGCGAATGTCCTCGACGCAGGGCTTGCAGCTGCTGCGCAGCATGTTGAGCACTACGAGATGGCCGGCTACGGCAGCGCCCGTACGTGGGCGAAACAACTTGGCTACGACATGCACGTCGGTGTGCTGCAGCAGACGCTTGATGAGGAAGGGGAGGCAGATAAGCTGCTCACGCGGATCGCCGAGAGCACGCTGAATGCCGACGCGGAAGTTGGCGAGGAAGTTCAGGGCGGGCTGGCTGATGTTGCGCCGGGCTCAAAATCTCGTGAGACGGCCTCAACGAACGCTCAACCATCCTCGAGGGACAACGTCCGCGAATCGGCGAGGTAACACCTGCGCGTGTGCGCCCTGAGCCAGGGCGCACACGCGCATCTCGCCCGGACCACCACACTACCTCATCAGAGCGATCACCACCGCAATTATCCCAAGTACGACGCCGACCCCGCCGATTGCGATTGCCGCCTGACCGGTCTTCTGCCAGCGCAGCTCTGCAGCCTCAACCGCCTTCATCAGTCGATCATCCGTCGATTGTTGCGGCTCGCCGAAAAGCGACTGCTGCATCACGCCCCTGCTGTCCACTACTTCGTCCATCGCCCGTTCGAGCTCGGACTGATGAATTCGTTTAGCTGAGTCCAATCCAGGCAGTGCAGCGGCCATGGTTGCCGCCTTCAACACCGCGTTCTTGATGTCACCACCGCTCACCTCATAACGCTCGGCCAGTTCGCGAAAGTTGACGTCATCGGCGAGAGGCGTTTTGGTGGGATGGATTTGTACTGTCCAGATTTTTTCGCGCTCTTCGACGCCCGGCATCTCGAATCGAACGTGCGTACGAATACGGCGTTCGAAAGCGGGATCGAAGTTTACGGCAAGGTTGGTCGCAAAGATCACAACACCGTTGAACGATTCCAGCTCTTTCAGCAGGACGTTCACAACAGTGTTCGATTCCCGCTGATAGCCCTGCGCCGAGCCGGTAGTTCGGCGCGAAGCAATTGAATCGGCTTCGTCAAAGAACAGCACTGCATCTTGTTCTGCTGCGAGCCGGAAGACAGCCGCCACATTCTTCGGCGTCTCGCCGGCCCACATCGATTCCATCTCCGCGTATCTCACCGACAGTAGCTTTTTTCCAAGAGCCGTCGCGATTGCCTCGGCACAGATTGTTTTTCCCGTGCCCGGAGGTCCGGCAAAGTTGAACGCGAGCCCAAGTCCGCTCGAGTGCTTTTCGCCGAGTCCCCATTGGGAGAAGATGAGCTCGTGGCTGTGAACGAGACTAAGCGCCTCGTCCAGCGCAGTGCGTGTTCGGGGAGGCAGGATTACGTCGGCGAACGTACGGTGGGCGATGATCGTCTCGACCGCGCGTCTGCCGCCGAATCGGCCTTGAAACAGATCGAGGAGCGGGCTGGGCATACGGGTCGTATTTGCATAGACCGCTCCAAGTTCCGTCGCCCTTTTTAGGCAATCCTTTCGGGCCGGGCGGCAGCAGTCTCTGACTGCCCGCACGCACGGTCAAGCGTTACTGCTTCGTCGTAAGTCGCTCGACCTCGGCTCCCCAGTTCAATACCAGTCCAAGCGACTGGGAGCCTCCCAGTGAGGTGCGCACCATGATGAACTGTCGGTCGTCGGGGCTGATGTCATACGCGCGATGATACTCATCGAGTTGCAGTCCAGGATTTATGAAAAGCCGCGTCGGTGTTCCCGCATGAAATTCTCCCTGCGTTTCGACTGGAACCGACATCAGTTCGCCAGCCTGGGTCCTGAAGAAAAGTTCCCGTCCGTTGTGCGCCCACAGGGGCTCTTCACCTCCGTTCACGGAAACAGTCCAGCGGGCTGAATCGACCGACGGAAACGGCCTGACATATACCTGATTCTGTCGCGATTCGTTGGATAGGTACGCAATCCATTTTCCGTTTGGCGAAATCACTGCTCCGAAATTGTCGTAATCCGTGCGAATCAGCGGTCGCATCGCACTGTCGCCAACATTGGGCGCAAACAGGAGCTTGCGCGTACTTGCGCTCGTGCCTTCTGTCCGGAAGACTATACCTCCGCCCGCAGGCGAGAATGAAACTTCGTCGAGGGATTGGCGGCTTCGGTTGAGTGGTTGCTCGTCGCTGCTTCCATCAGCTCTGCTCATCCATGAGCTGCGTTTAGCCTTGCGGGTCGCAAGATAGGCGACGCTCTTGCCATCAGGAGTCCAGACGGGTCGGTCGCTTGGGCCGTTCGGGGTGAGACGAGTGAGTGAGCCGGATGGCAGCCGCTTTACCCAGACCGCATCGCCGTCATCGACAGAAATTGTCATCGCGAGGCGCGACCCGTCCGGCGACAGGGCCGGATGGTTGAATGCCCCAAGCCATGTCGTATCTACCGGCGTTTCCTTGCCGTCACGCGCAACCCAGACGATCTGCTTCGTTGCGCTCAATCCGGGGACGTAAACGAGCACTCCGGTTTCCGAAACGGCGAACTGGAGCGTTCCGTTCGATGCATCGACTGCCACCTTGTCGAGAACCTGAACAGGCTCTCCGATGGCTTGCAGTTTCTTCGGATCGAACTTCACAGCAAACACGCGTCCGTCGAAGACGCCGTAGAGCAGAATGTCGGGCGGAAGAAAACGCGGGAACGTTCCCTTCGCGAGAACCGTCACCTTGTGATTCTCGAATGAAAGCACTCCGATCTCGTTCTGCCCCGGCGAACCCTTCCATATCTGCACCACCGCACCTTTGCCACCGGGTAGGATCTGCGGGAAATCGTGCTCCTGCTGGCCAGCAGTCGAATCCGGCCGACTGAGTCTCTCTACGGCACCACCTGTGGCTGAAACACGGTAAATACCACCATTGGAGAAATAGATCGTTCCGTCCTTGTCCCACGATCCTCCCCACAGTGTTGCCGAGTCAGCGCGGACGGTTCGCACCATTCCGCCGGCAGACGGAATTACCATGAGTCCACCCGAACGGCCAACACCACGAGTCAAGTACGCGATTGACTTGCTGTCAGGCGAAAAGAACGGCGCTTCCGCGCCTTCGGTTCCGGCGAGTGGCTTGCCCTCGAGATCCTGCATCTCCCGAACCCACAACATGTGGCCCGCTTTTGAGGGGCCGAGATAAGCTATCCGCTGCCCGTCTGGGGAGATCGCGAGACTGATGTTGTCCACTGCGCTGATGCCCCCGCTGTCAGGAAGGGCCATTATCACGCGAACGAGATCGCCGGGGGCCGGTGCGGGCCGCGCGAGCAACATTCCGAGCGCGGCACCAACGAGAAGCGCCGCACCTCCGATTACTGCGGCCAGCCGCCACTGATTTTTTTTCGCGACAGGTGATGTCGCAACGAATCGCTGCGTGAGTGATGGATCGTTGAGCGCTGCTGCATAATCCGCCGCAGATGCAAACCGGTCCGCCGGAAGTTTCGACAATGCTGTTTGAACGGCTGCTTCAACGTGCGGCGGAATTGATTTTCTCTGAGAGATGAGACCGCGTGGCTCTTCGGTCATCACTCGCGCAACGATTGCCTGTGCTGTTGGGCCTGTGAACGGTGGCTCACCGACGAGCATCTCGTATGTCATGCAGCCGAGCGCATAGACGTCGCTGCGCGGCGAGATGTCGCGATCGCCCATTGCCTGTTCGGGACTCATGTAGTGCGGAGTTCCGAGTGACATTCCGGTTTCGGTCATCCTGCTGTTGGCCGTGCTTACGGCCAGCGCAATTCCGAAGTCCGCAACGAGCGCGCGTCCATCGTGCAGCAGAATGTTCTCGGGCTTGATGTCGCGGTGAACCGTGCCGTGGCGATGCGCGTAGTCGAGCGCCCCGGCAACCTCCGTCGCGAGACGAACTGCTTCGCTTACTGGAAGCTGATGCTCGCGGTTCAGGCGATCGCGAAGGGACTCGCCTTCGATGTACGGCATGACGTAGAAGAGAATGCCGTCAACCGAGCCGGAGTCGTGGAGCGGGAGAATGTGCGGATGCTGGAGGTTCGCCGTGGTCTTGATTTCCGCAAGGAACCGATCGGCGCCGATGACAGCCGCCAGCTCCGGTCGCAGGACCTTCACGGCAACGTTTCGGTCGTGCTTTATATCGTGCGCCAGGTAGACCGTTGCCATGCCGCCGGCGCCAAGTTCACGCTCGATGCGATACCGATCGCCGATTGCCGCGGAGAGGCGCTCGGGAATCGGTGCATTGGGGGGTGGCTCAGATCCTGTCATCTTATGCAGCCGCCTCTTGTGGTGGGAACAATCAGACGCGCCACGGATATGTAGCCGTTCGCGAAATGTATGGTGCCACGCGCTTTTGCGTTACTTCGTCTCGATGATCAGGAACATCACCGTCGAGCTGCCGATGTTGAGGACTTCGTGCCAGGGGATGCCGACTTGGATATGGTCACGACATAGTCATGTCTTGACTATCTTAGTGACGGGTGCGCATCAACGGCGACTCTCGGAACAGATCCTTCCGGCTTTGCTAACCGGCCGTCAGCGGCCGACGGCGGCGGCGGAACCAATGCTGTGAGCTGCAGGCGGGCGGCATTTTCTCTGTTTCGGCCGGCTGCCGGTAGCCGGAACGCCGGCAGATGGAAGGATCTTTTCTGGTCGTCCTAATTGCTGCACGATCGATCAGTCATTAGTCAAAGCGAGTACAGTGCCTCTCGCAGCGTGCCCGCTACGCTTACCCAGTCGTATCGCTCCCGCGCGATCGAAGCCAATCTGTTCCTGTACCTCGTTCCAAGATCCAGCGCACGTGGGGCCTGTCGCACCAGATCATCCACCGTGTCTGACAGTCCGAGCTTCATCGTAGCGCCAACTTCCGCCGGCAGATCGGCCGACACAGCGTCGATGCTCGCGGCCATTCCGCCAAAATAGGTGCCGAGTGGGAAGGTCCCGGACGCGAGGGCTTCGAGGAAGACGAGCGGGCCAGCTTCCCTCACGATCGACGGGAAGACTCCGACATCGCAACACGGAAAAAGAAAGCGAAGCTCCCGGTGCGTGAGGTATCCGGTGAAAATGACTGTCTCGGCCTTCAACAATCCCTGAGCCAATTCGAAGTACTTCTCTTCCTCTCCCCGTTGGGCGAGGCGGTCGAAGAATCTCGTCAGTTCAATGATATCGTCACTCGAGTCTTCGCCTTCCGGGGCACCCTCGATCCAGCGACCCCATGCGATGATGTTGCGGACGAGCGCTCTGTCCCCGGTTCGAAGTCCCTTCACCATGACTTCCAGTGGCTCACGAAGTGGCCCGTGACCAACGATGATGAGACGGAGATCCGGTACCTGCTCGAGGATGAGCGGCAGCGCAGTGACTACGCATTGAATTCCCTTTGGCGAGATGATCCTACCGGTAAAGAGAAGCACCGGATCGCGGCTCCAATCCACAGAGTGGAGCTTGTCCTCGACATCGGCATCAGGCGACTTGCCGTCGTAGCGCGCGTTATCGCTGATGGCAGCTTTCATCTCGTTCCTGTCCAGTGTGCCGGAAACGGTTCGCTCAAGTGTCTGGGATTGAAGCGCTGTCTTGCCACGCGGTGTATTCGTGAGCGAGCGCGCAAGTGAATCGATGCTCTGCTGGCGATTCTCTCGAGCCACAGGCTCGAACTGCGATGCATCTACGCCCAGATGCAGCTCGGTGAACTTCGATTCGATTCCGGGAAGCTCCTTGAAGACGCTGACTACCCGGTCGCGCATTTCGGCGCCGATGACGAAGATGCGGCCGGCATCGGAAAGCGCGGACGATGCGTATCGGCGAAAACGATCGTCCTTCTTTACCGCGTACTCGATGCCGCTTCCGTGAGGCATGATACCGTACGGCACGCCCGTTTCCTTACTCACCCGCTGTGCTACGACCGCCATGAGCACTACGTGATTGGCATGTATCGCGGAGATGTGGTGTTCTTCGACGATCTTCCGGACGACTGCGACGTTGCGCTCGATGTACTGCTCGATCTCGTCGTCAGGCAGCTCGATCATCGGGACGACACGATCGTACTCCTCGTATTTGTCCTTCACGAATACCGGAAGCGTCTCGCCGATTTCCGGCTGGTGGAGGATGCACTTGCCCCGATAGCGCGTGTCGCGCTGAAGCTTCGTCTCCACCTCACCAGTCAGCCGATACCTGTACGCCTCGGCGATGGCGTCGTAGCGATCAGGATGGTTCTCCTGGCAGACGAGATGGACTGTTTCGCCACTTCGGGAGAGAGCGGTTATGATGGACCGTGTCCAGAGATTGCTGCCGGAGCCTTCCAGCAGCCAGCCGTGAAGCAAGCAGATCATTGCGAGGAGAATGCGGTAACGAATACGACTC
>JBBSGU010000052.1:0-19476 GCA_038253755.1 Gemmatimonadales bacterium | reverse complement strand
CTAGTGGACTGTAACTCAATTAATGGTTGCACGAATGCGGTGCTTGGGATTGCTGTAAGACCATTTAATGGGCTGGCAGGTTTTGTTGTGCTGTCTGATGTAGTGCATGAGCTTCCGGCGAAGATCGGTGGTGGATTTGAAAATGCCGCGAGCGATCATGTCGCGTTCGATCTTCGAAAACCAGAGCTCGACCTGATTGAGCCACGAGCTGTAGGTGGGCGTGTAGTGGATCGTCACCCGAGGGTTCTCAGCGAGCCACGCGCCGACGGCCTTGGTCTTATGCGCCGAGAGGTTGTCGGCGATGATATGGATTTCCTTCTGCCGGGGCTGCGTGATGACAAGCCGGCTCAGAAAACGAAGGAACTCGGCACTGGTGTGCCGGTCGGCTGTCATCCCGTCGACGTGGCCGGTCCTGATATCGAGCGCGGCATAGAGCGAGAGCGTTCCATTGCGCTTGTACTCGAACCCGTGACGCTCCGCTCGTCCCGGCGACAAGGGAAGGACTGGATCGAGCCGGTCCAACGCCTGGATCGCCGACTTCTCGTCGACCGAGAACACCACGGCGTTAGTCGGTGGATCGAGGTAAAGGCCGATGACGTCGGCCGCTTTCCTCTCGAAGTCAGGATCGTCGCTCGTCATGTAGCGCTCAAGGCGGTGAGGCTTGAGCCCTGCGCGCTTCCAGACGCGGGCGACAGTCATATGACTGACGCCCGTGACCTTGGCCATCCGCCGGGCGCTCCAGTGAGTGAACGGGGACGGCGGTGCTTCTCTCGTGCGGGCCAGGATTTTTGCTTCGACTTTGGGATCGAGCCGATCCGGCCGGCCGCTACGCGGCAAGTCGCCCAGCGCCAGCAGGCCACCCTCAACGAAGCGCCGCTTCCAGCGAGCAACGAACGCGTCAGTTACACGAAGCTGAGTGGCAATCGAGTCATAGCTCTCGCCATCGGCGAGAGCGAGTATGACCTGGGCACGGCGCGCGAGACCGGCAGGAACGGAAGTCGAGCGAAGTATGCTTGTCAGCACCTTGCGGTCGGCGGCGGGAAGAATGAGGTCCATCGCGATGGTAAACATGCCGAATCCCACCGCAAGATCAATGCTATCATTACTTCAGTTACAGACCACTAGCTCTACCAGTTGTCGATTCGCTTCTTGAGCTTCTCCCAACCGGGCTGCTTCTGAAGCGGCGCCCATCCTTCCCACCGGTTGTCGAGCGCGGCCCATCGTATGTGTCCATCGCGCTGCTCGACCGCCTGATGTCCGAGCGAGATCGCTTCCTCATATCTGCCGGCGCAGGTTGCAGCAAGCGCGAACGGGGTGGGCTGGATCATCTCGATCCTGTTGCGCGCGGCGAGCTCGCAGTAGATCGCATCTGCGGCCTCGGTGTTTCCAATTGAAGCGTAGGCAACTGCCAGCTCGCTCAACGGCCACGGATGACGACCAGACATCGAGAGTACAAGTGAGGCCTGCTGTATTGCTTCTTCGTGCATTCCCGCGGCCTGGTAGCATCGCTGAAGCGCCCACTGTCCCCAGAAAGATTCAGGATCGATGGCGACGCCTCGCAAAGCATCTTCGACGACTTCCTCATTCCTTCGTGCGAACACTTTTATCAGCGCGAGCATGGAGTGGGCAAACCCGTTCAGCGGATCTGCGGCAACGCCTTCCGCGACGACCTTGACCGCGTCATCCCACCTCTGCTCGCCAAGCCCTAGTCCCCAGATGGCATAGGTGCATCTGATCTGCGCGAGCTGCGGACCGAGCCGCATTG
This sequence comes from Gemmatimonadales bacterium, assembly GCA_038253755.1. Taxonomy (GTDB): domain Bacteria; phylum Gemmatimonadota; class Gemmatimonadetes; order Gemmatimonadales; family Gemmatimonadaceae; genus UBA4720. Next base: position 17,711 of record JBBSGU010000052.1, on the reverse strand, counting down.
CCTCTTCCCATTCGGCGATCGTCCTGTTCCTGTCGTTTCCGTAGAAGCTGTACCAGAACGCGAGCGCATATCGCGCTTCGGCGGCTTCCGGATCGAGCAACACCGCCTTCTTTGCTTCTTCGTAAGCGCGCTCGATAATATCGGCCGGGCGCACCAATCCGTTGTACGCTGCGATCAGAAGCGCTTCAGCCAGCGTGGCGTGCGCCAACGCGAAATCATTGTCGCGCTCGATCGCCTGCTTGAAGCACTCTATGCCACCGAGGATGTGGTGTCCGTTGCGATACAACAGCGCACGTCCTCGCAGAAACAACTCGTACGCCTCGACGTCCATCGTTCTCGGCTTGATGAGCGCGCGAGGCCCGAGCGACAGGCGGAGTTTGGCGGCGATGGCGGTGGCAATTTCGTCCTGTACGGCAAAAACGTCGGTCAGCTCACGGTCGTACCGCTCGGACCACAACTGAAATCCATCGACCGCCTTCACAAGCTGCGCCGTGATCCTCAACCGATTGCCGGATCGCCTTACGCTTCCCTCGAGAACCGTGGTCACCTCGAGCTGCTGGCCGATCGCCCGCAAATCGCGCTTTGAATCCTTGAAAACGAACGACGACGTGCGACCGACAACTCGAAGTCCGTCTATCTGCGTCAGGGCGTTGATGATTTCCTCGGTGATGCCGTCGGTGAAGTATTCGTTGTCCTTTTCACCGCTCATGTTCTGGAATGGCAGCACTGCAATGGCTGGCGACCGCTCCACACCCGCCGATGGCGTCGGCGTCCGAATGGCCGAGTCGGATTGAATGATTCGGAGGAGTTCAGATGCTGTCTGCGGTCTGTTCGCTGCATCCTTCGCGAGACAGCCCATGATCAGGTCTACGATCTGATGCGAGACTTCCGCGCGACGCAGTGTGCCTGACTTTGGCGCCTCCATCATGTGCGCAAGCAGCGTCTCGTTGACGGTTGATTTCGTAAACGGCGGATTCCCGGAGAACATCTCGTACGCGACGCAGCCCAGCGAATAGATATCGGAGCGCGGATCCACTTCTCCAACTCCCATCGCCTGCTCCGGCGCCATGTAGCCGGGAGTTCCGACGACGAACCCGACCTGAGTCACGGGGCCTGACGCGTTCGTCGGCATCGCCGAGTTGCGCGCGGCGGAAATCGCCTTCGCGATTCCGAAATCGATCACGCAGGCCGAATTGCCGGAGAGAAGAATGTTGTCCGGCTTAATGTCACGGTGAACGACTCCTCGCGCGTGCGCGTACTCGAGAGCGCGAGCCGTGTCACGCAGTATCTGGAGTCCCTCATCCGATTGTATTGTCTTCCGATCCTTGAGTCTCGTCCGCAGCGATTCACCAGCCACGAACGGCATCGTATAGTAGGGAAGTCCTTCGATAGTGCCGGCCGAGAACAGCGGGACTATGTGAGGGTGCTGAAGATTTGCGGCGAGCTTGATCTCTCGCTCGAAGCGGTCGGCGAGAATGCCCTGCGTTTTCTCGGGAGAAAGAACCTTGATGACCACCATTCTCCCAAACGCTTTTTCCTCTGCCAGAAATACGCGCGACATCCCGCCACCGCCGAGCTCCCGGAGGAGCGTGTAGGTGGCGCCGAGCGACAGCTGTACCTGGTCGCGCAACTGGAGTGTGGTCGTGCCGGCTCCGGTTTGGGTTCACAACCATAGCGGTCGTCTGCTTTCGAGTCCATAGCCAGCTGGATGCGTCTTTCTGCTGTGTGTCGTTGCGTTCGGGTTTCGTTTCGTAAGGCGGTGCCAATCAGATTCGGTCGTTGATCGCAACGATCCTGAACCGGAGAACAAACATGAGTGAACAAGCCACTGCGACACACACAATCGACAGCATTGTCGATCAGCTCGACCGCTTTCGGCAGCGCGCGACGTACGGCGCCATAGCAGCGGTCGTGAATCGATCGCCGCGAAATTTGATGGACAAGCGGACGCGGAGTCCGCGGGATTCGTGGGTCGTCAGCCGGAAAGACGGTATGCCTTCGAAATATCCCGCCGAGCAGGTCCACCCCGAGATCAAGGCGCGTGAGACGATCCTGACCAGCGGAGCGGAGTTGGAAAGCTGGCTGGCCAATCCGAGCTGATCACGAACCAGAAAGGCGGCGGAGGCTTCAAATAGAGCATCAAATGATGCATATTAAATGCAGACCACCTTATGAGGCCAACGATGCGTACCACTCTCAACATCGACGAAACGCTCGTCGACGAGGCGAAAAAGTTGACTCACATCACCGAAAGAACAGAGCTAATTCACGAGGGCCTCCGCGCACTCATATCCAGAGAAAGCGCCCGCCGCCTCGCTCGACTCGGCGGCACCGAACCGGACCTGTCGGCCATTCCCCGCCGAAAGCCAGCCGGCCGTTGATCCTCGTCGATACATCGGTCTGGGTCGATCATCTCCGGAAGGTCGACCCAGTCCTCGTCGAGCTGCTCGAACAGCAGAGTGTGCTCGTTCATCCATTCGTCATCGGTGAGCTGGCGTGTGGCAACATTCGGAATCGAGGAGAAGTCATTGGGCTTCTCCAGCGGCTCCCTACAGCTCCGCGCGCTACTGACGATGAGGTTCTGACGCTGATCCAACGACACCGGCTGATGGCGAAAGGCATCGGCCTGATCGACGTACATCTGCTCGCGTCAGCCGCTCTCGCAACTGACGCGTCGCTCTGGACTCGCGACAAGCAACTTTCCGCCATCGCAAGACGCATGGGACTCAGCTTTACCGAGTAGTAGCGTTTCCCCCGCTAAATCCCTTCTCAGTTTTCTCAGCCGTTCTCAGCGGCGAGGCAGTTCCCGTTCTCCGCCGGACCACCATTTCACCTGAGTCACCTCAAGGCGTCCTTCTTGCCCTTCCATGTTGCATGCTCGAGCACCTTCGGCCCTCTGTAATCAAGGCAAAAATCAGGAACGGCAACCCGGCCGTTCTCGCAATCTTCGGCACCCTGCTCCTCCTCATCGGTATGGTGTTCGGCGCCTTTAGCTGGTACGGCTTCCGCGTCTATACCGAGCTTCGACCAGGATCCTGGCGAACGCCAACTGCCGTGATCGACCGCAATGGTCGTACTCTCGTCGCGCTCTATGGCAGCGACTGGAAAGTCGCCGAACCGGTCATTCTCTCCAACCTGCCATCCTACGTACCTAACGCATTCCTCGCTGCCGAGGACGCGCGATTCCGCAGCCACATCGGAATCGATCCTGTAGGGATCGGCCGGGCGATCGTGTCGAATGCCAAAGCAGGCGGAGTCGCAGAAGGCGGGAGCACAATCACCCAACAGCTCGCGAAGAATCGTTTTCTTTCCCAGAAGCGCACTGTCACGCGCAAGCTGGCAGAAGCAGGAATCGCGCTGATGATCGAGGCGCGGCTCTCGAAAGACGAGATCCTCGAGGCCTATCTCAACGAAGTCTACCTCGGCCACCGCGACGGTCGTGAAATTCGTGGGCTGGGCGAGGCGTCACGCATCTACTTCAACAAGACGCCGGCGAAACTGTCAGTAGGTGAGGCGGCGTTGCTTGCCGGAATGATTCGCGCACCGAACAGGGACAACCCGGACGAACGGTCGGCTATTGCGAAGGATCGCCGGGATGCAGTACTGGGTGTGATGCTCGCCAAGAAATGGATCGATAAGCCGGAATTGGATGCCGCTGTTGCGACCGACGCGGAGTTCCACCCCGGGCCTCCGAGGATGCGACCTTATCCGTATCTGTTGGCGGCGTTGCGACAGGAGTTCATCGACAAGCTCGGAGAGCGAAGGTTGGCTGATGGAAATCTGCGGATTTACACGGCAATCGATGTCGATATGCAGCTCGCCGCGGAGAAAGCGGTTCGCGCGGGAACGCAGAGGCTTCGTGCGGCGCATCCGTGGCTCAGGCGAAAAAAGCCATTGCAGGGGGCGATGCTTAGTATCGAGCCATCTTCTGGCGGAATTCGCGCACTGGTTGGCGGATCCGACTTCACACGCTCGCAGTTTGACAGGACGCGACTCATGCGGCGTCAGCCCGGGTCAGCTGCGAAGCCGTTCACCTACGCAGCCGCAATCGCGTCGCGCACAGTTACGCCCTCCACGATCATTCAGGACGAGCCACTGACAATTCAGCTCGCCAGCAACAAGACATGGTCGCCGAAGGATTACGACCTTCAGTTTCGCGGGTCGGTTACCGTTCGAGAAGCATTCGAGAAGTCGCTCAATGTTCCGGCTGTTCGCGTTGCTCAACTCGCTGGCGTAAACACAGTGCGGGACGAGCTGCAGCGCGCCGGTTTCACCGGAGAATTGTCGCAGACCCCGGCCATCGCACTCGGCGTAGACGAGGTGTCGATGCGCGAGCTGGTGTCGGCGTACTCGACATTCGCGAATCTCGGCTCGCGTGTAGAGCCGCATCTCATTGAAAAGATAGAGACTTCGGGCGGCAGTAACATATTTACCTATGAAGTGCAGAAAACCGAAGTGATGGATCCCGCCGTCGCTTACGTCGTGAATTCTTTGATGCGCGGAGTGGTCATGCGTGGAACAGCAGCCGCTCTGAATCAAGCGGGATTGGGGAATGTCGCGGGAAAGACAGGAACGACGAGCAATTACCGCGATGCATGGTTCGTTGGTTATGTGCCGGATCTGTTGACCGCAGCCTGGATCGGTTTCGACGATGGGACTCCGCTGCGAGTGTCGTCAGGCGAGGCGGTAGTGCCGATGTGGGCGGCGTACATGTCGAATACCAAACATTCGTCCGGAGAAATCACGGCTCCGCAGGGCGTGTCGATTGCCCAGGTGGACGTGGTGTCCGGCCTGCTCTGGCAAGAGGGATGCGGACCGGCGGTTACCGAGGCGTACCTGTCGGGGACGGAGCCGCGCGACATGTGTGGCGGTGGCTACCAGGGCGATCAGATGATGGTGTTCTCGGAGCCTGGAATGATCAGCGAGCAGCAGGCGATGGCAATGGCGGCGGACGAGATGGCGATGGGCAGTCACGAGAGTCAGGTTATAGATCCGGCGGATAGCGGCAGGTCAGCTTCGGAAGTGACGGTTGAGGAGCCGGACACGGTAAGAGTCGAACAGCCCATAACTCTACCGCCGCCAGTCACCCCACCGATCGTTGATCGGCAGCGGCGCGACCGGCAGCGTGTTTCGCCTCCGCCGGTGTCTCCGCCGGTCCGTGAGCCAGTAGCGCCGCGTCCCCCGGTTGATTCGCGGCCTTCGCCTCCGGCTCCACGCGATACCATCCCGAAGAAGGATTCGCTGTTCATTTCCCGGGAACAAACCGTGATTTCCATTTCTTCGTGGTTCTCGACGGCGTTCACGCCCACATAGGAAAAATTTGCCATGTCTGAAGAAGCCTCATTGATTCGCGATTCGTTGAAGGTCATGATCGAGCGTGAGCTCCGTTCCACGCAGCAATCAATCGCCGCTTATCCTGACGATGAGTCGCTCTGGATAGTGAAGCCGGGAATATCGAACTCGGCTGGAAACCTTGCTCTCCATATGGCAGGCAATCTGCGCCACTTCATTGGCGGTGTTCTTGGGAATAGCGGTTATGCACGTGATCGTGATGCCGAGTTTGGGAACAAGAGCATGACGCGGGATGAGATATGTGCGGTTCTCGAGTCTACTATCGCAGAGATCGGCGATGCCCTGAAAAATCTCGATTCTTCCCGATTTTCCGAAGATTTTCCGATTCCTCTCGGTCAGTCGCAGACCATCGCACGAACGTCGGACATGCTGACTCACCTCGCTGTGCATCTTGGGTATCACCTCGGGCAGCTCGACTATCACCGCCGCCTGCTGACAGCCGAGCCAAAGAAGCTCGACACACTTTCGGTGAGCGCGCTCGGCAGATGACCGAAGAGGCAATTCGCGAAGAAACACTAGACCCCGCTGATTGGGGCGAAATAACCCAGCTCGGTCACCGGATGCTCGACGACGTGATGAATGATCTTGCGACGATCCGCGAGCGCCCTGTGTGGAAGCAAATTCCTCCGGAAGCCAAGGCAATGCTCAAGGTTTCCGTTCCGCGCGAACCGCAGGTTCTGGAGTCGGTCTACGCCGAGTTCAGGGAGAACGTCGAGCCGTATGCGTTGGGTAATCGTCATCCGTCGTTCTGGGGGTGGGTGATCGGGTCCGGTACGCCGACCGGTGTCCTTGGCGACATGCTGGCGTCGGCGATGAACACGAATGCATCGGGATTCGAACAATCGTCGGCTTATGTCGAGGCGCAGGTCATTGACTGGTTCAAGTCGCTGTTCGGATTTCCTGAGGAGGCAACGGGAATTCTGGTCGCGAGTGGGTCGGCCGCTAATCTCACCGGTCTCACGGTTGCGCGCGACGCGATACTTCCTGAGGCGGTAGATGCAGGCCTTTTCGCGACTGGAGTCCGACCGCACGTGTACGCATCCGAAGAGGTCCACAACTCGGTGGACAAAGCGGTCGGCGTGCTCGGGCTGGGGCGGTCGTCGTTGAGGAGAATTCGGGCGAAGGACGATTTCACGATTGATGTTGTCGCCCTTCGCACGGCAATCGAGAAAGACATAAGCGAAGGAGGTAAACCCGTTTGCGTGGTTGGAACTGCGGGCACCGTAGCGACCGGAGCGATTGACGATCTGACCGCAATTGCCGACATCTGCGCCGAGTACGGCATGTGGTTTCACGTCGATGGTGCATTTGGGTCGATGGCGGCTCTGTCTGAGAATCTGAAGTCACGCGTCAAGGGAATGGAGCGCGCGGACTCGATCGCGTTCGATCTGCACAAGTGGCTCTACGTGAACTTCGACGCTGGATGCGTCATCGTGCGCAATCCGGACGCGCAGCTCAACTCGTTCTCGATTCCGGCGAGCTACCTGTCTACGCTTAAAGGCGGAGTTGCCACGGGGCCGCACCGATTCGGAGAGATGGGTGTTGATCTTTCACGGGGATTCCGCGCGCTGAAGGCGTGGATGAGTTTCAAGACCTACGGCTTCGACAAGTATGCAAGGATGGTCGAGCAGAACGTTGCCCAGGCCGGTTATCTGGCGGGTCTTGTCGAAGCGCATCCGGAATTGGAGCTTGTCGCGCCGGCGCCGCTCAACGTTGTTTGCTTCAGGTACGCAAAATCGGGCGAATCGAGCGAATCACTCGATTCCCTGAACGAAAAAATTCTGATCGCTCTCCAGGAAGAAGGGCTCGCAGTGCCGTCGGGAGTGAGGATCCGCGGAAAGTTTGCACTTCGCGTCGCCAACGTGAATCACCGAAGCCGGCGTGAGGATTTCGATGCGCTGGTTGAAAACGTCGTGGCGATCGGGAATCGGAAATGAGCCGGTAGCTGTTCGCGTTAGCGACATCGCATTCATGCTGTGTATCGCTCGCGATCTCAACGCAGCCAGGGTGTTTCCCTTGAAAGTCCTCCTTCCCGGCCGTATCATCGCCTTCTCGCCACGCGCTCCCATCATCGACGGAGGTCTTCGTGTATAGAAAGTCGGCGCAGTTGGCGCTGTTGACGCTTTCCGTTTCCCTCGTAATCATCACGGGCTGCAAGAATCCCGAGCAGAAAGCCGCCGAAGAAACGGCAAAGAATCTCGCTGACGCCAGCGCAAAGATGCAGGAAGCGACGAAAAACGGCACCGCGAACGTCGGCGACGCGATGAATGCACTGGGCGCCGCGATGAGTGCAGCAAACGGCGGCAAGAAGGTCGAAACCGTTGACTACAAGGTGCTCAAGGACATGCTCCCCGCCGATCTGTCCGGAATGAGGCGGTCCGAGGCCTCTGGTGAAAAATCGTCCGCGTTGGGAATGACCGTCTCGAACGCCGAAGGCCGCTACCGGAATGATGCCGGATCGTCGATGACCGTAAAAATAACCGACATCGGCAGCATGGCCGGCCTCGCCGGAATGGCGATGTACGCCTGGGCATCGACGGACATAGACCGAGAGACTGAGACCGGCTACGAAAAGACTTCGACCTTCAACGGCTTCAAGTCACACGAGAAGTACGACAAGAGCAGTAAAACGGGCGAACTCACCACGATGGTCGGCGGACGGTTCGCCGTCGAAGTGCAGGGCAACCAGGTCGAAATGGATCAGATTAAGGATGCGATGAGCAAGCTCGACCTGAAAAAGCTCGACGGCATGAAGAACGTCGGGGTACAGTAAGAGACGCAGTGACCGCTAGCCGCCAACTCACTAAACCCGATTGTCCGAACACATAAAACACGACTGGCGAGAGCGCGATCAGATGATAGAGGCAATCGCGATCTTCAAGTTCCTGAAAGCACTGGGACTGATCGCAATTACTTTCGGTGCTCTCAAGATGCTGGAGCCTGCGACGGGTGACATGCTGGGACGATGGATCGACGCGCTCTCGGCCACATCCGAGCATCCAATCATTCAGGATTACCTCGTCCGCCTCAGCACCTACAGCCCGCGGAGGATTCAGGCTGTCGGAGTAGGCGCGTTGCTCTATGCGACGTTGTTCATGATCGAAGGAATCGGACTCTGGCACGAAGCGAAATGGGCGGAGTATCTGACGGTCTTCGCGACGTCAGCCCTTGTTCCTATCGAGGTTTACGAGCTGGTTCAACGAGTGACGCTCCCACGTGCGGCGGCCCTTATCATCAATCTCGGGGCTGTCGCGTATCTCGTGTGGCGGCTCAGGCATCCGGAACACAAGATCCATTTTTTTCGAACGAGACCGCAATGATGCGACACGCAATACTTGTCTCAACGCTGGCGTTTTCCATGCCCGCTCCATGCAATGGCCAGCCAATCAGAAAGAGTCAGCTCGCGACTGTCTCCCAGATGGCAACCAAGGCAGGGCAGTAGATGCCGACGAAGCTTATAGTGGTCGTGATATCAACGTGCGTGGCAATCGCGGCGGCCTGCAATTCTTCTCCTCGCGCTTCAACGCCAGACACAGTGGCCGCGCCCGTGGCGAGTCCAACACAAGGCTCAACCTCCAGCGTGTCCCAGACGCCCGCTGCAGAACCGTGTCCTCACGATGGCAAATGGGCGCTTTGCAGTATCGAGCGCCGTTTGAAGCAATCGGGCTTCGTCGTGAGGAAAGTCGATTCGGTTGCAGTGAGCCGCGCAGGCTTTTCAATCAAGCCAGCTGTGTATTCGCTCGGACAGTCGCGGCTCGAAGTCTTTCTCTACGCCGATTCGGCGTCGATGATGAATGACGTCGCGAAGCTCGACACGGTTGTCGTTGGTCCGCGCGGCACGCCAACTCAGTGGGGTGATGTGCCGCCTGTGCTCGTCCGATCGGCGAATCTTGTCGGCGTGATACTCTCTTTGAATCCACGGCAAGTCGAGAGAGCGATTTTGGCACTTACCGCCGGACCGCCTCAGCCGGGATCGCCGCGGTAATTCGATGGCTTTAGTGACCCGCAGCGAGTTACTGGAACACCTTCCTCAGTGTCTCTTCGTCGATATTTCCGCCCGAGATCACCACGCAAACCGTTTTGCCGGCAAGTTCCTCTCGGAGCTTCACGAGCCCGGCGAGTCCTGCGGCTCCAGCCGGTTCGACGAGGTTGTGAGTGCAACGCATTAGAATCCGCGTCGCGTCGATTATGTCGCTGTCGCTCACGAGCACAAATCCGGAAAGGCCGTCTCGAAGCGTTGGAAACGTCATCTCATAAGTGCTGCCAGTCGCGATGCCATCGGCGACTGTGTGGGGTGCAATTCGCGGCACAGGCTTCCCGGCCTTCCACGATTCGAAGCCTGTCGGCGCACCTTCGGCCTGAACGGCGAACACTCGAACGTTCGGCCGCGACGCTGACAAGACGGTAATCGCCCCCACTGCCTGAGATCCACCACCGAGCGCTAACACCATCGCGTCCAGATCGTTGGCCTGGTCGAGAACTTCGAGCGTGATGGTAGCTGCGCCGGAAAGAATGTCCCGGTTGTTCGTCGAGTGAATGAGCGTCAGGCCGTCATCTCGGCACAGTCTGTCTGCCTCTGCAACCGAAGCATCGTAGTCATCGCCGTGCTCGATGAGACGCGCGCCGAGTGCGCGCATGCCGGAGTTCTTGTCGGCATTGTTCCCGAACGGCACGACTACTGTAACTGGAATTCCGAGAGCCTGACCAGCGTATGCGAGTCCCAACCCGTGATTGCCGCGTGTCGCGCCGATGACGCCTCGGTTTCGTTGCTCCTGACTCAGTGCAGTCAACGCTGACATCGCATTCCTGATCTTGAAAGCGTTCGTCGGCTGGTGGTTCTCATGTTTGACGAGAATGCGAACGCCGCCGATCGCTGCGTCGAGCTCTGGATAATTCCTCAGAGGAGTCGGCGTCAGCCAGGGCGCAATCCTGTCGCGGGCGGCTAGTACGTCGTCGAGCGAAATCGGTAAAGTCATCGCGGTCGTGATGCAATCTCTCATTTGTACAGACGAATCCTTGAAGCGGTCCGGAGAAACGCTTCAGACTCCCGACCCCACCGGTCGAAGAGATTATCAGTTCGGCCATTCTCCACGGTCGTTCTCAGCTGCCTCGAGCCGGATAACTCCTCGATGCCTTGTCCTGCCTGCCATTTGAACTGCTTTGGATGGTGCGAATAGATCTCTCGCAGAAGATGGACTGCAATTACCGACGATCGAATCGTGTTGCGATCAGTAATGGTCAGCTTCACCATCGGAATCGTCTCACCCCCGAACTTCTCACCGCGGCCGACCTTATCTGACGTCGCCTCGAATTTCACACCTGGCAGGCGCTTCGCGTTCATCGCCGCCGCGATCGACGCAGCGTCTGTCAACCACCGCGCTCCGACCACGCGAAACGGCAAGTCGGTTCCTCTGCCTTCGCTCACATTCGTCGCCTCGAAAAACGACATGCCCGGATACAGGACGGCCGCGTCGACGTTGCGAATGTTCGGCGACGGCTTGATCCACATGAGGCCGGTATCCTCCCACCACATCGACTGCCGATAGTTCTTCATCGGAGCGACGATCACGTCAGCATCGATCTGACCGGTAGCAATCAGATAACGGGCTAGCTCACCGACAGTAAGTCCATATCGCAGCGGCACGTTGTGCAGCCCGGTGAACGACCGATACTGCTTGTCGATCAAACCGCCTTCCGCGATGTCGGCGCGAATGGGATTCGGGCGATCCGCAACAACGAACACCTTGCCGGCTTTCTTCGCCGCCTCGGCCGCAAGAGTCATGGTCCAGACGTAGGTGTACATGCGAGCACCGACGTCCTGAATGTCGTACACGAGGACATCGACGTTCTCGAGCATTTTCGCCGTCGGTACTTTCGTGGCTCCGTAGAGCGAATAGATCGGAACGCCGGTTCGCGCGTCAACATCAGTCGCGATCTTCGCGCCGCCTTCCGCCTCTCCCCGAATGCCGTGCTCCGGGGCAAAGAGTGCCGTCAGTCGCACGCCTCGCGCTTTCGACAACAGATCGATGCTGCTTGATCCATTTGCATCGTGAGCTGTGTGGTTGGTGATCAGGCCAACACGCTTACCCGCGATGATATGCGAAGAGTCTTCCAGCAGGACGGTAATTCCGGGAACTACGTGGTCTGTATCGGAAGACTCGCGCGCGAATGACGGCTCACATCCAGCGCCGGCAAAGGCAACGAGCATAAGAAGACTTCTAACTGCGATTGGCCGTCGACTTGGCCGCGTATGCTGCAATTTGTTGCTCCGTTGAGTGCTTCGGTTGCAAATGTGGTGCGCGCTGCCGCCGTGCATCATAGCATGTGAAGCAAGAACAAAGCTCGTGAAGAAATCGGCCACCGACTTCAAGGAGAAATATCTGGTGGATGGTGAGCTGCTACGGTGACGTCTTGCTGAGCCGGAAGAGGAGGACCGCTGCGCGCTTTGTGAGCGGCGCGAACATCCTGATATCGGCGGTCTCCTTGTCCGTGTGATCGTCCCAGCCGGCAAGACCAAGCGCATCCATTGCCGATGGTATGTACGGCGCTGCGAACGACACGTCAGCAGCACCAGCTCTCATCGGATCGACCGCGACCACGCTTCCATATCCAAGCGCCCGGCTAACACCATCATAAATCGAGAGCAATCGCCGGTTTCCATCAGTCGGAGCGAGCGGCGGATATCCGTCATCGAACTCGATCGACGAAGTGGTGTGCGGCAGTGAATGCGAAACAATGGCCTGCATCGTTGCCTTGGTGCTCGCGAGCTGCTCTGGCGAGAGGGTGCGCATATCGCCTTTTACGATCATCAACTTCGAAACGACGTTGGTTTTTCCGAGCGCGTGTCCTCCGCTCTGGGTCGCGTCGGGAGTGACGTCGGTTCCCCCGATTGCATATCCGGGATTGAACGTGAGGTACTGCTGAGTGCTCAACTGAGTCCTGAATTCCTGCAAAACTCGGGCGGATTCGAAGATTGCGCCGTCGCCGATGTCGCTGCGGAATATCTGGGATGAATGCGCGGGAATTCCCGTTGAAGTAACTGTCCACGACCCCGCTCCGCGCCGAGAGACAACCGCGGTGTGCGGATCTCCCGAACCGTCCTCGAACCCGATCGCGTACTGTGATTTCTTCGCAGCTGCGACAAGATCAGCGCGGGCCAGAGACACAGGACTGCCGGCGGATTCTTCATCTCCAGAAAAAACCGCTGTGATGCTCATCTTGTCGAGAACGCCTGCGGCCGCGAGGGCCTTGAATGCCTGCAGCATTATCACGTCGCCGCCCTTCATATCGATTACGCCAGGACCGCGAGCGGTGGTGTCGCTCAGCTTCTCATAGCGCTGAAAGTGATTCGACGGTTCGAACACCGTATCGAGATGGCCAATCAACAAAAGACGAGGGCCAGTACCCGTTCGCTCGGCGATGAGATGGCCGGCTCGCCCGAATGCTGCGCCGTCCACCCATCGCGTTTCAAAACCAAGCTTGTCCAGCTCTGCCCGTAGAATCCCTCCCACTTCACGAACGCCCGCGAAATTCATCGTTCCACTGTTGATGTTCACCAACCGCACGAGCAGCGCGAGACCATCGGCGCTTCGTGGATCGACGGCGTTGGCAATTGCGGTCTCGGTCGCGTCTAGCTGAGCGACAGCCGCAACCGCCGGCGATGGCGCCTTTGCAACCACCGGCGCACAGCCGATGACCGCGATGACAAGACTGAGGCTGAGGAGACGCTGAACGAGTTGAGGCGATGTTGTCGGCATTGGATTCGGAATGGTGTGACCGCGCGTCAACGAAAATCGGCAAACAATTGCAAACCTGCCACCTCTGGATTGGCGAACGAGCCCGTCAGCGGGCATTTTCCGCCATGCCACCGTCACATGCATCGAACAGTACTGACGCGATTGTGGTCGGAGCGGGTCTCGCCGGTCTCGTCGCGGCGGTCGAGTTGGCTGAAGCGGGCAAGCTCGTCACCATTCTCGAGCAGGAGCCACCGCAAAGCCTGGGCGGACAGGCATTCTGGTCATTTGGGGGTCTCTTCCTCGTCGATTCACCTGAACAGCGACGCATGCGGATTCGCGATTCACATGACCTCGCATGGCAGGATTGGCAAGGAACTGCGGGATTTGACCGCGACGAAGATGCGTGGCCGAGGAGGTGGGCGGAGGCGTATGTGGCGTTTGCGGCTGGAGAGAAACGATCCTGGCTGCACGCGAGAGGTGTCCGATTCTTCCCGGTGGTCGGTTGGGCAGAGCGGGGCGGATACGGCGCTACTGGACCGGGCAATTCGGTTCCACGTTTTCATGTCACGTGGGGAACGGGTCCGGGAATCATCGATCCATTCATTCGACGCTTGAAAGAGGCCGAGTCGAGCGGTCTAGTCACGTTCCGGTTCAGGCATCGTGTGAGCGAGCTGACGATGACGGCGGGTGTCATTAATGGAGTTCGAGGAGAGCTACTCGAGGCGAGCAATGTCGAACGGGGCGTCAGCAGCTCCAGAGTTGCGACGAGCGAGTTCGAGATTCACGCGCAGGCAATCATCGTCACCTCAGGCGGGATTGGCGGAAACCCGGAGCTCGTCCGACAAAACTGGCCCGCGCGCCTGGGGTCGGCGCCAAAAAAGATGCTGTCGGGCGTTCCGCAGCACGTTGACGGGCGCATGCTCGGGATCACAGAGCGCGCCGGCGGTCGGATCGTCAATCGCGATCGCATGTGGCATTACGTGGAAGGAATCCAGAACTGGAATCCCATCTGGCCGAATCACGGAATCAGAATCCTTCCCGGCCCGTCATCGCTCTGGCTCGATGCGCTCGGCAATCGCCTCCCGGTTCCGCTCTTCCCCGGTTTCGACACACTGGGCACGCTCGCGCACATCATGAAGACCGGGCACGAGCATACGTGGTTCGTCCTTACTCAGCGGATCATCGAGAAGGAATTTGCGCTTTCGGGTTCGGAGCAGAACCCCGATCTAACAGGCAAGAGTGTGCGACACGTGATCGGTCGGGCGCGAGGTGGTGCGCCAGCGCCGGTGGAGGCATTCAAGGCGCGCGGCGCTGATTTCATCGTCGAGAGGGATTTACGTGAGCTGATCCGCAAGATGAATTCGTTGACTGACGAGCCGCTTCTCGACGCAGATCGGGTTGAGCGGGAAGTCATCGCGCGCGACCGCGAGATGGACAACCCGTTCACCAAGGATCTTCAGATCACAGCGCTTCGTGGCGCGCGCAGATACATGGGCGACAAGCTCATTCGCGTTGCGAAGCCACATCGTTTGCTCGACGAAGCCGCAGGTCCGCTAATCGCCGTAAGACTTCACCTTCTGGCGCGAAAGACACTCGGCGGACTCGAGACCGATTTGTCGTCACGGGTTCTTGGTGCTGACGGGCAGCCGATCCCGGGACTCTACGCGGCGGGTGAAGTGGCCGGCTTCGGAGGGGGCGGTATGCATGGATATCGCGCGCTCGAAGGAACGTTTCTCGGTGGATGCATATTTTCGGGACGAGCGGCTGGCAGAGCGGCAGCCAAAGCCGTCGTCTAACAAAACTTCAGCTCGGGCGCCGGCTAGAGCTTCACCGCCCAGGTTTGCGAAGTAAGCGGCGGCCCGAATTTGGAATGTTGCTCTTCTTTGATGAGATCGAACCCCTGCGACTGATAAATTTTCCTCGCCGAGTGAAGGACGTTGTTCGTCCAAAGCATCATCTTCCGGTAGCCGGCCTCGCGCGCGAACGCTACACATTCCGACACGAGATTCGCACCGATGCCAAGCCCGCGGGCTGACGGCTCAACGAGCAACAGACGCAGCTGGGCGACCGACCTGGAACGCTCGACCATCATCACGCATCCAACGTTCACGCCGTCTCGCTCTGCGATCCAACAACGCTCACGCGTAGGCTTCAGGTTTTTGAGGAAATTTGTCGCGATCTCCGCGCACAGAAGCTCGAAGTTGGAGTTCCAGGCATATTCTTCTGTGTAGATCTGTGCATGTCGCTGGATTATCCAGCCGATATCTCCCGGGCCATGCTCCCGAATCGTGAATGGCGGATGCGGCGCGTCGGTTGAGCCGAGGGCGGATTCGATTGCGCTCATTGCGACGACGAGCCTTGTGCGGTCTGCGGGTGGAACCGATTCGAGCATTCTTCCAACGTCGGCGCTCGCGCGCTCATTAAGGCGAGTAAAGATCGCTTTCCCTCTGGGCATGAGCGTGAGGATGCTCTCGCGTGCGTCGGCTGCAGAACGGGTCTTCCCGATGAACCCCCTTCGCGCGAAGCTCGCTATCACGCGGCTGAGGTATCCGCGGTCGAGGAAGAGGTTACCTCCTATCTGGGCCGCCGTTGCATCGGGCGAGTTGGCGATCTCGTAGAGAATTCGGGCTTCGCTCAGCGAGAACTCGCTATGCAGGTGGTGCTCATCGAGCGCGCCGATCTGCCGCGTATAGAATCGGTTGAAGCGCCTGATCGCTGAGATCTGTTTTGCCGCTGGAGCACGGTTGGCCGTGAAATCCTCCGCTGCTCTAACTAGATAGTTGCTTTTGTCAACTACTTGGTCGCGGCCAACCGTTTGTCGCCAACCGCTTGGCGGCTGTTAGAGAGGTCGCGCCTGTTGCTCTGGGACATCACCGTCGAGCGCCCTTCCCGATGCACGCGCGCGGTCTTCGACAAACTTCACAAGTGCGAGGAGACGCTTTCGTTCCAGTGGAAGGTGAAGCTCTGCCATTGTCGCTCTCGGGAGTCGAAACGGAAAATGCCCGGAGTTGTCTTCTGTGCCCCGGAAGGTCACGAGCGCCCCACCGCGCATCAGCGGCAACGGACACTCGGCTCGATCGGCAATCAACACATCACGATCGATAACGGCGACAAGCGGACACGTGCCGCGAAGCGCGTCATGAGCTTCGGCAAGGTCCGGTGCGAGCACTACATGATGGCCTGCCCCGACCAGCGTTTGCGAAAGCCCTTCGAGCAACGATGAGTCGGATCCAACGAGAAGAATCGATGCCAATGTTTTTGTCTCTACATCATCCCCAGAACTGCGCCCTGAATAAATCCGATTATGAAATACGCAATGATCGGGGTGATGTCGATAGGGCCCATTGCCGGGATTATCTGGCGAAGCGGCTTGAGGATCGGCTCGCTCACTGCGTACGACCAGCGTATCCACGGGGAATAAGGAGAAATCGGCAGCCACGAGCTGACCACTCGCACCAGGATGGCAATGCGCAGGAAATCGAAAGTCCATGCCACCAGGAGCTTCACCATTCCGCCCGGCCCGCTCTCGAGCGCGAATGCGAGACCCAGAACTTCCGATCGAAGAAAATCAAGCACACTCAAGAGCAGTATTCCGCCGACCACGACCGCAGCGAGCGCCCATAAAGGAGCACTCGCCGGATCACCGCCAGCATTCAAAACGCGCCGCTCGATCGGCTCGAGAATTGGATCGATTCGCGACCGCGAAAATCTCGCGATAGAACCAAACAGATTCACTCGCCGTGTCCTGACCATCCAGTCAACGATGCAGAAGATCGCGAAGACGCCAGCCGATACGGCAAGAATGAACCGAACGGCCTGCAGTATCCGGTCGAACACGACAACCAGTGAGCTCATTGAGGATGCGGTACCGTCATGCCGAGGTTGCGGACGAGGAACGCAAACTTGTCGGCCGCTTCGTCAATCTGCTTGGACGTCGGCTTACCGGCGCCGTGTCCCGCCTTCGTTTCGATCCTGATCAAGACAGGGGCCGGACCGGCCTGTGCGGCCTGAAGAGTTGCTGCAAACTTGAACGAGTGACCCGGCACGACACGATCGTCATGGTCCGCTGTCGTTACAAGCGTTGCAGGATACCGGATTCCCGGCTTGATGTTCTGAAGCGGCGAATACTTTCTCAGAAACCCGAATTGCTTCGCGTCGTCGGATGAACCGTAGTCCGACGTCCACGCCCAGCCGATCGTGAATTTCTGGAATCGCAGCATGTCCATGACACCAACCGCCGGCAGCGCTGCACCGAAAAGCTCTGGCCGCTGAGTCAGCACGGCTCCAACGAGCAGGCCGCCATTCGATGCGCCGGAAATCGCAAGCTTCGGAGTAGACGTGTACTTCTCCTTGATCAGAAATTCGGCCGCCGCAATGAAATCATCGAAGACATTCTGCTTGCGATCGAGCATCCCAGCCTGGTGCCATTCCGTTCCGTATTCTCCACCGCCGCGAATGTTGGCGACTGCGTAGATGCCACCCATCTCGAGCCACACGAGATTGGCGGGTGAAAACGCGGGTGTCTCGGAGATGTTGAACCCGCCGTATCCGTAGAGGATCGTCGGCGTATTTCCGTTCAGGACGGTTCCTTTCTTCATCGTGATGAAGATCGGAACGCGAGTG
>JBBSGU010000051.1:0-19983 GCA_038253755.1 Gemmatimonadales bacterium | reverse complement strand
ATAGCAAGAACTGGCCATTGACAGGGCAGAAGAAATCGCTTCAACGGAGTCCCTCAACCCAGTCTTGGTACACCAAACGACCGACTACGGATACCGCCGACTAGAATCTTAGTCCCCAGGCAGGCGGCGTTTTTAAACCCGAGCCGCGATTCCGACCAATCGCTCCGCGGCTTTCTCCAGTGTTTCCGGTTTTTTGCAGAACGCGAACCGGGTCACTGTCTCGCCCATCTTTGGGTCGCTATAGAAACTCGTGCCGGGCACTGTCGCAACGCCGACCTCCTTCGCGAGCCAGATTGCGAACTCAACTCCACGCAGATCGCTCAAGTCAGTGAAATCGGCGAGGATATAATACGCGCCCTCCGGCGCGCAGAACTTGAATCCCGCCTCCTTCAACGAAGTGACCATCACGTCCCGACGCTCTCGATACTCGCGGGCGATGGTGTTGTAGTACTCGGTACCGAACGCCATCCCGATCGCGCCAGCGGCTTGCAACGGGGCCGGAGCTCCAACGGTGAGAAAATCGTGGACCTTCCTGATCGGCGATGAAAACTCCGCCGGCGCGATAGCATAGCCGAGTCGCCAGCCCGTACAGCTGAAAGTCTTGGAGAGTCCGGAGATGGTCACGGTTCGCTCCCGCATGCCGGGCCACGTTGCAAGGACGTGATGACTGCCGGCGTAAATGATGTGCTCGTAAATCTCATCCGTAATTGCAATCACATCGTGCTTCTGGCACAGCTCGGCGATCAGCGAGATCTCTTCGCGGGTGAAAACGCGGCCAGTCGGATTGTGCGGGGTGTTGACGACGATCGCGCGCGTCTTGTCCGAGAAAGCGGCGCGCAGCTTCTCCGGATCGAGCTTCCATTCCATTCCCTCGAGGGGGACGAAGACCGGCTTCGCACCTGCGAGAATCGCATCAGGCCCGTAGTTCTCGTAGAACGGCTCGAAGATGATGACTTCATCACCAGGATTGATCAGCGCAAGAAACACTGCTGCCATTGCTTCGGTCGCGCCGCAACAGACGGTGATGTCTCGATCCGGATTCACATCCATTCCATACCATCGTCGATACTTCTCGGCTATCGCGAGACGGAGTGCGGGAGTTCCCCACGTTATCGCGTATTGATTGATGTCGCCGTGAATCGCCGCGCACGCCGCATCCTTCATCGGCTCGGGCATTGGAAAATCCGGAAATCCCTGGGCGAGATTGATCGCGCCGTGCTGATTGGCGACGCGGGTCATCTCGCGAATTACGGATTCCTTGAATGTCGAAGCGCGGTGCGCTGTTTTGATCATTGCCGTATCGGATGGTGTCATGGAAACCTACGACTCATTTGAGTTTGTAGGAATTCATTCGGCGGAAAACGCGCGGGGGCTTGAAAAAATGACAGACTTGATTATATATCGTGATATATATCACAAGGCTAACGGTCCGTGGCCAGAAAAAAGACAAGCCTCCATGCAAAGACAAAAGCGGCACCGAAATCGGTGCGAGAGTCACCGGCCAGCGTTGTCACCGGTTCGGATTTGCGCAGGGCAACGCTGTTCATGAATGGGCGCAGCCAGGCAGTACGACTTCCAAAGGAATTCAGGTTCGAGGGTACTCACGTGTACGTACGAAAAGAGGGAAACCGGGTAATACTTTCCCCGGGCGACGATCGGTGGGAGCGTCTTCTCGCGGCGTTTGGGTCCGCGCCGGACTTTCCCGATCGTGACCAAGGGTCGCATCAAGAGCGGCCCGAGCTCGACGCGTGGGCGGATGCATCTGATTGATACGAGTATCTGCGTCGCGATATTGAGAGGGTCATCACCGCACGTTGTCCCACGGTTTCGTGCGGTGATGCGCTCAGGGGTCGCCGTTTCATCCATCACGGTGGCCGAGTTGCAATATGGAATCGAGCGCAGCGTCCATCCGGCCCGAGAGCGAGAGGGAGTGGAGAATCTTCTCGGCGCCGTTTCAATCCTTGCGTTCGACAGCAAGGCGGCAGAAGGATATGGATTGTTGCGTCGGTATCTCGAACGACGGGGGCAGTCAATCGGCCAGTCCGATCTCCTCATCGCCGCACACGCCGTAGCGCAAAACGCCACTCTCGTAACCAACAAAACTCGCGAGTTTTCGCGTGTTCCGACGCTTGCGCTCGAAGACTGGTTGTAACGAGGTGGTCTAGCGTCCGCCGAGCTTTGCCAGCGCGGCCCTGATCAACTCGGTCGCCGACAATCCACCACCGCCGGCATCGAGGGCGGCCCTCACGCCGCGCTCGGCGTCCACGGTGGTGTAGCCGAGAGAGACAAGGGCCCGCATCGCGTCTTCGGATGCACCACCAGCGACACGCGGTTTCCCAGACTCATCGTCACCGCCAATCGCGGCGAGCTTGTCTGCCAGGTCGAGAATCAGCCGCTCCGCTTTTTTCCGCCCGACACGAGGAACTCCCTGAAGGGTTGGGATGTCCTTTTCCTGAATCGCGCGGACGAGTCGCTGCGGAGAGAGCGCCGACATCAGGCCAAGCGCGAGCGCCGGGCCAACTCCGTTTGCGGTGAGAAGCTTCTGAAAAAGTTTTCGCTCGAACAACGACGCAAACCCGAATAGCTGCCACCCATCTTCTTTCACGACGAGATGAGTGTGGAGCGAAACTGCATCGCCCTGTTTCGGCAGAGTCTCAAAAACGCCAAGCGGTATTTGCAGCTCGTAGCCGACTCCGCCCGATGTCATTAGTTCTACTCGATCGATGTCTTTGGACGAAAGAATTCCCGCGATGTGAGAAATCATCTGCGATTCAAGAGGGCGATTTCCGAATCGATCGACGGAAGCTCGATTCTCATGAAGTACGCGAGCGCGGCAGCGACGCCGTCGGATGCGTCGGCAGGCTGCGGCGGAGTCTTGAGACGAAGAAGTCGTGCAACCATGAACTGAACCTGCTCCTTTGTCGCGGCCCCGGCTCCAACAACCGCTTTCTTGATTTCCGCAGGTGGATATTCGGAGATGGGAAGATTTGCATTGGCTGCAGCGAGCAGAATTACACCGCGTGCGTGGCCGAGCACGATAGTCGTGCGAACGTTGCGCGCATAGAAAACGTCTTCGATCGCCATCGCATCGGGGCGATGACGCTGGATGAGCTCGACGACTCCGGCGTGGATCTCCTGAAGCCGGCTAGCCAGCGAATCGCGGGGGCGAGTCCTGATGATTCCACATTCTGCGAGGCGAGGTGTCCCCATGCGCTCGCCGTGCACGACGCCGTAGCCCGTGACCGCGGTGCCAGGATCGATACCGAGCACGATCATCGAAGAGTCACCCGGTTTCCTCCAGCTCCACGTCGCAATTGGCCGCGACTTTTTGAACGTCGTCGAGCTCTTCAAGCTCCTCGAGCAGGCGGACGAGCGATTCGGCCGTCTTGCCCGAAACATTTACGAGATTTCTGGGAACCGAGGCAATCTCCGCGTCGATGATCTCGTATCCCTTCGCTTCCATGGCACTCTTCACGGTGTGCATTGACGCGGGGTCTGTGGTGATCTCGTAACGCTCGTCTTCCGCCTTGAAATCCTCAGCGCCCGCATCGAGTGCCGCCTCCAGAGCGTCATCTTCGGGATACTGCGTGGAATCGATGGACAAAAGTCCCTTCCGCTCGAACATCCATGCAACCGAATTGGCGGCGCCGAGGTTACCGCCGCCCCGGGAGAGCTTGTAGCGAACATCGGCGACCGTGCGGGTTGGATTGTCGGTGAGCGAAAAGATGAGGATTGCGACGCCACCCGGTCCGTAGCCCTCGTACATGATTTCCTGGTAGTCGACGCCTTCCAGATCGCCTGTGCCTTTCTTTACGGCGCGCTCGATATTCTCCTTCGGCATCGACGCGGCTTTCGCTGTATCGATTGCCGTGCGGAGCCGCGGGTTACCGGCAGGATCTCCGCCGCCAAGTTTTGCAGCCATCGTGATTTCACGAATGAGCTTCGTAAAATGCGCGCCGCGCTTCTTATCGGTAGCGGCTTTGTAATGCTTGATCTGCTTCCATTTACTATGACCGGCCATTGTCCTTCTTCATCTGAGGTTCGTTGTAATATCCTGCCCACGCGCACGGCGCATCACCAGGCTGGAAGCCGTCGGCAGTTAATTCCCTTACGGCCTCCACAATTACTGATCAAGCTAGCTCGGCGAGGAGTTCTTTCAATTCGCTGATTGATAGGGGGTCGAGACTCGATCCTCCCGCTTCGACCAGCATCTTCACCGCCTGTCGGCCGGCGCCTGGATCGCACTTGGCTGCCGCATCGATCGCCGCGCTCACCGCGGTGCGTGTCGGGGCGGGCACAGAAAGCGATGCCAACCATTGTCTTGTCGCCGCGGCGCGAGCGGCCGAGTCGACTGATGAAATTGACAGCGGTGGGAGCATTCCGGCGATCAGCCTGGCCGCGACGAAACATGCGAGCGCGACTTCGCGGTCGCCGCCGATTGCTGCGTGTCCGGCGTGGGATGCCAGGGCCTTGAACCGAAAGCCCGGCGTCGCCAGCGCGAACGGAGGAAGTTGCCCGATCACCCTCGCAATCTAGGCATACCAGAGGCACCCGGCTACATTCACAAAACCCATGGCACAGGCCCCAAAATCCATACTCTGGGTCGACGACGAAGGCGAGCTTCTCGAGTCCCACCGAATCTTCCTGCGCTCCAAGGGCTACGAAGTGGAGTGGGCAAGCAACGCTGACGACGCGGTCGAGATGTTACGCCGCCGGCCCTTCGACATCATGCTGCTTGACGAGCAGATGCCGGGCAAGCGCGGCCTCGAGGCATATCGCGATGTTCGCGAGATAGCGCCGAACCTTCCCGTCGTGATGGTCACCAAGAGCGAGGAAGACACTACGCTCAAGGAAGCAATCGGACAGAACATTCGGGACTACCTCGTAAAGCCGATCAATCCGCGTCAGGTGCTGAGCATCGTGACGCAGATTCTCGAGGGCCCCCGCATTCGTCAGCAGGCAATCGCGAGGCGGTTCGTCGAACGATTCAGGGCGATCGAGCTCGAGCGGGATCGCAATCTCGACTGGCGTGGATGGATCGATCGCTTCGACGAGCTGATGCGATGGGACGTCGATCTGGCCGCCGCCGGCGAGATGGGTCTGTACGATTCGCTTCGCGGCCTGTATCCGGACATGCACCGCGAGTTTGCGGCGTTCATGAAAACCGAATATCCCGCATGGCTCAAGAATCTGGAAGGCAATCGCCCTCCGCTGTCGATCGACATCGTGAGCGAGTTCGTCCTTCCAATTCTTCAGCGCGATCGGGCGGCTGTCTTTATTGTCGTTGATTGTCTGCGTCTCGACCAATGGCGAGTGCTGGAACCGCTGCTCGCCCCGTTCTTCGACACGGAGACGACTCATTACTTCGCCGTTCTGCCGACGGCGACCCCGTATTCTAGAAATTCACTTTTCAGCGGCCTTTTTCCCGGAGAGATCGCAGCGAGATTGCCTGATTGGTGGGGGAACGCCGATCGGGAAGACGAATCGCTCAACGCTCACGAGAAGGAGCTGCTCGAAGCGCACCTCAACGAGCTCAACGGCCCGACGCCGGTTCGCTATCAGAAAATTTCGACTGCCGCCAATTCGGACGAGCTCGAGCGTCATCTCGGAACGGCAATTGGAAGCGAAGGAGTGAGTGCTTTTGTCTTCAACTTCGTCGATCTGCTGACGCACGGCCGCAGTGAATCGCAGATCCTCTACGAAGTGGCTCGCGACGAAATCGCGCTGAGACAAATCACCCGCCAGTGGTTCCAGAGATCAGCGCTCTTCAGCGTTCTCAAGGAAGCCTCACGGAGAAAGATCTCGGTGCTGCTCACAACGGATCACGGCTCGATTCACTGCAACACTCCGGCGACCGTTTTCGCGAAGCGCGACGCGACCGCGAACCTTCGCTACAAGTTCGGCGAAGACCTCCGCGCCGAACGTCCTGAGCAGGCGCTGATGTTCTCGAACGAGGACGATCTACGGCTGCCGAGAAAGGGGACTGGCGGCAACACGCTCCTGGCCACGAATGACTGCTTCTTCGTCTATCCCACAAAACTGCGCGAGTACCAGAGCCGCTATCGTGGTTCGTTTCTTCACGGCGGTGTCACGCCTGAGGAAGTGATTCTGCCGCTCGCTCTGTTGACGCCCAGGTCGTAAGTGTCCGTCTACGGGCGGCTGTACCCCTTCGTACGTCCGCACAGCGGGCGAATGGCGGGCGCGATCGTCACGAACATCGTTGCCGCAGTCCTCGATGCGTTTTCGCTGGCGCTGTTGATCCCGTTCCTCAACACGCTGTTCGAGCAGGCGCCGATCGGGCTTGGCGGCGGAGGCCTCACGCGTCTCCTCCGTTCGACCGTCGGCGTGATGCTCGACCCCTCCGACAAAATGGGCTCGCTGCGCAACGTGATCCTCATCGTGATCACGCTGATGGTCGCAAAGAATGCCCTGCTGTGGCTCGCTGGCTACCTCGGTGCGACGCTTCAGGAGTACGTAACACGCGATCTGCGAACGGCCGTCTACAACCACATCGCCCATCTGCCGCTCGGCTACTTCCAGCGGACGAAAACCGGACAGATACTTTCACGCGTCATAACCGACACGTCAGAGACGCGGCTGATCCTGACTCAGCTCGTTACGTCATCGCTCCAGAACAGCGCGTTGATCGTCAGCTACGTCGTGTTTCTCTTCCTGATTTCGTGGAAGATGACCCTGATGGCGCTCGTGATCGTCCCGGTACTCGGCCTCGTTCTCACGCCGATCCTGCAAAAGCTCCGAAAGGGTAATCGCAAGAAAGGGAATCAGCACGGCGAGATGACGAGCGTTGTTCAGGAGACGGTGAGCGGCATCCGGCTCGTGAAGTCGTTCGGAGCAGAGCAGGTGGAGGAGGAACGGTTCGCGGTCGCGAGCAATCGGTACGCGAACCTCACGGTCCGTCTCACTCGCATATCGAACCTTGCTGCCCCGATCACCGAAATCATCGGAACGAGCATTGCGACTGTGCTGCTGTGGCTCGGCGCGCGGCAGGTGCTCGTCAGTCATTCGATGTCGGGCGCTGATCTGATCGCGTTTCTGCTCTATGCGCTTCGGATGCTTCAGCCGTTGAAGCAGCTTTCGCAGATGCCGACGACCGCCCAGGCGTCGCTCGCATCGGCCGAGCGACTGTTCGACGTGCTCGATACGCCATCGGAATCGCAGACCGACGTTGGCACGCGGACCGATGCGCGATTCGATCGTGACGTTCGATTCGAGGATGTCGGATTCTCTTACGGCGACGCGCCAGTTCTCTCGAACATTTCATTCAGGGCGGCCAAGGGCGAGGTGATCGCACTGGTCGGGGCAAGCGGAGCCGGGAAGTCGACGCTGGTCGATCTCATACCGCGTTTCTACGAGGTGAAGTCGGGCGCGATCCTGATTGACGACGTGGATACGCGCGAATACAAGCTTCCGTCGCTTCGATCGCTCACGGGCATCGTGAGTCAGGACACGGTGCTCTTCAACGACACCGTCCGAAACAACATCGCGTACGGCACCGGCCTGACGTACTCGGACGAGGAAGTCGAGGCCGCGGCTCGGGCTGCGAACGCTCACGCTTTCGTCGCTGAGCTCCCTGAAGGCTACGCCACTATTCTCGGCGAAAGAGGCACCCGCCTGTCCGGGGGGCAGAGGCAGCGGTTGGCGATTGCACGGGCCTTGCTCAGAGATCCACCGATCCTCATCCTCGACGAGGCTACTTCGGCCCTGGATACAGAGTCGGAGCGACTGGTTCAGGAGGCGGTGGACAGATTGTTGCGCGGGCGGACGGTATTCGTGATAGCGCACCGGCTCTCGACAATTGTACACGCCGACCAGATTCTGGTGTTGGAGAGGGGAGAGATAATCGAACGCGGAACGCACGCTGAGCTGCTGGCGGGGCGTGGTGCCTATCACCGTTTGTATACGCTGCAATTCGGAAACATGAACTCAATGAGTGACACAATGGCTTCGTCGGCGGTATAGGGTGCGAATTCTATTTTTGCACTGTTCGAGGGAGTGGTCCGGAACAGCCCGGGCATTTGCGGCCGCTGCTCGCGGTCTCGCGGCCCGTGGCTACAACGTCACCTTTCTGGCTGAGCCGCACAGCAATGTCGAACAGTCGGCGTCACGGATGGCTACAGTCGCTTCGAAGCTGAGTGGCGAGGATCCGGTTGCGCCTCGTGACGTAGCTCCCTTCGAGGTAGTTCCGTTTTCGTGCGAGGGAAACTGGTTTGGAGCAGCGTGGCGATTGAGGCACGTCTTTCGGCGCTGGGATGCCGAAGTTGTGCTCGTCCATACCGAAAAAGAGCACATCATCGCGTCGATGGCGTGCTGGCTCGGACGCAGCGGTAAGGTCTTACGTCGCACTCCGGCGAGCTGCCAGCTCGCGATGGCGGGAAAGGGAAAGTTCGCGAACTGGCTCACTCGCACTACCTACCTCTTTGCCAGTGAGAGTGATGCACAGCTCGCGATACTGCCGAGGCGAATGGACCGCAGCGCAATTGCGCGACTCGGGGTGGATTCCTCCCGCTATCCCAACCGCACTGCGGCTGCGCAGGAGCCGAAACCCGACGACATCCGATACATCATTTGCGTTTACGATCCGACTTCACGCGGTCGCGCGGCGACGGCGATTCGTACTGTGTCGATGCTCGCTCCTCGTCACCCGTATTTGCGCCTGATTATCTTCGGCGCTGGATCTGACAGCGAAGATCTTCGCATGCAGGCCGCCGCGCTGAACGTGATGGACCTGGTGAGCTTCCTTGGCGAGCGCGACGACCATCTCACGCTCATGCGCGACGCTGAGCTTGGCTGGGTTGTCGCGGAGGCAGACACTGCGGCGTATGGAATTCTCGACCTGATGGCCCTCGGTGTTCCGGTGATTGCCGCGGAAGAAAGTGTGGCGGACGTGTACGTTGCAAACCTGATCAGCGGCGCGCTCATTCCTCCTGATGATGCGGCGACGACGGCGGCGACCGTTGTGACAATTCTTGCGAACGAAGAGCAACGCCAGGCGATGGGTGCAGCAGCACGAGTTCGCGTCAGTCGCGAGTTTCCGGAGCAGGCGATGATCGACGGATTCGAAAAGGCAATCACGACGGCAGCAGGTCGAGCGCGGCACAAGGGGTGAGCTCGCGGGAGCCGGTCGCGGTTACCGTGGTCATCGCGGCTCACAACGAGGCCGCGAACATCGTCGATTGCATAGAGAGCGTCAGCTGGGCGGCAGAGGTGATCGTCGTCGAGAACGATTCTTCGGATGACACGATCGACAGAGCGCGCTCGGCTGGCGCGAAAGTCGTGTCGAATCCATTCGAGACGATTGGTGGACAGCGTAACGCCGCAATCGAGACTGCATCGTCGGAGTGGATAATCGTTGTGGATGCCGATGAGCGTGCATCCCCTGAGCTCGGGGAAGAAGTTCGAGCGACGATCGGGGACGCCACGTTGTACGCGTATCGGGTTCCCCGCCGGAATCTCTTCCTTGGCTCGGAAGTTCGACATGGGGGATGGGATCGTGATCGTCCGATTCGACTGTTCAGGTCACACCTTCGGTACGATGGAAGCCGGGTGCATGAGCATGTCGTCGTCAGCGGTGATGTGGGTGAATTGCGACACACCCTTTCGCACGAACCCTATCCTTCGATCGACAGGTATCTCGAGAAACTGGAGCGTTACAGCGGGTGGTGGGCCGAAGATAAATACGAGCGAGGAAGGCGAACGTCCCCGGGCTCGATGTGGGTGAGGTCGAGACTCCGGTTCGCGAAAATGTATTTCCTCGAGCTTGGGTTTCTCGATGGTGAAGCCGGAATCATTCTCGCCGCACTTGCGAGCATGAGCGTCATGACGAAATACGCTCGCCTCTGGGAGCTTCAGAAGCGCGGAAGGAAATAGTCCTGCGCATTCTACTGGTCGGGAGCAACAATCCATGGCGCATGGAATCGGCGGTTGAACGAGCGTTCATAAAGCTCGGTCACACGACACTGTTGATCGACGATCGCAGGATGAAGCGCAGGATTGGCCGCGCGTTGACACAGCGCTGGGCGCGATGGAGTGCAAAGCACTTTCGTCCGGATTTTGTTTTTCTCTCGAAATGCCTGGCGCTCGACCCGGCGACGGTAATCGATATCATCGGCGAAAAGCCAAACGCGATGTGGTATCACGATCCGCAGTGGCATCGCGACCTGGATCGTACCGACATCGCGCACATTGCGACAATCGGCCGGCTGGCTCGAACATTTTTCGTTACCGGTTTCGAATCGGAATGGAGAGCTCACGGGCTGAACGCACTGTTTCTTCCGGCGGCTGGTGATGCAGGAATTCATGCCGTCGCGCCTGAAGCAAAATTCGCTTCGGAGATTGCTTTCATCGGAACCGGGTACGATCGCGACCGCGCAGAGCTGCTGGTGAAAGTGGCCAGGGAGAACAAGGTTCGCGTGTGGGGTCCGGGGTGGGCCGAATGGAAAGAGCCTCTCAATTGGAATGGAAAAACGGTTGAGGGTCACGATTTCGCGACTGTCTGCTCCAGCTCGAAGATCGTGCTGGGAATCAACCCGACGCGCGCGGCAGGCGGGATCGGGTACACATCCGATCGAACATGGATGGTGATGCTTGCCGGCGGATTCTACCTGACACAGCGAACACCGGGCGTAGCCGCAATGCTGCACGATGGCGAGCATTGCGCGTTCTACGATGATGCGGAGTCATGTTTGGCTCAATGCAGTGGTTATCTGGAAGATGCCGCGAAGAGGGGTCGGATACGTAGCGCCGGGGAGAAGTTCGTTCGCGCGCACCACACGTACGATCAACGGGCGACCAACATTCTCGAGGACCGTCAGTTCGTAAATCCGCTGGCCGGGAAGTGCTGAAGCATTTGTTCGTGACGCAGGACTACGGCCCTGATCGTGGCGGCATGGCGCGTCGTCACGTCGAGCTATGCCGTCGATTCGCGGACGCAGACAATTCAATGTCGGTGTCGACTGTAGCGCTCGACGGTTCCGAAGCGTTCGACAGCGGCGAAGCGTATCCAATAAATCGTCAGCCGTTTCAGTTCCGGGAAGCCAATCGATTTGCCAATCAGGTGAAGTGGGCGCGGTGGCTGACCAAGTCTGGTCGCGCTAGTCTCGACGTCATCCATTGCGGCAACATCAGGCCGGTTGGCTACGCGGTTTCGTGGGCTCACTCCCGATTGAAGGTCCCATACATCGTTTACGTAAACGGTGGCGACCTCCTGCGCGAGCAGCGCAAGGCGGAAAAGAGTCACTTGAAGCTGGCGGCCGCACGCCGAATTCTCGGCGAGGCGGCGGGGATTGCCGCGACGTCGCGGTGGGTTGCCGATCTGACGTTCAATGTGATGAAGCAAGTCGGCGTGAAAGAAATGCCGCCAATCGCGGCGCTCGATCTGGGAACTGATCCCGACATGTTCTCGCCGGATAGGGATACCGGGCGCTTTAGACCAAAATGGAACGTTGGCGACGCACCCGTAATGATCACGGTTGCCCGGCTGGTGCCTCACAAAGGGCAGGACGCCGGGATTCGCGCGCTGGCTCAGCTCTCGAAAGAATTTCCGTCTCTGCGCTACGTGATGATCGGCGAAGGACACGATGAGCAAAGACTGCGTGCACTCGCTTCCGAGCTGAACGTGACGGACAGAGCGATATTCGCTGGTCCGGTTGCAGAAGAAGATCTACCAGAGGCGTACGCAACCGCGAACGTCTATCTCGGAGCGTCGCGCCTGGACAACACGGTAAACGTTGAGGGCTTTGGCATCTCTTTTCTCGAGGCCTCAGCGTCAGGAGTGCCAGTCGTTGCAGGCGATTCAGGTGGCGTCCGTTCGGCCGTACGCGATGGCGTTACCGGCGTTGTCGTTCCACCTGAAGACATTGACGCAATCGCATCGGCGGTCGGCGCGTTTCTGCGGGATCCTGCTCGCGCTTCAGCTTTTGGTGACGCAGGTCGAGCCGTTGTTGAACAACACTACAACTGGGACAGGGTCGCGAGCGATACGCGAGAGTTCACACTTTCGGTACTGAAGCACGCGAGCGGCAGGCGGTGAACACTTACGAAGAACGGCGGAAACTCCCGCCCACTCTGTCGCATCGCGCGGAATTCTATTCGATGCGCGCTGTCTTTGCTGGATTGCAGAAGCTCCCGTGGGCCACCGCCTGTGCAATCGGTGAACGACTGGGCGGCCTGGGCCGCCGGCCCCTCGGAATTCGCCGTCATGTCGTCGAAACGCAGATTGCAGCCGCTTTTCCGGACCTGAGTGAAGCCGAGGTCAGGAAAACTGCGGAAGGCTCGTACAGGAATCTCGGCCGCAACGCCGTCGAGGCCTCAATCCTCCCGAAACTGGGGAAGGACGGAATACTCGGTCTCGTCGATCGGGTTGATGGATGGGAGCATGTCGAGGCAGCACGAGACCGCGGGATAGGCGGGATCATGGTCGGCGGTCATCACGGGAACTGGGAGCTGATGGGCGCGTATCTCGCCGCACGAGGCCTGAATCCGGAAGTCGTCGTTCGCGGTGCCGCGAACCGCTTGTTTGAGGACTACCTCAACGCGAATCGGGAAAACCTCGGAATGACTGTCGTGCACGACTCGAAGGCCGCGAAGAGCACCGTTAAGGCCGTGCGCGATGGCCGGTTCGTTGCAATTCTCGCCGATCAGGGAGTTCTCGGTCTGGCATCGACGTTTGTCCCGTTCTTTGGACGCCCGGCCAAGACCGCGCGAGGGTTTGCGGTATTCGCCTTGCGATTGGATGCTGCAGCCTGTTTTATGGACATGATTCGGCTGCAGAATGGTCGGTTTCGCGTTGTGTTCGAACCAATAGAAGTCGAAAAGTCTGGCGATCGCGATAAGGACGTGGACGCGATGGTCGCTTGTTACAGCGAAATTCTGGAGAAGTGGGTACGACAATATCCGTCGCAGTATTTCTGGCAGCATCGCCGTTGGAGACGTCAACCCGCCGAGACTCCGCCCGAGCTGCAAGATCCGACATTGAAGGATCCGAGCAAGTGGACGCCTTCGCGATGACAGCATGCTAGACACTGCTCAACGCAAGCGCCTACTCGGCGACAATCGGGCGCGTTTCGGAATCATCGTGATCACGTTGATGGTTCTCGCGGCGATCGCAGCGCCGTTGGTCGCGAATCAGGATCCACTCAAGATCGACCTCAGCAATTATCTCGCGCGTCCGTCGGGGGCGCATTGGCTCGGCACTGACGTGCAGGGGCGTGATATCTGGGCGCGACTCGTGTTTGGTGCGCGCGTGTCGCTGACGGTCGGACTGATTTCCCAGGGAATCGCTCTTTCGCTTGGCGTGACCCTCGGTTTGATCGCGGGCTACTACGGAAAGTGGGTAGACGAGCTCGTGATGCGACTCGCCGACGTAACGCTCGCGTTTCCGACGCTGCTTCTTCTCATCGCGATGGTCGCTGCATTTCAGCCGTCGATGGGAGTCGTGTTCGCGACGATTGGTGTTGTTGGATGGGCCGGCATGGCGCGTCTTGTTCGAGGTCAGGTTCTGGTCGTGCGTCAGCTCGAGTACGTGCAGGCGATTCGCGCGCTGGGTGCGAAGGACGTGCGCGTGATCCTGCAGCACGTTCTGCCGAACGTCATCGCCCCCGTCGTCATCGCCGCAACACTGGGCGTCGCTGGAGCGATCATGGCCGAAGCCGCGCTATCGTTCCTCGGCCTTGGCGTACCCGCGCCGACACCGAGCTGGGGGTCAATGATTGCCGATGGACGAGACCTTGATCAGTTGAGGCGCGCGCCGTGGACGTCGGTGTTTCCCGGCATGGCGATCGGGGCCGCCGTGCTTGGCTTCAATCTCCTTGGTGACGCTCTTCGTGACGCTCTCGATCCGCGTCAGCATCGAAAGGCGCCGAGGGAGCAGTAGTGAACGCATTTGCAGTTGCGGCTGTAGTGCTGATTGCATGTGCTGATTCCGCCGCGAAAACTCCGGCGTCCGTGAGCACTGCATCGCACACCATGCGACTCCAACAGGTTGGCGATCGCTTTCAGAATCCTGTTTATGTCACGTCGCCGCCGGGTGATTCGCGACTGTTTGTCGTCGAGCAGGCGGGTAGAATCCGGGTCGTGAAGAACGGTGTTGCGTCACCGATGCCGTTTCTTGACATCACGTCGCGTGTGAAGAGCGGCGGCGAACAAGGCCTGCTGAGCGTCGCGTTCCATCCGAACTATCGCATCAACGGATTCTTCTACGTCGATTACACCAACAAGCACGGTGATACGCGCATCGAGCGCTTCAAGGTCAGCGCGAATCCCGACATCGCTGATTCCGCATCGTCATCGCTGATCCTGAAGATTGACCAGCCCTACGGCAACCATAACGGCGGCCTTGTGATGTTTGGCCCTGACGGAATGCTGTACATCGGAATGGGTGACGGTGGATCGGGCGGCGACCCGAAGGAGAACGGCCAGAATCGAAACGCGCTGCTGGGAAAAATTCTTCGCATCAATGTCACCAGAACCGATCCATATTCGATTCCGGCAGCCAACCCGTTCGCGAACGCGGCTGAAGGGAAGCCCGAAGTCTGGGCAACCGGCATCAGAAACCCGTGGCGTTTCGCGTTCGACCGGACTGCAGGATTGATGTATATCGCCGATGTCGGCCAAGGTGAGATCGAGGAAGTCGATGTCGTACAGTCGAGTCGCGCCGGAGTGAACTACGGCTGGAATATCATGGAAGGCGATGCGTGTTACCACCCGTCGAGCGGCTGCAACAAAGCGGGGCTCGAGCTTCCGGTGCTCACGTACAAGCACATCGCGAATGCCTGCTCAATTACTGGTGGCTTCGTTTACAGAGGACGTCGCGTTCCATCAATTATCGGACACTACTTTTACGCCGACTACTGCGCTGGCTGGATTCACAGCTTCAAGTACGAGAACGGCGCGGCGACGGACAGGCGAGAGTGGACGATCCCGGATATCGGGCACATCGTTTCGTTTGGAGAAGATTCATCGGGGGAACTGTACGTTGTCTCGGAGTCTGGAAAAATCTGGTTTTTTGCAGCGGCCACTTAGCGGACAGGGCGAAAGCGCACTAAGTGCTCGCAAGAATTCTAACCAGTCCATAGTCACGAGCACCTTTCTTCACGAGATAGTACTCGCCTAAAAGCGGATCGCACGGATGGGCGGTGGCACCGACGATTTTTTGGCCGTTCACAGAAACGCCGCCTTGCTCGATCAGTCTGCGCGCTGCGCCCTTAGATGCCGCGAGCTTCAGGTCGACGAGCCAATCGATCACGCTGGTGAAGGTGGCGTTCTCTGCAAAGGGAACCTCCTTGCTCAGGACCTGGAGCGCATCGGCGGAAAGTGATAACGGGTCGCCCTTGGAAAAAAGAATTCTCGAAACCTCACCTGCGATCGCCGCGGCTTCACTGCCGTGAACGCGTGTCGTCACTTCCATAGCCAGTGACTGTTGCGCCGCGCGGTCCTGCGGTCGCTCAGCCATCTCGCGTTCCAGCGATTCGATTTCTTCACGATTGAGGAGGGTGAAGTAGCGCAGGTACCTGCCTGCGTCGCGATCGTCGATGTTGATCCAGAACTGATAGAACTGGTACGGCGATGTTCGCTCAGGGTCGAGCCACACGCTGCCGGATTCGGTCTTTCCAAACTTCGTCCCGCTCGAGTTCGCGACGAGCGGAAAGGTCATCGCGTGAGCTTCGCCGCCTTCGGTGCGACGAATGAGCTCGAGACCGGCCGTGATGTTTCCCCACTGGTCGCTGCCGCCAACCTGAAGCGTCACGCCGTCGCGCCGGAACAACTCGCGATAGTCATAGGCCTGAAGCAGCATGTATGAGAATTCCGTGTAGGACATTCCGGACTCCAGGCGTGATTGCACCGAGTCCTTCTGCATCATGTAGTTGATCGTGAAGTGCTTGCCGACGTCGCGCATGAAGTCGATGGCTCCAAGTTGCTGAAGCCAGTCGGCGTTATCGCGCATCTCGGCGGCATTCTTTCCGCCGAAGACGAGAAATTTCTCCAGTTGTCGCCGCAGCCCCTTCGTGTTTTCGGCGACGATCTCAGGCGTGTTGAGCTGACGCTCGACAGTCTTGCCGCTCGGGTCACCGATCATCCCTGTTCCACCGCCAACAACCACGATTGGACGGTGCCCGGCGCGCTGGAGATGCATCAGGCCCATGACGGGAATGAGGTTGCCGACATGCATGCTCGAAGCGGTGGGGTCGAACCCGCAATACGCCGACACCGATCCGCGCGCGAGTGCTTCAGCAAGCCCATCGGTGTTCTGATGGAGCAGCCCGCGCCAGGCGAGCTCGTCGAGCAGAGAAGTCGGTTCGGTCATTCTCCAAAATAGAGACACAGTAAGGCGGTGTCACGGTACGGACATTAGCTTATAGCCCGAATGGTTAAACGATCGGACTCTTTTCGTCGCAGGCATCCGACTCTCATAAGAGTCCTGCTGCTGATCATCACATTTGGAGTGTCTCTTGGCCTCGGCGTAGCATACGGGGCCTGGGCGCTCGTTTGCCGAGGCGGGAAATGTCCGCCCGTCGAGTCGCTCAACGACTACACACCGCGTCAGACATCCAAGCTGTACGCGGCCGATGGGCGATTCATCGCCGAGCTGGGCCTCGAGCGACGCACACTGGTCAAGCTCGAGGAGATCCCGCTCACGGTTCAGCAGGCGTTCGTGATCACCGAGGACAAGCGCTTTTACGACCACACCGGCATCGACTGGCGCCGCGTATTCGGCGCGCTGGGCCGCGACATTCTGGCCCGCCGTTTCGACGAAGGTTTTTCGACGATAACGATGCAGCTCGCGAGAAATGTCTTTCCGGAAAGCATTTCCCGGGAAAAGACGCTCGTTCGAAAAATTAGAGAGGGAAAAGTCGCTCGCGAGATCGAAGCGAAGTTCGACAAGAAGAAAATCCTCGAGCTCTACCTGAATCAGATCTCGCTGGGCAACGGTGCTTTCGGAGTCGAGACTGCAGCGCAGCGCTACTTTGGCAAGTCGGTGCGCAACCTCAACGTTGCTGAAGCAGCGACGCTCGCTGCGCTGCCGAAAGCGCCCGAGCGATATAACCCACGCAAGCATCCGGATCGCGCAATTCAGCGGCGCAACACCGTCATCGAGCTGATGCGTCGCAACGGCGCAATCAGCGACGTTGAAGCACGGGGCGCCGAGGCGTTCCCGCTTCAGCTCGCGAGCAAAACCGAAGCCGGTGATACCGCTCCCTACTTTGTCGAGTGGATACGGCAGCAGCTCGACGAACAATTTGGGCGCCAGCTTTACGAGCAGGGGCTAAAGGTCTACACGACCCTCGATCTCGACATGCAGCTTGCAGCCGAACGATCACTCGAGCTTCAGCTCAAGCGGATCGAGGGCGGAAGGTTCGGGAAGTTCGGGTCGGAATCGTACGAGCACTACATCGCCCGAAGTCTGGCTGGAACTGAACCAGGCGAAAACTCGCCATATCTCCAAGGTGCGTTCGTCGCGCTCGATCCGCGCAACGGGGCGGTAAAGGCGATGGTTGGCGGACGCGACTTTTACGATTCGAAGTTCAATCGCGCCACTCAGGCCCTCAGGCAGCCAGGTTCTTCATTCAAGCCAATTGTCTACGCGTCGGCGATTCAGAATGGACGTCCGCCGTCGTACATCGTAAACGACTCGCCAGTCGTTGTGGACCAGGGTACAGGAACGCCGTGGCAGCCGAAAAACTACGACGGCCGCTTCGAGGGCCCGATGCCAATGCGGCGCGGTCTTTACCAGTCCCGCAACATCATCGCGATTCGTGTGGGAATGGAGCTTGGTGAGCAGACAATTATCAACGAGGCCAGAAATTTCGGCATCACGACGCCGATTCCCCCGTATCCCTCCGTCTTCATTGGTGCTGCTGACGTTTATCCGATGGAGATGATCGCGGCCTACTCTGTTTTCGCGAATCAGGGAATTCGTCCGGCACCTAACGCAATTCTCAGAGTCGAGAATGCGCGGCAGGAAGTTCTCTGGCAGCAGACTCCCACGCGAACGCAGGTTTTGTCACCCGAAGAAGCGTGGATCATGGTCGACATGATGAAGGACGTCATTCGTCGTGGAACCGCAGCCAACGTCTGGGCGTCCGGATTTCACATTCCCGCCGGTGGCAAGACGGGTACAACCAACGATGGAACCAATGTCTGGTTCATCGGCTACACGCCGGATCTGGTGGCAGGCGTGTGGATGGGATTTGACAAGCCGAGGAAAATCATGGCCGACGCGCAGGGCGGTAGGTTGGCCGCACCGGCGTGGACGCAATTCATGACGGAAGTCTACCGCCGGAGACCGACACCGCCTGACTGGCCTCGACCGCAGTCGATCATTACCCGGGAGATCGACTTCACGACTGGACTTCTTCAGACACCCTATTGTCCGCGTGATGTAGTTGGGACCGAGGTTTACATACCTGGAACAGAGCCGACTCACGAGTGTGACAAGCATCTTGGATATCAGCCGGGATACGACACACTTGGAATCGCGCCGCCTCCAGCTTCATATCCACCGCCGCCGGTGTACAATCCCTCCCAAAGCAACCCGCAACCGCGCGTTATTCCAGGCGCCTCACCGGTTCCTCGGCGCGCGGTGCCGGACACAGCTAGAAGCAGGATTCGCCTCGATACCAGCCGCAAAGACTCGTTGAGCGCTCCAAGCGCTCGATGAAACGATACCGCGCGCGCTGGGTCGTTCCCGTTACGCAGCCGCCGATTGAGAACGGCTGCGTCTGTGAGGACGCTGGACGAATTGTCTACGTCGGGACAATCGAGGGCTCACCGAAAGGCGAAGATTACGATTTCGGCGACGCCGTCATTCTACCGGGACTGATCAACGCGCACACGCATCTCGAGCTAACGTCGATGCGCGGGTTTCTCGAGGACCTGTGCTTCAACGACTGGATCGACAAGCTCCGCAGCAGTCGCAAGGAATCCCTGACTGACGACATGCTGCTCGATTCAGCGCGCTATGGCATTGTCGAGGGTCTCGAATCCGGCATCACGACTTACGCCGATACGTGCGCGACCGGCTTCGTCATGTTTGCGATGCTGGAGATGGGTGTTCGCGGCATCATGTTCCAGGAGACGTTCGGTTCAGGGCCTGAGCAGTGTGCCGCGTCGATCAAAGCGTTACGCGCACGCGTCGCTGAGCTCGCTCCGCTTCAGACTGATCTCGTAAAGCTCGGAATCTCGCCTCACGCTCCGTACACTGTGTCGGATGCGCTATACAAGGCGTCAGCCGACTTCGCGAAGGAAGATGGGTGGCTGATGGGTCTGCACATCGCCGAGAGTGCGTCGGAGCAGGAGCTGGTTTGCAGCGGGACGGGCGCATTCGCGGAAGAATGGAAAGAACGAGATCTCGAAATCAGGATTCGCGGACGCTCCCCTGTTTCGGTGTTGGAGAAAACAGGATGTCTCGATACTTCTCCGCTCTTGATTCACGCGGTGCGACTCGACGCCGAGGACATCGCGACAATCGCGGCGCATGAGTGCACGATTGCTCACTGCCCGGCCTCGAACGCGAAGTTCGGGCACGGCATTGCACCGCTCGCCGAATATCTCGAAGCTGGAATCAATGTCGGCCTGGGCTCCGATTCCGTTGCTAGCAACAATCGAATGGATATCCTGGAGGAAGCGCGTCTCGCAGTTCTCTTCCAACGGGCTGTGCGGCGAAGTGAGACCGTTATTCCCGCGCACACTGCACTCGAGTTAGCGACAATCGGCGGGGCAAGGGCCCTGCGAATCGATGACAGAGTCGGCTCGCTGGAACTTGGGAAGGACGCGGACCTGAGTGTGTTCTCGTTGTCGGCCGCGCGGGTCACCCCTGTCGGGAACGTCGATGCGGCGATTGTCTTTGCGCTCGCTGGGGCGCGTGCAGAGTTCGTGGCAGTTCGAGGGAGGCCGTTGCTCGTCGATGGGTACGTCCTCGACGTCGATCCTGGATTGCGAGAGCGAGTGCATTCCGCTGGTGAGGCT
>JBBSGU010000050.1:0-20126 GCA_038253755.1 Gemmatimonadales bacterium | reverse complement strand
TTTCGGGCGATGCCGCTGAACCCGTGTCCGCCGGATGTGATTCGCCGGTCGCGGACGAAGACATCGATATCGTCCCAATGCGCGAAGTTGGTGGTGATCGCGCGATAGGTCGGCTCGTCCGCGGAGCGGAAGTTCTCCATCGTCTGGTCGGAGAACACGACGCCCCAGCCGAAGGTGTCATCCGGACGGTTCCGTTCGAGCACCGTGATCTCGTGCGACGGGTCGGCTTTCTTGAGGAGGAGCGCCGTGTAGAGACCGGCAGGACCGCCGCCGATGATGACGACTTTCAGTGGTTCCCTCTGGGGAGAGCTTACTCGAGACATTATAGGCTTAAAACAAGTTTCGGAAGATGCGAGAACTGCAACTGCTCTTTGACACAGAGACCAAGAGACCACCGAGAACGACAATCAACCGCCAACTGCCACGCAGGCTCGTCTCTATTGAAGCTTTATAGAATGAGGGTAACTACGGTTACTACAGCCGCGGTCCCGTCGTTTAAATCAAAAACAGGAACTTGCCCGGGAGACATGCTTGGAAAGCAGAAGACCACAGAGCGTCGTTTCTGTGGTCTCTGTGGTCTCTGTGTCCAAAGCTTCCTCGCCAGAACGTAGAGGCCTGTCGTCGTTCCCGAAAGCCACGGATCGGTCTATTTTCGCTGGTCATCCTACTGACCAGCGAAATGACAGTCATGGCAAAACCGAATGGACCAGGCGTAAGATTTCCGCCCCCTCTGATCTTCGTTGGCGGGTTGCTAATCGCCTGGCTGCTCGACACGCGCCTGCTTTCACTCACATTGCTCGAGCCGAACGCGGCGACACCGGCGGCGGAGTCCGCTGGATACACGCTGGTGATCGGCGGATTCGCAATCGCCGCGTGGGGAATGATCACCTTCGCACGTGCGCACACGGCGATCATTCCGAGCAAACCCGCCAGTTCTCTTGTAGAAACAGGTCCGTATCGCTTCACGCGGAACCCGATGTACACCGGAATGACGGTCGCTTACCTCGGCGGCATGCTTCTGCTCAACACCTGGTGGGCGGTCATTTTCCTCCCGCTTGTCTTGCTGCTACTCTTTCGGTTCGTGGTTAAACGCGAAGAGCGATATCTCTATGCTGAATTCGGCACTGCATACGATGAATACCGTAAACGGGTGAAGCGTTGGATCTAGACGGAACCGCCTGAAGCTGGCCGGCGTATAACCGACAGCAGAAACCGGAGAATAACTTGCTTTTCCTCGCGTACCTCGGCGGCGTACTTACCATCCTGAGTCCGTGCATCCTTCCGATCGTTCCGCTCGTTTTCTCGCGCGCAGATCGATCATTTGCGCGAGAGACACTTCCAATGCTGCTCGGCCTTGCCGCCGTTTTCGCGGTCGTCGCGTCAGTCGCTACGGCGAGCGCGACCTGGATCGTCAAAGCAAATGAAATCGGCAGATACGGCGCGATCGCGCTTCTCGCCATTGTCTCCGCGAGTCTGCTTATGCCGCGTTTTGCGGAAGCGGTTACGCGGCCGATAGTCGGCCTTGGCTCCGACATCGACCGAAAGGCAACCGGCGCGCGAAGCAAGGCAGCCAACTTCGTCATTGGCTCGGCGATTGGACTTCTTTGGGCACCCTGTGCGGGGCCGATTCTTGGGCTTGTGATTGCAGCGGCCGCGTTGAATGCATCGAAGACGAGCTCGGCCTTACTCTTCGTTGCTTTCGCGCTTGGAGCGGCGACGTCACTTGGGGTCGCGATGTTTGCCGGTTCGCGCGTTCTCCAGTCGATGAAGCGTTATGCCGGAGCCGACCGGTGGGTCCGTCGAACACTCGGCGTCGCAGCGCTCGCTGGCGTTTTCATCATCGTGATGGGCTGGGATAGAACGTTGTTCGCAAAAGGCGGAATTGTTCAGACCGCCGGCGCCGAGGAGATACTGATTCGAAAGCTCGGTGCATCACCGGCGAAAGCTGAATCGATCGACAAGGGAGAATCGCTCGAGCAGTTTGTGGCCGAAGAGAAAGAGAGTCCGCTTCCGGATGAAGGAGAGGCGCCAGGGTTCGCGAAAGGCGGTCCCTGGATCAACTCGCCGCCAATCGATCTCGCGTCCCTGCGCGGAAAAGTTGTGATGGTCGACTTCTGGACGTTCGAGTGCTACAACTGCCTCAATGCTCTGCCGTACGTGAAAGCCCTTGAAGCGAAGTATAGGTCACGGGGCTTGGTTGTCATCGGCGTTCATACTCCGGAATTCCCAAGGGAAAAGGTCGAAGCGAACGTGCGCGAGCAGGTGAAGTCGCTGGGTGTCGTCTATCCAGTTGTGATGGACAACAGTTATGGCGTATGGAACTCTTTCCAGAATCATTATTGGCCGGCGGTGTATTTCATCGACGCAAAGGGTCGCATTCGCTACCACCATTACGGCGAGGGCGCCTACGACGAGCAGGACAAGGTGGTAGACAAGCTTCTGAAGGAAGCCGGACGCTGAAATGAACTGTAGATTCTTCGTCCATGCTGATCGCAGCGCTCCTCGCGGCAACGCTGATGCAGGACTCTTCGCTCGTCTACGATGGGCGAGCCAATCGCACTCACGTAACAATTCCGCGAATCGATACTGTCGCGACGATCGACGGACACCTCGATGAACAGGTCTGGTCGCGCGCCGCTCGACTGACAGGATTTTCGCAGTACCAGCCGGTCGACGGACGGCCTGCCGAGGAACCGACTGAAGTGCGTGTCTGGTACGGAGCGGATGCGATTTACTTCGGCATCAAGGCAACGGAAATTCACGGCGATGTCGTTCACGCCACGCAGGCAAATCGCGATGACATCGCCAGCGAAGATCACGTCCAGATCCTCCTCGACACCGACAATGGAAGCCAGATCGCCTTCCTGTTTGGCGTCAACCCGCTCGGCGTTCAGCAGGACGGAACGCGGAGTTCACAATTCGCCGGCGGGGCCGGCGGCGCGTCTGCCACCGGCGGTGGATTTCGAAACATCAATCCACTCGATGGTACAGTAGACCTGAACCCTGATTACGCGTTTGAGTCGAAGGGCCGGCTTGTGTCAGGCGGATACGAAGTTGAAGTGCGCATTCCGTTCAAGAGTCTTCGCTACCAGGACCGGGACGTTCAGACCTGGGGCATTCACATCCTCCGCAAAATTCAGCATTCCGGATTTCAGGATACGTGGGCACCTGCTTTGAGGGCGAGCGCAAACTTTCTTGCTCAGTCGGGCTCGCTGGAAGGATTGCACGACATGCATCGCGGCCTCGTGCTCGAGATGACTCCGACTTTCACCGGAAGGGTCGATGGATCTCAGCGCGTGAACGGGCACGAGTACGTTTCTCGCGGCGACTTTGGCGGAGATGCTCGCTGGGGGGTTCGACAGAATCTCACGCTCAACGCAACCGTCAACCCGGATTTCTCTCAGGTGGAGGCGGATGTAGGTCAGGTTCTGTTGAATGAGAGATTCGCTCTCTTCTATCCTGAGAAGCGTCCGTTTTTTCTCGACGGCCTCGAGCTTTTCGATACTCCCAATCAGCTGATCTATACGCGACGGATCGTTGGTCCAACTGGCGGACTCAAACTGGCGGGAAAGCTCGCGGGAATTAACGTCGCGTCCATGCTCGTTCAGGACGATCAGGTCAATTCATGGGCGGGGCGCGCCAACCCTCTCTATGGAATCGCCCGACTGCGAAAAGATTTCGGTCGCAAGTACACGCTCGGCTCCGTGCTTACTACACGCGAAGATGGCAGCAATTTCTCGCGGCTCGGCGGCCTCGATTTCCGCTTCTATCACTCCAAGCTGTACTTCGTTCAGCTCCAGGCGGCACAGAGCTGGACTGACAGTATCGCGAATCATCGGAACGGGTCACTCCTGCAGGCGGATTGGGATCGCACCGGTCGCCAGTGGGGGTTCCACTATACGCTTCGCGGAGTAGAGCCCGCCTTCAGTGCAGCGGCCGGCTTCGTGAATCGAACCGGCGTTGTTCAAACTAATGCGTTCAATCGGCTCAGTTTCTATGGAGAGAAGGGTGCGCTCGTTCAAACGTACGGAACGTTCATCCAGCTTCAGCGAACGTGGGATTATTTGAATCGGCGGCCGGTGATCGAGAGCACCGAAGCCGTGACTCCAAGCGCGACGCTTCGTGGCGGTTGGCAGGTGAGCGGCGCGTTGTCGAGAAACGGATTCGCGTACAAACGGTCCGACTATTCAGGTTACACCGTTTCCAAAGCTGGCGTCATTGCGCCATTCGTCGTTCCCGGTTTCGAAGGAAATCAAATCGCGGGTTCGTTCCGTATCACGACTCCGACGCTTCGGTTCATCAGTGCGTCGTCCGCGATTACGCGTGGCTCGACTCCCATTTTCAGAGAAGCCGCCGAGGGAACGAGCACTCGACTGGATGCCGCAATCGATCTGCGTCCAACCCTGGCACTCAGGAACTCGATCCAGTTCTCGCGGCTTGTTCTCGACCGAAGCAGAAATGGCGAGCGTTTTTCGACCGAGACAATTCCGCGTATAAAGACGGAATATCAGGTCACGCCAGCGATTTTCGTCCGCCTCGTCGGCCAGTACGCTGCGCGATCGCGCTCGGCACTCGAAGATCGGAACGGCAACGCGATTCTTGTCGGCGGCGTTGCCAATTCGGGTACAAGGAGCAACGAGTTCACGATGGACTGGCTGTTCAGCTATCGGCCCGTTCCGGGAACGCTTGTCTATGTCGGTTACGGCTCCACGATGAATGAGCCGAGTGAATTCCGCTTTCGCGAGCTGCGAAGAACAAGCGATGGCTTTTTTGGCAAGCTGAGTTACCTGTTCCGTCTTTGACGGGACTTTCACCTATTCACCAAAAAAGGCTCGTTCGCAGCTGATGATCTCGGAATGGCCCGACCCCGTTCAACGCGCGCGCTCGCTGGTGATACAGTACGGCTGGAATGCGACGGCGTACCAGATCGTCAATCCTGGAATCGATCACTGGTTTTCCGATGAAGGCGATGCCGTCGTCGGCTATGTCGAGTCCGCCGGAATTCGGGTTGTCGCCGGTGCTCCGGTGTCGAGCCCGGAGCGACTTGGCGAAATTGTCGGGCAATTTGAAAGCTCTGCGTCTGCACACGGCCACGGCGTCTGTTACTTCGGTGCGGAGGGCCGCCTGGAGCATTTTCTGCACGGCAGCTCCAAACATTCCATGGCACTGCTTGGTACACAGCCGACATGGAATCCTGCTTCGTGGGTTGAGAAAGCCAATGGCTACTCATCGCTGAGAGCCCAGTTCCATCGCGCGGCGAACAAGGGCGTAACCGTTCGCGAGTGGTCGGCTGATGAAGCAACCGGGTCGCCGCGTCTTCGCTCGGTGCTCGATCGATGGTTGGCTGGACGAGGACTGCCTCCGCTTCACTTTCTCATTGAGCCTTCTACTCTCGAGCGACTCGATGATCGTCGCGTCTTTGTCGCAACACGGTTGGTTGAACATGGGAAGGAACGAGACCAGGTGCTGGCATTTGCGGTGCTGTCGCCGGTGCCGGCTCGCAACGGCTGGCTTGTCGAACAATTCCCGAGAATACCCGACGCGCCTAATGGAACGATCGAGCTGCTGCTAAGAGAGGCGGTTAACGCGATCGTCGCCGACGGCGCAGAGTATCTCACTCTGGGCCTCGCACCACTCGCGATGCGCGATGTCATTCCGCATGACGCCGAGCCGCGCTGGCTCAAGCTCGCGCTGGAACTGACGGGCGCGCATGGAAAGCGTTTCTATAATTTCGCCGGGCTCGAGCGATTCAAGGCGAAATTTCAGCCCGACACGTGGGAACCGGTCTACTTGATTCAGCGCGGAAATTCCGTCACACCACGCGCGTTGTACGCGATCGCGGGTGCATTCGCATCGGAGCCGCCGGTTGCTCTGGCAGCTCGTGCAATCCTGAAGGCAATTGGGCAGGAGATAAGCTGGTTGAAGACGGGTACTATAGCTACCGGAAAGCGCGGATTCGGCAGCTAGAGGCTGGCGCGGTCATCAACGCACGCCACCATGTCTTCATGTATCAGGCGTCCGTCTGAGTCACTGATACCTGGACCGCGCCACCGGCGTATTGAACCTGAACCAGCCACGGCGAGCAACAGACGGCGCAATCCTCGACATACGATTGGCTCGACCCACTGCCCGGATCGACGGCGATCTCGACCTCTTCGCCACAGTATGGACACACCACCACGGCCTCCATGTCGGCGACGCCATCGCCAAGCGGAAAGTCTTCGTCGAGGTTCATGTCTTCGTCATCTTCCATTCTGCTACCGATTGCGTTCCGTCGGCCGGAACCAGTTTCGCAAAGCGACCGGAAAATAAGGAGAATCGCGGTACGGCGCATTAAAACTTCTGTTGCACGGGTCTGTCCTTTCCCCTATGTATTGCAGCCGCTAGGCTCACCGTTGAACCACATTTTCTTGCCATCATCTCTCGTTTTCAGTCGCACGCACTTCATGCGCATCGTGACTACAATAGCCCTTGGCGTCACCACGACAGTTGCGGCGCGCCCGGCGATCCTGGTCGCGCAGGATCAAGCTGCAGTTGACCCGCGCGCAGAAGCGTCGCGCTTGCGCGATGCTGGCAACTTTGCAGCAGCAGCAAGCGTCCTTCGTTCTCACCTGGCTTCGCATCCCGATGACGGTGACGCACTGCGCCTGCTGGCCGAAACGCTCTACTGGATGAAGGATGTCGCGGGAGCGCGGGCTATCT
This sequence comes from Gemmatimonadales bacterium, assembly GCA_038253755.1. Classification (GTDB taxonomy): domain Bacteria; phylum Gemmatimonadota; class Gemmatimonadetes; order Gemmatimonadales; family Gemmatimonadaceae; genus UBA4720. The sequence continues at coordinate 13,424 of JBBSGU010000050.1, read as the reverse complement.
CGGAGCAAGCACTCAACACGCACCCGGAAGACACAGAGCTTCGTCTACAATATGCGCGGATGCTCATCGAGACCGGTTCAGGAAATCGAGCTCGTGAAGTTCTGGCGCAGGTTGGGCCTTCCCCTACCAGTGGGCGCGCCGACGCGTTACTTGGAACGCTCGACTACTGGGAAGGCGACTGGGCTTCTGCCGACAAGCACCTTACCTCGGCAATCGCATCCGGGGAGGTCGATCCCGCAATAAGGAAGATCCACACTGACATCGCGGTGCTCACGGCGCCCTGGCTAAAGGTCGAACCGCGTTATCAGCACGACGATCAGCCGATCAACGGGAAAGTCGTGAGTGCTGAAGCTGGTTGGTATCCCGTTCCGTCGACTTCGGTTTCAGTACGTGGAGAGGGAATGCAGCTCGATTTAGGCGACACTGCTACGAGAACTGTTTCGCAGGCCGAGCTCGAGATTAGGCACTACGCGGCGGCGGCCCGCGCCGACATTAACGCAAGTGTTGGTGGGGTGACCAGATCGTTTGGATCTTCGAGCGATGTTATCGGCACTGCGGAGATCGCATTTCGGCTGCCCAATCATTTCAGGATTGGCGGACGCGGTTCAAGATCGGCATACCTCGCGACCGAAGCGAGTCTTTCGCAATCCGTGATGACGAACACCGGAACCGGATATCTCCAGCTCGATCATCCGAGCGGCTGGCTCGGCGAAACAGCTTATCAGCTCCAGAGGTTTCCAGATTCGAACAGCAGTACGAGCGCATATGTCTGGATCCTCGCTCCAGTCGTGCATTCCGTGCCGCTCGATATCCGAGCTGGCTACAGCGGAGCAATCCAGAATTCGTCGGAAAGCCGGTTCAGCCTCAGGCATCCATTACAACCATACCTGCCGGGCGATGCGCGATTCGATCTCAGCGGATCGTACCAACCGTACTACACTCCCATCGACCTGCAAAGCCATTCATTGATCGGTGCGATCACGGCGCGTCCAGGCCCGACGGCGGTCTTCAACTTCGGCGGGTCCTACGCATTTCGCGCGACCGAAAGCGCTCCTGTGCTGCTGGCCATCAGTACGGGTGGGCCAGTGACTACAACGGTGCAAAGATTATCGTACGCGCGGCATTTCAATCCGTGGAATGCGCACGCGTCATTCTCCGTTAATGCCTCAAACGATCTCGGCGTGATTGCGCGAGCTGAGATGTTCCGGACAGGGTTCTACACTGCTTCGAGCGCCTCGGTCGGCCTCGTGTACCGCTTTGTAAATCGCGCTATTCAGAAGGCAGGCGGCTACTGAACTCCAGCGATGCATCGCTGTGGCGACATCGCAGCGCAGCCGATGTTCGTTTTGTTGATCGGATCGCACTCAGCGCACTTTCTGGAATCGGAATCGCGGCCATTCTTCGATTGGCTGACTGGTGGTTTCGTGCCAGTCATGTTGCCCAGCCGGTGTTGTTTGCGTTGCTGTCACTCGCGTTCTGGTATGGAATCAGTCGAGTTGTGTTGGGATGGATCAACTATGCGGGAATAGCAAAGCCGGTTCATCGGGCTGCGCCTGACGGACTGCGCGTTGCGATCTTCGTTACCAGCGCACGAGGCGAACCTCTATCGATGTTCGAAAAGACGCTCGCTGCCTGCGCGCGGATTCGCTATCCGCATCGGACGTACCTTCTGGACGATACGAGGGATGAGCGATTTGCAAACGTCGCGGTCGACAACGACGCAACCCACCTTGAGTTGCTGGACATCCCGGGCGCCAAGGCGGGAAAGATCAACCGCGCGCTCGAGTTGACGTCCGAAGATTTCATTCTCGTGCTCGACCCCGACCACATCCCCTTTGCCGAATTTCTCGATCGTGTTCTCGGCCATTTCGCTGACGACGATGTTGGTTTCGTTCAGGTTGCACAAGCGTACTACAACCAGTCTCGATCGTTCACAGCGGCCGGTGCAGCCGATCAGACTTACGCTTTCTATGGCCCGGGACAGATGGGCCTGTTTGGTCACGGCGCCGCAGTCGCTATCGGTGCCAACTGTACGTTCCGGCGAAGCGCACTCGTATCGATAGGCGGTCACGGAATCGGTCTCGCGGAGGACCTCGTTACCGCAATTCGTCTCCACGCCGCGGGATGGAAATCCGTCTATGTGCCGGAGGTGGTGAGCCGAGGACTGGTGCCGGAGGACCTCGGGTCGTTTTTCAGGCAACAGTTGAAATGGTCGCGTGGCGTGTATGAAGTCATATTCGCCGAGCTGCCGAAGGCGATCCGTACGCTTCGGTGGAGACAGAGACTTTCCTATCTCACGATCGGCACGTACTACTTCGCCGGCGTCACCGCATTTCTGTATTTGATCTTCCCATATCTATATCTGTGGACCGGCATTCAACCGGCGTCGATGCGATTCGCTGAGTTCGTCGGGGAGACGGCGCCGGTCGCGCTGATCGGCATGGTCATTTACCTCTTCGTGCAGCGGTGGATGTGTGACCGCAGTACCGAGACGGGACTTCATCTGAAAGGACTGGCGTTGAAGTCGGCTTGCTGGCCCATTTTCTTTGCAGGGACTGCACTGGCAATCGTTCGGGCCGACATTCCGTACGTACCAACCGCGAAGGAATCAGTACGTGGACGATTTCTGAACCTCGCCTGGCCATCTCTCGCGTTGATTCTTCTTTATGTCATTACCGTCGCGCACGTGTTGCGTACACGAATGCTCGTTGCATCGGAAGGTTCACTCGAGCTAAGCAGTGAAGCCGTGTGGGGAATGCTCGCATTCGCGACAATGCCTGTACTCATGTCGCTTGGAGCTCTCCGCGCTGCGTGGCAGGCGCGTACAGTTCCGCCGCGTTCTCCGTGGGATGGCATTGACGTCACAACGATAGGCGGATTGTGAGAACCCCTAACCGGTTGTTGTTGTTTGTCATCGTCGTGGGAGCTGCTCTCGTTGGGTCGGTCGCACTAACTACGATTTCGTCAACGTCAGAGGGGCCTGTCTCCGGCGCCCTCGATCGACTGGGGACAACGTTCGGCACATTCGAGCACGCCATGCGCGGACGGTTTTCGGGACCGGGACGAACTGCCGATCTCAAGTGGTTTGAAGCGTATCGACACGATATCGCGAAGCTGAAACATCCCGACGCTGTGCTCTTTGGTGCTTTCGATTCGAGGCTCCCGTCCACACTCGACGGCATCGTCAGTCTCGAGCAAAAGCTCGGCACCACTTTCCCTTTAATTCAGGTCTACTCGGCGTGGGGTGATCTACCCGATCAGGATTTTCCTCTCGAGCTTCTGACGGCAATCTCCGACGTTGGGTCGGTCCCCGTCGTGACGTGGGAGCCGTGGCTCAGCGACTTCGCGAGTGGCAAGCATCCGCGGATTCCCCTTCGCGATCAACGAGATCGTCACGGAATGGCCGCCGTCGCATCGGGAGAATACGACTTCTATATCGACGCGTGGGCGTCGAGCGCTGCGAAGTTCGGAAAGCCGATTTTCATCCGACTCGGTCATGAAATGAATGACCCTTATCGATATCCATGGGGACCCCAGAACAATACAAATGTGGAATTCATCGCCGCGTGGAAACACGTCGTCGATCGTTTCCGCCACGCCGGCGCGACGAATGTGCTGTGGGTATGGTCGCCTCACGTAGCGTACGAATACTGGGAGACGTACTACCCGGGCGGCGACTACGTGGACTGGGTTGCAACCGGCGCGCTGAACTTCGGTCCAATCGCACAGTGGTCGCACTGGTGGACGTTCAGGGAAATTTTTGGCGAGAAGTATCCAATGCTCGCGTCATTCGGAAAACCGGTGATGGTTGCCGAGTTCGGGTCGCTGGCGGTTGGAGGAAATCGGTCCGGCTGGTATCGGAACGCTCTGGACGATCTCAAAACAAAGTATCCCGCAGTCCGCGCTGTTTTGTTCTTCAACGTCAGGGACGATCAGACGGTTACCTATCAGCGGGTGGACTGGACCATCGAAAACGATAGCTCTGTGCTTCGGGCCGTTCGCCCGGCGATCGAGAGTCTGGCACCGCAGCGATAATCAGTCGGGCGCCTCGTCGCCGCTGATGTACGTGCAGGTATTTTCTTTGCGGCCTGATCAACGCCGGGGTGCCGGCGATCCTGCCGGGATTTCTGCCCGTGTGGGACATGATGCGCGGCATAAAGTTGGCGTTATTTGCTGGCTCGGTTTTACAGCGGTCACCATCACGGAACGGCTCTGTTCTCCATGAAGTCGAAGGAACTATGGCTGATCGACACGTCATTCAATCTCGTGTCCTTTATTCTCGCCACCGTCATTCTCACCATGTGGAGATAGTCGCGCGTCGAGAGCGAGCGAGCGATGGCGAGGCCGAGTCCATTCCATGGCAGAGCTATGACGCGAGACTATTTCTCCGCTGCGAACAGCTCGTCGAGGATATCGAAGCACTCGGTCCATCCATCCTTGTGGCCGTCACGCGATTCGGTCGATGTGAATCCGGTCTGCGTGAAGGTCATCTCGGTCTTGCCGCTAATTTCGACAAGAACGACAGTGACGACCGATTCGGCTCCGGGCTTCGCCTTGTCGCTATCCCATTGGTGGGAGAAGACAAGCCGCTCGGGAGGAGCTACTTCGTGGTATTCGCCGCCGAGCCAGAGCTCTTTTCCCTCGGCAGTTTTCATCATCGCCCGCCATTTGCCACCTGGCCTGACGTCACCTTCGCTCACCGGCATGGTGAATCCGCGGGGAGCTGACCACTTCGCCATGTCTACTGTCCACGCTTTCCAGACGAGCTCGCGAGGAGCGTCGAAGACGCGGGTGATGACGAGCTCCTGGTCGCTGGCTGTCGCAGTGCCGCTATTTCTTTCTGCCATGCTTCTTCTCCTTTGATTGGACTTCGTGCAGGTATTCGTCGAGGCGGTCGAAGCTCTCTTCCCAGTACCGCCGGTAGTGCTCGATCCACGCGGATGCATCTTTCAGCGGCGCGGCTTCCAACCGGCAGGGTCTCCACTGCGCGTCGCGCGTCTGTGAGATGAGCCCAGCGCGCTGAAGAACCTTGAGGTGTTTCGAGATCGCCGGAAGCGTCATGTTGAACGGCCTCGCGAGGTCGGTTACGGACGCTTCGCCGCCTGCCAGTCGCGACAGGATTGCCCGTCGGGTGGGGTCGGATAGAGCAGCGAAAGTGAGATCGAGATGGGCTGGTGACATTACGATTCTTTGTATTTAACCTTTTGGTAAAATAACGCGCGTGTCCTGTCTCGTCAAGGGACGCTAGTTTTGATGCACCATATGTGGAAATCTCTTCGGCTTTGTCTTTCCCTCAGCACCCTCGCGTGCGCGTCCGGAGGACGTCCAATCGACTCTGATATCGACATCCTGATGAAGCAGTACGACGGCAACGTTTCCGGTGCATCGCTGCTCGTCGTTCACAACGGCAAATCGATCGTTCGCCGGTCCTGGGGTTTCGCCGATCTCGAGGCTCAAGTCGCTGCGACTCCGGCAACGAATTATCGACTCGCGTCAGTAACGAAGCAGTTCACCGCAGCCGCAATCCTGCTCCTGGCTCAGGACAACAAGATCTTCCTCAGCGACAAAGCGTCGAAGTACCTCCCGTCGCTTCCAAAATCCGATTCGTCAATCACCTTGCATCACCTGCTGACGCACACGTCAGGGTTGATTGATTACGAAGACCTGATGGCGGAAGGCGCGACGCAACAAGTACACGACATGGACGTCCTGCACCTGCTCGAATCGGCTGACAGCCTCTACTTCACTCCTGGAACGAGCTATCGGTACAGCAACACCGGTTACTCACTTCTTGCATTGATTGTAGAACGCGTGTCAGGAAAATCCTTCGCCAACTTTCTGCACGACCGCATCTTCATTCCGCTCGGCATGACCAACACGGTTGCTCACCGCGACGGCTTTGACATGGTTCCACATCGCGCTTTCGGATATCGACTGACAGACGGCGCGTGGACCCGGCGAGACCAGAGCTCCACGAGCGCAGTCCTTGGCGACGGCGGCATCTATTCGTCGATCGACGACATGGCGAAGTGGGATGCAGCGCAATACGACTCGCGATTGCTGAACGAAGAGTGGCGGCGTGTTGCTTTTACTCCACATACGCCGACCGATGTGCCGGGAACGAGCTACGGTTTCGGTTGGCGAATTACCGGCGAAACGATCTGGCATTCCGGCGAAACCACCGGATTCAGAAACGTCATTGTCCGATACCCGGCGCGAAGGCTTACTGTTGTCATCCTCACCAACCGTGGTGCGCCGGGGCCCTACGAAACGGCGTTGGCAGTTGCGAAGCTCTTTGGCGGCAACTGAGCCGACTAATTGACGAACGGGCCCGTGGGCGTCCCCCGAGTCGTCACCTCGACGGTGTAACCGTCTTTCCCAAGCAACAGCTTTAACATCTCGGCTGCACTGGTGTTCGCGTGCCTCAAGAGCTCGGTCTGCTGTCCCGCGGCACCGAGCTGGGCGCGCACCTGGCGTTGAATCGCGTCGCGATCGGACGGCTTGAAGGGATTCCACAATCCGCCTCTCTCGTCGTAAGTCTTCATGTCGAGCACCTCGACACCCATCAGCTTTGCCGGTGGAATTACGATCCGGATCTGTTTGGCTTTGCTGTCGATGCTCACATCTGCGCTGTCACCCAAATCGATGCCGGCGGTCAGCCGTCCGGTTACAACTACGAGCGAGCGCTTCGTCGATCCGTACCACGTATTCTCGTACGTCACGACGTCTCTCACAGTCGCCTCGCTCGACACGAGCTTCGCCACCGCGCGCAGCTGAGTCATGACCAGGTCGTGCGACACCTTCGTCTCGTCGTGTCCGCCAAAACCTGGGATGACGCGTGAGCTGCAATACCCGAACATCAAAAGGATTGCCAGCATGCTCAGTACGAGCGCGGCCCCTGTGCCGATGAACGGTGCGCGAGCTGGCGGAGTGCCTTGCGGCCCTTCGGGAATCGGAGGTGTGTCGGACGACGTCATGATTCAATATACCGGGAGACGTTTCCGGCACAGTGATTGACGCGACCTCAACGTTCCCACCCGGCAATGGATCGAGCCCGCCATAAAGATCGAGCTCAGCTCAAAGGATTATTTCGCCAATCGCGATCCAATCGTAGATCGCCTTCTTCGGCACAGGTAGGGGAAAAAACGGAAAATGCCTCACCGCTGAGACGATGAGAACAAAAGGAGACCGCTGAGAAGGTTAAGGGGAAACGGAACAGAAAATATTTTGATGCCCGCTTCCCCCTAGTTACTTCAGCTCTCTCAGCCCGCGAAACAGTAATTGCAACCAAGCTCCTGCGAGCGTCCGACACCAAGCACGCCTGACGGAACGACTTGCACACCGGGCAGCAGACCGGCGATCCATTCCTTCTTCACCGCGGCCGGGTCCATACTCATCTTCTGCGCAGCGCCCGCGCTGTACACCGTGAGTGCGACATCACAGGCGCCAACGAGAACGCCCGACTTCATGAGCTCCGCGATCCCAAGCCCGGGAATCGGCAGGTTCGTAATGCTCGCATAGATGTTTTTCATCGCGGGCATGTCGCCGTCCTTTACGCTGAAGACCTCACCGAGATGATACTTGGCCCAGACGGAATCACCTAGCGCGAGTCCCAGTCCAGCGTGACGAAGGATGACGACGGCAGTGGCCTCACCCGGGTACGTCGCTGCCATGCTGTTCAGGTAAACCCGTGGCCAGATCGCGGGCATGCCGTTGTTCGGTTCGGGAGCGTCGAATACCATCCGGTGCTTTCCCTTGATTCTTCCAAACCACGCGTCAAGTGCCGGATCAGCCGACGCGTTGCTCGATGATGTCTCGGCCGCGAGACCTGCCGGAGCCGCAATCGTTAGACCCGCGGCGAAAGCAGCAATGCGCCCGAGAAAACCTCTGCGGGCAGTTGGTGAGTTTAGTGAGTCGTGCATGTGGCGAATCCTCCAGGATGAAATGGCCTTGCGTTCACTGACATCGATAAAGTATGGCCTTGCCGAACAGGCGAAAGGGTCATTTGCCCAATGTCGTCTACTGGCCCGATGGAGCTGGCTGGCTCGATGGCGGGATCATCCTATTCATCCGCAGATAGGTAACGATGTTCCCGTAATGCTCTGCGTCATGGCTAGCGTTTCCGACGAGAGCATACAGACGGGATCGGTCTTCGCCGAACACCTTGGTCATCGCTCGTGCCGATGCGTCTGACTGCATGTATGCGCGTTTGCAATATTCAGTCGACGCCTTGATCGCCGCAACCAGGTCGGCTTTCGAAGTCTTTGTCTTCTCGATGTCGCCTTCGTTCGCCGGCTTGTCGCCAATCGCAGCCGAGCAGTAGACGTATTGCGCACCGGCAACGTGGCCGATGAGCTGTCCGAACGACCGAACTTCAGGAGTCGGCTTGAACGAATAGTTCGCCTCCGGCATTTGTTCGGCCGATTTGATGATGTAGTCGATGGTTGACGACCATATGGCGGAGGTGACTGCGACTGCGCCAGAGGCGTTGGATTGCGCCGCAAGCGGAGCTGCAAAGAGAATGACGGAAATGCCTAGTATGCGCTTCACGATCGCTCCATGTGGGGGGAAGAGAAAATCTGCTCGTAAGAGCTTACGCCCTCGGACGGTTGGCGCAAGCAAATCGGCGGTGTTGTCCCGGCTTCAGGTTCCATCCGGGCACGCAATCCGCATAGCACGCAAGCATGACTGACTGGTCCGAAGAACTCACCTATCTATTGAAGAAGGCCGGCAAGTCGGCCGGCTCTGCAGTGCGTGCAGTCCGATCCGCCCTGGACGATGACGCGCACGAAGTGCTGTGCTACCGGGGCTTCGGTGGCGCGACGCGAACCTGGGTATATGGCCGGGTGATCGAGAAACGGGACATCGGAGCAAGCACGGACGGCGATTCAACTCTTCGCAATCTCCTCAATACCTATCGACGTGCCGACAGCGATCCACTGGGCCACGCCGAAGTCGAAGTGACATGTGGCAACGCGGTCGTGAAGATGAAATGCGACGACGAAGGTTTTTTCGGCGGCTGGATCGATGCGGCCGAGCAAAATGAATCCGGCGAATGGGTGAACTACTCGACAGTGATTGTATCGCCTTCTCCCCTTGACGGCACTCCCGTGAAAGGCGACGGCGAGGCGCAATTTCTTTCCCCAACAACGAAGTTCGGCGTAATCAGCGACATCGATGACACAGTGATTCAGTCGCGTGTATCGAACTTCATTCAGGCAGCACGAACGGTGATGCTCGGCAATGCACGGACGCGACTTCCCTTTCCTGGAGTCGCGGCCTTCTACCGTGCACTTCGCGAAGGTGCAGGAGGTGGTGAAAAGAACCCGATCTACTACGTGTCGAGCAGTCCGTGGAATATCTACGACGTAATCTCGGAGTTCATGGAGCTCCAGCATTTACCGAAAGGGCCGCTGTTGCTGCGCGACTGGGACATCAGTCTCGGAGCATTATCCGCGTCACGACATTTTGAGCATAAAGGCAGGCTGATTCGCGATATTCTCGGTCTCTATCCAGCGCTTCCGTTCATACTGGTGGGCGACAGCAGCCAGCACGATCCGGAGATCTACCGACAAATCGTGAGCGAGTTTCCCAACAGGATTCTTGCCATCTATATCCGGGATGTGACCCGGTCTCCAGAGCGCGCAGCTTCGATCAAGCTGCTCGCGGACGAAGTGCTCGCGGCGAACTCAGCGCTCGTTCTGGCGGAACATACCCTCGACGTTGCGAAGCACGCGGCCGAACACGGATGGATAAGCGCTAAGAGCCTGCCGGAAATTCGAGAGGAAAAGCGCGCTGACGAAGGAACCGAAGGCAACAAGGCGCCGGCCCCGCAGGGGGGCCAGCCCGGTACCGACAAACCTCCAACAGTCGTCGAGTGATCAGCTAGCGAAAGGCGTCTACGATAGCAACCGGCTTCGTCGCACGGAAAATGTTGCCGTGTGTGAGATCGGAACGGGGAGAGTATGTCCATCGTAGTCCGCGCGGATGTGCCGCCTTCAACGCCGCGTCTATCTTCGCCGCGCCCACCGAAGTGCTCGGCTCCAGTGAGCTGGCGAAATAGAGTGTCCGCTTTTTGGAATCGATCCGAGCGAGGTGCGACGGTGCCGAATCCACGATCTCTCCGGCATTCCACCAGACGCTCGGGTCAAGCGCTATGTAATGAGTGAAGAGGTCGGGTTCATCCAGAAACGTCTCCATGATGAACAGGCCGGCCAGCGATTCGCCGATGATCCCCGTCTCCCCCGTAGTGCGATAGCGGCGAGCAATTTCCGGAATGAGCTCGGTGCGAATGAAGGTTCGGAAATCAGCAGACCGTCCGACCTTTGGAGCAATTGCGCTGTCGGTCCTGATTCGGGTTGGCCCGGTCAAGTCGCGGCGCCGCTGGGTATTCGGAATTCCGACAACCATGATCGGTCGAATTGCGCCGAGTGCGATGAGTGAGTCGACGGTGCGAATGACGTGGGGAAAGTCTTCGTCGAGGCCACCATCGGGCATGTAGAGCACCGGAAACTTCCTTCCCTCATTCCGATATTGTGGCGGCAGGTAGACGTTGATCATCCGCCTTTCGCCCACAGCGATGGACTCGATCGTGAACGTCTCGTGTGCGAGAGTGGAGTCTGCAGCGGGGACACGGACGGCGACGCTCGACACGACAGGCATAAATCCACCGGTGGCATGAGTGCATCCGCCGGCGATCTCGATTATCAGGATTGACTGAGAAATCACAAATCTAAGCCTCATCTTCTTCCTCTTCAGTCAGAATTGCCGCGCGAAAGATCCGGTCACCCGAACCGGGCGTAAAAGTTTAACACCTGCGCATAGAAAAGAACTTTTCGCGCTCATTTTCGTTGGAGGGGTTGATGAAGTTAGAAGATTTACCTGAAACGCCATTGTCGGCCGGAGGACAAAGTCGGCGCGAGTTTTTTCGACGGACAGCGATTGCGGCTGGTGTTGGAATGCCCCTCGTTCTCTCGGGCTGCCATGTCATCGGTGCTGCTGGACGCCAGAAGCTGGATTTCGGTGATGACTTCGGAGTTCTCAACTACGCATATGCGCTGGAAACTCTCGAAGCAAAATTTTATCAGCAGATTGTTCGTACCCCTCCCCGCGATCTCAAGCCGGGCGAATTCGAAATTCTCCGCGACATCGGCGCCCACGAGGTTCAGCACCGACGGTTCTTCAAGAGGGCTCTCGGAATTCTTCGCATCGAAGTCCCCGAGATCAACCTCAGCTCCATCAACTTCAGCAGCCGCAACGCAGTTCTCGCTGCCGCAAGGACTTTCGAGGACACAGGAGTCGCGGCGTACAACGGCGCAGGCACTCGAATTCGGCTTGCCGAGTTTCTGACGATTGCCGGAAAGATCGTCTCGGTCGAGGCACGACATGCTGCCGCAATCAGGGACATGATCTCGCCAATGAGCCGCTCCTTTGCAGGCGATGACGTCGTGGACGCGCATGGTCTCGACCGCGCCATCAAGCCGCGCGAGATCCTCTCGATGGTGGCTCCCTATTTCAAGACCCCTCTCCGCATCGCGGGCATCTAGGAGCCATTCTAAATGACACCCAAAAGATTGATTGACGCCGACCCGGAAATCGCGCAGCGGCTTGTTTCACGCCGCGAAGCCATCGCGAAGGGCGCTTCTACTTCATCCTCACTCGCGATGGGTCTCGCAATGGGCTCTGTGCCCGTCGCTCTCGCAGCGCTTTCCAAAGACGCGTTTGCACAGGGCGGACTGCCTTCGCTAATCGTGGACGTGCTGAACTTCGCACTGACACTCGAGTACCTCGAAGCCGAGTTCTATCAGACAGGCGTTTCAACGCGCGGATTGTTGAGCAGCCAGACGATGCCGGTTTTCGATCAGATCCGAAAACACGAAGTCGCGCACGTCGCATTCCTCAAGCAGGTACTCGGCTCCAACGCAGTTGCGAAACCGACGTTCGATTTCACAGCAGGCAATGGCAAGGGCAACGGCCCGTTTGCCGATGTCTTCCGAAACGAGAAGACATTTGCCGCTGTTGCGCAAACGTTCGAGGACACAGGAGTCCGCGCGTACAAGGGTCAGGCAGCGAACCTGATGGGCAACGACACCATCCTCGAAGCGGCCCTCAGGATCCACTCAGTCGAAGCCAGGCATGCCGCCGAAGTTCGGCGTCTGCGTGGTCAGAAGAGCTGGATCTCGCTGGACATCGGCGGCGGACTACCCGCCGCAACGCAGGCATCGTATGCAGGCGAGGGAAATCGTTTCCATTTCATTCTCGCGCAGCCGGCGAGCGGTATCAGCTTGACGGAAGCGTTCGATGAGCCTCTCACGAAGGGCCAGGTCCTCGAGATCGTCGAGCCCTTCATCGCTGGGAGCTGACACACATGAGGAATTACATGAATAGATCGATATTGCTCGGAGCGATTGCCGGAGCGCTGTGCATTGCTGGCTCGAAGGCATCCGCTCAGAAACTCGGTCCGCAGCGACAGTTTCTATCCATCGACGCGTTTTACGATCGTCTCCAGCTCGACGCCGGTGAAGGCCAGAGCCGCATCGGGATCGACGGATACGGCGCTCGTTTATGGATCAACGCTGCTCCGTTTGCCGGACCGAGCTCCGTTCTTGGGAAGACTTCAATCGGGCTCTACTACTCGCGGAATCCGCGGAAAGACCGGGGAATTGGTGCTGCTCAGTATGGTGGAGAGCTCGACATATTTCCAACCGAGAGACCGTATGGCGGTTTTTTTGACCCGTTCATCTCGCTCGGCGCTGGTGCCCTCAGGATTAACAACCGGCAGACGACGTCAAGTGGGACTCGGGTTGCCGATATCAAGGCGGGAAATACGACGCGATTTGCGTTCAGCCCGGGAGTTGGCGTTCGGCTCCCCGTCTTCAGTCGCGTTCAGCTCAGGTTCGATGCCAAGGACGTGATCGTTTTCAATCGCGATACGAGAACTTCGGGAGACTCGCGAACCAGTCACACACTGGATTTTCAGGGTGGAATGGGTATCGAGTTCTAGAAATCACAGAGGGTGAAAAAGGGGCTCCGGTGCGAATGCATCGGGGCCCTTTTTTTTGGTGTACTTGCTGCGCGATATCGCCAGCTGCACAAATAGGTATAACCGATGCTATAGCTTGAATCATGGCCAACCAACAACGAACGATCGCGATTCTCACCGGCGGCGGTGACGTCCCGGGACTCAACCCTGCGATCCGGGCAATAACCATTCGGGCGCTGCGCGAAGGTTATCGGGTTGTCGGTATCAGGCGAGGCTGGGTGGGAATCGTTGACTACAATAGCGAAGCGGGCGCGGACAATTCAGAAAATATCCAGGAGCTGTCGGAAGCCGACGTGAACCGCGCCGGACGTACTGGCGGGACTTTCCTTCATACCTCGCGAACGAGGCCGAGCCATATGCCGCTCGCGCGAGTGCCTGCGCA
>JBBSGU010000049.1:0-20200 GCA_038253755.1 Gemmatimonadales bacterium | reverse complement strand
GCTCTGTGCCGAGCTCTCAGCTCTGACCACCATCGAGGTCCCACCCCGAACACGATTCTCGCGCTGTTTCCTCATATCCGGTAGATACAAGACCACAGAACTACAGAGACCGGCAATCAAGCGTCGTCTCCGACGAGGATTCCTGGCGAAATCAAGTTTGACAAATTGGGGTTGACTACGGAACGACGGCGCGCCCACCGTCCGTCGTTCCGTCGTTTAACCAAAAATAAAAACCTTCCCTGGAGAGATGCCATCAAGAAAAAAGACCACAGAGCGTAGTTTCGGTGGTCTCTGTGGTCTCTGTGTCCAAAGCAGTTCCTAACGAGCCTTCCTCAGCTCAACGCTGCCATTCAGCGTCTTGAGCTTAATGCTCCTTCCGCCGCGGCCGATCGTACCCTCAGCGTGACGCGGACCAAACTTCCCCGACAACTGCACCGGCCAGTCACTCGAGATCGATCCATGCATCGTATCGAGCGACACATCCGCATCGAGTCCGGACGGAGTCTCAACCGTCACGCTTCCGTTGACCGTGTGAAAATTCATCTCACCATCACGCGAGAGCGTGCTCATCCTCACGTCGATGTCGCCATTCACCGTGTTCGCATTCACCGGACCGTTGCGCGTCGTCACATCAACGCCGCCATTCACCGTGTTGGCGCGAACTTCCCCTCCCACGTTCCGGACTTCGACGAGGCCGTTCACGGTGCTCGCCCTCACGTCCGACGACACGTCCCTCACTCTCATCTCCCCATTCACGGTTCCGGCGCTCACTCGCACACCTGACGGAATCTTTACGGTGAATCTCACTCGAACGTCGCGGCGGTCATTGCGGTCTTCGTCGTCATCATTGCGACGCGAATGCATTCCATCTTCATCGCACACATCGCGGCGCCACAGCGCGCACACGCGAACATTGCCACCGCTCTGGATCACCTGGAACGCGACATCAGTTACACTACCCTTGTTTACAATCTTCTCGGCCCGAACGTGCACCATGTTGTCGGGGCTGGGCTCGACGGACACCGGTCCGTTGACACTCGAGAGCCGGAACCAGTTGCCGCCGCTGACGCGACCGTCCCACGTCCACGTTTCCTTGTCGCGTCCAAGATCCGACTGGGCCGAGCTCGCGTTGGGCGCAGCGATGAACGCGGCGACTGCAAGCGCTCCAAACATTTTCGTCATGTCCATCACTCCTGGTTGTCGCGGCTCGTGCCGCGCTGAATTCGAATGTTGCCGCTGAAGCTTTCCAGCGTGATGTGCGCCCGTCCATTGCCAATCTTGAACTCGAACTTGCTGTCGCGCCCGATTCGGTTCGTGCCTGAGCCCATCGTTACCGGGAAATCACTATCCACGTTACCACTGAACGTTTCAAGGCTCACAGTCGCGCCGATATCGCCCGGGACACCTAACGTGATACGACCCGAGTGCGACGTGAACTCATAGCTGCCCGATGGATCGACCGTGCCGGTGTATGCCACCGAGCCGCTAACCGTCTCCGCTTTCACCGACTTCGACTGCGCTCCGTTTATCCAGATGTGACCGCTGACCGATCCGCTCTCGATGTCGCCATTCACGTTCGTGATATCGAGCCGGCCGCTCACCGACTCGACCCTCAGGTCCCCACCGATGTTGCTAGCGAAAATGTTCCCGGAAACTGTTTCTATCGCGGTGCGTCCGACTGCGTCGGCAACTTCGATGTTGCCGCTCATGCTTTCCAGTTTGACCTCACCCTTTACACCCTTCACAGTGTAAGGAGCAGAGAATCCATCTATCTGCACGCGCGTTCCAATCGGGACTGTAATGTCGAGCTCCGCACTGCCGCCGCGGCGTCCGTCCGGCTCGATGCTCATCCGGACCGATCCCGATCGCGCCTCGAACTTGAGCTCTCGGCGATCAACGAAACCCCTGACGCCGACCTTGTTTCCGGACATCCCGACAACGTTCACGTGCCCCGAGTAAACGGAAAGACTGACGCTGCCGCCGTGATCCATCGTCACGGTGGTGTCAAACTTCTCACGATAGCGATCATTCTGCGCGCCTGCTTTGCCCACCGGCACGAAAGCCGATGCGACAATCGCGGCGCAACAGAATATCCATGGTGATTTCATTTCCTTTTTATCCCTCAAGTGCTGGACGGCATCAACGCGACCGTCCGCAACAGTTCGACTTTCTTTTGAAGCACGTTATCAAGCTGGCGCGTGAGGAATCCACTGGCTGGATCCTTCAACAGCGCTGATCGCGCGCGCTGAACCGCGGTGTCGATCAGTTTCAGGTTGTCCTCGACAATTTTTACGGTCTCCGGATCGAGCTGCGCGCGTCGCTCGACGAGGACGCTCTGCAGCTGATTGATTTCTTCGCTGAATGCGAGCTCCGATGCCGTCGGAGGGACTGAGGACGCCAGCGACATTCTGGGCGCCGACTTCGGAACGAATGACGGTATCCTCGGCTGTGGTGCTTTTGTCACTGTTGACGTAACACCCGCCACACGCGGCTCGGTTGTCGGCGCGCTCGTCGCAGGCTCGGGTGCAGTCGCAATCTGTGGGGATGCAATAACCGTCGGCGCCAGGCTGGCGGTGCCGAGCTGGCCGACCGTCGACCGCGATGTGGCAACATACGTGACGCCTGAAGTAAAGACGACAAGTGCGGCCGCCGCTGCCGCAAGGCATCGCTTCGAAGACGCTACGCCGGACCGTGGGCCAATAGCTCGAACTTCCGGTTGAATGCGAGCCACGATCCCGCTCCAGAGATCACGCGACGGCTCGAAATCCGGCAACGTTGCAGCCTGCTCCCGGATTCCAGCAACGTCACGAATCAACGCCTGGCATCTGACGCAGGAGAATGTGTGCTCGTTGAATCGAGAGAGCGATTGAGAGTCGAGCGTATCCTCGAAGTAATCGAGGAACTTTTCATCGCACTCTGCGCATGTCATTGGATTGTCAATCATCGTGTCAGTGCCTCTCTGAGAAGGAGCCGTGCTCGATGCAGCTGCGCTTTGCTTCCGCCCGAAGTAATGCCGCACATCTCCGCGATCTCCTCATGCTTGTATCCCTGAACGTCGTGAAGAACGAAAATCTGTCGGGCACCAGCAGGCAGCTTGGCGATCGCGGCGTTCAAGTCCATCCTGTCGCCATGCATCGGGACTACTGACGCTTTCTGTACCGGCGTTTTACTTCCTTCTTCCGCTTCATCTTCAACCAGCCGCATGCTGCTGCGCCCTTCGTTCTTTCTGTCCGTAAGGACGATGTTCACCGCAACTCTGTGAATCCACGTCGAGAATGCAGACTCGCCCCTGAACTGCGGCAGCTTTTCCCACGCCCTCACGAACACGTCCTGCGTCAGTTCCTCACCCTTTACTCTGCTTCCACACATTCTCGTGCAAACCGAGAACACCCGGTTCACGTGTGATTTGTAAAGCCGTTCGAACGCGCGCCGGTCGCCGGAGGCAGCCAGTGCCACATCCTCTGAGTCATCCGCCGGAGCGGAAGACTGAATCGTCATCGGAGCTGCCACGCGGCTCTCGTCAATCTGTTGCTGGAACGTCAGATCGGTGTCGCCGGCTGTTACTTCCGGCGAAGCATGAGCGGACCATTCGTCGTCGTCGCACGGATCGTCGCTCCGCCTGACCCAAGGTCAGTCGAGATGTCGCGGTTTATTCGGCCCTGCACCATCACCGGAAATCCAAGACTCACCGGCCCATTCGTCGTTCCGGTCTCGAGGTGCGCCGAATAATTCTCGGGTACTCTGATAGTGAGGGGTCCGTTGGTGGTGCGTGCGTCGAGCCCGCTGCCATCCCATTTGCTCCCCGAGAGAGAGATCGAAAGGGGTCCGTTCGTCGTTCTCGCTTTCACGTTTCCGGCGAGGTCGCTAAGCGACATCGGTCCGTTGCGAGTCTGAAGGTCGATGTCGCCATTGATCTGAGCCACAGAGACGGGCCCGTTTCGCGTTTCGACCCTCAGGTTCGAGCGATTTGGAATCGATGCGGCGAGTGAAGCCGACCACTGATTGTCGTCGTCATCGTATCGCGGACCATCGACGGTAATAGTCGATCCGCTGATCACCATCCGGATCTGGCTCGCGACTGCCTTCGCGTCGCTCATCGTCCGGCCCCGGGTTTGAATCCGGGTCTTCACGACGATCTCGTTGTTGCTCCAGCCGGTTACGGACACGCCGCCATTCCTGAGGCCTTCCATCGACACGGTCCCACCAGACGGCCGCGCGGTCGCCGTTCTGATCTCGCAAAACGTCTCCCGGCGCGCCGACCCTTCCCCACCATCCTTCCGGCAGTTTTCCATCCAGTCGGCGTCGCTCTGTTGAGCCGATATCCGGGTTTGCGGAATCAGGGCGGCGAGAACCACTAATGCGCTAAGAATCGATGTCTTCTTCGTCATCGGATCGGGTTGTTGGTTGTGAATGCGGATATGACATGCACAACGCGATGAAGGTTTGAACCCGGCCAATTTCGGCCGTACCAGCCCCTACGGCGAGGACACCTGCAAGGTGACGATATAGCTTGCCGCCGGAATGGTAGACCCGTGAACATTGCTCGGTCCGCTCCAACCGAGCAGAACATCACCGTTATCGGTGTCCCGTTGACTCGGCCGGCCTGACCAGCCGCAAGCTGGAAATCCTGGCCATGGATACCTGAACCATCCCTGCCGTGCCGGTGGTTCCCGGCAGTGGCTGCGAAGCACTCACGCATCCGACGGCGATCAACGCAATCAGGGCGAAACTCGAGATTGTTTTCATTTTTGACGCTCCTTCCTTGCCTTCTGGGCGCCTATCGGCCCATCACGTTCCTAAGCTGGGACACGCTGTTCCGTACCCCAGTGAGGTCGTCTGCGGTCACCGTAATATGTCCAAGCTTCCTCTTTGGACGGGCTACTTTGCCGTACATATGGATATGGACGTTTTCGACCGAATTGAGGCGCTCCACGTCAGGTTCTCGCCCGATGACGTTTACCATCCCCGCCGCGCCGCCCATGTCCGTCGATCCGAGCGGAAGACCCGCGATCGCGCGAAGGTGGTTTTCGAACTGGCTGGTATCTGCGCCTTCGATCGTCCAGTGCCCCGTGTTGTGAACCCGCGGCGCCATCTCGTTCGCGACCAGGCCGCTTTCAGTCTGGAAGAGTTCCAGCGCCAGCACGCCAACGTAGCCGAGGTCGTCCATCAGCCGCCGGGAGTAATCTTCGGCGGCACCTTGAAGTTCGGCCGAGACAGCGGGGGCGGGCGCAAGTGAAAATCGAAGAATTCCCTCGCTGTGATAGTTCTCGACCAGCGGGTAAAAGGCAGTCTCGCCGTTTCTCCCGCGCACTCCAATGATCGACAGCTCTCGCGAGAAATTGACGAACGATTCCACGATCGACGGCGCGCTTTTCACGGAGACCCACGCGTTTGCGATCTCGGCCTTGCTGCGAATTACTGACTGTCCCTTTCCATCGTATCCGAGCACGCGTGTCTTCAGCACCGCCGGAGTACCGATTCGCTCGAGAGCCTGCCTCACATCGTTCATCCCATCCACCACCGCAAATGGTGCGGTGGGAATGTTGAGACGCTCAAAGCACTGCTTTTCTTTGGCGCGGTCCTGTGCCGTCTCGATTGCTGCGAGGGGAGGATAAACTGGAACTCGTTCGCCTACGAACCGCACCGCGTTTGCCGGAATGCTTTCAAACTCGTACGTCGCGACGTCGATGCCCTCAGCGAAATGCGCCAGTGCCGCTTCATTCGTATAGTCGGCGACGATCAGCTCGGAGTGTCGCCCCGCAGGTGCGTGATCGTCCGGAGACAGAAAGCGGAAATCGAACCCCAGCCGGCGACCGGCGAACGCGAGCATTTGTCCAAGTTGCCCGGCCCCCAGCACGCCTACTTTCACGCGCCAGCTGACGGATCGGGTTGGTCGAGGACGGCCTGTGTCTGAGTCTGCCGAAACGCATCGAGAGTTTCGCTCAGTTCTTCGTCGTTCGTCGCGAGGATCGCAGTTGCGAGCAGCGCTGCGTTGATCGCGCCGGCTTTGCCAATCGCGAGAGTTCCTACTGGAACGCCAGCCGGCATCTGGACGATGGACAAAAGTGAATCGACACCCTGAAGCGCTTTCGATTCGACAGGAACGCCGAGCACCGGGAGAGTCGTCTTCGCCGACACCATTCCCGGCAGATGGGCTGCACCACCCGCTCCGGCGATGATGACTTTCAGGCCTCTTTCTCGCGCGCTCGACGCATATTCGAACAGCAGGTCGGGAGTGCGATGTGCCGACACAACGCGCGTCTCGTTGGGAACTCCGAGGGCATCAAGCGTCTCGACTGCATGACGCATCGTTTCCCAATCGGATTTCGATCCCATGATCACGCCGACCTTGGGGTTCGCGTGCATCGATCAGGAAGTGCGTGACGACTGACTCAGCGACTCGATTGGAAGAGCCACCAGAATACCGAAGTCATTTATGACGGCCAGGGTCTCCTCAACAATCGCCGAGTCGAGGTCCGCAATTTCTTCTGAGGCTGGTGAGCCGAAGTCGAGAGCGAGCTGGCTCACACGCACAAAGCTCCGCCGATGATGCGGGGTGATTCCATGCGAGTCGAGTCCGCGAATGTGTGCCTTCGTCGTGTAGCCGACGTTTCGCTCCCACGTGTAGGCAGGATAGCGAACAGCGAGTCGCGCCATCAGCCGGTCTCGAGTGACCTTGGCAATGATCGACGCGCATGCGATGGAATGACATCGCGCGTCACCGTGAACGATGGCGGTATGCGGCACTGGCAGTGTTCGCATCGTCTTTCCGTCGATAATCACGTGATCCGGTTTCACGTTCAGGCGACTGAGTGCCCGCTTCATCGCGAGAACACTGGCCTGGTAGATGTTGAACCGCTCGATCTCGCGCACTGATGCGGCGCCGAGCGCGAAGGAGAGCGCGCGTTCCTGAATGCGCCCGCATAGCCGCACGCGTTCGTCTGCGGTGAGCATCTTCGAATCATCGACGCCGCGAATCGCGCGCATGTCTGGCGGCATGATCACCGCGCACGCCACCACGGGACCCGCAAGCGGCCCTCGGCCGACTTCGTCCACACCCGCCAAAAGGGGTCCCCGCTCGATGCGAAGATCTCTTTCGATGTGTGTCCAGCGTTTTAGCCTGTACGGAGCGCGACTTTTCGGGGCGGGCTCTTTCGAGCCCGTTTCAGTCGTTGAATTCTCCCCGAGTTCCCCTGAATCTGAAGTCCGCATCTATCCGCTAAACTAAAGCGGTGAGCGGAATTTTGCCTTACGCTTCTGAACCTGGAACGTGAACGCGAACCTTCCGCTCCTTGATGCGGGTAGCCTTACCCGTGAGGTGACGGAGGTAGTAGAGCTTCGCGCGGCGGACGCGGCCACGGCGAACCACGAGCACCGTCGCGATCATCGGGCTGTGGCTCGGGAAGATGCGCTCGACGCCAATGCCACCCGAGATCTTGCGGACCGTGAACGTCTCGCTGATTCCGCTGCCACGACGAGCGAGGCAAACACCTTCGAACGCCTGGAGACGCTCCTTGTCACCTTCTTTAACGCGGACGTTGACGCGAACCGTGTCGCCGGCGCGGAATGGTGGCAGGTCAGTGCGGAGCCACTCTTTCTGGGTTTCGATAAATGGATGCATATAAAGCTCGGGGCGGAGGTTAACAGCCCGTGCAAAGGTTGGTTTTCGGATAGTATGGCAAATTAACCGGCGGCTGAGGATTATGCCAGTTAGCGAGGGGTGTGATCGCGGCGGTGCGACGCTAGCGGGCGCGCGATTGGATGCGTTCTACGTAAGACTACGTATTTTTCGAGTCTCCCTGAGGGTTGATCTTTCGGTCAAAGCTTCGATACTGATTCACCCTCACGGAAGGTAGAATGCGCAAACTGATAAAGCCAATCGTTCTTTTCAGCCTCGCAGTTGCAGGATGCAAAGACTCGCCGACAGCACCAAGCTACGGTCCGCCTACTACCCTGCTCGTGCTTGCCGGTGGCGCCACACAGGCGGGAGTGTTCGGGCAGCCGGTGCCCATCGCTCCCACGGTGCTGGTGACGGACGCCAGCAATCGACCAGTCCCTGGCGTTCTCATTACGTTTGCGATCACGAGCGGTGGCGGCGCGCTGAGCGCTGCCTCTCAAACTACGGGGTCCAACGGCACCGCCTCGGTAACGTGGACACTTGGCTCTGCCTTCGGCACATCGATCATCACGGCGACTGCCTCCGGACTTCCGGCCGTCACGTTCACCGCGCGTGCGATTGCGCCTGCCGCGGGAATTCTTGCGTTCAACCTTGATGATCCAGCGGGTGACACTCTTGTCGGGAACGTCACACCGCGTCCGAGAGCTATCGATCTGCTGTCTCTTCGCGGCGACTTCAAGGGCGATTCCCTGATACTGACCGCGACCTTCGCCGCGCCGGTGACGCTGGCATCCGGCGGTTCGAATCAACTCGCGGGTCTCATCGAATTCGACGTGGACGACAACGCGGCCACCGGCGTCGCACCCGTGAGCAACACATTCGGGGCGTCGGCCAGCATGGGAGTGGAATATGTGTTGAGCTTTTTCGCCGCGACCCCCACCACGTTGACTCTTGCCAGCGATGCACAACAAACTCCAGTGACAGCAAGCGTGTCGGGAAATACAGTGTTGGTACGGATACCTATGAGCGCGCTTGGCGGTGACGACGGCAACTTCACGATCGTTGGAGTCCTCGGGACGCAAGACCGGCCGACCGACATCTTCCCGAACGCCGGCCAGAAGACCGTTCGCATTGGCTCGGGATTAAGCGCGGCACTCGGTGCGACGCTTGAACTGGGGCGATCCGCAACCGCTGGCCGCGCATTGTTGTCACGTGGCTGGCAGTTGGCGGTACCTGGCAGGTAGTGAACAACGGATCTCGGGCAGCTGTTTGATTGTCCGCTCTCAGCCGCCCGCGGCCCGGCCTTTGGTCAGACGCTCACCCTGCTCACTTCTCCACTTTGCGATCTTCGCATGATCGCCAGATAGCAGAACCTCCGGCACCGCGTGCCCGCGAAACTCCGCCGGGCGCGTGTAGCTCGGCGCACTGATCCCCCGATCGAAAAAAGAATCCGTTCGGGCGCTATCCAGATCGGACATCGCCCCGGGAATGAGACGCACGGTCGCATCAATAATCGCCAGAGCAGCCGCTTCCCCACCGCTCAGCACGAAATCGCCGAGAGAGAGCTCTTCGGTAGCGAGATGATCCGCCACACGCTGGTCCACATCCTTGTAATGACCGCATAGCAGCGTCAGCTCAATGCCTTCTGCATACCTCACCGCGTCTGCATGGCCGAACTGTTTTCCACGAGGAGACAGCAGAACTATCGGAGCCTTCGCTCCGATAGCTTCAACGGCCTCGAAGAAAGGCCCCGGCTTCATGACCATGCCAGCGCCTCCGCCATACGGGGCATCATCAACCGTCTTGTGCTTATCGTGAGTGTATTCGCGCAGGTCAACGAGATTGTACTCGACTCCGCCAGCAGCCTTCGCCCGGGCGGGAATGCTCAGACCAAGCGGACCCGCAAAGAAATCCGGGAAGATCGTGACGACGTTGATTCGAAGCGGCATCGGCTAATCGAACATCCCGACTTCTGATTTCACCACGACCGTCCGCACTTCAGTGTCGGTGCGCTCGACGACCTCGGGACGATATGGGACCAGCACGCTTCCCTTCGAAGTCTTAACGTCGAGCGTCAATCCCTGCGGCAGCTCGTAGTAAGCCGTGACCTCACCAATGGATTGTCCGCTCGTCAGCTCAACCTTCATGCCGATGAGCTCGTGCAGATAGACCTCGTCGTCGCCAAGCGGCTCGAGCTCCGCAACAGGAGCAAGCAGATACCGGCCGCGAAGTACCTCTGCCTCGTTCCTGTCGGCCACCGTATCGAACTTGATCATCAGACCACCCTTGAATGGTCTCACGCCACCGACGACGAGCGTCTTCGACCGGTCCTTCAGGTTTCCCGACACGTCACCCACAAAAACACGACGGCCGGATGCGAATACCGCATCCGGCGCATCTGTCAGCGGCTCGACTACTACCTCGCCGCGGATTCCCTGTGCATTGCGGATCAGCCCGACGATCGCCAATGCATCGTCGGCCACTTACGCCTCGGTGCTGCCTGCGACGTCGTCAGCGTGAAGTGCTGCTTCTTCCTCAGCGGTGCGCTCGGGAAGCGGAACTGCTGCCTGCTTGAGCTCGATGCCAAGGCGCTGCTCGTGACGACGCTTCAGAACGCCAGCACGACGGAGGAGAGACCGAACCGTATCGCTCGGCTGGGCGCCGACGCCGAGCCAGTAGTTGGCGCGCTCTTCGTTGATCGCGAGACCGCCCTCTGCCATGCGCGGAGCATACTGGCCAATGATCTCGATGAACTTTCCGTCGCGCGGACTCTGCGAGTCGGCGACGACAATACGGTACGCCGGTGACTTTTTCCGCCCAACTCGGCGGAGACGAATTCTTACCATCGGTGGTTCTCCGTGTAGCAAATGGTCTCGTGATACTTCGGGCTCATCGCTCGACCGGCGTTTCCGGTAAGCACCCGATCCTGCAGGAGCGGTGTTTTACCGCTGTCCAAACATACCCGGCATGCCCGGCATTCCCAACCTGCCGCCGCCCTGGGACATCTTTTTCATCATTTTCTGCATTTCGCGGAACTGATCGAGCAGTCGATTGACGTCACTGATGGTCCGTCCGGATCCCTTGGCAATTCTTGACCGGCGAGTTCCGTTGATGAGCGAAGGATTTTTGCGCTCCTCGGGCGTCATCGACAGGATCATCGCCTCGATGTGCCTCATTCTCTTCGGGTCGATCTTCGCCTGGCTCAATGCCTTGGCGTTGACACCAGGGATCATTTTCAGCACGCCCTCCAGCGGGCCCATCTTCTCGATCTGCTTCATCGAGTTGAGAAAATCGCTCAGGTCCATTCCCTCTTTCTTGAGCTTCTTCTGAAGGCGTTTCGCTTCGGTCTCATCGAACGCCGCCTGCGCTTTCTCGACTAGTGAGAGGACATCTCCCATCTGAAGAATTCGCCCGGCCATTCGGTCGGGATGAAATTCTTCGAGCGCGTCGAGCTTCTCGCCGACACCGATGTACTTGATCGGCTTCTTGAGAACTCCGTAGATCGAGAGCGCGGCGCCGCCTCGTGCATCGCCGTCCATCTTCGTGAGGATCACGCCGGTGACGCCAAGTGCATTGTCGAAGCCCTGCGCGATCTTCACTGCTTCCTGTCCTGTCATTCCATCGGCGACGAACAGGATCTCGGTTGGCCGGATTGCATCCTTGAGACGGCGAAGCTCGTCCATCATGTCTTCGTCGATCTGCAAACGGCCGGCTGTGTCGACGATGACTACTCGATCGCGATCGCGCTTGGACTGCTCGATACCGGCCTTCGCGATTTTCACAACGTCCTTCGTCGTGCGATCTGCGTAAACCGGAACGTCAAGCTGCTTGCCGAGGGTCTCGAGCTGATCGATCGCGGCCGGTCGATAAACGTCGGCTGCTACGAGCCTCGTCGGCCTTCCCTCGCCTTTGAGCTTGAGAGCCAACTTGCCAGCCGTCGTCGTTTTTCCGGAGCCCTGCAGACCAACCATCATCACGACTGTCGGTGGAATCGAGCTGAGCTTGAGTCCCTCCCGACGCTCGCCGAGCATGTTGGCAAGCTCTTCGTGGACGATCTTGATGAGCTGCTGGGCGGGCGAAACAGCGCTAAGTGCCGTAACGCCAACGGCTTTCTTCTCTACCCGCTCTAGAAACTCGCGGGTGAGCTGGAAATTGACGTCGGCCTCGAGGAGCACGCGCCGCACCTCGCGAAGCCCTTCCTTGATGTCGGATTCGCTAAGAGTTCCGCGTCCGCGCAGGCGGGCGAATGTCGCTTCGAGCTTTTCGCTGAGGTCTTCGAACATAGCCTTGCAATTTAACCCGGGAGCGCGGGTTCATTCAATGGACATGCTTCTGGCAACACCCTGACATGCCGAATAGGTTTGCGGAACGCATTCTTCCCCAGCTACCGCCGCACATTTGACAACGATGCACAAAGGACTCGAGGCAGCGCTCCTGTCACGCTACCACCTCGACCGCGAGCTCGGCCGCGGTGGAATGGCGACCGTCTATCTCGCGATTGATCTTCGCCACGACCGACGCGTCGCCCTCAAGGTGCTGCACCCGGAGCTCAGCTCCGCGCTCGGACCCGATCGCTTCCTGCGCGAGATCAAGCTCGTCGCGCGACTGAATCATCCTCACATCGTTCCTCTTTTCGATTCGGGTGAAGCCGGAGGGCATCTCTACTATGTGATGCCCGTCGTCGAAGGCGAGACACTGCGAGACAGGCTGCTTCGGGAAGGTCAGATTCCTGTCGCCGAATCGCTTCAGATCGTCCGCGGAATTGCATCGGCACTCGACTACGCGCACCGGCAAAACATCGTGCACCGCGACATCAAGCCGGAAAACGTGATGATTCAGGATGGCGAAGCACTCGTGATGGATTTCGGAATCGCGAAAGCATTGAGCGCGGCGTCGAACGACACTCTCACGCAAACTGGAATGATGGTCGGAACGCCGGCATACGTAAGTCCGGAGCAGGCGGCCGGAGAGCCGGTAATCGACGGGAGAAGCGACCAATACAGCCTCGCGTGCGTGCTGTATGAAATGGTTTCGGGACGGAAGCCATTTCTTGGCGCGACCGCTCAAGCCGTTCTCAGCAAGCGATTCAGTGATCCGGTTCCCTCACTTCGGTCGGTCCACTCGGAGACGACAGAAGAAGTCGAAGTTGCAGTGACGCGCGCGATGGCGAAGGAGCCAGCACAAAGATTTGGAACAACGATGGACTTTGCGAAAGCACTTGTTGCAACTCACCTCACGACACCGGACGGGAGTCCGATTCAGGGAACGGGCGCGAACGCCGGCAACTCCATCGCCGTGATGCCGTTCACCAATATGAGCTCCGATCCGGAAGGCGATTTCTTTGCCGACGGAATCGCCGACGAGATCATCACGGCACTGTCGAAGATCAAGGCGCTGAAAGTATCGTCGCGATCTTCGTCGTTCAGCTTCAAGGGGAAGAACGAAGACATCCGCGAGATCGGCCGCAAGCTCCAGGCGTCAACGATTCTCGAAGGAAGCGTTCGCAAGGCCGGGAAACGCCTGCGACTCACTGCGCAGCTCGTGAATGCGGAGAACAACGAGCAGCTCTGGGCGGAGCGATACGACCGCGAGTTGGAGGATGTCTTTCAGATTCAGGACGAGATCGCCCAGAGCATCGTAGCCGCACTCCGCGTCGTCCTGAGCGACGATGAAAAGCGCGCCATCGAACAAGTGCACAGCCCGAACGTCGAAGCATACGGATTCTATCTTCGCGGTCGCCAGTACTTCCATCAGCATCGTCGCAAGAGCCACGAGTACGCGAGGCAGATGTTCGAGCGCGCGATCGAGCTCGATCCCGATTATGCGCTCGCGCATTCTGGTGTCGCCGACTGCTGCTCGTTCCTCTATCAGTATTTCGATGCGTCCCCAGCCAACCTGAAGCGCGCAGACGCCGCGAGTCGTCGAGCGCTGGAGCTCGCGCCGGAGCTGGCCGAAGCTCACGCATCACGCGGACTTGCCGTGTCTCTCAGTGAGCGCTTCGCCGAGGCCGACATCGAGTTCGAAACCGCAATGAAGCTCGATCCAAAGTCGTTCGAGGCCGCGTACTTCTACGCCCGGTCGTGCGTCGCGCAGGGACGCAACGAGGATGCGGCGAAGTGGTTCGAGCGCGCTACGGCAATAAGACCGGACGACTACGCGTCGCTTGCATTGCTCGCGGGTGTCTACGAATCGCTCGGCCAGCATGATAAATCGATTCAAACGTCACGGCGAGCGTATGACACAGCGCGAAAGCACCTTGAGTTGACCCCGGACGATCCACGCGCACTCTATATGGGCGCGATGTCGCTCACAGCCTTGGGCGAATCCGAAAAGGCGCGCGAGTGGAATCGCCGAGCCCTGGCGATGGACCCCGATGACCCGTCGGTGCTTTACAACATCGCGTGCGCGTTTGCGACGGAGCGCCAGCCTGCCGAGGCTCTTTCAGCGTTGACAAAGGCGCTGGACAATGGATTCGGGCATTGGAAGTGGATCGAGCACGATGTCGATCTGAATTCGCTGCGAGATGAGCCGGAGTTCATCGCGCTTCTCGCTCGGAAACCGGGCGACGTAGAGACAGGAGCAGCATAGGATGCACAAGGGACTCGAGGACGCTCTCCAGGCTACCTACCGACTCGACCGCGAGCTTGGCCGCGGCGGAATGGCAACTGTATATCTCGCGCATGACATCCGTCACAATCGACGCGTAGCGCTCAAGGTTTTGCATCCGGATCTTAGTCATTCAATCGGGCCCGACCGGTTTCTTCGCGAGATCCAGCTCGCCGCGCAACTGAATCACCCGCACATCGTTCCACTATTCGATTCGGGCGGCGCCGGCGGTTTCCTCTATTACGTGATGCCAGTCGTCGAAGGCGAGACTTTGCGCGATCGCCTGCTAAGAGACGGACAGATCCCGGTCGAAGAAGCGTTGAATCTGGTTCGCGGAATTGCGGCGGCGCTCGATTACGCGCACCGGCAGAACATCGTTCACCGCGACATCAAGCCCGAAAACGTGATGCTTCAGGACGGCGAAGCCGTCGTCATGGATTTCGGAATTGGAAAGGCAGTCAGCATGGCAGCTGGTGACACTCTGACGCAGACAGGCATGGTCGTTGGAACCCCGGCGTACGTCAGTCCCGAGCAAGCGGCAGGCGAAACGAGGATCGACGGGAGAAGCGATCAGTACAGTCTGGCATGCGTTCTGTTCGAAATGCTTTCGGGCCGAAAGCCGTTTACTGGCCCGACAGCGCAGTCGGTGATCAGCAAGCGATTCACCGATCCGGTGCCGTCACTTCGCTCGATCGTCGAGCTCACCACTGACGAGGTAGAGAATGCTCTCGCGCGAGCACTCTCGAGAGACGCGACCGATCGTTTTGGTACAACCGTGGAATTCGCGCGGGCACTGGTTGCAACTCATCTCTCGACGCCGGATGGAAGCCCCCTGGGACAGGCGGGCGCGGCGAAATCAATCGCCGTTTTGCCGTTCACTAACATGAGTGCCGATCCAGAAGGTGATTTCTTCGCCGATGGAATTGCTGATGAGATCATCACCGCCCTTTCAAAGGTGAAAGCCCTGCGTGTCGTTTCACGCACATCCTCGTTCACGTTCAAGGGAAAGAACGACGATATCCGCGAGATCGGGCGGAAGCTTCAGGTCTCCACGATTCTCGAGGGAAGCATCAGAAAGGCGGGCAAGCGTCTTCGC
Organism: Gemmatimonadales bacterium; assembly: GCA_038253755.1. GTDB lineage: Bacteria > Gemmatimonadota > Gemmatimonadetes > Gemmatimonadales > Gemmatimonadaceae > UBA4720. The sequence goes on along the minus strand of JBBSGU010000049.1, from coordinate 4,880 downwards.
CTGAACGCCCAGCTCGTGAGCACCAGTGACAGCTCGCAATTATGGGCCGAGCGTTATGATCGCGAGATGGAGGATGTGTTTGCGATTCAGGATGAAATTGCTTCGAGCATTGTCGCGGCACTTCGAGTTGTCCTCACGGAAGACGAAAAGAAAGCAATCGAGCAGGTGCCGACCACCAACATCGACGCATACGAGTACTACTTGCGCGGTCGTCAATTTTTTCATCAACACCGCCGCAGGTCGCACGAATTTGCGCGCCAGCTATTTGAACGTGCCATCGAGCTCGACCCAGGATATGCGCTGGCTCACTCCGGTGTCGCCGACTGCTGCTCGTTTCTCTACCAGTACTTCGACGCTTCGGAAGTGAATCTCAAGAAGGCCATTTCGGCGAGCAGCCGGGCTCTCGATCTCGCGCCGCAGTTAGCCGAGTCGCACGCGTCGGCGGGGCTCGCGATTTCACTCACAGGAAAATTCGACGAAGCGCAGAAGGAGTTCGAGGAAGCCATTCGGCTCAACCCGAAGTCGTTCGAGGCGGCCTACTTCTATGCGCGTGCCTGCATGGCGGTCGGGAATAACGAAGACGCCGTGAAGTGGTATGAGCGAGCCGTCGCCGTTCGCCCGGAGGAATTCGGAGCGATGATGCTCCTGGGCAACTCTTACTCGTCCATCGGACGGATCGAAGACAGTACAAAGGCAATGCGGCGCGCCTACGATGCCGCTCGAAAACATCTCGAGCTAAATCCCGACAACCCGCGGGCACTATACATGGGCGCGGCATGCCTCATCGATTTGGGAGAAAAAGAAAAAGCACTAGATTGGACGCGCCGAGCAGAGGCGATGGAGCCGGATGATCCGTCGGTGCTCTATAACATCGCGTGCGTCTATGCGATGCTCGGCATGAAAAACGAAGGCGTGGCGGCTTTGACGAAAGCAATCGACAACGGATTCGGTCACTGGAAGTGGATCGAACACGACACGACACTCGATAATCTGCGTGCCGAACCCGGTTTTGTGGCGCTCCTGAAGCGCCGGCAATCGGAGACTCCTCTCGGCACCTGAATCGAGGCCTCTTTCGCATCGTCGCCCGTCGCGTCCCCTCATTCCGTCGAGCGACCTATTAAAGGGGACACGGACTTGACGGATGGGAAACGAATTAGAGACGCGAAACGATTCAGGGGATTTGCCATCGTTCCCTCGAAAGGCTCTTCCGTCCCACCCTCAACAGGTCCTTCCGTCTCTTCCGTCCCACCCTCAACAGGTCCTTCCGTCTCTTCCGTCCCACCCTCAGCAGGTCCTTCCGTCTCTGATCCGTTTCCCATCCGTCAAGTCCGTTCCATCTAGCGTGGAATTCACAGCTCAACTTGCGTGGGCGCTGGACTCTGTGGTCTCTGCGGTCTCTGTGTCAAAAGCAGTTTGAGCCCAAAAGAGGCACACTTCTGGATAGACCACTCAAAGGGCTTTCCTTAACTTCTCTCGCATGGCCAAACCTCAGCGAAAAGACGACATCCTTAAATCGGAAATCCCGCCGACTCTGCCCCTCATGGCATTGCGGTCTACGATCGTTTACCCGCTCGGTACGATCGCCGTGCAGATGGGAGCGCCGGACAATCTTGCACTGCTCAGGGAAAACTCCGGCGCCGGACTGATTGTCGCCTTGGTAGTCGCTACCGGCGATCACGATGAGCCCGTCGACATGGGTCAGTTCGTCGGCAGAGTTGGCGTCGCAGCACGAGTCCACGAGCGCATCAACCTGCCCGGTGAAACGGTGCAGATAACTCTACAGGGGCTTCGTCGCATCACCATCGACGAGATAACTCAGACAGCACCGTATCCGGTCGCAAAGGTCACGTGCGCAACGGAAATCGCTCCGAAGCCGGAGGAGCTGGACGAGATCGTATCGCGCGTAATCAACGCCGCCGAAACGCTCGCTCAGCTCGTTGACAGAATTCCGGATGAAGTCCCTGCGATTCTCAAGATGAACGTCTCGGATCCGGGCCGGTTCGCCGACCTCGCCGCGACTAACATGAACTTCAAGATCGCCGACAAGGACGAGATAGTTCAGCGTCTCGATATCGGGCAGCGACTCCGTTTTCTGCTTACGCGTCTCGAGCGAGAAGTCGCACGAGCGCATGTCGTTGAAGACGTGAAGCGGCAAACCGAGATCAAGATCGAGCAGCACCAGCGTGAGTTTTATCTGCGGCAGCAGCTTCGAGCCATTCAGGCTGAGCTCGGCGAAACTGATCCGGGCGAGAAGGAAGCAGTCGAGACTCTTCGCAAGATCGAGGAGATGAAGATGTCCGAGCGCGGCGCCCAGGAAGCGCGCCGCGAGACTGAGCGTCTTCGGATGCTTTCACCGGCGTCGAGCGAGTACCAAGTCATCCGGACGTACCTCGATTGGCTGCTATCACTCCCGTGGGAAAAACGTTCCGGAAAGGACGACATCGATTTGAAGCAGGTCGAGAAAGCGCTTGACTCGCGGCACTACGGACTTAACGAGGCTAAAGAGCGCATCATCGAATTCCTCGCCGTGAGAAAGCTCAGGGGTAACGATCCTCACGGCCCGATTCTCTGCTTTGCCGGACCACCGGGCACTGGAAAGACATCCCTCGGAGAGGCCATCGCGGCCGCAATCGGACGCGAGTTCTATCGAATATCCGTTGGCGGCGTACGGGATGAAGCTGAAATCCGCGGTCACCGTCGCACCTACGTGGGCGCGCTTCCGGGTCTGCTCATCCAGGCGCTGAGACGCGTCCAGGTTAAGGATCCCGTTTTCATGATCGACGAAATTGACAAGATGAGCGGTGGCGGATCGTCAGGAGATCCTACTTCTGCGATGCTCGAGGTGCTCGACCCGTCACAGAATCAGAATTTCGTTGACCACTACCTCAACGTGCCGTTTGATCTGTCGCAGGTTCTCTTCATCTGCACCGCAAACAACATCTACGACATCCCGGCACCACTTCGCGATCGCATGGAAATCATTCGAATCTCGGGATATACAGTCGAGGAGAAAGTCGAGATCGCATGGCGGTACCTGCTGCCGAGGCTGCTCGAGGAACACGGCATCACCGACAAGGACGTTCAGTTCACCGACGAAGTTCTCGGCTTCATCTCGAGCAGATATTCACGTGAGGCCGGCCTTCGTAACTTCGAGCGCGATATCGCCGCGATTCTTCGCAAGCGCGCTCGCAAGAAAGCGGAGGGCGAGCAGGGCGCATGGATTGTCGATAACGCGATGGTGATCGACATTCTCGGCAACCCGCGGTACACACTCGAGTCGGCCGAGCAGGATCCGGAAATTGGCGTCGTTACCGGACTCGCGTGGACAGCGACCGGCGGTGACTTGATGCTGATCGAAGCATTGAGAATGCCCGGCAGCGGCAAGCTCACGGTGACCGGGCAGCTTGGCAGCGTCATGCGTGAGTCGGTCGATGCAGCGTATTCGTACGTGCGCTCGCGCGCCGATGTGCTCGAAATCGCGAACGAGGATTTTCGCGAATCAGATCTCCACATCCACTTCCCGGCCGGGGCGATCCCGAAAGACGGACCAAGCGCCGGTGCTGCGATCACGCTGGCGATTGCCAGTGTGCTGAGCCGGCGTCCCATTCGGCGTGACGCCGCGATCACGGGTGAAGTGACTCTTCGTGGTAAAGTGCTGGAGATTGGCGGAGTGAAGGAGAAAGTTCTCGCAGCTTATCGCGCGGGCCTCCGTCAGGTTGTCCTTCCATCTTCAAACGAAAAAGACCTGCGCGACATTCCGGAAGAAGTGCGTCAAACCATGGCGTTCACCTTCGTCTCGACGATGGACGAAGTACTTCATTTGATGCTGCTTCACAAACCGCAGACCGTCCTCGCGGATGCGGCTCCCCCTTCTCCACCCCGCCGCGCAACTCCTCGGCGGAAAGAGAGAACTTCAGATTCACTGGAGCGTAGTGACGATACGGTCTCAGTCAGCAAGGAGTAGCGTATCGTGGTTTTGAACATGGAAAATGTCTGGCTCCAGTTTGGCGTTCATGTCTTCGTGGGCACAATGGCCGGAGGTTTGTCCGATACAGTCGCAGTGTGGATGCTCTTCAACCCAAAACAGAAACGTTTCGGCTTTCAGGGTGCTATTCCGAAAAATCAGGCGCGCATGGCTCGAAGTCTGGGCCGTACGGTTGGCGAGAGACTCCTCACGCCGGGTGACTTGCAGAGCGAGCTTGGCCGCCCGGAACTCCGGGATGCATTCGAGGTGAAGCTCAGTGAAGTGATCGATAGCATCATCGCGTCGCGCGAGCCGCTGATCGACAAGGTTCCTCCCGCAGTCGTTTCGGCAATGGAAGGAGCAATGGGTTCTTACTTGCCAGTCGCCATGGGCAAGCTCGGCTCTTTTCTCGGGCAGCCCACGACACGCGTGAAGTTGCGCAGCGCGCTCCATGGCCTGTTCAACCGCTTTGTCGAAGACCTGAAGTTCCACGAGAAGGTCCTTGCAAAGCTGATGATGTCAGAACGCAAGTTCGACGCGGCGCTCGACGCGATTGAGACCGACGGTGTCGATCAACTGGTGACGCTGCTCGACGAGCCAGAGATTCGTGAAGAGATCACGAAGACGATCCACGATGCGCTGCTGGCTTATCTACAGAAGCCGATCGCCGAGATAATCGGAGGAGTCGCATCGGTGCAGGAGCCGAACGCCGGCAAGAAACTCGCTCACTCCACGGCGCCACTCATCTGGGAATGGATTCACGCCCAGCTGCCAGGCCTCGTTCAACGCCTCGATGTGCAGGCGATGGTCGAGCGAAAAGTGATGGCCTTCAGCGTTGACCGGGTTGAGGAAATTCTGCGCTCGGTTATCGACAACGAGTTGAAGCTGATCATCATCACCGGTTACGTGCTTGGCG
>JBBSGU010000048.1:0-20725 GCA_038253755.1 Gemmatimonadales bacterium | reverse complement strand
GTGCGTAGACGCGCTTGGTGGCGCGCCTGGAGTCTGGAGCAAGAGGTTTGCCGGCCGCGATGATTTGAGCGGTCAGGACCTCGACGATGCGAACAATGCCAGGTTGAGGAGCGAGCTCGCGTCAGCGAATGACATGACAGCCGAATACAAATGCGCTGCCGCGTTTGTCGGACGTGGGGTCGAGGCGGTCGAGATGGGTGAGGTGCGGGGCGAGATCATCCGTGAACCGCGCGGCGCAAACGGGTTCGGGTATGATCAGTATTTCCTGGCGTCGGAGCTTGGTCTAACCTTTGGGGAAGCGACTACCGAGGCGAAAGAGGTCATCAGCCATCGGGGCAGGGCGTTCCGCGCTTTGATAGAGAGGCACTTGTAACCCTGCAATCGGTGATGTCAACGGGTCGACTGACAAGCAACCATCGGATAGATTGCGGCAGCACTTCGGGGCGTAGCGTAGCCCGGTATCGCGCCTGCTTTGGGAGCAGGAGGTCCCCGGTTCAAATCCGGGCGCCCCGATTGTGTAACTCTAGGCCCCGTCGCTCCTTGAGCGATGGGGCTTTTTGTATCCGGACTTTCCTTGATATGTGAGCCTATGTCCTTCAAGCCCCCAAACGCTGCAACGTCCGATACCGGAAGATCCTGTCGGCTGGTCGTCCGGCGCCGCCTGCAGGAATAGAGATTTGGAGCAGCGAGCGCGCACCGCGATACTTTTTATCCTCGGCGCGAATGCTGGCTCGAGCAAGCGGGATGTCCACAAGCGCCCACTGTTTTCAGCGCGTTTTCGGCGGCAGGTACTTCAGCGCTGTCGCTGTAACGTCTTCGACAAGTGCATCGAATGCTTCGGTCGGCCAGTCAGCGCATACATGCCGCAGTCGCATCGCGACGTCGGCTCGGAGTGCTTTCTCGACGTCAGCCGGAGCGGTCCCGGCGGGCACGCCGAAAGGCGGAGTTTCCATGCTCCCTTATGGTGAGCTACGCAATAAAAGTCAACGCCGCTTTCAGCCGCTTGGGGCGGGTCAGCCCTCTTTACGCCGCCCCCAGACGGGCAGGATACTGTTGTTGCGCAACACTTTCGCGACTAGCCTCTGGAATTCTTCCTCGGACATGTCCCGGCACACGGCGCGCAGCCGGTCCTCGATGTCTTTTTTCTTTGCCGCCAAATCGGACTCACGACTCATGCAAATCCGTTCGCATAAATCGACCCATCGACGCTCCCGAATCGCGAATCATCGCCGTTAGGAAGCTGATCAAGGTCGGCGTCTAGTTGCTTCTGCGTTTCGGCTCGGAAGTCTGAGGCGGGTTGCCAGCGTCTTACCCATACCATCCACTAGAGCGATCTGCGAACGATATTTGCATCCAGCTCACAATTTCCTCCGCACCGACAACGGGAGCCAATCCGTGTCACCCCTGCCAAGCGCCAATCTCAGCTATCGAAGCGTAATCGAAACAACCCCGGATATGGTTGTGATCATGGATCACAACGGGCTCATTCTCGCCGCCAATCCGGCGGTCGAGCGCATCCTCGGTCATCCAACCGAAGCGTTGATCGGGCAGCCACTCACGCTGTTGATGCCGGAGAGGTTTCGCGCGCAGCACACCGGAGGTCTCAGGCGATACCTCGACACTGGAAACAGGCACCTCGACTGGACATCGATTCAACTCCCTGCTCTCGATCGCGACGGGTGTGAGATTCCCGTCGATATCGCATTCGGCGAATTCGAGGAGGACGGCCAGCGTTATTTCACAGGGATAATGCGTGATGCGCGGGCGCGAAAAAAATCCGACGACATTCTCGAGTTTCTCGCGCGCGCAGGGCCGGCGCTCGCTGGCTCCTCACTCGACTACGAAGAGACGTTACGAGCGTTGACGCGCCTCGCTGTGCCGCATCTCGCGGACTGGTGCGCGGTCGATATCCTGACCGAAGAGGGAAAGATCAAGCGCCTGGCCGTCGCCCATTCTGATCCAGCCCTGACCCAGCTGGCCGTAGATCTCGAAAGCCGCTACCCGACCAGAGCCGACTCGCCCGTCGGAGTTCCAGCTGTACTAAGGACTGGAAAAAGCGAGATCGTCGAGGAAATTTCGCCGGATATCCTGCAATCACTGGCTGAGGACGCCGAACACTTCGACCTGATCCTTTCGCTCGGGCTCAGGTCCTACGTCATTGTTCCGCTGTTGGCACATGGCAAAACGTATGGCGCGCTAACGCTCGTTCAGGCTGAATCGAACCGGAAGTTTCGGGAATCCGATCTTCCATTGATCGAGGATCTGGGAAGTCGCGCAGGATTGGCAATACACAATGCCAATCTCTATCGCGGAGCCATTGAGGCTAACCGGACTCTCGAAGAACAAAAAATCGAGCTCGAACAGCAATCCGAAGAAGCCCAAGCCTTGGCAGAAGAACTCGAAGCGCAAACCGAAGAGCTGCTGGCTGCGTCCCGGGATATGGAGCTCAAGACCGCAGAAGCCGAGACGGCGAATCGGGCGAAATCAGAGTTTCTGGCGACGATGAGTCACGAGCTCCGCACACCGCTCAACGCCATCGGAGGGTACGTCGAGCTCCTGCAACTCGGCATCCGTGGTCCGATTACAACAGAGCAGGCCGCCGATCTCGATCGAATCAAGTCAAGCGAGCTTCACCTGCTTGGCCTGATCAATTCCGTCCTCAACTACGCCAAGCTCGACGCCGGCACTGTCGAGTACAGAATTGAAAAGCTGTCGGTGGAAGCTGCAATGGCAGAGGCGGACACCATGCTTGTTCCGCAGCTTGAGAGTGTCGGATTGAGCTACGCGCGCGCAGCCTGTAGTCCCGACCTGACGATCTCTGCCGATCCGGAGAAATTGCGGCAGATCCTGCTGAACATTCTTGGCAACGCCATCAAGTTCACGCCGGCGGGTGGCATCGTGAAGGTTGCGTGCGTGCCGGACTCCAACGGCGTCCGGATAGACATTGAAGATTCCGGCGTCGGCATTGAGAAGGAAATGTTCGCGCAGATCTTCGAGCCGTTCGTTCAGATCGATCGCGGACTCAGCAAACCAGGTCAGGGAGCCGGGCTGGGGCTCGCCATCTCAAGGAATCTCGCGCGTGGCATGGGCGGAGAAATCACGGTCAAAAGCGAAGTGGGTAAGGGAACCACGTTTTCAGTTTGGTTGCCGTCTGAACCCTTGGCACAACGGCCACCAACTGCCGCCGATTCGCAAGTGCAGAATTTCTAACGAAGGTTTATCCAACCTCACGGCAATCAAACGGATTAAGAAGGAAGCTTTCACCTCTTCGAGCGGTAATTCTCCTCGGAGCCCGATTTAACATTGAGAAAGCAGCGGTGAAACAGCGGACGTGGTTAGTTTCGTGGTCCGTTTTGCCCGACATGGTGCGGTATGGATGTGGAGAAGGAGTTTGCGCAGGTCTCAGTACGGGACACGGCGCGGCTGGCAGCAGGGGCCGTGAGACGGTATGTTCGACGGCGAACGACTGTAGCGTTTGTCGATACCATTTCTCATTGGAGGCGGTTCATGAAGCGACTCACTGCTCGTGCCTTGCTCGTAGCGCTCGTAGCGCTCGTCGCCGTTCCAGCCCACGCTCAGAAGGCGAGCCCACAGGAGCAAGAGGTGCTCAAGGCTTTTCAGGCGTTAGACGAGGCGTCCATAATCAAGAAGGATCGCGCCACCATGGAGCGTCTTTATGCTAACGACTATTCATACACTCATTCCAATGGCACCGTTCTCAACAAGATGCAGGAGATTGCGGCTATTATGGCCCCGGATCAGGCCTGGACAGCGCATAAAAACGATGACTTGAAGGCGCACATTTATGGTAATGTGGCGGTCGTCACCGGGCGCTCCACGCTGACTGGGTCCTCTAAGCGTTACGCCAGTGGGCCGCGGCGCTTTACCGAAGTGTGGTTAAAACGGAACGGCCGCTGGCAGTTGGTTGGTGGTCAAACGACCCTTGTGCCAGCAACGTAAATCGGAAATGCTCAGCTGACGCGAAAGGTCCGACAGCCATGCGGATGGCGTCGGACTTTTTGCAGGCAAGGAATCGTGCGCTTCTGACCTCCGCCATTCGGGCGTGGCGCCGAGCAGACCGTAACCCGGCGAGGCCGCCGAAGTTCCGCTCAGCCCCGTTGAAAACGACGCTGGAAAACGAGCGGTGAAAACGTCGCCGGCCTTTACTCGTTTTTTTACCCGTTTGCCCCTGCATTTCTCGGCATGAATGTTGGAGACGTGCGGCATCGACGTTCAGCGCTCCTCTCAATTCCGTCAGATTGTCGTGGGTTATAGTATTGGACGCCTGCTCTGGGAGCAGGAGGTCACCGGTTCAAAATCCGGGCGCCCGGATGAAGTAAACGAAAGCGCTGTCGCTTGATACGCGGCAGGGCTTTCGCATCGGAGTTTCTGGCTCCGGCGCATCTGCTTCAACCTGCATTGGATTTCGCCGCTGCTCGATTCTTCAACTGCCCCTTTCGCGTAACCCTCCCGATACCCGTAGCTCACCGTGCGCGTTAACGCACCGGCACCGTACTGATTCGTCAGAGCGCGTTGCAACGTCGATCAGATTTATCTCCCGATTGAAAAGTGCTGGCTGTGAAGTCGCGAATGTATATGGCCATTCGCAATGTTCTCGAGGAATGCCTTGAGGGCGTCCCGATCGCCTTTGAAGAGATGAGGCTGAGACTTCATCAGCGTTTCTCTCACCGCGCTGGGATCGAAAGACTTGCGAACTTCGTCAATGCATTCGGCGAGAAGCTCGGCATCGTTTTCGTAGATCTCGAAATTTGGCGAAAGCTCCGGTCGCCTCTCGGAATAGAGATCCTCACCAAGCCAGTGCGACGCGGCCCAATACGCGTTAGGAAGAAAGATTTTTGCCCCGCAACCCTGAAGCTCGCAGATCGGGAGACCAAAACTCTCGGCTGACGCAAGAAAGTAGATCGACGACCCGCGGTAGATGCTCCTGATTTCATCGCGAGTGTACGTGCCTTCAAGAACAGTGGATTCGACTCCCGCAATTCGAAGCGCCTCGAGCTGAGCCGCACGATACTTTGGATAGTCTCCACGGTTCTGCTCAAAGTCTACAAGTGCCCGAAACTCGCCGTTCTGTTCCGGAAATAGGGTTCCGTCATCGAGATCCAGCCCGATCAACGAAAACGGCTGCGGCCCGGCAGGAAGGGCCAGCTCTGTTGCGGCCCCCGCCAGCAGATACCAATCGTAGCGCTCGAGTCCGAATCCCCCGTGCCGGAAGATTGCCAGATCCTCGCTCGCGAGCTTCGTCCTCTCACCGCGCAATAGCAGCCGGGCCCAGCTGTCGAGAGTTGGGAGATAGTGCAGATCGTAGTTGACGATCGGCACATTCGGCAGCCGTTCGCGAAGCACCTCGATGTTCGGGAAAACGCTTTTCGAAAAACTGATCGGGACATTGGCGACGATGACGATCGCATCAACTCCGTCGAGCTCCGAAAGGAATTGCTCGAACTGGCGACGGCTGGTTGAAAGCCGAGCCGCTGATCCGGCAAATGACTTCAGGGATCCGAAGTCAATTGACTGACGGCTGGCGAGATTTTCCAGGCCGTCGGTGAACATGATCGGCTCCGCCCCGCAGGAGCGCAGCATTCGAGCCAGTCCCTCAGCCATCGGTTGAATGAAACTCGGCTTTTCGTTTGCAAGTATCGCTATTCGCACGGGGTAATTCTAACCGTCCGATTGCCCCCGCAGCATGGCGCGGTTATCGTGGTGGTGGAGCTGATCACCAGGCGATTAAGTTCCGGTTCGAATCCGGGCAGCCCAATTGAATGAGGGAAGTCTCCTGGTTAAATTCAGCGACTGCCTGCGCCAGTAGCTCAGTTGGATAGAGCAACAGCCTTCTAAGCTGTGGGTCGGGGGTTCGATTCCCTCCTGGCGCACCAAAATGCATCACCTCGCAGCACCCATGCGCCCTTAGCTCAATTGGTTAGAGCAACTGACTCTTAATCAGTAGGTTCTCGGTTCGATTCCGAGAGGGCGCACTCATCGACGAACTCACGAAGGGCGGCCAGAAATGGCCGCCCTTTTATTGGTCACGTTGCCGGCCGCACGCGGAACACCCTCGCGCCCGATTTTTCGGCGCTTGCCTCGAATACGAGCTGATAGTCGAATTCGCCAACAGCACAAAGCTTGTCCTTCGTCCTCGCCTCAATCTGTACTTCGTGAGCGCAAAGCTCGGCGGATCCGCATTCGATCACGAGATACAAATCCTTGTGCGCCGCAATCTTCGTGATAGTCGAATCGATGGCGTAGTAGTCCAGATTGGCAATTGCTTTCCAGCGTCCGAGCGACCCGGCAGACGATGTCAGGAAAGTGCGATCTCGCGGCAAAGTCTCAAGAAACTGCCTGAGCGGCCGATACGTGCCGGTGTAGCTGTGAGTGTATTGCGACAGAGAGGTCAGTCGCGAGAGACGCGAACCCGCTCCACCTCGGACTCGTCCAACCCTTGCTCGCAATCCGCCGGCAAGCCCAACAGCCAATGCCAGCGTCGCCAGTACGCCCGAGTGCGACGCGATCGACCGACGAATAGTTGTCGGAATTTGAGCAACAAGAGCTCGACCGCCCTCGTAAAGCGCTATCCAGAAGAACGACTGATACGTCATGAAGTAGCGGGATGTGCTTGGCATCATCGCTACGAGAACCGGAAGCACACAAAGCAACATTAAAATCTCAGGCAGGAAACGATCGCGCAGTCGCCACGCGCCGAGGCCAACGACTGACGTAATCGCAACACCGATTGTACTCCACGCAGCGTCCATCTTCGTCGAGGCGAACTCGGCCGCGTATAAGCTGATTATTGGTGGATGCGAGAACATTAGCGCGAAACCTGGTACCACCTGCTCCGGCACGGCGAGGACAATGAAGTTGAGAAAAATCGATTCTTTGTCTCCGCGCATTAGCAGTCCCAGTGGTTCTGCCAGATAACGACCGAAAATCGCATCGCTGTTCGCCAGTACGAGTGCGCCAACCCCAAGCGCCGCCGCGGCGAGCGCAATGAGCAACTTCGTTGGCTCGCGGGGGTGGCCGGCGCGCCTGCCCTTGAGCAGCACGGCGATGAGCACGAGGACTACCGGTTCTGTATATCGAAACAGGAACGCGATGACGAACAACACGGCGAACATCAGGATCGGCAGCGGTCGCCACACTGACCGCGGAGATGTAACGACTCGTATGGCGACGATCATGGATGCGAGCGAGAACGCAGCGTATGGACCATCTGCGAGGGCAAAGAAAATATTTGCCATCCACCACGGAGACAACAGGACGAATCCAAACGCGAATCCAACCGCCATCCATTGCCGCGAGCGGGGAAGGACCCAGGAGAACACGTATGCGGACATCAAGGCCAGCGCGTTGGTGATGACGATATTGAGGACCTGAATCGCTCGCAGCTGATTGTCGAAATCGGAAAACAAGGCCACCAGCGGAGCTCGCATCGCTCCCGGCATGGATGCATACGGAAAAGGCGCGAGGTTGATCGCCAGGCGCGCGGAAGTAGTCCCCGAGTCGACCAGCGACTTTGCCTTGAGGTAGTAGAGCAGTGCGTCGGTCTGAAGCCGAGGGTAAAAGAAGGACTGGTCGATCAGCGCGACGATGACGAGCATGATTCCGGTGAACGCGCCACCGAACACAAGAATCGCGAGCCATTCGCGGCGCACGAATTCGAGAGGGGAATCGAGCTGCTCGTGGAATCGGAACGAAGTGAGGAACGAGTTCCGGTCAATCGTGTCGAGTGTGTTCATGGCGCTCCACGCACTAGAGAGAAGACCGTGGAGTTCGACGATGAAAAGATGATAGGAAAACCCTGCGACTGAATTACAGTCGTCAACGAGCGTGAGCTGTCAGCTGACATCAGATCCCGATAGATAACGAGCCGCGTCACTCCATGATTTCGGATCATGTCCATCGCGACCGGTTTCGGCAGATCGAAGCTCGCCAAACGCAGGCTGTCAAGTAGCGGAGGAAACATACTCCCATGAAATGCAACTACGCCGCGTCAGAGATCCGGATCGGATTCAGTAGTTTCGTCGATTGCTCGACCAACCACACACTCGCCAAATTTCCAGGAACAGCGCGAGAAAAAAAGCAGCTGCGATGATCTTTCGGCGACGTCCCTGAGCGAGTTGGAGCACTCGGGTTGCGCCAAGAAGGGCCAGAATCGCGAGGCGAAGAACAGAGTACATGTAAAATGCGCATCGGGGCAACGAATGTCGGAGACGTAGACGAAAATATTTCCGGGCAAAAATGGAACGGACCGAGTACAGCTGAAACGCTCTCCACGCCGCAAGAGCAGTGTGAGACGAAGGCAAGGACCAGGCACATTGTTGCCAGGACGACGGGAATTGTCTTCATTCGCAAGAAGTCGATGTGCGTTCCTGAAAAAATGCGATGCGCAACGTAGCGATTTTGACACACGGCTGTAAGATTGTGCTCGCGGCGATACGCAAACTGACGCGCCGTGACAAACCTGCAGGACTTGGCCCCCCGCGACATAAATATTCTGAAGTTCTGCTTCGTCACCACCTTTTATCCGCCGTTCTCGGTAGGCGGGGACGCGATCGCTATCCAGCGACTTGCGCGTGAGCTCGTCAGACGCGGCCACTCGGTCACCGTCGTGCACGATCTGGATGCATTCGCGACCCTGAACCACCCGCCTCTGCCGGTCGAAGGATCTACGGACGACGGAATCGAGATTATCTCGCTGAAGAGCTCGATCGGAATCGCGTCTCCGCTTATAGTGCAACAAACAGGACGCCCGGTCTTGCACGCCGAGCGACTTGGATCCCTGCTCAACACCGGCCGCTTCGACGTCGTGAACTACCACAACGCCTCACTCATGGGTGGGCCAGGCATATTTGCCTTTGGCGGCAGCGCGCTGCGCGTGTACACGGCTCACGAGCATTGGCTCGTTTGCCCGACGCATATACTCTGGCGGTACAAACGGGAGGTATGTACGGGGAAGCGATGCGTCCGTTGCCAGTTGACGTATCACAGACCCCCCCAGCTCTGGCGGCATACCGGGCTCATGGAAGCGTGCTCCGGCGACATAGACGTGTTCATCGCAATGAGCGAGTTCAGCCGTAGTAAGCACCGCGAGTTCGGGTTCAATCGAGACATGGAGGTCTTGCCGCCGGGGGGAGGGACCCCTGACGATGCGGGCGAGAGCGAGTCCCCGCACACCAGGCCTTACTTTTTCTTCTCGGGGCGCCTGGAAGAACCAAAGGGATTGCAAACCGTTCTGCCTTTGTTCCGACTGTTTCCTGACGCGGACTTGCTTGTTGCCGGAACAGGAAGTCTAGAGATGGAATTGAAGCGCGAGGCAGGCAGGAACGTTGTGTTTCTTGGGCAATTGCCGCCTCATTCCCTCGCGCCGTACTATCGACATGCCGTTGCGACGATCGTACCATCGCTCTCCTATGAAACCTTTGGGTTGGTTCTTATCGAATCCATGCGTTGTGGGACTCCGGTTATCGCGCGAGACATCGGACCTTTTCCAGATATCGTCACGCGATCTGGCGGGGGAATTCTGTACCGCAGCGAAGAGGACTTGCTGGCGGCGATGCACCGGCTCGCAGACGATCCCGATGACAACGCGGCGATGGGAGCGCGTGGCCGTGCTGCGTTCCTGAACTATTGGCAGAATGAAGTTACGACAGGCGCATATCTCGATACGATCGAGCGTGCAATGCATGGCGCGAGGGCTGCATCAAGAGGTTCCTGATGTTGATCTCCGGTCGCGCAGCCAGGTTTGCATGGCGGAGATCTCCGGTCACGCGTTCGATGCATGTCTGAGCGCATTATCACCGTTGTGGTGCCGGCCCACAACGCGTCCGCTCAGCTCACACTCTCACTCGCGGCACTCAATGCGAGCAATCTCCCTCGTGATCTGTGGGAGCTTATCGTCGTCGACGACGGCAGCAGCGACGACACAGAAGAAGTGGCCGCCCTTTTCGCGGATCTGGTAATCTCGACCGGACCGTGCGCCCGCGGACCGGCATACGCGCGCAACCGGGGTGCTGAGCGCGCTTCCTCTCCGCTGATTGCGTTCATCGACGCTGATGTAGTCGTGCATCGCGATACGCTGTCGCTCCTCGCCGACGCGGTCAGGCGTGAAGAGAACATCGTTGCTGCTTTCGGATCTTACGACGACACCCCGGCCGACGCCGGCACCGTGTCACAATATCGGAACCTCCTCCATCACTACGTGCATCACCGGAATGCAGGCGATGCATCCACATTCTGGGCCGGGTGCGGAGTTGTCGACGCTCACGCTTTTCGCGATGTCGGCATGTTCGACGAGAAGTCGTATCCCAAGCCGCAGATCGAGGACATCGAGCTTGGACGTCGTCTGATTGCTGCCGGTGGGCGAGTGGTTATCGACCCACGAATACAGGGCAAGCACCTGAAGGCATGGCGGATTTCGGGAATGGTGAAGACAGATCTCATGGACAGGGCAGTGCCATGGGTTCGTCTCTTGTTGAAATCACCGTCGGTGAGCAAATCGTCAACCCCGAGCCTCGGTGCTCGCGAAATCATCGGCAGTGTCGCGGTAGCTGCATCGCTTGCTTTCGCGGTCGCCGGAATCTTCTGGCTGCGACCCTTCGCCTTCATCATCGCATCAGCGTTTTTCGCGCTTTCACTTTGGGTGAACAGGGGGCTCTACAGTTGGTTTGCCCGGGCCCGCTCTCCGGGATTCATGCTGCGGGTTATTCCCCTCCACCTTCTTTATCAGCTGGTGAGCGGGGTCGCAGTGCCAATCGGTGCATCGTTCCACTTTCGCGATCGGTTCAGTCGCGCCGCGCGGCTGTATTCGGGCGGAGCCGAAACGTCTGTCGGCCGGTTTCTTCCGCTTGCATCCGGCGAGGTTGCTGCGCGGGTCGTCGCGTTTGTGGCGACCGCATATCTGGCGCGACGTCTCGGGGCGAGCGGTTTCGGCGAGGTGGCGTTCGCAGCAGCGGTCGTCGCTCAGTTCGGGATCGCACTTGCCGTGGGAATTGGTGAAATCGGGTCGCGCGAAGTAGCCCGCGACCCGCTCCATGTCCGGCGCATTGCGGCAACAGGCGCGGTCGCCAGGCTGATCGGGGCGGTGGTCGCAATTGCTGCGGTGA
Organism: Gemmatimonadales bacterium; assembly: GCA_038253755.1. Lineage (GTDB taxonomy): Bacteria > Gemmatimonadota > Gemmatimonadetes > Gemmatimonadales > Gemmatimonadaceae > UBA4720. The sequence continues at coordinate 9,605 of JBBSGU010000048.1, read as the reverse complement.
TCGCATTTGCCTTCGTGCTTCCGCTCTCGCCGGGAATGCGCGACGTCACTGCACTCTCGTCGCTCTTTCTCATCCCGCTCGCACTCGACACCGGATGGGTCTACAAAGGGTTGGGGGATACGAGAAAGGTCGGAGTATCTCTTCTGATGAGTGAGGCGGTGACGCTCGTCCTGTTGTTAGCCTTTGTACATCACGAGTCTCAAGTGCTTCGTGTACCAGCAATTCAGGCGCTCGGCGACTTCGTGGCCGCACTGTTTCTTGCCGTGCCTTTATTAAGGGGTCGTTGGAAACTCCCGGCGCGGGCCGCGATCGTGAGTCTCACCCGAACTTCGGGAATGAACGCGTTAACGCGATCGCTTCGCGCAATCATTGTTTCGTTCGACGTCGTGATACTGGGTCTGATGGTCAGCTCGTTCCAGGTGGGTCTTTATTCGGCGGCATATCGCATCGTCTTCTTCGTGATCGCGATAATGTCCGCCGCGCACGTGGCATTCCTTCCGGAAATGGCGGAGGCTGAGAACGATCCGGCGCAGCTTTCTACCATTCTCACCAAAGCGCTGGGACTTTCGCTTTCGGCGGTAGTGCCGTTTGTTGTCGGCGGGATATTGATCGCGCCATCGCTGATGTCGCTCGTTTTCGGAAAGTCGTATGCCGGCGGCGCCCTTGCACTACAATTTCTGCTTGGCAGCATCCTGATCATAAGCATCCACGGAACCGCCAGGAATTTCTTTCTCGTAACCCGGAGAAATGGCCTCGAAGCGTGGATAATGACAGCAGGTGTTGTTGCCAACATCACGTTAAATCTTCTGCTTATTCCACGAATGGGGATTGCGGGTGCAGCAATCGCTACCGTTGCCGGCGAAACGGTGATCCTGATGCTTACGGTCGTTGCGCTCCTTCGACTTGGAATTCGACCCGGCATCAGGATGATTGTCGCACCGATTATTGGCGGCGCTGGCCTCGCCGCGGCGATCGTGCTGTTTGGCCGGGACCGGCCGGCGGTTCAACTGATTATGGTTGGTGGTGTCGCATATTTCATCGCGCTGGCGGTGGCGCGCTCGATCGTCGGAAACGGGCGTCGCGCACTACCCGCTGGGGTTAAAGCGTGACAGACGTAGCCATGGCCTCCGATCAAAGCGTAACTATCGTCGTTCCTGCTCGAAACGAGTCACGTCGATTGTCGACCGAATATCGGCGCGAGTGGCAATGCGACACATTCAACGCGACGGTCGGCGATGGAGAGATAGTGGTCTGGTCACGGCACGTGACGCGCGACGCCGGGCACGGACCCCGGCGACCTGAAGACCGATAACACTCGTGGCTGTTGCCAGTATGAGAAATACCAGCGCCAGCGATCTCTTCTCTAGCAGCTGATAGGCAAGCCCGTGCGCCGTGGCTAATACAGCGGCTGGATAGGCGCCTCTTTGCACAAACTTCCATGTGCCAAGGCCGAGGGATCTTAGCGACGGATTGTTCGAAATGGCGACCAGGACCGCAAACGCGATTACCGCCAGCAACCCGATCCAGTTCGAAAACAGGAAGACCGAATTCGACGTGGATGCCAGCTCACGTGAATAGAGGAAGTACCGCGCAATCTGACCACCGGCGTGAACCTGCAGGCCGACGACAGTGTGAATCACGGCGAACGTGCCCCCTGCAATGCCAACGTCGCGACGAAAAGTACCGTGAACAGGATTTGGACGCTCACGAATGATGTTGAGTGGGCCAATAACCAGCGCCCATACAACCAGCGAGTAAGCGGCGTATGCCGTTCCCAGACTCCAGCCGCGCCATCCATGACCGGGGTAGAGCAAAGCGATAGCGGCAGCTATTCCCGTCGCGGCCACCAGCAAGCCGACGAGCCGCCTCGAGAATCCCGGTTTAATCACCTCGGGCCAGTTTGTTATACACGCTCCCGATTATCCGTCCAACTGCGTAACCGATCACGAACAGGTAGGCGAAACCAATGAACGCTCCCCCAATCGACACGCGATATCCCGGCAGCAGCATCCCGAGAAGGGAGAGGTGAGCGCCGACGTCAGCGCCACCTTTTATCAGGAGCAGAGCCGTCGCGACGAACAGACCGGTTCCGGATATCAAACCGACAGCAATACCCCAGGCTCTGGCGTTGAGCCTCAGCAGCGTCATCCGATATGCTGCTCGCTCGTTCATCTCGTCAATTTGCATCAGATATGATCCAGGAAGTCGCTTGTCTCATTCAGGTCCGCCTTGCTGCGGAGGAGGAAGAGCGAAAGCGCAAGTGAGAGATTGCGGGTGAATGCCAGGAGCCATCCGGTAACGAAGCCAACGCCGAAGGCCCACGCCGCGCCTATCAAAACGCCGGGCCACGAGACACTGTAACCTGCGAAATAGTTCGACAGCAGGTTAAGCGCCCCGAAGGGCCGAGACGAAAGCAGAGTGTCGATAGTAACTGCCATCGTCAGCAGCGCCGCGACAGAGCCGATGGCTGCTCCGAACGCGCGTTTGTCCACTGGCGCGAACAGAAGCGCGGAAGACGGCGGAATGGCATCGTCCAGGGACGACAGCGTTGCGAGGTTTCGAACCGGAGTGATGAATCGCTTCACTTTTCGGCCACCGCAACGGGCTCATGAATCCGCTGCTCTTCGTGATACTCGAGATCGGTATTCACACTCCAGATGTCGTGATCGCGGCCCGACATGTTTTCTACCGCCAGCATTGCGGTGTACATGGAGTGGTCCTGATTGTTGTACTTGTGCATGCCGTTCCGCCCGACTGTCTGCAGATTCTGGATCGAATCGAGATGTGCGCGAATAGTGTCAACGTGATCCGAGTATGCTTCATCGTAAATCGGATACGCCTTTGGCATTCTTACGACAGTGCCGTCGATCACCGTCGCGCCGGGCGCCAGATTCAATTTGCCTAGCTCGGCGGTAGCCAGCTCGATCAGTGCGCTGTCTTCCATCGTCCAGAGGCCGTCACCCTCGAACGCGAAGTATTCCATGCCCAGGCAGGTAACGCCTTCCACCGGCACCATGTCAGCACTCCAGTTGTTGAAGTTCTGAATTCGGCCAACAGTAACTCCGCGCGTGTGCACGTAGATCCAGTTGTCCGGAAAAAGGTGGTCGTTGTCCAATATCAGCGCGACAAGGATGAAGTCACGATAGGTCAAACCATCCGCGGCCATGGTCACGTTCTCGGGCGTTTCGTCGCCGAGCGATCGCGCGAGGGTTGCCAGCGGCATTGTTGAAATGAAATGCTCGCCCTGAATTTCTTCGATTCCATCGTTCGTCGCCACCTCCACCGAACTCACGGAGTTCGAGCCACACTTGAACCCGATAACGTCGTGTTCAAGCGATACGACGCCACCCATCTCGACGATCCTCGCAGCGCACGTTTCCCACATCTGTCCGGGCCCCAGACGCGGATACTTGAACTCGTTGATCAGCGTCTTGATTGCCGGAGCGCGACGATTCAGGGAGGTCGCCGAAAGTATCGCGCGTGCTAGCGACAACCCCTGAATCCGCTGAGCAGCCCACTCAGCCCGAATCTTGTTGCACGGAATTCCCCAGACTTTCTCGGTATAGGTCTTGAAAAAAATGTTGTAGAGCCGGCTCCCGAAACGGTTCGAAACCCACTCCTCGAAGTTATCCTCACGGGGATGTGGACGAATGCGCGCCATGACGTAGCTGGCCATGATTCTTCCCATCTCCCACAGGCCCAGTCCCGTCAGCGCGTTCACCGCGCGAAGCGGATAGTGAAAAAACTTACCGTTGTAGACAATCCGTGAGAGCCGGGGAACGTCTATGAACTCATCGCCGAGAATCTCTTCCCACAGCGTTTGCACGGGGGAGATCTTCGTAAAGAATCGATGTCCGCCGATGTCGAACCGAAACTCCTTGTACCTTGCTGTGCGCGAAATACCGCCAAGCACGCGGTCGGATTCGAGCACCCGCACCGCGAATCCGCGGCGCGCGAGGATATACGCCGCAGTTAGGCCTGCCGGTCCGCCTCCGCATATCACCACCCGGTCGCCTGGCGACAGCTGGCGCCGCGGAGTCGGTCGATCGGTCGTCTGTTGTGTTTTGGAGCCCGGCGCTTCGTTGGCTGCAATCGTCATATGGCGGGCTTCACCCTGAATACTTCAGCCCTCGCTGACCTGGATTGAACAGCAAAAACCGACTCGTATGTGAATTCACCAAAGTTGCACAGTTTTTCCTGCATCCTGTTCTTCCATTCCGGAAATGATTGGCAGTACTCGAGTGTACCGCATTCGACAACGAGGTAGACCTCTTTCTGTGCCGCGACGGAAACGAGCGCGGAATCGGGCAAATAGTACGAACGATCCGCGATCGCATTCCATCGTCCGGTCAGTCCATACGATCCGACAAGTAGCGTCTTCTCCTTTGGCAATGTTTCGATATAGTTGCGTAGCGAGCGGAAGGTACCGCTCACTTCTTTGACATAACCAGGCGCCTGCGCCATGGTCACAGCGTAGTTTCGCGCTGCCCCGGTGCCGGCAATTCGGTACCAGCGAAGTCCGCCTACCACTCCGATGACGGCCAGGGCGGCAACGGCGGCAACCAGTTTCGATCGGCGCGTTGTCGCAAGCGATGGAATGAACTTCCGAACGACGTCGGCCGACCCCTCGTAGAAAAACACCCAGAAAAAAGCCTGGTAGGACATCAGATATCGCGCTGTACTCGGCATCATGAGCGTGAGCACAACGAGTGGAGCAAGAAGATACAGTATCTCCGGCAGGAATCTGGCGCGGCTGACCCAGATGCCGCGAATTGTAATCGCCGATATGGCGATGCCACCCGCCGTCCAGATTGCGTCAAACTGCGTATGCGCAAACTCGCCGTAAAAAATGTCGGTGATCGGCGGAACCGAAAAACCGAGATGAAAGTCGGGGAGGATCTGATCGGGCGTCGCGAGCCCGAGCAGGTTGAGCAGCATGCCGAGCTTGTCACCGGCGATGATGAATATGATTGGCTCCGTCAGGTATCGGCCGAAGATCGCCTGAAAATTCAGCGCGACCAGCAATGCCGTGACCACGATGGGGCCGATGATGAACCCCCGCTTTGCGGCCGGCGAAAGCGTGTGCCCGTGCCAGCGTCCTCGCGCCAGGATCGCAGCGTACACCAGCAGAACGGGCGCCGTGAAACGCAGGAAAAACGAGATGACGAAGACGACGGAATACAGTGCTACCCACCCCCGCATCCGGCTGATTCGAGTCGGGCTGCACATCACGTGCATCGAGATCAACACCGCAACCAAGGTGAAGGCGGCGTACGGCGCATCTGCAAGCGGAATAAAAATATTGGCTAGCCACGCGGGGCTCAGCCCAGTGAACGCGAACGCGAACGCGATCGTCATCCAATGGCGCCGCTCCGGCTGCGTCCAGGACAGTATGTAGGCGGACATCACCGCAACGGCTGCGGCGATTGGAATATTCATTAACTGCATTGCACGCCACTGCGTGTCGAAGTCGCTGAACAGAAACAAAATGGGCGCACGGAGTACGCCCGGCATCGCAGCATAGGCAAACGGCTCGGCGTTGACCGCGAGACGCGCCGCCGTATTGCCCGTTTCTACCAGCGACTTCGCCTTCATATAATAGAAAAGCGGGTCGGTCGATAAACGAGGATAGAAAAACGCCGGATCGACCCAGAACACGGCGGCGACCATCAAGAGGCAGAATCCACCGCCGAACAGCGAAATTGCTTTCCACTCGCGCCGGAAGAAGTCGAGCGGCGATTCTAGCTCGCAGTGAAAGTCGTACGATGATTTTGTGAGGTCGGACAAATGATCTCGATGATTGGCAGCCGGTCAGAGAGACAGACCGGCAAGGAGGCTCGCACACAATACTTCTGGGGTGATTTCGCGGCAATGCCGCGTTCGCCGTTACTGAGTCGGTGGTACCCGGAACACTGCGACCAATTAGAGCGCCAAGCGAGAAAGCTGGAAATGATTCCAGCGATGCGTGAACAAGGTATGAGTGTTCTTGTCGGCACGGTGGCCTGGACAGCAGATCGTTGCATCGGCACACGCGCCTCGCCGCGGCCGCACTTCCGTTTAACTGCCGGTCAGACAATACTTCGTGCTCGAAACAGCGGCAATGCTGCCGCGGCGCATGATGAATCAGGGGAGACGATGTCGACCGAAGAGAAGCCAAGCCGCAATGAGCACGAATATTTCGTCAAACGTGATGCGGAACTGATTCTGGAGCGGAGGGCGCGCCTAGACCAGGAGAGACGTAACCAGGAACGGTCATCTCACTTCAACAAATGTCCGCGCTGCGGCATCGATCTCGAAGAGCGGGATCACAACGGCGTGAAGATCGATCAATGCGACAATTGTGGTGGCATGTGGCTCGACAAGGGGGAGCTCGGGATCATTGAAGAGCTCGACCGCCACAGTCCCGGTTTCATGCACAATCTCCTCGGCTTCATTCGCCGATGAAACGCGCCGACTCGATTATCGAGCATGCCGACATGCTCTACCGCGCCGCAGCCGAGTGCCACCGTCAGCACACTCGCTACGCTCGCCTGGTAGAAAAGGCCGCGCCGAAGGAAGAACAGATTTTCGTGCTGGAGATCGCCTACATGTGCGACGATATGCTGGGGACTGCGATAACCAGCTACGAAAAATCCACGGCAAAGCCGGCTGTCAGGATCGACGATGCCTGGTGGCACAAGGGTAACATGCTCTGGCACACGAGCCGTGAATACATTCGTCGCCACGCGAACTGCGACGGTATTTCGAAGCGGCTCGCAAGGGGTGCGCCGAACCGGCTCGGAGAGCTGGCTATGGAGTTCGATCTCGACGCTTCTGCCCTGTTGAGTCTTCGAATGGCCGCGGACGCTTACCGCGCCGTCCGGCCAGAGGCAGAGTAGAATCAGGAAGCACTCCCTCCACGCGGTAGTCGTTGGTGGAGGGAGGCTTCTACTGCTGCCGTATCGCGCTGGTGCTTGCCGCGAAGGATGATCACGCGACTGACGCCGGGCCGAACATTCCTCCGAAAAATTGCGATCGCTTTCCGTTCCCGCCGGACGAGCGTCGAGAAAGACTCGATCATGCGTGAAACTTGTATGAATTCCGAAATGGGATGCCGGCCCTGGCCCGAGGGATGGAATTGCCATCGATGCACTCGCCGCACACGCGGCCGCACTTCCGTTCGAATGGAAGGTTGACAATACTTTTTGCTTCAAAACGCGGCAACGTCGCAACTGCCGCGCGACGAACTCAGAGGCGCTGATGTCAGCCGAAAAGAAGCCAAGCCGGATGGTCCGGAGATATCTGGTCGTTATGGCCTGTATCCGCGCCGCGGATCCGACAGAATCGCAATAGAGTCGGTCACGCCCGACCAGGTTGTTGCGGATAACTGCCTCGACCGCATCGATATTCTCAAAATCGATTGTCAGGGAAGCGAATATGAAATTCTCTACGGTACGTCAGATGGGGTGTTGGCGCTGGTGCGGAAAATCATAGTCGAGTGTGAATTTTTCCCTGATCGGCCGGAGTGGTCTGTCGAGCGCTTGAGCGGATTCCTGCGTCGAAAGGGCTTCAGCGTTCATGTGTCGGAGCGGATCATCCACGCTGAGCGTTTGGGGCCAGTCGCTGCCTGATTTTGGCGACAATCATTTCAATTGCAATTGAGTTGTGCCCGCCCCTCGGCAGGATGATGTCGGCGTAACGCTTGCTCGGCTCGACGAACTGAAGGTGCATCGGCTGAACTGTAGAAAGGTACTGATCGATGATTTCGCCGAGCGGCCGACCGCGGGTCGAGAGGTCGCGCTGGATTCGGCGGATGAGGCGAATGTCAGCGTCCGCATCGACGAAGACTTTTACGTCGCATAGATCGCGCACTCGCTCATCGACGAAGAGGAGAATTCCGTCTATGACGATGACATCGGACGGTTCGACGATGGCGGTTTCGTCTGCGCGGAGGTGGGTGACGAAGTCGTAGACCGGCTTATCGATGGTTTTTCGTGCCGCTAGTTGAGTCAGGTGCCTGGTGAGCAGATCGTAGTCGAATGCGTCGGGATGATCCCAGTTGAGGTGTCGACGTTCATCGAGGGTAAGGGCAGTGAAATTGCGGTAGTACGCGTCCATGTCGATGAACGCGACGGAGAGGGAGTTCAGCGAGTCGGCGACGTTCTTGGCGACGGTGGATTTTCCGCTTCCGGATCCGCCGGCGATGCCAATGATGAGAGGTTTTGACACGCGCAGAATGTAGTGCGTGGAGCTGTGTGGTGCAGGGTGGGGCGACGCGGGAAAGTATGCGGAATATTCTCTCTGAATTCTTTGATGTGGAGGGGTTGAAGTCACTGCATGAACGGGGTACAATGCTGTTCTCGGTGTTGTCGCGTCGTCGAGTGGATGGCGAGAGAAAACGCGGGAGAAGTTGTTGAGAAAGTTTGCAAAAACACTTGACGACTTGATCGATAAAAGTTATGATTGAAGGCTGCCAGAGAATGGCAACCGAAAATGCTTTTTGAAAACTGAAGTTGAGATCAAGTGATGTGCGAGGCGAAGTCATTGATCCCAAGTCCATTCAGGGGCTGGGGGAGACTTTGAACCTGAAAACATTACAAGTGATTCCGGACGCAGTAATGCCAGAGGCATTAAGCGTCTGGTAGAGCCGCGTTCGGAGAGCAATCGAAATCTCTTACTATTGGAGAGTTTGATCCTGGCTCAGGATGAACGCTGGCGGCGTGCTTAACACATGCAAGTCACGGGGGCCAGCAATGGCAACCGGCGAACGGGTGCGTAACACGTGAGCAACCTACCGAAATGAGGGGGATAGCCGGCCCAACGGCCGGGTAATACCGCATACGCTCGAGACCAGGCATTTGGACTCGAGGAAACCTCCGGGGCATTTCGAGGGGCTCGCGGCCTATCAGCTAGTTGGTGAGGTAACGGCTCACCAAGGCGACGACGGGTAGCTGGTCTGAGAGGATGGCCAGCCACATTGGGACTGAGATACGGCCCAGACTCCTACGGGAGGCAGCAGTGGGGAATCTTGCGCAATGGCCTAACGGCTGACGCAGCGACGCCGCGTGAGGGATGACGCTCTTCGGAGTGTAAACCTCTTTTGCCTGAGACGAATTGTCAGCTTTAGCTGATTTGACTGTATCGGGTGAATAAGCACCGGCTAACTCCGTGCCAGCAGCCGCGGTAATACGGGGGGTGCGAGCGTTGTCCGGAATCACTGGGCGTAAAGGGCGCGTAGGTGGCCTGATAAGGGTGTGGTGAAAGTCCGGGGCTTAACCCCGGATCGGCCGTGCCGACTGTTGGGCTAGAGTACTGTAGGGGCAGGCGGAATTCCGGGTGTAGCGGTGGAATGCGTAGAGATCCGGAGGAAGACCGGTGGCGAAGGCGGCCTGCTGGGCAGTTACTGACACTGAGGCGCGACAGCGTGGGGAGCAAACAGGATTAGATACCCTGGTAGTCCACGCCGTAAACGATGGGTACTAGGTGCCTGGGGGAGCGACCCCTTGGGTGCCGGCGCTAACGCAGGAAGTACCCCGCCTGGGGAGTACGGCCGCAAGGCTGAAACTCAAAGGAATTGACGGGGGCCCGCACAAGCGGTGGAGCATGTGGTTTAATTCGACGCAACG
>JBBSGU010000047.1:0-21396 GCA_038253755.1 Gemmatimonadales bacterium | reverse complement strand
GTTCGGATCCTGTGGATCGACCACGATGCGTCCGATCTGCTGGGTTTTCTCCAGACCCATCAGCTTCCACGTCCTGCCCGCATCGGTGGATTTGTAGAGTCCGCCACCGGGCGAGATTGAATTTCGCGAGTCCTCTTCACCAGTGCCCGCATATAGGATGTCGCCGTTGCTCGGCGCAATTGCGAGATCGCCCATGGAGACGACGCGCTCCTTGTCGAATAGCGGAAAGAACATCGTCCCGTTGTTGACCGTCTTCCAGATTCCGCCTGCGGCAGAGGCGACGTAAAAGATTTTGGAATTGCGGGGATCAACTTCGATGTCTGTAACACGTCCGGCCATGACGGCAGGCCCGATGTTACGCCAGCGGAAAGCGGCAAGCGAAGCGGAGTCGAGCGGGGTTGACAGCTGGGCTGATCCCGTGCGGCCGGACAGTGCAATAGCGCTGGCCGAGAGCAGAAGGGCTTTGAAGATTCGCATTCTCAAAAGTGTGGGCTTGTGGGGGAATGAGCTATCGCACGTTTAATGATGAAAGTACGAAAGGGCCTCGGCTAGTGTTGGAAACACTTAGGCAGGGACAACAGTGTTTAGGAGGATAGGCTTACAGCTTATAGCATTTAGCCGGCGCTAGTGGCTATTGAATCTCACCCGCTTTGACGGACACGTAGTTAAGCTGCTGTCCTGAAATTCTTCTCTTCATACTCGGCGGGGGACAGATAGCCAAGGCTCGAGTGCCGCCGCTCCCGATTGTACCACAGCTCGATGTACTCGAACAGAGCTGCTCTCGCTTTCTCGCGAGTTTTCCAGTTCTCACCGTGCACGAGTTCCTTCTTCAGCGTGGCGAAGAAACTCTCAGCAACAGCATTGTCCCAGCAATCCCCCTTCCGGCTCATGCTGCATTCGATTCCGTGCTCAGCAAGCAGTTCCCGGTGATCTCCGCATGCGTATTGGCACCCCCGATCAGAGTGATGCATCAATTGCCGCAGCACGTCCGGGCTGGGGTTTCGGTACGCCAGCGCTGATCGAAGGGCATCAATCACCAGAGACTTCTCCAGCGTGTGCCTCATGCTCCATCCCACCACCCGGCGTGAAACGAGATCCAACACGACGGCGAGATAGAGCCAGCCTTCTCCCGTCGGGATGTAGGTGATGTCACTCGCCCACACCCGGTTCGGAGACGATATCTCTTCAATCGAGAATCGCCGGCCAAGCAGATTCGGTGCTACAGGATCGCCGTGTGACGAATCTGTCGTCACGCAGAACTTCCGGCTCACTTTCGCCCTTATCCCGCTCTCACGCATCACACGCGCAACGCGCTTCTCACCTACACCGATGCCGATAGCCCTTAGTTCACGATGAATGCGCGGGCTGCCGTACGTCCGGAAGTTCCGGTTCTTGTTTCGGATCAGCTCTATTTTGGCCACAAGTCCTTCATCGACTCGCTGGCGCAGGCTGCGCTCTTCGGTCTTCTGTCGATGCTGATACGCGTAAAACCCCGAATGCGACACGCTGAGCACGCGGCACATGAGTCGCACCTGGAACTCGCCCAGATGCCGGACAATGCAGGCATACTTCACCGCGACTCCTTCGCGAAGAATGCCGTCGCTTTTTTTAGGAAATCGCGCTCTTCACGCGCAATCGCCAACTCGCGCCTGAGACGTCTTATCTCCTCATCCTGGCTCGTGAGCTTACCGTTTCCAGGAAAAACACCATCAGCCAGACCCGAACTGGCCAGAGCTTCACGCTTCCAGGAACTCAGAAGATTTGCATGTATCCCGAGATCACGGGCGACCTGCGCCAGACTCCTCTCACCGCTCGTCGCGAGACGGACAGCCTCAAGCTTGAATTCTTTGCTGAACTCGCGCCGCTCTCTCTTTGAGCGCTCTTCTCGATTCTTTCCCATCAGACACCTCCCGGCTCCGCATATTATGCAAAGCTATTTGGGTGTCCATCAAACCGGGTGACTTCCATATCGACTTTAAGCTTCTAGTCTGTAGTGGGTAGCGATAGCTATAGGCAATAAGCTGTAAGCATTGCCTGCAGTGCACGATCTCACCGGTAGCTGCCGTACCCGTCTTAAAACTTGCACTCTCCCCGCCTCGACCGAGGCGACGCATTTTCTCGTTCACTTCAACCAACGTGGGCGGCGACTAATGCAAATGACAACAGCGACGGCGACCAGACTCGCCATTCCGCTTGCCGCGCAGGTTGTGCCCGGCCAGCCTTTCGATCCTGTCGCGGCAACCAACGCTTATCTCGCTACCCTTCCAGCCGACAGGCGCGCAGCATCCAACGCGTACTTCGAGGGCGGGTACTGGATTTCGCTGTGGGGCAGCGTGATCGAGATCATCATCGTCCTTTTCCTGCTCAGGTCCGGACTCTCACGCGCGATGCGCGACCGCTCCGAAAAGTGGTCGAAGCGCAAGCCGCTCCAGACTTTCCTTTACTGGGTGCAGTTCAGCATCGTCATCGCGTTGCTGTCGTTTCCCTTCACCATCTACACGGACTTCTTTCGCGAGCATCAGTACGGTCTCTCGAACCTGTCATTCGGCGCCTGGATGGGCGAACAAGGCAAGGCGCTCGCTTTGACAATCGTGCTCGGCGGTCTGGTCGTGGTAGCTCTTTACGGTGTCGCACGGCGTTTCCCCCGCACGTGGAATATCTGGGGAGCGGCAGTTGGAATCGTGTTCGTGATCATCGGGATTCTCATCGCGCCGGTGTTCATCGTTCCAATGTTCAACAAGGTTACTCCGCTCACCGACGCGCGCATCCGCGACCCGATTCTGTCTATGGCCCGCGCTAACGGAATCGAAGCGAAAGACGTCTTCGTGGTTGACGCATCGAAGCAATCGAAGCGCATCAGCGCCAACGTGTCCGGACTTGGCAACACAATGCGGATCACACTGAACGACAATCTTCTAGACAGGTCATCGCCCGAGGAAATCGAAGCCGTGATGGGCCACGAGATGGGACACTACGTCCTGAACCATGTTTACAAGGGCGTGATGTTCTTCACCATCGTGATCGTGCTTCTATTCGCATTCATCAAGTGGTCATTTGGCTGGGTCGTTGCGCGATGGGGCGACAACTGGGGCATTAGCGACATCGGCGACACTGCGGGACTTCCGGTGGTTGCCGGAGCTCTTACGGTGTTCTTCTTCCTCACTTCGCCGATACTCGTGACCTTCACGCGAACTCAGGAAGCCGAGGCGGACATATTCGGCCTCAACGCGTCGCGCCAGCCGGACGGGTTCTCGCACGCCGCGCTACAACTTTCCGAGTACAGAAAGCTCGATCCGGGCAAATGGGAGGAAATCTTCTTTTTCGATCATCCCAGCGGAAGAAACAGGATCTACCGATCGATGGTATGGAAAGCCGAGCACCTGAGCGACTACACCTCGTCCCAGATTCGCTGATTACGGGTTTCCTTCAGCGTGATCGTGCCGACGACGAAAGTCATCAAGGCGATCGTAATCGGATAAATCAGTCCAGCGTAGATATTCCCGCTCTTCGCGACAAGCGCGGTCGCGATGAGCGGCAGGAATCCGCCGAACCAGCCATTGCCGAAGTGGTACGGCAGTGACATCGACGTGTAGCGCACCTTCGCGGGGAACGACTCGACGAGAAAAGCCGCGACTGGACCGGTTATCATCGCTGCGAACGCAATCATGACGACGATGACCGCGACAATTGCCGGAGCGTTTACCGGTGACGACAGAGAATGCATCGCGCGGTAAATGGCGAAGTACGAAAGTGCGGACAACAAATTGCCCGCCATCATCAGCCGCTTGCGTCCAATTCGATCCGACAATCTTCCGAAGATGACGAACGCTGGAGTGCCGATCACGACCGCGACCGCGACGATCGAGTACGCCTGCGTCGCGGGCACCTTCAATACTGTCTGAAGAAAGAACAACGCGTAGAAGTGCGACGTGTAGTAAGTCACCGCCTGCCCTGCCGTCACGCCGAAGAGCACTCGCAGTACCACCTTCCACTTGGGCCACGTATCGAAGCTTTCGCGAATGGGTGCCTTCGATGCCCTGCCCTCGGCTTTCAGCTTCGCGAAAAGCGGCGACTCACCAAGCTGCATTCTTATGTAAAACGACACGGCGACGAGCACTATCGAAAGCATGAAGGGAATTCGCCAACCCCACGCCGCGAACTCCTTACTACCAACGATTTTCGTTGTGACAAGGATCACTATCAACGAAGTGAACAGACCCAGACTCGCGGTTGTCTGAATGAAGCTCGTATAAAAACCCCGTCGAGAATCCGGCACATGCTCGGCCACATAGACCGCCGCGCCTCCATATTCACCGCCAAGAGCCAATCCCTGGAGCATTCGGAGGATTACGAGAATTACGGGCGCGGCAAATCCGATCTTCGCATACCCTGGTAGAAAACCGATTGCAGCGGTCGAGCCGCCCATCACCAGAAGCGTCGTCAAGAATGCAAACTTTCGCCCGACGAGGTCGCCGAGTCTGCCGAAGAACAGCGCTCCAAGCGGACGAACAGCAAACCCGACGGCGAACGTCGCAAGCGTCTTCAGAAAATTGGCTGTCGCGCTTCCGGCGGGATAAAACTGTGTCGAAATGATCGTCGCCAGGCTTCCAAAAATGAAGAAGTCGTACCATTCAATCATCGTCCCGGCCGTCGAGGCTGCGATGACGCGCCAGACCCCGGCCGGTGCTTTTTCCAGTTCCACGCTTCTGTTCATGGCGCTTATCTTGGAGATGCAGTCCTCCATCGACAACCATCGGCAATGAATTCGACTCGATCGATCGACCTCAATGCGGACCTTGGAGAGCACGACGGAGACGGCGCGTCACGCGACGCGGCGATGCTCGACGTCGTGTCATCCGCGAGCATCGCGTGCGGCGCGCATGCCGGTTCGCGCGAGGTTATGGAGATGACCGTGAACGCGGCAATGGAGCGGGGCGTGACGATCGGCGCACATCCGTCATATCCCGACCGCGAAGGGTTCGGGCGAAGGGAAATCGGAATCCCAACTGATGAGATCGTCGGCAGCTTCCGGGAGCAGATCATTCTTCTCGAACAGATCTGCGTCGGTGTCGGCGCAAAGCTCGCGTACGTCAAACCGCATGGTGCCCTGTACAATCGCGCAGCCCGCGACGCCGAACTTGCTGACGCACTGGCCGAATGCGTCGTCACCACCAACGCACAGCTCGCAATCCTCGCACTATCGGGGAGTCTGCTCGAAACGGTATCGCGGGCTGCAGGACTCGCCGTTGCACGGGAAGCTTTCATCGATCGGATGTACATGGGCGACGGAACGCTGATGCCGAGGGACCGGCTGGGAGCTGTCGTCAGCGATGTCAGCACCGCTGGTGCGCGGGCCGTGGAACTGGCGAAGTACGGCGCGATTCGGGCGTTCGATGGCAAGCGATTATCTGTTCCGGCCGATTCGCTTTGTGTTCATGGCGACGGCATAAACGCAATTGAAGTCGTGACAACCGCGCGCCGGCGGCTGGAAGAAATCGGCATCACCATCGCTCCGTTCACGAGTTGACCCCTATTCTTTCTCCGCTTGGCGATCGCGCCGTAACGATCAAAGTGGGCGAAGGTATCAGTCTCGAGCTGAGCGGGCGCGTCGTACGCTACGCTCGCGCCGTGCGGTCGGCGGCGATTCGCGGGGTCACCGATGTTGTGCCGTCTTACGGGTCGCTGGGCGTGTTTTTCGAGCCACTCGAGATTTCGTTCGACGACCTCAGCAAACAGGTCGCGGCTGTTCTGGCGGACGATGACGCCGACTCCGATGAACACGCGGAAGGCAGGCTCGTCGAGATCGAAGTCAATTACGACGGAGAGGATCTCGACGACGTTTGCAGACGCACACGTCTCCGCGTTGAAGACGCGATCGAGATTCACAGCTCGCGAGACTACAGCGTGTTCGTCGTCGGCTTTGTTCCGGGGTGGGCTTATCTGGGGCCGCTCGACCCGCGGCTCATCGTGCCGCGGCGCGAGTCACCAAGGAAACGAGTGCCGTCAGGTTCCGTTGCGATAGCTGAGGCGCAGACGGGCGTGTACCCATCTGAAACTCCCGGTGGCTGGAACCTGATCGGGACAACGAAAGTAAAAATGTTTGACCCGACGAAAGACTCTCCCGCTCTTCTGAACGTCGGCGATCGCGTCAGATTCGTTCCGGTGTCATGATCGTTGTTCAACGCGCTCCTGCCTATGCGACGGTTCAGGATCTTGGACGTACAGGTTTTCGTGCGAGTGGCGTTCCCGCGTCCGGTGCGATGGACCGCATCGCCCTTTCAACTCTCAACGTCCTCGTTGGCAACGATCGTGGTGACGCGGGAATCGAGATCGCGCTGACAGGCGGCGAATTCGTTTTCGGTTCGGCCACGAGTTTCGCGGTCGGTGGAGCCGCCGTTGCTGCAACGCTTATCCGAGCTTCGATCGAGGCGTATCGGGTCTATCGAGCGAATGCCGGCGATACTTTGTCGATCGAGAAGATCGTCTCTGGCCGCTTCGCGTATGTCGCCGTAAGTGGAGGGATCGAAACACCGGTCGTGCTCGGCAGCAGATCGACTTACGGTCCAGGCGGATTCGGGGGATTCAACGGGCGTCGTCTCAAATCCGGCGACAAGCTATCAGTTGGCGCGCGCGGATCAATACGAAAGCATCAGGTGATGGACTCGCTCCCGCCGAACCTTCGGCCTTCGGGTGAGACGAAACAAATTCGTTTTATCGTTCGACCTGGCGTGGATGCGGACGAGGTCGCCGGCGAATACCGCCTGTCGCCGTCATCCGACCGAACCGGTTACCGGCTCGAGGGGAATCCGCGGACAGGCGGCGCGTCTGTCACCTCGGAGCCCGTGTGCCCGGGCGTGATTCAAATGCCAACGAATTGCGAGCCAATCGTGCTGATGGCGGATGCCCCGACGATTGGCGGATATCGAGTGATGGGCGGAGTTATCTCGGCGGACCTGGGAACTCTCGCGCAGAAAAACCCCGGTGAATCGATCCTGCTGATGCCTATCTCCGTCGAACGCGCGCAACGAGAAAATGACAGACTCGCCGAGGTCGAGACGCTGATCGAGGAGTGGTGCCTTGGCTAGGCGTCAGGGCGGCGTCGACTGAAGCATGATCGACACGATCGAATCAGCAAGCATGTCACGCACCGATTCAGCGTAGTGAAGCTCATCGTTTGTAACGTGGAGCGTTGGACTCTTCCACGTCGTGCCATCTTCACTGAACGTCATCACCGCGAGATCGATTACGCGAACACCCTTGCTGCTGAACGCGCGGATCATCGTGTTGAGCGTGAGAATCCGCGGATTGTCAGTAGTTCCCGTGCGCCGCGGCGGCAGCGTTGTGATTATCAGATGGTTCGGCGGCTTTCCGGCCTGAATCCACAAATCGATCATCGTCTCGAGGTTTGCCTTGATCGTCGCAACGGCTGTTCCGTCGCCGATATCGTTGGTGCCCATCGAGATGTAAGCGAAGTCAGCCGCGCGCGGAACGAAAGCCTGAACGCGAAACACGGAGCCGGTCGGATAGAATTCGTTCGTCCCTTCACCACCGTTCCACGGATACGCGACACCAAGCACTTCGCCCTGGAATCGTGTGACACCGCCCACCTGCGTAAGCGCGTTCGGAGCGGTGACAAGCGTGCGTCCGCCGCCTGTCGAAGTACCCGCGATCCCATGATTCACTGCCTTGATGCTCTGAGTGGGGCGGTTGGCCTTCCATCTGCTTTCAACCTTTCCCGCGAGCTGAAGCGCGTTGTTCGGCGCATCGGGCGCGAGTCTGATCGCCGGATTGATGCTCGACACATACGAGCCAACCTTTGCGGCCGGGTCGGTTCCCGCGAAACCAAGGTCGGTGTTCGAGTCGCCGAACGTCACGATCTGAACGTCAGCAAAACCGACTGCGACGAACACGACAGGATTTCCATTCAGGCCGGGCACCGATGCGGTGAGAGAATTTCCTCCCTGTCCTAATATCCAGCTTCCGACGCTCGCAATTCCCAAGGAATTCGTGACCGCGTTGGCGCCAGTGACGGATCCTCCACCGCTGCGAACGGCAAACGTGACGGCCACGTTCGCGACGCCGAGTCCGTCGGCGTCGGTCACTTTGATCGTCGGCGGGATTGGAACCGGTCTACCTGCGGCCGCGTTTTGCCCATCGCCGGCGGCGAGCCCGATTGTCGTTGGAGGCGCCGGGACTGCAGTCGCATTGAACGTGAAGGGACTGCCGGTCAATGTGCCCGACGAAGCTGTGAGCGAATTCGGACCTGGTGTGGAGCCGAGTGTCCAGCTTCCGACAGTGGCGATTCCGTTGGCGTTCGAGGTCGCGCTGGCGCCAGTCACCGAACCACCGCCGGATACCACCGCAAACGTCACCGGTACTCCAGAGACCGGAATGCCTGCGGTATCCGTGATGATTACCGAGGGAAGAGTCGCGACTGCGAAATTCGGCTTCGCGGTTTGATTGTTTCCGGCGAATCCGGCGAGGTTGCTGGCGACTGGTGCGACGGCCGTCGCGTTGAACACGACCGGGCTGCCGGAGAGGCCGGTTCCAGTTGCATTCAGCGACTGCGGACCGACGGTGGTGCCAAGTCTCCAGCTTCCAACAGTCGCGATACCCGCGACGCTGGTAACTGCAGTCCCACCGGCGACTGCACCGCTCCCGCTTACGGGCGCGAATGTGACACTGAATCCAGCTACTGGATTGTTATTCGCATCGGTGACGATAACCGACGGCTTGGTGGCGACAAGTCCGCCTGCAGTCGCAGTCTGATTGTTGCCCGCGAATCCGGCAATTTTCGTCGGCGGTCCAGCCCCAGCAGCCGCATTGAACACGGCAGACACGCCGGCGATTGCTGGCGATGTAACAGTAACGCTGTTTGGCCCAGCAGTGGTGCCGAGTGTCCAGATGCCCGATGTCGCGACACCAGATGCATTAGAGGTGGTCGATCCGCCGAGGATCGTCCCGCCGCCCGCGGAAACAGTGAAGTTGACCGCAACTCCGGCGATCGGATTGCCACCTGCGTCAGTGATGACGACGACAAGCGGATCCGACACGGGTGCACCTGCCGCAACGCTCTGATTATTGCCAGAAAACGGGACGATCCTGGCAGGAGGACCTGGAACTATGGTGAGCGAGACCGTTGCCGATTTGGTCTCGGAAGTCGCCGTGATGGTTACGGTCCCCGGAATTTTCGCGGAAACAAGTCCGCTCGACGGATCGACCGACGCTACAGCGGGATTCGAGCTTGTCCAGGTAATTGCGCGCGTGAGGGAAATTCCCTCGTCATCCTTCGGCGTTCCAGTTAGCTGTCGCGTCGTAACGACCGGCACGGGCGTCAGGTCGCCAGTGATGATCACTGACGCGACCTTTGCCTGCATGAGCACCGCGTAGGTGCCGAAGTGAGTGACGTTCCCGGAGACCGTCTTCGCAGTGAGATTCACGCTGCTTCCGGGAACGACGCGCCACGAAGTGCCCTGGGCCTCATAGAGCTGAAGTCCGCTTTCCGGGCTGTCTGCTGCGACGTTTGCGGGATTGTATTTGATGGTCAGCGTCACAGGCGCAGCGGAGGTGATTCCGCTGGGACCGAAATCGAATGCCGTGTTCGGCATCAATCGGACGTTGGCAGGAGGCGCGACAGCCTTTTCAACCGTAAGACTGAGTGTCTGCGTAAGCGCCGCAGGCGGAACGCTGACCGTGACGGCGCCGTTCTGAGCAGTGAAGGTGCATCCGGTTGTTCCGCAAACGCCGCCGTCCTTGATCGCAACGTTGACAGACGCGGTAATCCCTTCGACTGAGGCAGTTATTGTTGCGGTGCCGAGTGCGACACCTGTGACGAGACCAGCGGCGACCGACGCTTTGGTCGGATCTGAGCTCGTCCACGTAACTGTTCGGTCAATGAGCGGGTTGCCCTTTGCGTCTTTTGGGATAACCGAAAACATCTCGGTTCCGCCGGGGACGAGGTCGAGCGGCGGAGTCGCATTCAAGACGACGGTCGCGACCGATGCGGGCGGCTCCGTACCATTGCTGCACGCCAGGCCAAAAGCCAGCAAACCCGCAGCCAGCTGGAGGACGACTCCATTGCGCAAAGCGCGAACGGGACGGGCTATCCGCAAAGGATAACCGTCAGCGTCGATTCGAGGCTGCGAGTCGTGGGGATATGTGTCATTTCCAGCGGGCGAGAAGGTCTGATTCGGTCCTTCATTCTAATTATGTAACCCGCGTCAAACAACATTAGTTCATTCCAAAACAGCCCTTGGGCGCATTCCCCTGCCTCTGGCCGGGCATGCGAGCGGAGCATGCGATCCACTGGACAGCGAGAATGTTATTCCCGATTGTCTACTTCTACCTACAAAGGATCCGGAAATGTGGAGTGAGTTCAAGGCTTTCCTCGTAAAGGAAAACGTCATCGCTCTGGCAATTGCCGTCGTGATCGGCGCGGCGCTGGGCAAAGTCGTTACCGGCGTTGTCGATGACTTTATCATGCCGATCATGGGTGCTGTAACGCCCGGAGGCAAATGGCAGACAGCCACGCTCGACATTGGATCGGTCAAATTCGGCGTCGGAAACTTCGCCAGCGTTCTTATCAACTTCCTGATCATCTCCTTGGTCGTCTGGCGGATCGCCAAGGCGTTCATCAAGCCGGCCCCTGCTGGCGAAGAGCCTTCAACAAAGGAATGTCCTTTCTGCAGGATGAGCATTGCGTCCGCCGCAACACGCTGCTCTCACTGCACGAGCCAGCTCTAACCGCCGAGGAGCTTCGAGAGGCCCGGCCACTCGATATTTCCGCCGCTCAGCACGGCTACGGTCGGTCCAGTCGGTTTGACTACTCCGGTCAGCAGTGCCGCGGCGGTGATCGCTCCACTGGGCTCGACAACAATTTTCAATCGGTCGAGCAGGTGGCGCATCGCTGAAGGAAGCGGCGCGTCATCGACGAGAACCACATCGTCGATGTAGGACTGATGGTGAAGGAAAGGGCGTCCTCCGATTTCGGTCGCCTGAAGGCCGTCGGCGAGCCCACCCGTCGCGCCAAGGCGAACCGGCTCACCCTTCTGACGGGCGAGGAACAACTTCGGCGCGCTGACCGGTTCGACCCCCACAATCCATGTGTCAGGCAGCAAAAGCTTCACTGCGGTCGCGACGCCTGCGCTCAAACCCCCGCCACCAACCGGCACGAGAATCATCCTCACGTCAGGCATGTCTTCGGCGATCTCGAGGCCGACAGTTCCCTGCCCCGCGATGATCATAGGATCGTCATACGGATGCACGAGCGTCAGACCCTCCTCGGCCGCGAGTTCCCTGGCCTTTTCGTAGCGATCCTGCGTGGTGGTTCCAGCAAGCACGATACGGGCACCAAGCCGCTCGGCGCCGCTCCGCTTTGCGTCTGTGACCGTGGTTGGCATCACGACAGTTGCCGGTATCCCGTAGATCCTGGCCGCCATCGCGACGCCCTGACCATGGTTGCCCGATGATGGTGCAATCACGCCGCGCGCCCTCACATCGGCGGGGAGAGAGCTCAGATAATTGTAGGCTCCTCGAAACTTGAACGCCCCGCCGCGCTGGAGACCTTCCGGCTTGTACCAGATCGGCTGGCCTGTTTTCTCCGATAGCACGTCGTCGTAGAGAAGAGGCGTCCGCGTTGCAACCTTCGAGAGGATTTTTTCCGCCTGGCGGATGTCTGCGAGCGTCACGAGTTGCTTACTGTCGGTCATTGTCTGGATTGGACAGGTGATGGAGGACTGGAACAAACGAAAACTGGAAGAGCTTGTTTGCCGGTTTTTGCAGTTCCGATTCTGGAGAGTGCCGGTTGTTCTTGCATAGATACTCGCGACGAAAACCCTTTCTTGTTAGCATCACTTCATGACTCAATCGAAATCAGCGCGCACCAACAGCGCCGCAGCGGAAGCACGAGCCTCGGCTGGCGGAGGGCCGGTCTCCCAGTTCGTCCGTCACCACTACCGGCACTTCAACGCAGCATCGCTCGTGGACGCGTCCGATGCCTACACAGCTCACCTCACGAACGGCGGCAAGATGATGATCACCCTCGCCGGCGCGATGAGCACGGCCGAGCTCGGCATTTCGCTCGCGGAGATGATCCGCCAGGACAAGGTCCAGATCATCACGTGCACCGGCGCCAATCTGGAAGAAGACATCTTCAACCTCGTCGCCCACGATTACTACGAACGCGTGCCGCACTATCGCGACCTGACTCCCGAGGACGAACAGAGCCTCCTCGACCGTCACATGAACCGCGTGACGGACACGTGCATTCCCGAAATGGAAGCAATGCGGCGTATCGAGAAAGTCGTCCTCGATGAGTGGATGGCGGCCGACCAGCGCGGTGAGAAATTGTTTCCCCACGAATTCATGTACCGCATCCTGAAGAACGGAGCGCTCGACGGCTCCTATCAGATCGATCCGAAGAACTCATGGATGGTCGCAGCGGCGGAGAAGAATCTCCCGATGATAGTGCCCGGTTGGGAAGATTCGACGCTTGGGAACATGTACGCGGGACACTGCATCTCCGGCGACGTGAAGAACGTTCACACGGTTCGCACGGGCATCGAATACATGATGCAGCTGGCCGACTGGTATACGAACAACGCAACCGACGACAGCACGATCGGATTTTTTCAGATCGGCGGCGGCATCGCCGGAGACTTCCCCATCTGCGTCGTGCCGATGCTCCACCAGGACCTTCAGCGCGACAACATCCCTGTGTGGGGATACTTCTGTCAGATCTCCGACTCCACCACGAGCTACGGCTCGTATTCTGGTGCAGTACCGAACGAAAAGATCACATGGGGAAAACTCGCGATCGATACTCCGAAGTTCATAGTCGAAAGCGATGCGAGCATCGTCGCCCCACTGATGTTCGCCCTGGTGCTCGGTTGGTGATTTCGAGTCAGATTAACAACTGCAACAGCTTGGCGCGAAGGGAACGAAGAGATCCTTAACCTTCTCAAGGCCGCGATAAGGAGAATCGCGGAGACATATCCGTTGAGTCGGTGGGCTCGTGACCGGCTTGGGATTTCTGGGTTCGGACAAACTACGAGTGGCTCGAGACGGTGCGTATTCGATGCGAGACACGCCTGCGGTAGCGTCCAACAATACTTCCGGTAACTTTGGCTTGCCATGGCGGAACGGGAAGCAATAGCAGCGGGAAGCTCAATCGATCGGTACGAAGTCATCTCGCTCCTCAGCGCCGGCGGGATGGGCGAGGTGTACCTGGCGCGCGATCCGCTTCTCGAGCGCGAGCTCGTTCTCAAGGTGCTGCCTCAAGGAGCCCAGGTTCAGGCGGACCCCCTCGAGCGGTTCATCCGCGAGGCCCGCGCTGCTTCCGCGCTCAATCATCCCAACATCGTGACTATCTACGCGATTGGTGAGGCGGAAAACTGCCATTTCATCGCGATGGAGCTGGTGAAGGGCCGCACTCTTCGCCAACTCGGAAGGGACGGCGCTCCAACGAAGCTGGTTGCGCAAATAGGATCGCAGGCAGCTCGAGCACTCGTCGTCGCGCACGAAGCAGGAATCGTACATCGCGACATCAAGCCCGAGAACATCATGGTGCGCGACGACGGCTACGTGAAGGTTCTTGATTTCGGTATCGCGCAGTTGTCCAGGCACGACGGTACTGAACCCTCGGACGATTCACGATTGACGCGTCCGGGGATGGTCGTTGGAACGATGCGCTACATGTCGCCCGAACAGGCGACCGCCGAGGCGATAACGCCGGCGAGCGACATGTTCTCGCTTGGCATCGTGCTCTATGAGCTCGCTGCCGGCCGCCATCCGTTCGAGGCCACCTCGGATATGGCGGTGTTGAGCTCGATAATTCTGCGGGAAGCGCCTTCACCATCCCGCCTCAATGGGCGCATCCCACGCGAGTTCGACTCGATCATAGAGCGAATGCTCGCGAAGAATCCGACTGCGCGTCCTACTGCAATCGAAGTTGCAACTGTCCTCGCTGGAATCGCCGAGCCGGCGCAGGCGACGGGTTCCGACGCGGCGCCATCGCAATCGAGAAGCGATGTCGTCGGTCGCGAAATGGAAAAGGCAGCGCTTCGTGAAGAATTCATCGCCGCATCGTCGGGCCGAGCCACAATGGTCTGTGTCTCGGGCGAGCCCGGAATCGGGAAGACGACTCTCGTTGAAGATTTTCTGTCGGAGATGATGCGGAACTCGCAGCATCTGGTGGCTCGCGGCCGGTGCTCGGAACGTCTGGCTGGAGCAGAAGCCTATCTCCCAATCCTCGATGCGATCGAAGACCTGCTCGGCGAAGATGAAAATGGCACGATGAGGAATGCGTTCAACACTCACGCGCCGTCGTGGACGAAACAGGTTGCCCCATTCTACACCGGCCCAGGGCCAGCTGCCCCACCAGCGTCGCAGGAGCGATTGAAACGTGAGCTCGCGGCGTTCCTCGGCGCGATCTGCGAGCTGGAGCCGCTCGTGCTTTTCATCGAAGATATTCATTGGGCTGATACGTCTACCGTTGACCTGCTCGCATACATCATTACGCGACTGGCCAACGAGCGGCTGTTCGTGATCGTTACCTTCAGGCCGTCAGAGCTTCAGCTCGCACAGCATCCGTTCCTTGCGCTCAAGCTCGATCTTCAGACGAGGGGAATCGCTCGCGAGCTTCCACTTGCATTCCTTACGGAGAATGAAGTTCGCGCGTTGCTGGCGCTAAAATTTCCCGGCAGTGCGTTCCCGCCGGAGTTGTCGCGAATGGTTCACTCGCGCACTGAGGGCAATCCGCTGTTCGTCGCCGACGTCGCGCAGTATTTGAAGGCGAAGGATGTTATCCGCGAAACGGGCGGGATATGGGTCGTCGCGGGATCGCTCCCCGACCTTGAGCGAGAGCTTCCAGAATCCATGCGCAGCATGGTGCAGAGAAAAATCGGACAGCTGAGCGAAACCGACAGCCAGCTTCTCGTCGCGGCGTCCGTGCAAGGACACAGTTTCGATTCGTCCGTGATCTCGGCCGCTTTGGAGCGTGACCCCGCTGACGTCGAAGATTCACTCGATGAGCTCGAGCGGGTCTACACGTTCGTGCTGCGTCGCGACGAGTACGAATATCCCGATGGCACGCTCACCACGCGTTACCGTTTCGTTCACGTGCTCTACCAGAACGCCCTGTACGCATCGTTGTCGGTATCGCGAAAAGTTCAGCTGAGCAAGGCGGTCGGTGAAGCTCTGCTCAAGGCACATCGAGGCAATGCGTCTCCGGTGGCGGCAGAGCTCGGATTTCTATTCGAGTCGGCGCGCGAAGCAGACAGAGCCAGCGAATACTTCGCCATGGCAGCGAGAAATGCGGCGAAAGTCTTCGCGGTTCAGGAAGCGGCAGTTCTCGCGCGGCGCGGACTCGCGATGCTCGCGAAAGTGGACGAGAGCCCTGAGCGAATGAGCCGAGAGCTTTCGCTGCAAAGCGTACTCGGCACCAGTCTCGCAGCAAGTCAGGGTTACGCCGCGCCTGAAGTTCTTGTTGCGATGGCGCGAGCGAGAGTTCTCGCGGAAGAGCTCGGTCAACAGCCTCAGCTCGCACCCGTCATCTGGGGACTGTTCGCGTACTACCTCGTGTCAGGCGATATACCGGAAGCGCGATCCATCGCGGATCAATATCTTCGTTGGGCCGAGGCGATCGATGATCCTCTCATTCTCGTAGGGGCACATTGCGCCCAGGGAATTTCCCAGCTTTACATCGGCAACATTGCGGCGTCGCACGAGCACTGCGAGGCAGCCGCAAAATTCTACGACCGCGGGAATCGGCCGGCCTATCATGCGATGTACAGGATGGACCCTGGCGTGTTTTTCGAAAGCGAACGCGCGCGATCCCTCTGGCTTCTGGGAAATCCGGACTCGGCAATTGGCGCGATCGAAAGTGCGCTGAAACTCGGCGCGGAGAGTCCCGATCCACGCAGTCTCGCATTCGCTAATCTCTTCGGCGGCGTTCTTTATCAGCTTCGGCGGGATCCCGAGAAGACTCTCGAGTACACAACCCGCTGCATAGAAATCTGCGACGAGCACGGCATCGCGCAGGAGCGCGTGTGGGCTCTCGCCATTCACGGTTGGGCGCTGGCATTCACAGGCCATCCTGACGAAGGCGTCAAGGAGCTCGAGACTAGTATCGCCATTCAGCGGAGCCATCACGCCGAGTTGAATCTCACGTTCGCGCTGCGACAGCTTGCAGAGGCCCTGAACAAGCGCGGATCGTACGACCAGGGACGCGAGGCTGCACGCGAAGGCCTGCAGCTTTCGGAGCGACACGGCGAAGTCGCGTCAAAGGTCGAGCTCTACAGAATCATGGGTGAAAGTGTCCGCGAGCTCGCGCGAGTGGCAGAACTGGATCACGCCGAGTGGGCTACGCGATCGGGCTCGACAGTTTCACCGGAGGCGTGTTTTCGAGCGGCGGTCGATCTGGCGCGCAAGCAAGGAGCGAGGTCGTTCGAGCTGCGGGCAGCGATTGCGCTTGCCGGCGAGATGGAAATGCGGGGAGCGGGCGACGAAGGCCGTGCAATGCTCCAGGAGATTCGCGCTCAATTCACCGAGGGCGACACAACGAAAGACCTTCGCGACGCCGACGAGTTTCTCGCCGGCGCCAGGACGGCTGCTATCGGCTAGAAACCGCGGTGGTAGCGGATCGCCTGCAAATCAACACGAATCGTGCGCGTGCCGTTCGCGGTGCTGTCCACGACTACCGAACCCTGCGCATTGTCCAGCGGACGAAGCTCGTCCCCGCCAAGGATGGAAGAGCCAAACCGGATTGTCGCCATCATCTCCGGAGAGTTGTCGAGAATCTCGAAACGCAGGCCGTAAGTTCCCACAGCCAGCGGCTTGCCGAAGGTGTTGCCCGAGAAGACGACGTTGAAGAATCCATCTCCGCCGGTCGTGCTGACGCCACCGTCAGCAGACACCCAGCATGTCAGACCGTGGTAATTCTTGTCGAGAGTTCCAATGAACTTCGTCGGCTTGTCGCCTGCGATCTGTCCGATTGAGGAAAGACTCTTTTGGAGAGTGTTGACGGCGCACGTGTTATTGCCGCTGATCGTCGCTGTAACGCGGAACGTTACGGGCGGCTCGGCCGTGGACGTCGAATCGACTTTGCAAGCTGACGCGGCAACGGCGAGCGCGAGGACGAAATAGGATCGCATCTGGATACAGGGTAGAAGACTACTGAATGACGTTCAGGGGTCGCCGAAGGTAACAAATGGCAATAACGAGCACTAAACATCCCTGTTACCCCAATGAGAATGCCGCGGGTCCGACCCAAGGATTCCACGCAGATCGCTAAACTGGTTGCAGGGAATAACGGCGAATATCAGGCTCGAGCCTGTGCACCCGATTAGATTGAATGTATGCCATCAAAGAACAATGTGACCCAGGATTTCCAGTTCGTGGACGGGGGGCAGACATTCTTCTGCACCGTCGAAGCTCCTCGTCATGCAGGAATGCCGCCGTGGTGGTGGTTCCGCGTTGACAGCGCTGATAGAAGCACGCGGCACGCGCCGTTCGAGGCCTCGCCGAAAGACACCAGGCAGTCAGTTCAGAAGCGCGTCATAGCGTACTATGCAGAGTTGCTTGCGATCGCAGCGCGTCCAGTGCGCCCTGCTTATCAGAGAACCTGGCAGAAGCCGGCTCGTCCAGCGCCTGCAGACGGCGTTGTAGCAGCCGAGGCTGGTGCGGTAGCAGGTGCGGTTGCTACCGAAAATCTGGTCGCCGAACCAACCACCTGAATCGAAAGTCGACAATCACCCAGAACATGGTGGTTGATCGACCCACCGGGCCTATTTCGCGGTCAATTGTGCAGCGGCCTTAGGGTGCGGTGCTCAGGCGTGGGTTCATTGAGGCAGCAAATGTATTGGCGGTTTCCTGAAAACTCTACGAAACCTTCCGGCCGCGCCCGAGAACTTCGAGCCGGTCCTATTCGCGGACTTCTCCGGTCTCCTGGCGCAACGCCTCCAGCTCGGCGATTGCTTCCAGGTCGCGCGGCCGGCCCGCGGCACGTTTCGTCGCGATCAGCCATTCGAGGTTCAGAACCTTTGTCCGGCGCCCGAAAAGAGTAACATCGATGGTGTGATCAAACAGATTTGAATACCGGCCGCCGCCTGTCACTTCCCCGAGGAGGTCGATATCGCCCGCGGTGGTCGTGAGCGTGAAGTTGAGACCGGCGCGCAGGGTGGCGACCGACCATTCGAATGGCAACCCGCGCGGGGCACCCCTGAGGTACGGCTCAAGGGGACGGAGCGCACGGATAACACGATCGAGGTTGGCATCGGTTCTCTCGTAGCACACATCCACATCCTGAGTGAGCCGGCTCGATCCGTGAACCGTTGCCGCAACGCCGCCGATGATGATGTACTCGACTCGGGGCCTGTGCAGCGCGGCCAGCAGTCGCGCGAAGTCGGTCACCGCGTTCTTCGGGCGGCTCGCCCCGCACGCCGGGCTTCTTCCGCAAACCGGGCCAGCTCTTGAAGTGATCCTACTCGCTCGTCGGGAGTTTTTTCGAGATTGCGGCGCAGAAGTGAGCGGTCGATGTCGCGTTTGAACGCTTCGACAATCGGATCTGACGTCACTCGTGGCACGAGCTCCATGCCGATTGTGAACCCGGCTGCCGAAAGAAGCCGCTCGATTGTATCGACGGTGGGGTTCGTCTGACCATTCTCGATCCTGGCTACGACCGATTGAGTGGTGCGTGCCCGCTGGGCCAGCGCGCGCTGGGTGAGTGCGGCCCGGGCTCGCGCCTCCTGAAGGAGTCGCGCCAGGTGGTTGATAGCTTTCATGCTATAATGATAGCCGAACAGTGCTGCCGCGCCAAGTTTAAGGTTTCACTCTGCCGCTCGTGACAGATGTGCCTGGTACTGTTGAGAGTGATCGATAGCGGTCGGGCGGTTAGCTGCGCAGACCCTCGGTGAGCTCCCACCCTTCCCAGCATCAAAGACGCGCAAAAGGCGATCGGCCGGCCGTCTCGACACGCTCCACGCCCGCAATCGTAGCAAGCGAGAGCGCCATGCAAAAAGCTCAGCACCGTAATAGGATGCCGAGCTTAGAGTTGCATGAATCGGGACGGCGGGATTTGAACCCGCGGCCCCCTGAACCCCATTCAGGTGCGCTACCGGGCTGCGCCACGTCCCGCTACGCGGTGGTCTGCGAAGCACAAGGCAATCTAACCCCGCCTCGAGATTGGAGACAACCGGACGCACCATACGAGTTCACACCGCTCGCCGCCGCGGCGCGTCTCATGCGGTGTTGACTCCACAATGCCATCATCCGCCGCGACGCCCGCCGTCCTGCTGGTTGACGATCGTCCCGAAAACCTCCTTTCGCTCGAAGGAATTCTCGCTCCACTGGCCGAGGAGACCGGAGCACGCCTGCTTCGGGCCGCCGGGGCCGACGAGGCACTCCGACACATCCTGACGGAGGGCGACGCTGTAGCCCTCGTCCTTCTCGATGTCATGATGCCGGGAACAAACGGTCTCGAGACCGCCGGGCTCATCCGCCAGCGCACTCGGAGCGAACACGTTCCGATCATCTTCATCACCGCGCTCGACACCGATCGCCGACGAGTCACACTCGGCTACCAGAACGGGGCCGTTGATTATCTGACGAAACCGGTGCAGCCCGACGTGCTCATCGCCAAGGTGCGCGCGTTCCTTGAGCTGCACCAGCGACGTGGCGACGCCGTACTCGAAGAGCGCCGTCGCTACGCAGATCAGGTGCAGCTGTTGCGCGAGCAGTCACTTCGCGATGAGACCGCTCTCGTCGAAACGCTTCAGCGCGTTGGTACTGCGCTCGCCTCGGAGCTCGACCTCGAGCGCGTAGTCCAGCTCGTTACCGACGAAGCAACGTCGCTGACGCGCGCTCAGTTCGGCGCGTTCTTCTACAACGTCCACGATCCCGCAAAGGGCGACGCGTATACGCTCTACACTATCTCCGGAGTACCTCGAGAGCACTTCGCCAATTTCCCGCATCCACGCGCCACGCCCGTGTTCGGGCCCACTTTCCGCGGCGAAGGCGTGGTGCGAAGCGACGACATCACTTTGGATCCACGCTACGGGAAAGTGGCGCCGTATTTCGGCATGCCCGAGGGCCATCTTCCGGTTCGCAGCTACCTTGCCGTTCCGGTGAGCTCGCGAAGTGGCGAAGTGCTCGGCGGATTGTTCTTCGGACACGAGGCTCCATCGATTTTTACAGAGCGAGAGGAGCGCCTCGTCGTCGGCATAGCCGGATGGGCGGCGGTTGCAATGGACAACGCGCGGCTATATACGGCCGAACGACACGCTCGTGAAGGAGCCGAGAGCGCGACAAGAGCCAAGGCCGAGTTTGTCGCAACGATGAGTCACGAGTTCCGAACACCACTCAATGCCATCGTCGGCTATGCCCAATTGCTCGACATGGGTGTGCTCGGGCCCGCAACGCCGGCGCAGCATGCACACCTCGAGAGACTTCAGGCCAGCGCACGGCACCTGCTCCAACTGGTGGACGATGTTCTGGACGTCGCGAAGATCGATGCAGACCGTCTGGACGTTCGTCGAGATTTGCTGATGACTGGTGCCGCTGTTGCGTCGGCCGTAACACTCGTGCAGCCACAAGCCACAGCGAAGGGCGTTCGGCTTGTCGATCTTCGAGCTGACGAGCCAGGTTTCACCTATCTCGGGGACGAGCACCGCGTTCGGCAGGTCCTTATCAATCTTCTGTCGAACGCCGTCAAATTCACACCCTCCGGCGGGCAGGTGTCAATCGAATGCGGGACGGCCACTACTCCGGAGCCGGGAATCTGGAGACCGCGCGACGAAGAGGAGAATCAGATTGCGCCCTCGTGGTCATTTATAACCATCGAGGATACGGGGCCGGGAATTGCGCCCGGTTTGGTCTCCCAGCTGTTCGAGCCTTTTGTGCAGGGAGACGGAG
Source organism: Gemmatimonadales bacterium (assembly GCA_038253755.1). Classification (GTDB taxonomy): domain Bacteria; phylum Gemmatimonadota; class Gemmatimonadetes; order Gemmatimonadales; family Gemmatimonadaceae; genus UBA4720. The sequence continues at coordinate 489 of JBBSGU010000047.1, read as the reverse complement.
CACTAACCCGGGAGCAAGGAGGAACGGGGCTCGGTCTGGCCATCAGTCGTCGGCTTGCCCGGCTCATGAAGGGTGATCTCGTCGCTCGAAGCGAGGCGGGCTCGCCCACCGCTTTCACACTGTGGCTGCCGGGACCAACTCAACCGGAGATCGCTCAGGCTCCAGACATGGCACCGTCTGGCAAGCCAAGACTCACGCCACCGCGCGGCTCGAGCTCTATCAGTGATTCACCATCGCATCCGTTGGACTCCGCCGCGCACGATGTCGTTCACGCGATTGGTGTTCGACTCGCTTCAAATGCCGAGCTTGTCACTGAGCACTACGTAACGGAGCTCCGCGCAGACCTGCACTTCCCGGGAGCCAAGGAGCTTCCCGCTGCGCAGCTCCGCGATCACGTGACTCCTTTTATCGGATTGCTGGCGTCTCAGTTGATGGTAATCGGGGAAACTCGCGGACAGGCGCCCGAGCTGTTGCGTGACGGAGGGCAGG
>JBBSGU010000046.1:0-21453 GCA_038253755.1 Gemmatimonadales bacterium | reverse complement strand
CTCTGTGGTCTCTGTGTCTATAGCAGCAGGTCCTCAAAGAACTCCGGCAACGATCACAGCGACTTGTCTCCCGGTGTCGCCGGCGCGATGGGAGAAGAAACGATCATTATCGCACCTGGTGCACTCCGAGCTCACCGTCACATCCTGTACACCGGCTTCCGCCGCGTGCTCGGCGATCAGTGACCGGATATCCACATTGCCGGGGCGGTTCGCCTCCTGCCCGGTGAGCTGCGAACGGACATCGGCACTCACCTCGTAACACCTGCCGCAAATTGCAGGACCGAGATGGACCTTCAGCTCATCGGGTGCCAACCCCAGTCGCGCATAGGCCTTGAGCCCGGAATCGATGATACGACCCACGGTTCCTCTCCAGCCGGAATGAAGCACCGACACGAAACCCGACGGATGAGCAATAAAGATCGGCACGCAGTCAGCTACCGACACCGCAAGTGCGATTCCCCGCTCTGCCGCGAGGTGCCCGTCGGCCTCACCGGTGCGAAGAAGTCCCTCCCACCCGCCCCGGTGTGTGATGACATGCGCGCCGTGGACCTGCCTTCCGATCACCAGACGTCTCGCGTACTGAGACAGGTTTTCCTGAAGCAGACTCCACCTGCTCATCACTTCCTCGGCCGGGTCGACGCCGGAAAGGCTGAACGTCCCGGCATCGCGCGTCGTCGTGAACGCGCGGATACCGAACGCTGCGAATCCAGGTACTTCTTCTATCGGGATCGTGTCGAGCGAAGGGCTCATTTGCGCCGGTCTGCGACTCGCTCGACGTGGGCGCCGAGGGCCCTGAGCCGGTCGTCGATTCTTTCGTAACCGCGCTCGATCTGGCCGACGTTGTTGATGATGCTGTTGCCTTCGGCGCAAAGAGCGGCGATCAGAAGCGCCATTCCAGCCCTGATGTCGGGCGAGTCGAGTGTGGCACCGCGCAGCTTTGAAGGACCGGCGACGATCGCGCGATGTGGATCGCAGAGCACGATCTTGGCACCCATACCGATCAGCTTGTCGACGAAGAACAAACGCGACTCGAACATCTTCTCGTGCATCATGATCATGCCTTCGCATTGAGTCGCGGTCACGATCGCGATGGACATCGTATCAGCCGGGAACGCCGGCCAGGGCTGATCTTCCAGCTTCGGCACGTGGTCGCCCAGATCCGATTGAATCCGCAGCGTCTGCTTTGCGGGAACGATGAGGTCATCGCCCTCGACCTCACAGACGATTCCGAGACGTTCGAAACCAAGGCGCGTCGATCGCAAATGCTCGATCCCAGCGTCCTGAATTCTGAGCTCCGACCTCGTCACAGCAGCCAGTCCGATGAACGAGCCAACCTCGATGTGGTCGGGACCAATCGTGTGCGTCACCTCACTATTGCCGAGGGTGCGTCCTCCTTCGATCGTAATCTTGTTGGTGCCGAGCCCTTCGATATGGCCGCCGAGCGCCTGGAGGAACAGTCCGAGATCCTGGACGTGTGGCTCACTCGCGGCGTTGCGGAGAATCGTTGACCCCCGGGCCGTCACCGCTGCTACCAGCGCGTTCTCGGTTGCCGTTACACTCGGCTCGTCGAGAAAGACGTCTGCGCCCCTGAATCCTCCTTTCACCGTGACTTTCAGGAGGCCGTCCTCGTGCTCGAGCTTCGCGCCCAGTTGCTCGAGTGCAAGAAAGTGTGTGTCCAGCCGACGCCTTCCTATCACGTCTCCACCCGGCGGGGGCAGCCGAATCTCCCCGCATCTCGCGAGCAACGGCGCCGCCAGCAGGATCGACGCCCTGATCTTTGCGCAGAGTTCCGCATCGAGATCGCTGGCAACCAGGTCCTTCGCCTCGATCTTCAGGGAGTTTTGCCCCGTCCATTTAACTGACGCACCGACCGATTGGAGGAGCTCGATGAGAGTCTCGATGTCACGGATGTGCGGCACGTTGTCGAGATGGACAGTGCTCTCGGACAACAAAGCGGCAGCGACGATTGGAAGCGCTGCGTTCTTGTTGCCGGACGGGCGAATGGTGCCGCTAAGCTTGCGACCACCCTCGACGACGTATTGGACTGCGGGCATTTCTCTCATGATGCTGGGAAGCGGAGGAGTGACTACCGCGGCGCGTTACAGGTGAACGCATCCGCAGTTGCGCTAATATATTGCGCGTAGCACTCTTTGTACCGTTCTCCCGAGTTCATCGATAGATGGCCTTACCCTTGCACACATTGCGCGCATGACCGTATGGCTGACGACGGGGGCGCACTGGCTGCTGCAGACTGCAGCTACGTTTCCCGACACGATTGTTACCAAGCAGGTTCAGCCCGATCCGTCGACGTTTGAAAAGGTCACCACGTATGCCAGCGGACTCGCGTCGATTGCGCTGCTGGTGCTCGCGGTGGCACTCGTTCCGGCTGCGTGGAATTTTCGAAAGAGCTACTCAAAAATCAGCACGATGCTCGACCGCATTTACGGCGATATCAATCCGCTCATGCGTCACGCGAGCACGATCGCCGACAACGTCAACTACATCACGACATCGGTGAGAGTTGACATCCAGCAGGTAAGCCAGACGATCGCGGCGGCAAACCAGAAGCTCACCGCATCGCTCGAGCTGGCGGAAGAAAGGATCAAGGAAATGAACGCCCTGATGGCTGTCGTTCAGGAAGAAGCCGAAGGGGTGTTCGTAACTACCGCGTCCACGTTACGTGGTGTGCGAACGGGGATCAATCAAGCATTTGACAAAGAGGAGGAACTGGATGACAGATACCTTGAAAGCGGCACCGAGTGGGAGAAGCCGCGCCCGCGCGTCCGTCCGCGAGACGAATTCGGGCGGGGAGCGTGAGCAGCAGTTTGACCTGCTGACGGCCGCAGTTCTTGGAGCAGCAGTAGGCGCAGTCGTTACGCTGATGTTCCGGGCGGGCCCCGGCGGACGGCGACCGATCGCGCCACTTCTTTCCGCCACGGGCAAAGGCGCAAAGTGGGCAGCACTCGCTGGACTCGAAGGAGCTCGATGGGCAGGTGACCGCGCGTCACCGGGGGCTCGCTGGGCTGCTGATCGCGGACGCGACGGCGCCAAGTGGGCCGGAGAGCAAGGTGCTCAGGGCTACCGCGCAGCACGGGATCGCGGCGGCGAGCTGATCGATGCCATTCCTGTCGACGACATGACGGACTCGGTCCGCGAGTACGTGGACGGTGCGCGCGAAGCGATCAACGATGTCGTTCGCGCTGAAATGAACGATCTCAGAAAAGCCGTTCGCCGTCAGCGGAAGCGGATCGGTATCTAGATTGGGCAGGCTGTCGGTCAGACAGCCCGCAGTTCTCCTGCTGTGCGCTGCCGGCATTGCGATCATCGCAATTGCCGTCACGCCGGCGGCGGCATACGCGTGGACGCCCGGAACCCACATCTTCCTGGGCGAAGCAATCATGCGGTCGCTGTCGCTTCTCCCCACGTCGGTGGCGCAGCTGATCGCGGCGTTTCCGTATGATTTCCTCTACGGCAGCATCGCCGCCGACACGAGCATCGCAAAGAAATACGCGGCTGCTGGAAGACACTGTCACTCATGGAACATCGGCATGGAGATCTACGAGAGAGCCGGCTCCGAATCGATGCGCGCCTTCGGACTCGGCTATCTCGCTCACCTCGCCGCGGACACCGTCGCGCACAATTACTTCGTTCCACACCAGCTGGCAATCACGTCCACCACTTCCGCGCTTGGCCATAGCTACTGGGAAAGCCGGATCGACACACACGTCGGCGAGCGATTCAGCCGGAGAGCTCGGGAAGTGATCCTGCTCGACCACTCCGCGTCGGACGGACATCTGGACCGCATCCTGAGCCCGACGATTTTCAGCACGCCGACAAACCGCCGGATATTTCGCGGTATGGTTTACGTCACCGATACCGAATCGTGGCAGCGAATCTTCCAGATGGTTTCCGAGAAGAGCCGCTGGGACCTTCACGAGGGAGACGTGTCGGCCTACATGGTAAGGTCGTACGAGTACATCGTCGATCTCTTCAACAATTTCGATTCGGCTGAGCCGTACGGGCTCGATCCGGCCGGACTCGACGCGCTCAGGGAAGCAAAGCGCGTCCGCCGAGCTGCGCTCAGGATCGGCGACGATGCAATCGTCGCCGACAAGGCAAAGTCATACTTCGGATTGCCGGCTACGTCGCTGCGTTACTCTGCAACGCTCGCAGAACCGGTTTACCCTGCCCCCGCCCGCGACTCCAACAACTGATTGACGCGCTTCGGGTCCGCCTTGCCGCCGGACTTTTTCATAACCATGCCGACGAGCACTCCCTGAAGTTTTTTTTCCCCCGCGAAATATCTCTTCCCTTCATCGGGATGCTCAGTAAGCACTTCATCGATCCATCCGTCGAGAGCTGAGTCGTCACCGACCTGAAGCAGTCCTGAGTCGTGAGCGATCTGAGCTGCCGGCTTCCCCGTCTCAACCATGATTCCGAAAATTTGCCTGCCCGCGGAGCGACTCACCAATCCATCGTTGACGAGGTTGATGAGCTGCGCGAGATCCGCTGGCCGAACCGGGAATTGATCAATCGGGTTACCAGACGCATTCACCGCCGCCTGAACTTCTCCCATTACCCAATTCACTGCGGCCTTGGGATTCTGCGACTGGCGGGCGACGGATTCGAAGTAGTCGGACAGCGGCGGCGCGGCTGTAAGCTTCTCGATGTCTTCGGCACCGAGCGTATATTCATCGGCGAAGCGCTTCTTTCTGTCACCGGGCAATTCAGGAACCGAGCCCTTGATACTGGTCAGCCACTCCGGATGTAGAATCAGTGGAAGCAGATCCGGCTCCGGAAAGTACCGATAGTCGTTGCTGCCTTCCTTGGTTCTGCTGACGCGCGCCTCGCCTTTGGACGCATCCCAGAGAAGCGTTTGCTGCTTCACATTCTCCCCGCTGTCGAGAACCGCGCACTGGCGCGCGAACTCGAAATCGAGCGCGCGCTCGACGCCGGAGAAGGAGTTCATGTTTTTTACTTCTGTCTTAGTGCCAAGCTCCGTTTGGCCAAACGGACGCGCACTGATATTGGCATCGACGCGAAGACTACCCTCTTCCATGCTCACGTCGCTGACGCCCAGATACTGAAGAATCTGGCGAAGCGTGCGAAGATAGGCGCCAGCTTCCTTAGATGAGCGCATGTCCGGCTCGCTAACGATCTCGATGAGCGGAACGCCGGCACGATTGAGATCGATCGCCGTCTCGCCTGGATATCGGTCGTGGAGTGACTTGCCCGCGTCTTCTTCCATGTGCACGCGTGTCACGCCGATCTTCTTCTCAACGTCGCCAACGTTGATCGTGACATGTCCTTCGGTCGCCAATGGCTGGTCGAATTGCGAGATCTGGTAACCCTTCGGGAGATCGGGATAGAAGTAGTTCTTCCGCGCAAAGACAGACACCGTATGAAGCTTCGAGCCCAGTGCAAGAGCAGCCCGGGTGGCGAGCTCGACGGCCCGCTCATTCAGGACCGGCAGCGCTCCCGGCAGCGCGAGGCAGATCGGGCACGTGTTCAGGTTCGGGGCATCGCCGAAACTCGTTGAGCATCCGCAAAACGCCTTGCTCCGCGTCTTGAGCTGGACGTGCACCTCGAGACCGACGACCATCTCGTACTTGTCAGCGGTCATTGGTGCGCCTCGCCGCCAAGAGCTGCCTCGAGCGCGTACGCGACACGAAACATCGTTGACTCGCAGAAATGACTGGCGATGATTTGCCCGCCAACCGGTAATCCGCCCACTCTGCCGATGGGCAGCGACATGGCAGGAACCCCTGCAAGGTTCGAGGTCGCGGTGAAGATGTCGCTCAAATACATCTCGTACGGATCCGAAATGGCGCCGATGGGAAATGCAGTTGTCGGCGTGGTAGGAGTGAACAGCGCATCGATCCCTCTCCCGAAGACGTCGCGGAAGTCGCGCGTGATCAGCCCGCGTACAGCTTGCGCTTTCTTGTAATAGGCATCGTAGTATCCGGCCGACAACACATAGGTGCCAAGCAGAATTCGACGTGTGACTTCGGGCCCGAAGCCGTTCGATCGCGTATCCGCGTACATCTCCCGAAGACTCGAGCTCATCGCTCGCGCTCCATATCGAACGCCGTCAAAACGGGCGAGGTTCGACGACGCCTCGGCCGGCGCGACGATGTAGTAGACGGGGATCGCCAGTTTCGTGTTCGGCATCTCCACGTCGAGGATTTTTGCACCCAGTGATTTCAACGTATCGATCGACCGCTCGCAGAGGCTGCGAATTCCGGGATCCAGCACGTCGGGGAAATATTCCTGTGGCACTCCGATCGTCACCCCGTCGAGCGGCATTGGCGACGACGCGAGCGACAGGTACTGATCCCGATACGATCCGACTTTGGTTGACGAGCTCGTTGAGTCGTTGGCATCAAGGCCCGCGATGATCTCGGTGGCGAGCGCGGCATCATCAACATTGCGTGCGATCGGGCCGATCTGGTCGAGCGAAGACGCAAACGCCACAAGCCCATGACGACTGACCCTGCCGTAAGTCGGCTTTACGCCAACGACGCCACAAAAGGCAGCAGGCTGACGAACCGAGCCACCGGTCTCCGATCCAAGCGCGAGAGGCACTATTCCCGCGGCGACCGCAGCGGCTGACCCGCCCGACGAGCCGCCGGGAACCCTCCGAACGTCGAGGGGGTTTCGCGCTGGGCCGTATGCGCTGTTTTCGGTAGAGGAGCCCATCGCGAATTCGTCCATATTCGTCTTCGCGACGACGATTGCGCCTTCTTCGCGAAGACGCGTGATGGCGGTCGCCTCGTATGGGCTCACATAGCCGGCGAGAATTTTCGAAGCGCAGGTTGTCGGAAGTCCGAGCGTCGCGATGTTGTCTTTAACGGCTAACGGAATCCCGGACAGTCTTCCGCCTATGCCGGCCCGTTTCATTCCATCCGCGATCGACTGTGCGTCGCGGCGAGCCAGGTCGTCATCGGTCCATAGATAGATGTTCAGCGAATCGGCACCCGCTCCGGCCGCTTTCGCGCGCGCGATGCTGGCGTCGACCGCATCAACTGCGGATACGGAGCCATTACTAATTTTCGCTGCGAGAGCCGTAGCTGACAGCCTGGCAAAATCAGGAATCGTCATGGCGGCGAGTCAGTCGCGTCTTCATGTGTTGCCAATCGCGGGACGATGAAAAAGCCATCCTTCATCGACGCAGCGAACGACTCTTTCTGCGTCATCATCTTGAGCGGACCGCTTGAATCCGAGCGGAGCGGAGTACTGTCGAGTGGAATGCTCACTAAAGCGGCGCTCTCGATAGCGATGGTATCCACCTTCGACAGCTCGTCCATGTGGGCGAGAATTCCGTTCAGCTCGGCAACCAGGGGCTCGAGCCGCGCGGGATCCACGCCGATGCGAGCGAGATCCGCGACGTGACGTACGTCGTCCTGCGTTACTGCCATCAGCTCTGCCCTCTTTCAAGAGTTGTGTATGCAAGCTTGATCGTCTTCGTGCCAACGGCCGCATCATCGAACTCGATCACCGCTTTCGTGTCGCTTCCCTTTCCCGAAACCTCGGCGATTCTCCCGCCGCCGAAAAGCTTGTGCCGAATCCGCTCTCCGGGTACGTACGACGCCTGAGCCATGCTGACGTCCATTTCAGCCCTGGTGGTTCCGGAACGCCAGGCGGGAACCTCATGCTGGACCCGCGAGGTATTCGTGCGCCATCCGCTCTTGCCGAAGTCAGGCTCGCGAGCGAATGAATCGCGAGCGTACGACGAACGGCCGCTGGATCGAGCCTTGATCGTTTTCCTGTCGTCGAGCATCAATCCAGGAATATCGTCGAGAAATCTCGATCTCATCGATGGCATCGTCTGACCGTTGCGGCGTCTTGTTTCCGCATGCGACAAATAGAGCTTCCGCTCTGCGCGAGTGATACCGACGTAGAAAAGCCGTCTCTCCTCTTCGAGCCTTTCCGGATCGTCCATCGAGTTGATACCCGGAAACAGCCCGTCCTCCAGTCCCGTGACGAAGACGACCGGATACTCCAGGCCCTTTGCGTTGTGCAGCGTCATCAGACTCACAGCATCGGCGTTCGGATCGAGCGCGTCGATCTGCGCAACGAGCATCGCCTTCTGGAGAAAGTGATCGAGCGGCGTGAGGCCAACTTCTCCGCCATCGTCAACGACGGCTTCGGCTGCTCCATCGATGAGCGCGCCGACATTTTCACTTCGGTCGCGTGCCGTCTCAGGCGAATCGGCCTGGAGGTAGTCACCGTAACGAATCAAATCCACCAGCTCGCGCAGAAGGTCGTCAACGCTTGCTTCCTTCGCTCGTTCGCGAAGTCCACCGATGAGCGTGGCAAACTCCTTCAAACCAGCACGCGGAGCGCTCTTCATGCTTCCGATGAGATCATCTCTTCCCGCAGCTTCGAGCAGAGGAACGCCTGCCTTGCGGGCCAGGTCAGCGAGTGTTTCGATCGTCGTTTCGCCCAGCTTACGGCGCGGAACCGAGACTGCTCGCCGAAACGCTTCGTTGTCTGAAGGGTTTGCGATCAGCTTCAGGTAACTCATCAGATCGCGGATTTCCTTTCGATCGTAGAAACGCACCCCTCCGACCAGCCGGTAAGGAATCGTGTTCTTGCGAAGCGAGTCTTCGATGGCTCTGCTCTGTGCATTCGTGCGGTATAGAATCGCGAAGTCGCGAAGACCAAATCCTTCTTTCGACTGTCGCGACCGCATTTCATCGACGACCATGTCGGCTTCGTCGCGCTCGTCGAGGGTATGATAGAGCGTGACTTTTTCGCCTGCCGGCTGCGTTGCCTTGAGTGTCTTGCCGCGACGACTGACGTTCGCGCTGATCGCCGCATTGGCGACGTCAAGGATCGACGGCGTCGATCGGTAATTCTCTTCGAGCTTCACGATTCGCGCCGAAGCGAATTCCTTCTCGAAGTCGAGGATGTTGCGAATATCCGCGCCTCGCCAGCCGTAGATGGACTGATCGTCATCACCGACGACCACGACGTTGCCGTGAGCGCTGCCAAGCAGCTTGATGAACTGGAACTGGGCGCGGTTGGTGTCCTGGTATTCATCCACCAGGATGAACTGAAATTTCGAGCGATACTTTTCCAGTATCCCCGAATTTTCGCGGAATATTTGAACTGGAAGAACGAGCAGGTCATCGAACGTCACTGCGTTAGCGGCGCGAAGCGCAGGCTCGAGTTCGATATAAACGGCAGCGGCGGCTTTCGTGAGCGGATCCACTGCCGCCGTCTGTAGCTCGGCGGGAGTGACGAGCCCGTTTTTCGCATCGGAGATCAAACCGAGAATCGACTTCGGTGTCCACTGCTTCGGTGAAATCCCCACGCGATCCATCACCCGCTTCACAATGCCGAGTGTGTCGTCTTCGTCGTAGATGGTAAAGTTCGCCATGCGTCCAACGGCCGGCGCGTGGGCACGAAGCATTCGCGCGCCCACTGCGTGAAACGTTCCACACCACATCTGCTTCAGGTCGGTTTCCACAAGACGGGCAATTCGGTCGCGCATCTCACCTGCCGCCTTGTTCGTGAACGTTACTGAAAGAATTCGCGACGGCTCGACACCGTGGTGCTGTATCAGACGGGCAATGCGTGTAGTGAGGACGCGCGTCTTGCCTGAGCCTGCGCCCGCAATGATGAGGAGGGGACCTTCGTAGTGGAGAACTGCTTCGCGCTGTGCACGGTTGAGTCGCGCAAGGGGCCCTGCGTCACCGGGAGTGGCAGGAGACCCGGCGGCCATCGATTCATTCATTAACTCAAGATAATATCGAACGTCGCTCCGCGTTCTGATGGAACCAGCACCAACTCGCCGCGGTGATTATCGCGGACGATGCGCCGCGCCAGCGGCAGTCCAATGCCCCAGCCGTGTTCCTTTGTGCTGAAGCCCGGCTCGAAGATCCGGTTGCCGAGTTCACGAGGGACGCCAGGACCATTGTCGCTGACCCGAACGCGGACGTGTCCTTCCGGCAATGCGGTGGCCGTCATGTCTACCCGCCCATCGCGGCCGGCCAAGGCGTCGATCGCGTTCTTCGTGAGCGACTCGATCGCCCATTCGAGAAGAACCGGGTCACCGTTCACGAAAAGCGGTCCGTCGTCGTGCGATGAATTGACAGTGACGCGCTGGGCGAGCGTGGGTACTCGTGCCCTGAAGTAGGTCGCCACACGCTCTACGAGCTCACCAACATCGACCTTCTGAAGCTTCGGGGGCCGCCCGATTCGCTCAAACCGGTTTGCTACGCGTTTCAGCCGCTCGAGATCGCCATCCATGTGAGCGAGAGCGCTTTCGGTCATGGCGTCGCCCCCGGCCTCCCGAAGAAGCTCGATCCAACCGCTCATACTGGAGATTGGCGTTCCGAGCTGATGCGCTGACTCGCGCGCCATGCCCGCCCATATCTGTTCGCGATCGGCACGGCCGCGGGTCTTGATCGCATAGGCCCCGGCGAGCAGAAACATGCCGATCAGGACGGATTGAAGGAGAGGGATGATCCGAAGGCCTTTGACGAGAGCGGTGTTGCCAAAATGCACGGTGCCGGCTTCGCCTTCCACAACCGGTTTGTTGTCGCGGTCGAGCGACCTCACGAACGCGCGAAGCTCAGGCGACCTGAGGGGCATCGCGCTCGGTAGATTCGCCGTGTCGGTGGGATTTCCCTTTGCGTCTGTTATCACGAGCGGAACGCCCGACTCGCGAATGCGTCGTGACAGATCGAGCAGAGCGGTGTTGGCCGCGTCAGCACTTGGATCGTTGAGGCCGACGTAGATCCGAGTGTACATCACGCCGACCCGCGATGCCTCCCGTCTCAGTTCACGAACGACGCCCTGCGTGTAGATCACGTACCACACAAGCAGCGCCGCAACACAAACGGACGTGAGGGTGACCGGAGCCAGCCGGCGCACTATCAGTCCAACCGGTCAGTGCCGAGATACGGCCTCAGCACCTCGGGAACAGTCACTGTGCCGTCGGAATTCTGGTAATGCTCGAGAATTGCCGCGATGATGCGCGGGAACGCGAGCCCCGATCCATTCAAGGTGTGTACGAACCGCGGCTTCCCGCCCTCGGCCGGGCGGTACCGAATTCCGGCGCGTCTCGATTGGAAGTCGCTGAACACGCTGCACGACGACACTTCGAGCCAGGCGCCGGCGCCGGGAGCGAAAACCTCCAGGTCGTAAGTCTTTGCGCTGCTGAAGCTGGTGTCCCCCGCGGCGAGCAACACGACCCGATATGGAAGCCCGAGAAGCTGGAGGGCTTTTTCCGCATGGCCGGTCAAGAGCTCGAGCTGATCGCTCGACGTCTCAGGAGTCGAATACCGGACTAGCTCGACCTTGTCGAATTCATGCACGCGAATGAGGCCCCGAGTATCCTTGCCATGCGCTCCGGCTTCACGACGAAAGCACGGGCTGTAGGCGGTCAGCGCTTTCGGAAGATCTCCAACGCCAAGAATCTCATTCGCATAGAGGTTCGTTACTGGCACTTCGGCGGTCGGAATGAGGTAGAGCTCCTCGTCTCGAATCGCATACATGTCGTCTTCGAACTTCGGGAGCTGTCCGGTGCCTGTCATAGACGCGCGGTTCACGACGATCGGAACCCATGTCTCTTGGTAACCGTGCTCGGTGGTATGCAGGTCGAGCATGAAGTTCATGAGCGACCGCACCAGACGCGCTCCCTTTCCGCGGAACACGATGAAGCCGGACCCGCTTATCTTCGCACCGCGCTCGAAATCGATCAGTCCGAGCGAAACGCCGACGTCCCAATGGGGTTTGACGCTCAGCGCTTCGCGAGGTGTGCCCCACGTGCGAACTTGCTGGTTCGCCTCTTCACCGCCGGCCGGCACATCATCAAGTGGGATGTTGGGTAGCTCCAGCATATTCAGCTGGAGCTCCTCCTCGAGCCCGGCAAGCTCGGATTCCAGCTTGGAAATCTCGTTCCCCAGGTCCCGCGACTGAGCGAGGAGGGCGTCTGCGTTTTCACCGGCGCGCTTTTTCTTCGCCACTTCCTGACTCATCGCGTTGCGCGATGCTTTGCGCTCTTCGACGGCCTGAATGATCATGCGCCGCTCGGTGTCTACCTCAGCTGCACGATCGATGAAAGGAGCGAGTGCCTCGAGCTTTCCGCGGCGGCGCATGCCATCGCGGAGAACATCGATCTGCTCCCGGATCATGCGCAGGTCGTGCATTGCCTATTTCTTGGGTATGCCAGTCTCGAACGAACGAAAACCGCAGTTTGGATCGAGAACCGCCGTAACGAATATCGAGCGATTCGCGGTCACGACAGAATCGACCGACAACTTTGTGTAGATGTACGGCGAGATGTCGAACTGGCAGGCATCGCCAACGCCGTTCCGCAGCGACTGCACGATGATGACCTCACCCGGAACCGTGACGATCGTGCTGTCGAGATATGTCCCGGTCGGCGCGATGATATTGGAGTCGAACGTCCCTGTGACTTTCTTCAGCCCCACCTGCCGGCGTGCGGTGAGTGTCGTGACCACTTTTTGAACTGGATAGATGAGCGTCCGTCCACTGGCATCGAGGTCGAACGCCACGTCAAAATTGGCGTTTCCGTCTACTCTGACCGGCGAGCGGACGTACGTATTTATGCCGCTCGGCAACGAGGCCGGCGTGCCGGTCAAAGCGAAGACCGTATATCCGTCCTGAATTGTGGGAAGCTGCGCGATGATACCCTGGGGATCACCGCACGCTGTCAGGCCGAGTGCGCTTGCGACGATCGCGAGCGCGAATTTGCGAGGGCTCATATACTGCATCAAAGGATGTGGGACGACAGCGCCGTCCCGGTTTTCAACAATACCCTGTAACTCATGGCAGTTCAAGCGAATACGGTTGACTAGATTTGTGGCCATGCCCAGCTTCGCATCACTTTCGAAGGAGCACTGATGCCGACCATTCGCGACCTTACTGTCGCCATTCGTCAACGCCCCGGCATCCAGGCAGTAGTCGTCCTCGGCCGCGACGGACTGTTGATCGACAGTCAGTCAACGATCGAGCTCGACGCCGAAGATTTGGCAGCACGGGTGCCCGGAATCGTTGCCTCTGCCGACGAGATCGGGAACACCACCGGACAGGGATCGATGCGGATCGCGCTGATCGAGCAGGAGAACGGATACGCCGTGGTTTCCTCCGTAGGGGACGACGCCCTGCTCTGCGTCCTCACAACTCCGTCAGCGGACCTCGGCAGCCTCCTGTATGATGTTCGCAGGCACCGCGAATCCATCGCCCGGCTTTTCTAGGTTAAGAATGACTGACGCAGACTCCGCGGAAAAACACATTCTCGTTGCCGATGACGAAGCGCACATCGGAAGAATCATCAAAATCAAGATGGAGCAGGGACCGTTCAGGGTGACGCTGGCGTTTGACGGGCAGGAAGCAGTCGATATACTCGAGCAGGAATCAGATCTCGACCTCGTAGTGCTCGATCTGATGATGCCTCGGCTGAGCGGGCTGGACGTTCTGGACCGAATCCGCTCGAGCGACAAGTGGAAGGATCTTCCCTGCATCATCCTTACTGCCGCCGGTCAGGAGGAGTACGAGCGCGAAGCGAGGACGAGCGGCGCGACCGACTTCATCACGAAGCCCTTCAGCCCGAAAAAGTTGTACACCCTGATCGCGCAGCTTACCGGCGTCGCAAGCGACGAGGCAGAAGCGAGCGCGGCGAATGACTAGGTGGGCAGTCGTGCTTGCCGGAGGCGTTGGATCCCGCTTCTGGCCGCTCAGCACCCCCGAGCGTCCGAAGCAGCTGCTGCCACTGGTGAACGACGAGCCGCTTCTCGTCAACGCTCTCAGGCGACTCGAGCCGATTGTCCCGGCAGAACGGACGCTCGTTCTCACCAATGCATCGCTGACAGAAGCGATCGCTGCAATCGCGCCGAATCTTCCGCGAGAAAACATCATCGCGGAGCCGAAGCCGGCCGGGACTGCGGCCGCACTCGCATGGGCGGCGTTGGAAATCGAGCGACGTGATGGGCCCGATGCAGCGATGCTCTGCGTGCATGCTGACTGGGCGATCGGCGATGACGAGGGCTTCCGCCAGACGCTGCTCGCGGCGGAGCGAACTGCTCGCGAAGAGAATGCTCTCGTTACGGTCGGGGTTGTTCCAACCCGACCTGATCCCGGTTTCGGCTACATCGAGCCAGGCCCGGTAACTGAAGGCGGATCCAGAGTCGTGATGCGCTTTGTCGAGAAGCCCGATCGCGAGAGAGCCGAAGTGATGATGCACAACGGCTACTTTTGGAATTCCGGGATTTTCGTGTGGACGGCAGGGACTTTTCTCGAAGAGGTGCGCGCACATACTCCGGAAGTTGCCGACGCGTTCGATGAGGCGAAGTCAGGCCTGGTTTCGTTTTTCGCCGCCGTGAAGCCGATTTCTGTGGACGTCGGCGTGATGGAGCGCAGCAACAAGGTGCGCGTTCTGTCCGGCAACTTCGCCTGGGATGACGTCGGCACCTGGGGCGCGCTGCGACGCGTGAAACCGGAAGACGCATCCGGCAACGTTATCAGCGGAAAAGTCCACGCGCTCGAATCGAGTGGCAACGTTGTGCACGCTGAGGGCAATACCGTTGTGCTCTATGGAGTGTCGGACCTGGTAGTCGTCACACGCGATGGACTGACTCTCGTCACGACGACAGACCGCTCTGCAGATCTCAAGCTGTTGTTCGAGACGCTCCCTCCGGAGATGCTCGACCGGAAGTGAAGAGGCTCTATCTCTTTGACGATGCGCGTGCGCGCCAGTTTGAGCCGTTTGCGCTGACACGTCCGGTATCGGAGCTTCGTGCGGGGGCGGAGATAATCCGCGCTCGCTGGGAAAAGATCGCGGGGACCAAGGCGTATGGTTTCATCGGTGCCGCTCATCTCGCGGACTTCGACGAGGATGGCGCGGTTCCAGCCGTTTCGTCCGAGCAGACAATTCCCGCCGGATCGGTGATCGTTAACGCGCGGTTCGTCCCTTCCCTGTCGGCGAATCTCGATGACACGAGCCCGGCATATGCATCAGACGGATCGGTCTGCGCAGTGCGCCTTCGCCAGTCGATCGACATGGCGCCATTGGCTCGAGGCGAGACGGAGTTGCGGGAGCTGCTGAGCAACGCGGCGGAACCGACGAGACTCGACGGTCGCTGGCTCGACGAAGTCTGGGATCTAGTCGGACAGCTCAATGATCAGCTTAACGAGGACATCCCGTTAATCGGGGCTTCGCTTTCGGGCGCAGCGATAGAGAACGCGACTATCATCGGAAGCCATTCGGTTTATCTGGAGACCGGCGCGAGCGTCGAGCCGTTCGTTGTAATCGATGCTTCTGCGGGACCCGTTCTGATTCGACGCGGCGCGTCTATCGCGTCTTTTACGCGCATTGTCGGACCATGCTACATCGGGGAGAACAGCATTATCGTCGGCGATGCGATTCGCTCCTGCTCAATCGGCGACGTCTGCAAGGTCCGTGGAGAAATGAGCGGATCGATCATGCTCGGCCATTCGAACAAAGGACATACTGGTTTCGTTGGAAGCTCGTATATTGGGCGCTGGGTCAATCTTGGAGCTGGCACCACGACGAGTAATCTGAAGAACACCTATGGTGCAGTTCAATTCTCAACGCCCTCAGGAGTTCGTGACACCGGTCTCCAGTTCCTCGGCACCCTGATGGGCGATCACGTCAAGACGGGCATCGGGACGATGCTCACCACGGGATGTTCTCTCGGTGCCGGTGCGAATATCTACGGCGGCGCTGTTTCCCCAAAAAGAGTTCCGCCTTTCGCGTGGGGCGGTGACGAGCCGTTCGACCGGTATGATCTCTCCAGGTTTCTTCAGGTGGCAGAGAGAATGATGGAACGCCGTCATATCACACTGACGGAGCCTTCGCGCCGACAGCTTACGGAAGCGTACCGGATTTCCGAGGGTCAGGGGTGAAGCTTTGCGTTCTCGGCAGTGGCAGCAAAGGCAATGCGGTATTGATGCAGGCCGGCAGGACCCGTGTACTCGTCGATGCCGGGTTTTCCACGCGCGCGATGGCAAAGCGGCTTGGCGCGATTGGAGTCGATCCAAAGTCCATCGAAGCCGTCATCGTGACGCACGAGCACGAAGACCATGCGAAAGGCGCGGTGTCGTGCGCGAAGAAATGGGGCTGGCAGATCTACGCTACCGAAGGAACAAAGGGGGCGAGCCTCGGATTGGATGAAGCAGACACCCGATCGATCGCATCGAATGGCTTCATCGAGATCGGCGATATCCAAATCCGGACTGTGTCAACGTCGCACGACGCCGAGGAGCCGATTGCGGTCGTCGCAACTGGAAAACAATGCGGGGTGCGAGCGGCGATAGTCTATGATCTCGGTGTGGTCACCGAAACCATTTCGCGGGCGATCGAAAAGGTCGAGATCCTGATTCTTGAATCGAATTACGACGGCGAAATGCTGAGGACAGGGCCGTACCCGATCTCGGTGCAGCGGCGCATTGCCGGACGAGGGGGGCATCTCAGCAACCGTTCGGCGGCGCTGGCGGCGGCCGCGTGCTCTCATCGCGGACTCGCCCAAGTCGTTCTGGCACACCTGAGCGAGATTAACAACACTCCCCGTCTTGCTTTCGAGACGATGGAGCGAGTGCTCAAGAGAACGAATTTTCGGGGTCGGATCACACCAGGCGATCAGAACGTGCCGTCGCGCACGATAACAGCATGCCGGAGTAGTGACCTCGCCGCATCCCAGCTCTCGCTCGGGCTGTAGCCATCGATTGCAAGCGCCGGTCGCGGCGTAGAACCGCGCACGATAACTTATGACGATGCGCGTATCCGCCATCATCACCACTTACAACCAGCCCGAACAGCTGGAAAAAGTGATGTGGGGTTATGCCAGGCAGACGCACACGGATTTCGAGCTGATCATCGCTGATGACGGTTCCGGGCCGTCCACGATCGAAGTGATCGATCGTGTGGCTGCGGCCAGTGGGCTCGACGTCCTTCACGTCTGGCACGAAGATAAAGGCTTCCGGAAAACGGAGATTCTAAACCGGTCTGTTCTCGCGTCTCGTGGAGATTATCTCATTCTGTCCGATGGCGACTGCATTCCACGCGATGACTTTGTGGAGACTCACGCGCGGCTGGCCCGGCCCGGTTGTTTTCTGTCCGGGGGATATATCAAGCTTCCGCGCGATGTCAGCCAGACGATTACGGTTGACGACGTCCAGTCTGGCCGCGCGATGGACGCGTCGCGGCTGCGATCTCTCGGCTGGCATCCGGGAAAGCGAGCGCTGCGCCTGATGCGCGGCGGGATTCTCCCTACCCTTCTCGACATCGTCACCCCTACACGCCGCACGTGGAACGGACATAATTCCTCCACGTGGCGCACGGCTATCCTCTCGGTGAATGGTTTCGACCTGGACATGGCGTACGGCGGGCTGGATCGCGCTCTCGGGGAACGGCTGATGAACGCTGGCTTGACCGGCAAGCAGGTTCGTCATCGCACACCGTGCCTTCATCTCTATCACGAACGGCCTTACGCCGATCCGGTCAAGTGGAAGCGCAACCACGAAATCCGAAAACAGATTCGCCGCAACAAGGAGATCCGCGCGCACAACGGAATCGCCGAGCTCACGCGAGATGACAGTGTGCTGATTCGGCGGCCCGGCCAGCTCCTCGATGCACCTCAGGAGAAGCGCGCAGCGATCGCGCTCTAGGCAGCCTCGGCTGCCAAGGCTCGCTCGATAGACGCGAACAACCCGCGTATGTCGTCGTCAGTTGTTCTGAATCCAAGCGTGCACATCCTGAGCGAGAAACTTCCCCGCAGACGCGTGGACGAAATCAGGAACCGCTCTTCCGATACCACTCTCGAATTGATCCGCTCGTTCAGAGCGTCGAGATCCTCCGCACCAACTGAAGCTGGATTGGCGCGGAAGCAATAGATGCCGAATTGCGCTGGACAGAGTGTCTCGAAGTGATCCGACGACTCGACGAGTGACTCGAGCAGCTTCGCGCGATCGAACGCGGCGTCGATTTCAGCCGTGATGGCCGTGGTGCCGAAGTAGTTGACAGACATCCATATCTTGAGCGCCCGGGAATATCTGGTGAGCTGCTCGCCACGGTCGGCGAAGTTGACTTCTTCGTCGCCGACTTCGACGTCCTTCAGATACTCAGGAAGGATCCTGAACGCTTCGGTGAGTGTTGACGAATCGCGAACCATCAGGCAGCCGCATTCGAACGGAACGAACAGCCATTTGTGCGGGTCGAGCGTAAGACTATCCGCACGCTCGATTCCTCCGAGCATCGACTTGCCGCGCGCAGTGAGCGCCGCGAATCCCGCGTAGGCCGCGTCGACATGCAGCCAGAGTTTTTCCGTCTGGCAGAAGTCAGCGATTTTGTTGAGTGGATCGACGGACCCGGTGTTGGTAGTACCGGCGCTTGCAACGACGACGAATGGCTGGAGTCCGTTGCTCCGATCGGCAGTGACGACACGCGCGAGATCGGCGACGTCCATGCGGAACATGTCATCCATGACGACTGTGCGAACGTTCTCTCGCGAGATGCCGGCGATCCAGGCGGCGCGAACGACTGATGAGTGAGCCTGCGCCGATGCGTAGACCGTCAACTTCCGGATGTCGTCCCCTTTTTCGACCGCTGCATGACGAGCCGCAACCAAAGCCGTGAGATTGGCGCCCGACCCGCCCGGAGTGAGCAGGCCAGTCGCTCCGTCAGGCATTCCCATCCACTGCCGAAACCATTCGAGCACGACCATCTCGATCTGATTCGGTCCGACAGCGACCGGCCACACTCCCGCAAAAAAATTGTATCCGGTTGCGATCCAGTCGCCAAGCAACGCGGGGAATGTCGGGCAGCTCGGGACGTACGCGAGGAATCCAGGATGTGGCTCGCGCGCATGATACGGAAACACGCTGGACTCGAGTGTTTCGATGATCCGCTCGAAATCGCTGCCGGTGGCTGGCGCAGGTATCGAAAGGGCGGCAGTCAACTGCGATCGAGGAACGGCAGCAATAACCGGCTCGTCACGAATGTTCGCGAGGTGCTTCGATATCAAGTCGGTAACTCGATATCCCAGTCGCTGCATCGTCGCCTCATCGAGATCGAGGGGCGAGCGTGGGCTCAGGCTCACCGCGGGTTCCGCGAGACTTCTGTTATTTCAGCCGAAACGGAATCGAGTACTCGCGATTGTCCCACTGCATTCGAAGAGTGCCGCCACCTGCCTGCGGAATGATTCCAATCGTGAATTGCTCGATGGGTGTTCCAAGCATTGACTGCACCATGTCGATCCGCGCGAGATCCTTCGACGCATCGTAGTCCGTTCCCCACTGCCCGGTCTGCTTGTTGATGATGAGCTTCGCACCCATTGCGGTCGGTAACGTCCACAACGTGTATTTGCCAGGCGGTACAACCGTGGTTCCGAACATCAGGTTCGCAGACGTCGTGAGCTGAGTCGCAGCATTGGCGCCTGTTCTCCACACCTGATCGTAGGGAACAACCTTGCCGAAAATCTCTCTTCCTCTTCTGAGCGGTCGGCTGTAGTCAATCTGGACGTTCCCCGTGCCGATTGTGGCGCGCACCGTGTCGGGCGGCGACATCTGGCCGGCGGCTCCCTTCGCTGCCTCGGCTGCAGCCCAACTCTTCGCGAGCGCGGCGAAGTCCAGATCGGGTGCGCGCCGAGTCATGGTCTTCACTGTTGTGAGCGTCGCGTCAACGCCCGTAATGCGGCCGGAGCCGTCGACGCTGGCTCGCTCTATCCATCCCGGGAAGAAACTGCTGTTGAAATACACAGAGTCTCTCGCACGGCGCGTCATCGAGATAGTCGCATTCGGGCCGGCACTCGCTGCGACCGTGGTCACGACGACGCTATCGATGTTTGTGGGCGGGTTGAACGCGAGCATCTGTTCGTATACGCCGAACGACGGCGGCTCCGATGGAACCGCTGGAGCGACTCGTGCGGCTCTATAAGATCTTCGGCCAGTGTTAATCGTGTCCGGCTTTCCAACGCGCTGAATTTCTACCGTCGCCGACGTATCGCCAATCAACGTCACCATCGAAAACGCCGGGAGGGAGCCAGGGTCAGCGCCGACTCGCCGCGTGCTCAGCGACATTCCCTTGAATCGTCCGGCGCCGAGGTCAGCGACATAGTGCACGATTCGCACGCGCGGATATTTGAGAAGTATGTCGCCTTCGAGCTTATCCCTCGTCCGCGTGTACCGCTCCACGGCTGCGGTATCCACACCGAGCGTGGAGACGAAAGTGCCGCTCACCGGAGTCTGTGCGCCGAGTGGCGCGATTGCGACGAGTGCGAGGGTCGCGAGAAGGATTCTGGCTGACATTGTGAGGTTCCGGAATAACGGGTTCGCAGCTGGACGATGGTGATACTGTTGCGCGGCAGGCGCGTTTGCAACTCAACGACCTCTACGTCATGGCTTCTTGTTTTCCTGCGTTCCTTCCGTGCCACCCCAGAGCGGAACCGCTTTGCCGGCAGGGTCGTCACCGTAGAAACGAACAGAGCCGGGCGAGTAAATCTTGGCGAGCATTACGATCTGCCCCGTGTGCATCGAAAAGTGCTCGACGACATGATAGATCGCGGCGAGCACAGTTGTGTTTCTCCCCTGAATCTCGCATTCACGAACGAGATCGGCGTCGCCCTGTTCAGCGATCACCGCGTCCGCATCGCGAACTGCATCATCGAGCAGCGCCAGCAGCTCATCGGTATCAGGTCCGTCGCGCATGGCAAACTCCGCGGCGCGATCGCGATTGCTCGTCGCTCCTCCAATTCCAGCGACGATCCAGTGGCGAATGTTGCCGGCCAGGTGAACGATGAGATTCCCGATGCTGTTCGAGTTCTCGTTGGCTCGCCGCCAGATCTCTTCGTGCGAGAGTTTCGTGACGGCGGCCCTGATTTTCGATGGATACTCGGTCGCGAGGTAGTGTCGCGACTTGTCGATAAAGATCGTAGCGCTCATTCCGGCAATATAGGAACCAGACCTGCAACGGCAAATCGGCGTCGTTGCCTGGGTAGCGGGTCAGTTTCAAATCCAACGAAAAACCATAACCGCCAATTGGTGAGAACGGCGGGGAGCAACAGCGGGAGAATTGGCGGGAGAACTACAGCTGGCATTCCAGCGATTCCTATGAGTCGTCCCATTCATCCTATTTAAGGTTGAACGACAGCACTGCGGGTACGGCGGGGGCTGAACGTTGTCGTAAATCAAAAAAAAAGAAATCCGCGGGGCGTTGTCGTTGTGTCTCTCGCCTTTCTCGCCGCTGTCTCCCTTAGTTCTCCCCATTGGCAGTTACGGTGTTCCGTTGTCAACCGGCAAAATACAGGACCATTGAAGACTTCCAATAAGTCCAAAGTGACCCATCTACTCGTTGCCTGCGGTGCCTAAATAGAAAAGTCTAAGCCTGTACCGTGATCGGAATCGGCTGCGTGAGGTAAATGACTTTCTCTTCGCGCCGCGAATGAAGAATGCGCATGAACCAGT
>JBBSGU010000045.1:0-21873 GCA_038253755.1 Gemmatimonadales bacterium | reverse complement strand
TGGTCGTTGAACATCATGCGATGCGCTGCCTCGACCGTCGTTGCACCCGGCGGAAGTTTCCCACTTGCAACGATTCCGTCGATCATCCTTGCGTGGGAGAGAAAACCGAGCTTCGGACTGTCGGAGAAAATCTTCAGCCACCCACCGGTTAGCGTGACGATTGCCAGCCACGACAGCGGAAGAATCGTCATCCATGCGTAGCGCGCTTTTCCCATTCTGATGATGACCGTGGTTCCGACGCACAATGCAACTGCTGCGAGCAGCTGATTGGAAATTCCGAACAACGGCCACAGCGAGTTGATGCCGCCGAGTGGATCGGAGACGCCCTGAATCAGGAACCAGCCCCACATCGCGACGAATATCGCGCTCGTCGTCACGACTGCCGGATACCAGGACACTCGTCCAATCGGCTTCCATATGTGGCTCAGGAGATCCTGAAGCATGAACCGGCCGACTCGCGTTCCTGCATCGAGCGTTGTGAGAATGAACAGCGCTTCGAACATGATGGCGAAATGATACCAGAGCGCCATCGCGCTGCTGCCGCCAAGGACACGCGAAAAGAGATGGGCCATTCCCACAGCAAGGCTCGGTGCTCCGCCGGTTCTCGATAATAGACTGGTCTCGCCCACCTGCTGCGCGAGCTGCTGAAGCTCGGCCGGTGTCACGGCAAATCCCCAGGCGCGAATTGCTTCCGATGCCGATTGAACAGTCGTGCCGAGCGCGCTGGCGGGTGCGTTGATGGCGAAATAGACACCGGGTGTCAGCACGCACGCGGCGATCAATGCCATCACTGCAACGAGAGACTCCATCAGCATCGCGCCATATCCGATGAACCGCGCGTGAGTCTCCTTTGCCAACAGTTTCGGTGTGGTGCCGGATGCGACGAGCGCGTGAAACCCGGAAATCGATCCGCACGCAATCGTGATGAACACAAACGGAAAAACTTTTCCGGCGAAGACGGGTCCCGTTCCGTTAGTGAATTGCGTCAACGCCGGCATCTGAAGCGGTGGAAGCACTATCAGAATCCCGAGCGCGAGCGAGACGACCACTCCAATCTTCACGAACGCCGATAGATAATCGCGCGGCGCAAGGAGCAGCCACACCGGCAGCACCGACGCAAAAAAACCATAAACCATGATTATCACCGCTATCGCCTTTCCGCTCAGCGTGAACATCGGCGCGAGGGCGGGATTCTCGGCGACCCACCGTCCGACATAGAGCGAAAGGGCCAGAAGAACCAAACCGATCGCGCTCGTTTCGAGCACACGATGCGGACGAATCCAGTGCATGTAGCTGCCCATCAGCAGCGCGATAGGAATCGTGAGTCCGATAGTCACCACTCCCCACGGACTCGCCTTGAGCGCGTTCACTATGACGAGCGCGAGAACCGCGATCAGTACGATCATGATTCCGAGGACAGCTACAAGCGCCGTGTACCCTGCCACTTGCCCGATTTCGTCCTTCGCCATTTGGCCAAGCGTCTTTCCATCACGCCGGAGCGACGAGCATAGAATCACGAAGTCCTGGACAGCTCCGCCAAGAGCAACACCGACGATGATCCAAAGTGCGCCAGGCAGAAATCCAAATTGTGCAGCGAGCGTTGGTCCAACGAGAGGACCAGGACCGGCAATCGCCGCGAAATGGTGACCGAATGCGATCCACTTATTGGTCGGAGTAAAGTCGCGGCCGTCATTGAGCCGAACGGCCGGCGTTGGCCTGTTGTCGTCAAGCGCGAATATCTTCGCCGCGATGATCTTGCTGTAAACGCGGTAGGCAATGATGTATGTGCAGATGGCAGCGGTCAGGAGCCACGCCGCATTCACGGTCTCGCCGCGTGAGAGTGCCAGCCGGGCGAAGCTCACCGCGCCGAGGAGCGCGAGAAGTATCAGTGCAACGGGCTGGAGAAGCCGTCTCATTCCACCACCGATTGAGAGTAGGCGGTGAAATTGCGTATCGGTTATGTTTCCCGCAATCTGACAATGCGCTCTCTCAAGCTGACTTCAGGCCGCGCGCTCGCGGCGGCAATTGCGGCGTTAGTGCTGGCCGGATGCGCATCTTCCGCGCCGACGCCAAAGGACGCGACTCAACCGGCCAGGAGCCCTCTGTCCGGCATGCTCGGCCGACCACTCCTCATAATGCCGGCGCAATACCTTGGCATCGTCACTCCCGCCGGCCAGTATGAGCTGTCGATGATGAATCGTGATTTGCTCACGCTCGTTGACGACGAGCTCGAGAACGCGTTCCAGAAACGAGGAGTGCGTCCGTCATGGACTTTCGCTCGTGCGATCACCGCCTCCGCGATGCGGAATGGCGGGCTGGTGCAGGATCCTCGCGAGCTTTCGGCGGAGTCGATTCGTCGAGTTCAGGCGAGCGATACACCTCTTCCCGAGCCGCTGGGAACGCAGATTCGCCAGCTCGTCGCCCTTCAGGAAGGACGGTATGTGCTCATACCTATAGAGATGGACGTGGACAACCGGCCTGGTCGGGCAGCGGGATCGCTCCATGTGATGCTGGTGGATTCCCGGACGGCCAGAGTCGTATGGGTGAACCGCATAGAGGCGCCTGCTCCCACCGACGTTCCGGCTGAAGATCTCCTAAGTGGGTTTGGTTTCCGTCGTCTTGCACGAGCCGTGGCTACGCGTTTTGCTGATATGGTGGTGGCACAATAGGTGATACGAGAGAGTCGGTGACTACAATCTTTCACGTCTCCGACCTCCATTTCGGTCGTCCCGCCGTCCCGGCTCAAATCGAAGCGATCGAACAGCTCATTCAGAATGACCGGTTCGATGTAGTCGCCATTTCCGGAGACCTGTCACAGCGATCCCGCTCAGGCGAGTTTCAGCGCGCGCATGTATTCATCCGCGACGCCGAAAAAGTCAGTAGAGTCATCGTCGTGCCTGGTAACCACGACGTGAAATGGTGGAGAGCGCCGCTCGGCGTTGGCGATAAGACCCAGATGTATGGCAATTACATGAAGTTCATCTCGCCGAATCTCGAGCCTGTACTTCACGTACCTGGTGCGACCATAGTCGGTCTGAACACGTCGCAGGGCGTGACACCGCGGACACTCACATGGAACGTGCGCGACATCTCCATCATCGGTCATCTGCGCCCCGAGCAATTTGACAAGGCCGAGGCGGCATTCGAAAAAAGAGATCCGGCAGATGCGCGTGTGATCGTGATGCACCACAACCCCGTGAAAGGCGAGCTTTCACAACGTCATGGACTCAAGCGAACCAAGAAAATCCTCGGCCGGTTTGCAGCGATGGGCGTCGATTTGATTCTCTGCGGGCATGACCACCAGGAATCGGTGCACTACATCGAGCATACCAAGAAGGGAACCGTTATCTCGACCGCGGGCACGGTGTCGAATCGCTCTCGTGGCGGCCGTCCGTCGTCGGTGAACGAGATCAAGATCGGATTGGAAACAATCGACGTGACCACGCGTATCTGGTCGGACGACAAGAAAACCTTCCTGCACGGACCGCATCGTTGCTTCGAGCGCTCGGCCGGCTGATCGGTATTGGCGGACCTCAACTCCAGCTCCCGCTGGAGCTCGAGCCGTCGCCGACATCGGGAGACGACCTTCAAAACGTTCTCGTCCGACTTGGCCTCGACCGGCACTACCAGGTCAAACTGACACAGAATCGAACAGTCGTCGTCAGCTTTACGTCGACGGAAATCCGAATCCATCGTGGATTTCTCGAAGCACCCGAAGAAATTCTCCGCGCGATTGTTGAATTCGTGTCGGCAAGGACGCGCCGCAGGCGCGCTGTTGCGCGACGAGATCTTCTCGCGTACCGCATTCCGGCGCACACTCGCGCAGCTGCTGCGCCCAGGCGGGCATTGGAGCAGACGCATCCTGCTGATGAGCCATACGTCGCTCAGTTGATCGACCGTCACGCACGCCTGAACGGAGAAAAGTTTGGCGGCGAGCTGAGCGCAGTGAGTATTCGAGTATCACGTCGTCTCAAGAGCCGGCTTGGTCACTACGCCTGGCGCGGCCAGCAAGGACGTCCTGCCGAGATCGTCATCAGCCGCCGGCACATTCGGCGCGATGGATGGACCGAAGCAGAGCACACACTCCTTCACGAGATGGTGCATCAATGGCAGGATGAAACCGGACGAAAGGTTGACCACGGCGGAGAATTTCGACGCATGGCGCGAGAAGTCGGATTGCTCCCCAGGCGCGGCGCGACGTAGCCTGACGCTGGTAGGCCGTACCGGGTGGCGACTATCTTTCCACGATGGCCACCAAAGACATTTACAACATCGATTACGCGCTTTCCGAAGAAGAACGCGCCGTTCGCGACAGCATAAGGCAGTTTGTGGATGAGAAAGTCATCCCCGTTATCGGCAAGGCATACGTCGAAGGGCGGTTCCCGCGCGAGATCATTCCGCAGATGGCCGAGCTTGGAGTTTTCGGCGCGAATTTGCCGGAAGAGTATGGTTGCGCGGGCCTCAACAACGTCGCGTACGGACTGATCAATCAGGAGCTCGAGCGCGGTGATTCGGGAGTTCGCTCGTTTGCGTCCGTTCAGGGCTCGCTGGTGATGTATCCGATCTACGCGTTTGGCAACGAAGAGCAGAAGAAGCACTATCTGCCGAAGATGGCCGCTGGAGAGATTATCGGATGCTTTGGCCTCACCGAGCCCGATTACGGATCGAATCCGTCCGCGATGATCACGCGCGCCAAGGAGCAGGCGGACGGGAGCTGGATCATCAACGGCGGGAAGATGTGGATTACGAATGGATCGACGGCTCAGGTGTCGATCATATGGGCCAAGACTGGTGATTCAAAGGAAGACAAGTCGATTCGCGGCTTCATCGTTCCCACCGACACTCCCGGATTTACCGCGAAGGATCAGAAAGGAAAGCTTTCCCTTCGCGCTTCCGATACGAGCGAGCTAGTTCTTCAGGACGTTCACGTCCCTGCCGATGCGCTTCTTCCAGAGTCAGGTGGAATCAAGAGCCCGCTGATGTGCCTCACCCAGGCGCGGTATGGAATATCATGGGGAGCGATTGGCGCCGCGATCGCATGCTATGAAGAAGCTCTTTCGTATGCGGGCAATCGCGTGATGTTCGGTAAGCCGATCGGTGGTTTCCAGATTCAGCAGGCGCGGCTTGCGGACATGATCACCGAGATCGTTAAGGCCCAGTTGCTGTCGCTGCACGTTGGCCGCCTCAAGGACGCCGGCGTTTTCACGCCGACGCAGGTGTCGATCGCGAAGAGAAACAACGTCAGCATCGCGACCGATATCGCGAGGGAAGCGCGTCGTCTGCTCGGGGCCAACGGAATCCTTGCCGAGTACGCGTCAATGCGACATATGGCAAATCTCGAAAGCGTCTACACTTACGAGGGAACGCACGACATCCACACACTGATTATCGGTCAGGCGGTGACGGGTCTGGCGGCCTTCGAGTAGGTGAAGCGTGACAGTGCATGGACTCCTACTCGCTCAAGGATCTGGTCGTTCAATTTTGCACGCAAGGACCGGTGATTTGTTAATGCAGGAATTGCAACCTCAGCCGCGATGATCCCCGCTGAACAAGCACTGGAACGACTGCGCGCAGGAAACGCACGCTTCGTCGCTGGAGCGAGAAGCAATGACGACAATGTGGGCGAGGTGCGACGCGCCGAGGTAGCGAATGCGCAGGAGCCGTTCGCGATCGTGCTTGGGTGCTCAGACTCGCGCGTTCCGGCGGAGTTGATTTTCGACCAAGGGCTCGGCGATCTGTTCGTGATTCGCGTAGCTGGCAACATCGTCGCGGCAACCCAGATCGGGAGCATCGAGTTTGCTGCGGAGCGATACCATACCAGATTGGTCGTGGTGCTTGGCCACACGCAATGCGGTGCGATTGGCGCGACGCTCGAAGCCATCGAGAACGGTTCGGAGAATCAGTCGCGAAATCTTCAGTTCATCGTTGACCGCGTTCGTCCGGCAATCGAGCCGCTTTTTAAAACCGACCTCGCAAACGATCGTGACGCACTAGCTCGCGAAGCGGTGCGCGCGAACATTTGCGCATCGGTCGATCAGCTGCGTCACGGGTCGGATGTCCTCGAGGATCTCATTCAGAGAAACGGACTGCTGATTGTCGGTGCCGAGTATTCGCTGGAGACCGGTGTCATCGACTTCTTCGATCTGGCGGCCAAGACGGGAAAAGTCGGAAATAACTAGCTGACAGGGACGCTCGTGACCTGGATTTTCTCCTTTCCGATCTTGTCGAGATCGCGCATGAACGCCTCGAGACCTCCGCTCGCGAAGCTCCGCGAATATCCGGCGACGAGCTGAGGCAGATACTTCCCGATGTCAAACCGAAACGGATCGACCGGGTCAAGGTCAACAAGCTCGAGCTCTGCATCTGACATCAGCAGCTTGCCGAATTTGATCGAGCCCCCCTTGAAGAACATGTAGTTCGCCGGTGACGAATCAGGCAAGGTTGCAGTTTGAGGAGCGCCGCCGAAATCCTGGATTATCTGATTTCCCTCGACGCGTACGGCCGTGATGGTTCCTTCCATCGTCGGCGGCGGCAGAATCGCATTTGGATCGAGAAGAATGTCATTCCCCATCACGCTCGCGCCCTTCGCTTTTCGTAGATCGATGATCTTTTCGAGGGTCAAGCCCAGGCCGTTCATCAATTGGTCAACGTGAAGCCCGAGAATTACCGTTCGAGTCGGATGCACTCGAATTCTTCCGTCGGATGTCACGGACACAGTTGCCGTGATGGTGAAGGGCAGGTCAGCGACCTTGTGCAGCGTGCCCTTGAGTACGACCTGTGTTCCTGATGTCGAGGCGGTGAGCCGCTTGATCGGCGCGCCCGGATAGTTGAAGACGTATTTGTTGAGCAGCAAGCTGAGGCCTGGGCCTGTGAGTCCAACCTCAGCTGCGTCCAGGTGAATGATGAAGGTCGTCTTGTCGTCGAACACGACGGGGCCGCCAGTTTTGGCGCGCATTGTCCCGTTGAGCCGGCGAATGTTGAGCGGAATCTGCGGGTCGATGAAGAAATCGACGTTCCGCATGAATACGTGCGTAATGGTGTCTGCGACTTCTACCGACCCGGCAGCTCGAGGCGGAGACAACGGTTTTGTCGATCCGGCTCCGGCCAGCGCGAGCAGCGCCATCGGGACGATCACAAGGAGCGAAAGTCGGTTCGGGGATAGTCTTATCAAGGTTTTTCTCGGTGGACCCGCACTCCAACCAATGCACTCGCTATGCCCCGTGAACAACGTGGGCTGTAGAAACGACCCGTTTTGAAGCCGAATCTCGACCATTCCTTGTCGACGCTCCACCTGTTGGCCCGGTTCCTGTATTTTAAGTGAAATCTTTCACATGGGAGAACACGGAGTGAAAATCGCCGTGTGCATCAAGCGCGTTCCAGATATGGACGTGCGCTTCAAAATCGCAGCCGACGGCACTTCGCTCGACGAATCCGGCGTAAAGTTCGACCTTAACGACTTCGACGCCTGGGCGGTCGAAGCCGCGCTTCAATTGAAGGAAAAGGCTGGCTCGGGAGAGGTTGTGGTGCTCTCGCTTGGGCCGACGGCAGTTCAGGAAACGCTCCGGAAGGCGCTCAGCATGGGCGCGGACCGCGCAATTCACCTTCAGGCCGACAAAATCCCGTTCGATGGATTTGCCATCGCTACGGCGATCGCGGCTGAGCTGAAGGACGGAGGGTATGACCTCGTTCTCTTCGGAAAATTGGCGCCCGACTCTTCGAACGGCGTCACGGGGACAATCGTAGCCGAGCTGTTGGATCTACCGTGCGTTACGGCGATCTCGAAGCTGGATATCGCCGATGGCAAAGGCACCGCGAAACGTGAGCTTGAAGGGGCGCAGGAAATCGTTGAGTTTCCACTGCCCGCAGTACTTACGATTGACGAGGGTCTCAACACGGCGCGCTATCCATCGCTGAAAGGCATCATGGCCGCCAAGAAAAAACCGCTCGACTCGAAGCCAGCCGCGCTTGGAGACACAACCGTCAAGGTCGAGAAGCTCGAGCTTCCACCGGAGCGCGCAGCAGGAAAAATCGTCGGTGAAGGAGCCGCAGCGGTTCCAGAGCTGATTCGTCTCCTTCAAACAGAAGCGAAGGTTCTCTGATGGCAAATATTTTTGCATTCGCGGAAGCGAGAAATGGAGAGCTTCGCAAAGTCGCTCTCGAGAACGTCACAGCAGCCCGCAAACTTGCTGACGCGACTGGCGGTGAGGTACATGCGCTGCTCGTCGGCGCTCCAGGAATTGCCTCGAAAGCGGCCCAGCTTGGGCAGCATGGTGCTGACGTCGTCATGGTCTGTGAGCACGACGGATTCTCCCACTACAATCCCGAGGCGACCGCTGCACTTGCGGCCGATCGAATCAAGTCCGGCGGATTCCGCGCCGCTCTTTTCAGCACTTCCGCTCAAGGTCGCGATCTGGCGCCTCGCGTCGCCGGCAAGCTGCGCATCGGTCTCGTCTCCGATGTGACGTCGGTCGAGTTGTCGGGAGACACGTTCACGGCAAAGCATCCGATCAACATCGGGAAGGTCATCTCGACGGTCTCGATTGCAGGGACACCCGCGATTGTCTCAATCCGCCCGAACACGTACTCTCCAGTCGCCAATGAAAAGGCGGGAACTGTAGAGAACGTCGCTCCGGTCGGCGATCCCTCGGCATCGCGCGTTGTCGTGAAGGAGTTGATTACTGGAGCGGGCGGCAAGCTCGACCTTGCTGAAGCACCAGTGGTTATCGCTGGCGGTCGCGGATTGAAGGCGAAAGAGAATTACAAGCTCGTCGAAGATCTCGCTGATGCGTTTGGAAACGCAGCGGTTGGTGCTACTCGCGCGATAACCGATGATGGGTGGCGCCCTCATTCCGACCAGATCGGTCAGACGGGCCGCCTCGTTAGTCCGGAGCTGTACATCGCTGTCGGAATTTCCGGCGCCGTTCAGCATCTCGCTGGCATGCGAACATCGAAGACCATCGTCGCGATCAACAAGGACAAGGAAGCGCCGATTTTCAAAGTGGCTGACTACGGAATTGTCGGCGACGTGTTCGAAGTCATGCCGGTTCTCACCGCGGCAGTGAAAGAAGCGAGAAAGGGCCACTAGGTGAGAGACACACGGCGTCTGACGGTTCTCCCAAGCGATTTTCAGCCGCCGCTGCCCGAGCAGCTGATTCTGCATGAGCCGCTCGACGCCGAAGCAGTGCCGATGGACGTTGTATTCGTTGGAGGCGGCCCGGCTGGCCTCGCGGGAGCGATCGAGCTCGCGCGGCTCATCAGGGAAGACATGGCAGCCGGCGGAACACTCGGTGAAACGCAGATCGCCGTTCTCGAAAAAGCGTCGGGGCTGGGTGAGCATTCGCTTTCCGGCGCGGTGGTGAACCCGCGCGCGTTTCGCGAATTATTTCCTGACCTGGAAGATTCGGACTTTCCGTTCAGGGCGCCGGTGACGAACGAGCGCGTCTACTTCATGATGGGCAATCGCGCGCAGCGAATCCCGACGCCGCCCACGATGCAGAATCACGGGCACTTCATCGCTTCGCTATCAGAGATCGTCCGCTGGCTCGGCGAAAAAGCGGAAGCTGCGGGAGTGAATGTCTTCACCGGATTCCCGGTCGCTTCACTCTTGATGGAAGAAGAAAGAGTCATTGGCGTCCGTACGACTCCCACGGGACTCGGCCGCGATGGGAATCCCGGCTCCGGCTACGCTCCGCCTACTGACATCTCAGCTCGCGTGACCGTGTTGTCGGAAGGAACGCGCGGCTCGTTATCGCAGGCGTACATGAGCCACGCGGGAATCGAATCCGAGAATCCGCAGATCTTCGCGCTTGGCGTCAAGGAAATCTGGGAGACGAAGAAGCCACTCGACGCAATTATTCACACTCTCGGATGGCCGCTTCCCAACGATGCCTTCGGGGGAAGCTTCTTCTATCCGCTGACGCCTAATCTCGTTGCATTGGGAATCGTCGTTGGAATGGACTACCGCCAGACGACTCTCGACGTTCATCAACTGCTCCAGAAGCTCAAGACCAACTCGATGATCCGCGAATATCTCGAGGGAGGAGAAATGGTAGAGTGGGGAGCGAAAACAATTCCGGAAGGCGGTTACTACGGCCTGCCCAAGCGTCTTCACGGCGACGGAGTCATGATCGTCGGTGATTCGGCCGGATTCGTGGAAGTTGCTTCGCTCAAGGGAATTCACTACGCGATGCAATCGGGGATGTACGCGGCGCGCGCAATCTTTGACGCGCTGAAGAAAGACGATGTCTCCGCGAACACGATGGCACGCTACGACGCGCTGGTTGACGCGAGCTACATCATTTCGGATCTGAAAGAGCGACGCAACATGCGCCTGGCGTTCCAGTCGGGTGGACTTTACGTCGGCGGATTCAAGGCAACGTTGATGACATTGACGAAAGGCGCGTTTTTTGGCCGCAAGATCTCTTCGGAGCCGGATTCCCACGTTGAGCGGGACGTGACACCGGAACCGTCTTTCGTTCCCGACGGCAAGCTCACGTTCAGCAAGCTCGATGCGAATTTCAAATCGGGCAATGCAACTCGCGATACGATTCCGTCGCACCTCATAGTCGGCAAGGACATTCCGCCTGAAGTCGCGTCGCTGTACGCGCACATGTGTCCTGCGGGAGTGTACGAGCTGAGCGATGACGGCCGCTTGATCGTCAATCAGGCCAACTGCATCGACTGCAAGGCGACTGATGTCATTGGCCCGCGTTGGACTCCGCGCGAAGGCGAGAGCGGCCCCAAGTATCGCCTGATGTAGTCAGCGGTCAGCGGTCAGCAGTCAGCGGTCAACTATCTGCGCCGGCGATTTCGTAAAGGTCGATCTTCTGCTTGATCTCGCCCATTTCGAACGGGTGCATGACCTTCGATCGCACTACGAGGCCGACAGCGTCGCATTCCTCGAGAAAATCAGGCACGCCGATCCTCCCCGGATCGGCAACGATCGCCATTCCGCCTCTCTTTAGAGCCCGTTTGAAAATTCCCGGAAGCAAACGAGCGTATTCTTTTTCGTAAAGCACGTCCGACGCGAGAATCAGGTCCAGACCTTTCAGGTCGCGGGGAAAATGCCGCCAGTCGATCATCGGAGCTGACGGCGACCGTCCGGTGTTTCGAAATGCGTTGGCTCGTGTGAACGCGAGAGCGTCGGTGTAGTAGTCGGATGCGATCATGTCATAACCTGCGATGATCGCTGCGGTCGTCACGAGACCGACGCCGCATCCGAGCTCGAGGCCGCGTCCCGGAGTTCGCGGACGGCCATTCTCTGAAAGATCGATGAGATGCGTCGCGAGAACTGTTGATGACGGCCAGATGTCTGCCCAGTAGGGAAGGCGCTCGTCCTTAACGAAATCCTCTTCGCGAATCAGGTCGTCCGAATTGCTTGGCCGAAGAATCGAGAGAGTTCGATTTCCGACATCCACGTCACTAACTACCGTCTTGAACCGGCGCTCGAGCGCATACACAAGCTCGGCTCCCTCGAGATCATTCAGTTCGATAGGGATCGAGGTCAAGAAAGAACCAGTGTCGTTGCGCTCTCTTGATCGTTGTCGAGTGGTATGGCGACGAATTGCTCGCCTGCTTCGAGCGTCAGTCGGTCTCCTGGCACGACGAGCAGCGCGTTCGCTCTCGCCATCGCGGTCAGAACAGCCGAGCTCTGAGAGCCCGCCAGGTGTGCGACATATGAATTGTCTTCGGATTGCGTGATCACGACACGAAGGAAATGCATGAGCGGTGCCGCGAGCGTGATCGGCTCACCCAGGGTGACAGATAGGGTTTTCCGAAACAGGTTGGTCAGTCCGCGCATCTTGCGGATGACCGGTCGCACAAACACTTCAAATGTCACGATTGCCGATACCGGATTTCCGGAAAGCCCAATCCAGGGAACTCCGCGAAGCGAGCCGAAGGCCAGCGGAGCTCCCGGGCGCATCCTGACCTTCCAGAAATCGATCGTCCCGCCGAGTTCGGTAATCGCATCGCGAACGTGATCGTGATCACCGACGGAGATTCCTGCTGATGTAACGATCAGATCGCAACCGGCTGCCTCTTCGAGCTTTTGTTTCACTGAAGCCAGGTCGTCGCGCGCGATGCCGATGTTAACGGGTTCGCCACCAGCGTCACGCACCAGCGCAGCAAGAGTGATCGAGTTCGCCGATACTATTTTCTGTCCTGCCATTTCGGGCTTGTAGTCCTCCAGCTCGACTAGCTCGTCGCCAGAGCTGACGATTGCGACCCGTGACGACCGATACACAGAGACGCTGCGAACTCCGGCAGAAGCGAGAACTCCGATGTGCGCGACCCCAATCCTTTGTCCGGCATCGAACAACACGTCGCCGGCATGGAAATCTTCGCCAGCCTTGCGAATGTTCCTGCCAGAGTCGCGAGTGTCGCTAACAGTCACGATATCGAGCCCTTCGTCGGTGTCTTCCTTGCGAATCACGGTGTCGGCGTTTTCCGGAACAGGTGCACCGGTCATGATCCGCATCGCTTCGGCGGCTTCAAGCGGGCGGGAAGGGAGTGATCCTGCTGCGATCGTCCCGACAACTCTCAATGCGCCGCTTCCAAGGTCGGCTGATCTTATCGCGTAGCCGTCCATCGACGAATTGTCCCACGGCGGTGAGGTTGTCGGCGCAACGATTCTCTCGGCGAGAACTCGTCCGGCACTTTCTTCAGTCTGAACCATCTCCGCCGGCAACCGCTGGATTCCCTCGAGAATCCTCGCACTCGCCTCGACTACCGAAGTCACTGGCTCGACGTTCCCCGATAGTTCGCGAGAAGAATCCCGATTGCGTCCTGGAGTTTGTTGATGTCGCCGACCGGGCCGGGGTAGTGGTTCGACAACATGCTGAAGACCAGCTTTTCTCCAGCAGCGGTGGTGACGTAGCCGGAAAGTGAGCGAACGAATTCCAGAGTGCCGGTTTTTGCGTGGATGTTGCCAACTGCCGTGCTGCCGAGCATGCGAGTCCTTACGGTTCCGTCAACGCCGACGATTGGCAACGCTTCGTAGAAAGCCATGTACGCTGGGTCCTTCTGAATTCCAATGAGGATCTTCACGATCGCTTCGGGAGTGACGAGGTCGTGGCGCGACATCCCGCTTCCGTCGTAGATCACGGTTGATGTCGAGTCGACTCCCCAGGCGGCAAGTTGTTTCCTTATAACGACCGCACCGCTGTCAGACATCCCAACGCCTGTCTTCTCGAGTCCGAGTGTTCTAATCAGTGCTTCGCCGGTCTGGTTTTGCGATGGTTTGAGAAATGACTTGAGGATGTCACGCAGCGGCGGCGACTGGAACGAGTAGATCGTATCTGCAGGGGTTGTAAGGCTGTCGATGCCACCGGCCGCGTGGTCGATGACGACGCCGCGCTTGTTCAACCCGAGCGCCAATGCAGCGAGATACGTGTTCGTCGGCGAATCAGTAGCGACTGCGACGAGCGTGTCGCGGCCGCCAACCTTCGCCAGGCGTTGAGTCATTCCTTCGTTGAGCTCCAGCTCGTCCACGGGCGCCGCACTCTCGCCTCTGAGATCGTCCCATTCCCACCCGTAGCCGTAGATCGAGTCGGGAAACGCATCCCCACCCGGTCTCAGCGAGCCAGTGATGCGACGGATACCCTTCGCAGCGATTGAATCGGCGACGCTCTGCATAAACGCCATCGCGTTGCCCTTCACTCGGTCGCTCACGGTCGGATCCCCACGCCCGATCACGATCAAGTCACCATTTAGAACGCCGTTCTCGACTTTGCCATGCGTAACGAATGTCGTGCGGTATCGGTAATCGGCACCGAGCTGCGCAAGCGCGACGCTCCCCGAAAGAATTTTCTGATTCGAGGCTGGCACGAACAACTTGCCGGCGTTGTGAGAATAAAGAGTGTCGCCGGTTTTTGGGTCGACGACCAGAAAGCCCAGCGTCGCTCGGGCAAACCTGGGTTGATTGACGAGAGAGTCGATCGATCTGCGCAATGCCTGGAGAGGAGTCCGCACCGGCGTGATGCCAGTGTTCGTCGCCGGAGTGCACGCGACTGCGGCGACGACAAACATTCCAATCATCGATTTTCGCATCATGCCCCGGAGTAGGTGGCGCTCAACGTCTGGTCCTCGGCGACTGTCACACTCTTAACGCGATTCGCGTCAGACAGCCGCTGCGCAACCTTGTCGAAAATGAAAACCGCGAGGTTCTCACCGGTCGGAACCAGCAATCCGTCCGCAAATTCCGACACTTCGAGATTGATATTGCGGTGGTCGAAGCGATTTCTTACTTCTTCCATGAGAATTGTGTCGAGCAATCCCAGGTCCACGACAAATCCCGTTTCGGAATCCACAGTTCCTTCCACCGTGACATCGCAGACGTAGCTATGGCCGTGATAATTGGGCCGCGAGCACGCGCCGAACACCGATTCGTTTTTTTCGTCGCTCCAGTCGGGGCGACTGTATCTGTGTGCTGCGGCGAACGTGACTCGCCTTGTCAGGGTTGCATTCGGCATGTCGTGATAATCTCGCCGCAAACGAAACGGCCGGCCACTGTGAGTGACCGGCTGTGGCATTGTCTTTCGAATTCAGTGGTGCGTATCGTGTCCGAACGTTCCGGGATTCTCCTGACCACTGAGCCCCTCAGGCGTCGGGCCTTCAGGCGGAATCCACGGCTCGCCTTCCTCAATCGCTTTTCCCACCTCGTGTGTGCCTCGCTGGTTCTCGAGCGAGTCGTCATCGACCGCGTCGGCCAAGTGCTCCGACTCGGCGGTAAACGGAACTGACTTGTCGGTGAGAATCAGTCCTGAGTGTTCGCTTTCGTCGACGAGGTGTTCATCCATCGCCTCGGGACTCTGGGCGCGCGCAAGGTCATCAACCACCACATTATTCGTGTAGTCCACGAGGCCAATAGTGTCGCTGAGGACGTGATCTAGAATGCGCTGCTCCTCTTCAGTCCCGACCGTGCCGGTGACAGTCACACGGCCCTCGCGTACTCCAACACCCAGCGAATCGCCATCCAGCATCGGCTGTTCGCGCAGCTGGGTGCGTACGTACTCACTGAGCTCATCGTCGCTAAGGTTTTCGATCTCGTCGGTGTTGTCAAAATCGTCGGCCATCTTTCCTCCCCGCAGTCAATGGCGCGACTGGCGCCGTCAGCGGAAGAGCAGGTACGACACCCCGATCGTGTACGCGCCGTTTCTCTTCCAGAAACTCTTGGACTGCGTCGCTGGAAGCACCGACGTGTTGTCGGTCGCCGTCAGGAAGTACTGGGTCGGGTATTTGATCTGGTACAGATACGTTCCCGCATCGGCCCGAATCTGAAATCTGCCGCCCGGCACCATTCGCAGACCACCGGCAAATGAAAAGGCAAATGTGGTGCCGAGGTTGAAGGGGTCTGCCGCGACTGATTTGTCGAGGTCGCTGGCCAGCCCGACGCCCGAGTAAACCACCGGGATGATTCCGTGAAACGTCCGCTGACCGGTAAGGTTGAGGGATATCCCGGCGTCGACGATGTACACCGGCCAGCTCTGGCTGCCGAGGTTACGCGTCGCAGCGGGGGCGGTTGGGTCGATCACGTTGCGCTGGCTGTTGATGCGCGCGAATCGGGCGACGATTTGAGCAGGTCCCCCAACGGTTACCTCGTACCGGATTCCCTCCATCGACGCCGCCCTGGGCGCGGCACCCGCAGGATCCTTGGCGGCGGCAAAGTAGCCCCCAAAGAGTGTCAGCTCCTGGTGGTACTCGAGATCCTTGAACGGGCTCTTCGCCGGCGAATAGCCGACGTCCACGGTTTGAGCCGCCGCCGGAACCGAGATCACAAGAAGTGCAAATGCACACAACAGCTGCTTCATCTATATCTCCACGAGATTTTTGCCAGTCATTTCGGGCGGCTGCTCCAGCCCCAACATTCGTAATATAGTGGGCCCCACATCGCACAAAGCTCCGCCCTTTCTGAGAGCCGAGAGCCCATCGTCACCCACCGCGACAAGCGGCACAGGATTGCTCGTATGAGCTGTGTGCGGCCCGCCTGTTGATGGGTCGATCATCATCTCGGCATTGCCGTGATCGGCAGTTATCAGCAGCCTGAATCCGGCTTGTTCTGCCGACTTCATGACGCGCGCCAGACATTGATCGACCGTCTCGACGGCCTTGATCGTCGCGTCGATCGACCCGCTGTGCCCAACCATGTCTGCATTGGCGTAGTTGCACAAAATGAAATCGTGTGACCTCTCCCCGATTGCCGTGCACAGCACATCCGTGATACCCGGCGCGCTCATTTCCGGCATCAGGTCATAGGTCGCGACCTTCTGGCTCGGCACCAGGATCCGGTCCTCTCCGGAAAACGGAGCCTCTCTGCCCCCGTTGAAGAAGTAAGTCACATGTGGGTACTTCTCGGTTTCCGCCGTCTTGAGAATGGTGAGCCCCTCGGCTGACAATACTTCGGAAACGATGCGCTCCATCGACTGCGGCGCGAACGCGACGGGAACGTCAAATGTCGTGTCGTATGATGTCAGGGTCACGATCAGCAAGTTCGGCCGGTCAGAAATTTCGAAGCCGTTGAACTCTGGGTCGATCAAGGTCTGCACGAACTGACGCATGCGATCCGAGCGATAGTTGAAGCAGATCACGGCGTCGCCGTCTTTCATTGGCGCGACGGGTTTTCCGTTTTCTTCAATCGTCACCGGATCGATGAACTCGTCAGTCGTGCCTGCGTCGTAGGCCGAGCGTATTGCATCAGTCGGACTCGTCGCGCGCGGTGCCGTGCCGTCAACAACTGCGCGATAGGCAAGCTCGGATCGCTGCCAGCGGCGGTCGCGGTCCATCGCGTAGTACCGGCCTGACACACTTCCGATGACGACCTTCAAGTTCGTCCGGCCGTCGCGAGCGGTGATGTCTTTCACCTGACTCAGCATTTCGCCCATGTAGCGAATGCCGGACGTTGGCATGGTGTCGCGGCCGTCCATGAAGGCATGAATCGCGACGCGCGGAACGCCCTCGCGCGCGGCGAGGTCGATCAGGGCGAACAGGTGCTTGTCGATTGCATGCACGCCGCCATCGCCGATCAAGCCTATCAAATGCAGCGTGCCGTTGTTCTTCTTCACACGCGCGCAGGCGGCGAGGAAAGCCGGATTCCTGAAGAAAGAACCGTCGGAAATCGAAGTCGTGATTCGCACGAGATCCTGCATCACCACGCGGCCCGCGCCAAGATTCAGGTGGCCAACCTCGCTGTTGCCCATCTGCCCCGCAGGCAGCCCGACGCGCGTGCCCGACGCTTCGAGCAGCGTTCTCGCCGGATGCTTCCATATCGCATCCCACGTTGGCGTGTCAGCCATTGCGATCGCATTGCCTTCGATCTGTTCGCGATATCCCCAGCCATCGAGGACGATCAGCGCGACAGGACGTGCCTTGGTGCCGGCCATATTTGCCCGCTGTGTGTAAGAGTGTACGTTAGGAACCGGCCAATCCAAATGTACGCCCGCCAAAAAGCCCCATCCAGCAATGCGCATTCTCGTTGTACTTGCCGTTGTAGCAGCATCTCGCGCCGTGTCGGCGCAGGACACGGTTCCGCACACCGCGACTAAAGCAA
Organism: Gemmatimonadales bacterium; assembly: GCA_038253755.1. Taxonomy (GTDB): domain Bacteria; phylum Gemmatimonadota; class Gemmatimonadetes; order Gemmatimonadales; family Gemmatimonadaceae; genus UBA4720. The sequence continues at coordinate 4,328 of JBBSGU010000045.1, read as the reverse complement.
CAACTGTTCGCACCGCGCCAGTCACCGGAACTGAAATGGCTCCGGGAGTCGGCCAGTTGGCAAAAGGCGCGACCGTAGACGTAATCGGCAAGGATCACGAGTGGGTTCGCGTTCGCCTCGAGGGCTGGGTTCGGGAGGCCGACCTCGTCGTTGCAGACAGCACCCTTCGCGTCTTGAGTGCTGCTGACGTGCGCGCCAACCCGGCAGCGGCTCAGGGTAAGCTCGTTCGATGGGAAGTCGAGGCAGTCGCGCTTCAAACCGCAGATGCCCTGCGCACCGGCCTCCAGTCGGGAGAGCGGTACCTGCTGGCTTTGGGACCGGGCACGGAGAAGACGCTGGTTTACATTGTTGTTCCAGAGTCGCTGCTCCAGACAGCGCAGAATTTGCCGCCGATGGCAGCAATCACGGTGACTGCGCGCATACGCAACGGCCGCAGCGATCCGGCCGGAGTTCCAGTGCTCGACCTTCAAAGTCTTACCCGACGATAATGGCCACTCCACCGAAAATTCCTCACGATACTGAGATTGACGGTCCGGGCGACCGACGAGATCCATCGGGCGAGCGATCGCACGACAGGCGGCGCGGCGGCTGGACTGATTTCCGAAGAGCGTATCCGGGATTCGTGTTCACATTGCTGGTCGCGCTTGCGGCAATGCTGGCCGTCGATGGGTACCTGGTGGTAAAGCGACGCGCGTACGAGCAGGAAGTAAGTCGCCTGCGAGCGAACATGAGTGTCACCGAGCGTGCAAGGACAGACGCCATTGTCGAATCTGAAGAGAGCAAGGCGCGCATCGCCCTCGAGCTCGCACGTCGCCAGGCGAAGATTGAAAAAACGCTTCACCTGTCCGTCGCTGTCGACAGCGGAAAGATCTACCTCGAGCGCGAAGGTGCGACCCTTCGCGAGATGGCTGCCGTCTTCGGTCCCGATGCAAAAGTCAGCAACGGAACCGATTCAATCCCGGTGGTCGTTCCGCGGGGACAGCGCACCGTCGCAGAGATCACCGACGATGGAATTCGACTCGACGGCGGTACGCTGATCGCGCCCTCAGACGCGAATCCACTCGCCACCGACAAGAACCCGATTCCACCAGGCGGGGTACGAATCAGTCGCACCGATTTGACCGCAATCATGCCGAATCTCAGTCTCGGGATGCGGGTCTACTTTTACTGACGAGCGCTGTTTAGCTCGAGCCGAGGAGAAGGGATGGGTATCGCAAACACGATGACACACGGTAGCAAGTGGGTTTATGGCACTCTGCTGGCGTTCGCGCTGTCGGCGGTGGGCAGCGCGACGCTGTTGACGAAGACGGCCAACTTGCGCTACGAGCGCGACGTCAACCGCATGGTCTTTAACGACAACCTCGGCGTACTCGAAGAGGTGAAGGCGAAGCTCGGTACCGCGACTGATAGCCTCAACCGGCTCGTCACCGGGAACCCGATTGTGTCGGCGAATACACCATATATCGTCGTCAGCATCGCGGAGAATCACCTCTGGTACAAGCGTGGCAGCGAAATTCTTTTCGAGGCGCCGGTCGCAACCGGCAGCGGCAAGTCGCTCGTCTCATCCAGCGCCGGCAAGCAATACAAGTTCGACACGCCTCGCGGCCGGCTCACTGTCGAGGCAAAGGACATTAATCCTGATTGGGTTCCCCCCGACTGGCATTTCCAGGAGATGGCGAACAAGCGCGGGCTCGGGCTGGCGCACATGGAGCGCGGAAGCGTCATTCCGCAATCGGACGGCTCAGTGGTGAAGGTCAGCGGGTCGGAGATAGTCAAGCAGTACGCCGATGGTCGCGAGGTCCCGATGCAGGCAACGGAGGGCCATGAGATCATCGTCAACGGGAACATCCTCATTCCCCCTTACGGTGTGAACCAGCGCCGCTATGCGGGCGTGCTTGGCACCCGGCGCCTCGAACTGGGTGACGGATACGGGATTCATGGCACTAACGACCCGGCGTCCATCGGACATGCCGCGAGCCACGGATGCGTCCGCCTGCGGAACGAAGACGTCGAGAAATTGTACGACATGGTCCCAGTGGGAACGCCCGTTTACATCTACTAGGGCGTAAAAGGCTTTCCGACACTAAGTTGTAACCATGGAATCAACACTACCCGGCCGGCGACAGTCGTCGCCGGCCGAGTCGTCGTATCGCCATAAGCGACCTGCGACAATAATCACAATCAGTCTCTTGATTGCCGCCACGCTCGGCGCGATTCAGTTCGGTCGCCCGGTGCCGGCGTTCGAGATGAAGCCGTTCGGGACGTTTCTGGTACATGCGCTTCCGTTCGCGGCACCCTCTGCGTCTGCGTTCGGCGAGAGCGGTGGCGTTCTTCTGAAGTTTTCATTGCCCGGCCAGAAGCTCGAGTATCCACTCGACGTACACGGCGACCCGACAGCGCTGGCTTACAGCTGGGTTCGAAACGGAGACACCGTTTCGGTTGAAGCGGCGCGTCAGCTGAATGGAGCCGACGTTCAAGCTCCGTCGAGGCCAGGTTTTTATCGTCTTGCGCTCGTCCGTGGCGACAAGCGTCGCATCGTCGAAGGTCTGACTCTCGCAGTGCTCGTTCCTTTCAAGGACAAGGAAGGTGCGATGCTGAACGGTTATCGCATCGGGACGTACCTGTCCGAACGAATTGGAACCGGGCAGGAGCCGCCGGAAGGTTTTCTCGAGATCAACCAGAGCGACGTCGATCTGCCGATCAGCAGGCACCTGCGAGTCGGAGATTTCCTGAATCATGACTCGCAGGCAACGTGGCCGCGGTATGCAGCGGTCAGTCCCCGATTGCTCGATAAGCTCGAGCTGGTGGTCTCGGAGCTGGCGCGCTGGCACGGCGGAACGGTTGACGATGTGCACCTGGCGCTCGACGTCCATTCCGGTTTTCGCGCGCCGGATCACAACCGCACGATTGCCCGCGCGGCACGGGACAGCCAGCATCAATACGGAGACGCCGCCGACGTTGCGATCGATGCGAACGGAGACGGCAAGTACACCTCGATAGACAGCCGAATGGTCGGTCTTGCAGTCGAGATAGTGGAACTCAAGCATCCGGATCTCGTAGGTGGACTTGGCATCTACACGAGTGGGCACACGCGAACCACATATGTGCACATCGACGCGCGCGGGAAGCGTGCTCGCTGGCGCGGTTGAGGAGAACGGCGGATGAACGACATTCTGCGCGAACGGCTTCTTAGAAAGCTCGACCTCATGCCCGACGACAAGCTCGATCAGGTGCTCGACTACATCGAATTTCTCGACTCGAAATACGCACCCCGAAATACACCTGCGCCGAATACGCTGACGCGATTCGCCGAGGGCGTCGAGAGCACGCTGAGAGCAGGGAAGGTCTCGGCCAGCGCGATCTCGGGGACGATGAGCATCATGAACAAGGCAGTGGGTGCGATCAACGAGGTTGCAGCGGCTGGCAAGTCTGTTGCAACTGGGATCATGGGTGCCGCTTCCGGCGGCGCCGAATCCCCGGCTCCGTCGGTTCCCCCGCGAGGTGGACCACACGAGCTTGGCAGCCAGCTACCGCACACTCCCCCAGAGGAAGCAAAGTGACGACAGCCAAGAAACGATCGACGCCCGTCAATGGAAGACGAGCTCGGCGACTACCTCCAGATGTAAAAGTGGACAGCGCGCCCCGTACGGGCGCCAAGCGGACGGTGATGGGCACAATCAGCGAGCTGCCGAATTTCCTGCGTCTGTTGTACGGGTTGGTGACAGACTCGCGCGTGAACGCCGTGGATAAGCTCGTCGTTGCCGGAGCCATTGCCTACATCCTGCTCCCGGTTGACATCATTCCTGACTTCATCCCGTTCATCGGTGAAGTGGACGACGTGTTCCTGCTTATCCTCGCCCTACAGCGCCTGATCGGGAACGCGGGCCGAGCGGTGTTGCATGATTACTGGGTCGGTGATCCGGCTGAGCTCACCGATCTGAATCTGGAGAAAGTGCTTGCCGCCTGTGCGTTCTTTCTTCCCCGCCGTATGCGACGCCGTCTGAGGACAATCGGGCGCATTTAGTCATTCGAAGGAGCCCCATAAGCTCCACCGCGAACGGCTTTATACACAGAGACCACAGAAACGACATTCTGTGGTCTCCTGTTTCCGCCGCCTCACCTCGAACCGAGGGTCTTTTTTTTTGGTTTAAACAGCGGGAGGACGGTTCACCCAGCTTGCCGCCCGCCGTTCCGTTGTTTAGAAGTTATGACTGGGCTGGCCTCCGGTTTCAGCGTGGATTAGCTCATCACGTGTTAACCGGAGTCGCCAGAGCCACATGCGACGATGTCACTGTCGCAAAATCACGGAGACCAGCCCATGTCATCAG
>JBBSGU010000044.1:0-22880 GCA_038253755.1 Gemmatimonadales bacterium | reverse complement strand
AGCTGCATTCGTGCTCGCGGCAACGGGCGATGTCGAGCTCGATGGGGACGAAACGCGAGTAGTTCTCGAGGAAGGGGTTGGGCCTGTTCCAGTGCTGATTCGATCGAAGAACGGAAAGCCGTACTTCACACAGCTCACGGCAGCGAGAATTCCTGAGCGCGGCCCCCTCTCGTACGATGTCGCCACGATTGCCTCCATCCTGTCACTTTCAGTGGATGACATCGATGTGAACGGCCCGTACCAGATCGACGGCGTGTCGGTCGGCGTTCCATTTCTATTCGTGCCACTTAGGGACCTCGCCGCACTCGGTCGGGCCAAAGTGAATCGTGATCTATGGGAGAAGGAGCTCAAGACTTCGTGGGCGACCGAGATTTTCGCCTTCACCGAGAAGGAAGAGTCAATCGGTCGCAAGGGGGTCTCGAACGGAGACGCGATTCTTCAGGCTCGAATGTTCGCACCGAGCATGGGTATCCTCGAGGATCCCGCGACCGGCAGTGCAGCGGCGGCGTTCGGCGGGTACCTGGCATGGCGGTGTGATCGGGCGGATGGGACGTTGAAGTACACCGTCCATCAAGGCGTCGAGATGGGGAGGCCAAGCAAGCTTCTTGTCGAAGCTGATCTCGCTGCGGGTGAAGTACGCGCGGTTCGCGTTGGCGGAGCGAGCGTGATGATCGCGTCGGGTGAGCTTCACGTTCCCTAGGTCGTCGCGACCAGCTTCCCGGAGGACTTATGCCTCATAGTGGATGTTCATGCTGGGCACACAAAAAAAACCTCCGCGAGCTGGAGTCGCGGAGGTTTTTTGTGTCTCTGTAAGTGCCGTTATTCTCGCTGCCGCAGTGTTGTTGCGGGGCGCAGAGATTACCGCAAGTGCTCGACGTTCTCGCGTCGGCCACCGCACTTCCGAATGAAGGCGTCCGGCGGCGATCAGCAGCGACTCGATCGGCCGGATCGGCCTTGCCGCTGTTGCTGCTGGTGCGCCGGAACGGGCGCTGAAGGTTGGCGAAATCAACAGTCGCCCTCACGTAGGCATACCGGCCGTTGAATCCGGCCGGAGACTGGCCCGAATAGATGTAAATTCCGCGAGTCTGGTTGGGGCCGCTGATGATAGTATCGGGATATGAATCGAACAGGTTGTTCGCTCCGACTGTAAGCTTCAGGCGATTGACGAAGTCGTATGAGACCGAAAGGTCCGCGACCCATTGCGCTCCGAAGGTCTGATCGAGCGTACCATCGGCGCGGCTCTGGAACACGGTAAACTCGCCGAAGCGGCTCCCCTGAAGGTTCGTGTTGAGATTGCCGTAGGTATGGTTGAGCGTCAGACGGATGTTGTTCTTCGGCTGGCCCTTCTCGATCAACGCACGCTGAACACGGTCGAATAGCGCTGAGCTCACCGCCGCTAACTGCGGCGGCGTGGCCGAAACGCGTGTGACCTTCGTGTTGTTCTGGTTGTACCCGCCTGTAAAGCGAAGAAGCCCGGCGTCGCCCAGCTCCAGGCCATAGTTGAGAACGAGGTCGAGGCCATGCGTCCTGGTGTCGATCGCGTTCGTGAAGTACCGGGCACCAGCAACCCCCGGAATGCCATTATTGGCGAGCAACGTCCTCACCGAAACGTCAATGAAGTTGCCGGAGAGTACGATGCGATCGTCGATGTCGAGCCGGTAATAGTCGGCCGAGAATGACAGGTTGCTGCCCTGGCGGAAGGTGAGTCCTCCGCTCAGGTTCACCGACTGTTCAGGCTTGAGCTCCTTCGCGCCAAGAAGTGTGGCGCCGGAGCTGCCTACAGCGAAGGTACGAATCTCGAACGGCACTCCGCTGATGAAGTTCGTCGATACGGCGGAGAAGTATGACTGCCCGAGTGATGGAGCGCGGAATCCTGTCTGGGCGGCACCTCTTATGGCAAGTCCGGGAGCCAGCTCGAGACGCGCCGCGACCTTCCCGTCAGTCGTCGACCCGAAGTCACTGTAGTTCTCGGCCCTTCCGGCAACGGCGATGAGGAACTGCTTCACCGGTGTTGCCTCGAGATCGACGTAGGCGCCGACGTTCGTGCGTGATTTGTCGGCTACGTCGACCGGTCTGAAGCCGGGGAACACCTGAGTGAATGGAGGCGCAGCCTTGCCGGCGTTGGGACCGTCGAGAATGGACGAAGGTCCTACTGCGTACGATGCGGCCTCCCCCTGCTCGAGCTTGTATCCATCGCGCCGGGCCTCTGCACCAATTGCGACGTTGAGCGGGCCGACTGGGGTAGCGTTATACAATTTCCCGATGTCGAAGTTCGCCACTGCCTGATTCGCGCGCAGCGTTCCGGCATAGAACTCGGTCTGGCTTGCCGCACCGAGCGACGTGTTCAGTGTGTTCTCGATGTTGAACTCGAAGGAGTTTCCACCGTAGAGACCGCTGAGATCCCAGTTCCAGTCCATGAAATTGCCTCGCGCGCCCACCGTGCCCGAGAAGTCTTTCAGGTTGGCCTGGATCTTCGGAAGGAATCCGTTCGGATAGATCGATCTTACCGTCCGGTCGTCTTTCGACCTGCGGAAAAATCCAGCACCGAGTCCTTCGCGCATTCCGTAGCCGCCAAAGCCGTAGAGCTTGACTCCCGACTGAAGCGGCAGCTCGCTGTTGAGAAACATTGTGAAATCGCGCGATTCCGAATCGCCTGACCAGCTCTGGCGAGCGTCCTTGTCGTAGATGTTGATTCCCGCCGGAATGTTGCTGCATCGCGAGTCGCCGGCGATGCACTGCGTGCTCGTATCCACTCGCGCGCGATTAGTGCTGTCGCGCTGGCGGAACTCTCCGCTCAGATGGACAAAGCCCGTCCCCCGAATTGCGCGCCCGATGTTGCCATCGAGTTGAATCTGGCGGCCATCGGAATAGGACGTCGCTCCGCTCGGGCTCGACACCACCTGTCCGACCGTCGCACCGAGCGAGGTCGCCGCTTCCGATTTGAGAATGATGTTGATGACGCCCGCGATGGCGTCCGATCCATACTGTGCAGCCGCACCGTCTCTCAGGATTTCGATTCGCTCGATAGCGTTGGCCGGAATTGCGTTAAGGTCAACGCTCGTCGAACCTCGACCCACTGACTGATTCACGTGAACAAGCGCGGAGGTGTGTCGGCGCTTGCCGTTGACGAGAACGAGTGTCTGGTCCGGACCAAGTCCGCGCAGCGTCGCCGGGCGTACGTGGTCCGTGCCGTCGTTGACCGATGGCCGCGGGAAATTGACTGACGGAGCGAGCATCTGGATTATCTGACTCGTCTCCGCCTGCCCAGTGTGCGTGATCTCCGCGGACGAAAGAACGTCAATAGGTACGGGCGCTTCGAGAACTGTTCTGTCAGTGGCCCGGGTTCCCGTTACCACTACCTGGTCCAGATCGAGTGGCGCGCGAATGAGCGAAAAATCCTGCGACGATGTTGCGGACGACGACACAGAAAGCGATGCCGAGATCGGGATGTAGCCAATGCGGATGGCCCTGATTACGTGCTGGCCCGCCGACAATTCGAGACGGTATGTTCCGTCGACCCGCGTCTTTGTCCCCTGGGTGGTGCCCTCCACGGAGATCAAGGCATCGGCAACTGGTTGCGAGGTTTTTGCATCAGTAACACGGCCGCTGACGATTCCTGTCTGGGCGCTGGCGGCTGGCGCTGCCGCAAAAACAATTACGGCAAAGGCCACCCCGACTTGCCATAAGGTACGCGAACCCAGCACTGACATTGCGACGCGAGGCATCATGGGCTAATTCTCCGAAAGGGGCGTGTCACCGCATCGTGACCGACGAGCAGCATGTGCGGCAATATTGACCCCAACCTGACGCCGGGCAAGAAGATTGTTTTCGGTTGACCGCCCCGTAAGAGTCCTGCGGTGGCTCCCGACCGATGATGTGACGCGGCCGGGATGCTTCCGAGGTTTTGGACTACTGAACGAAGTAGTACAGCCCGTAAAGTCCGACTGCTGCGCCAGCGATTGCGACGAGGACGCCGGCTGCTCCACCGATGACAGCACCGATGATCAGAGCTGCGCCGCCGACAACCATGAGCGCGACGTTGCGACCAGCGCCAAGGCGAGCGTCGGAAGTGGGTGCAGCCTTCGCAGAGGATGTGGCCTGACGGACGCCAAGCTTGCTTGCATCGACGGTTGGACCAGCCGGCTTTGCGGAAAAGGACGTCGTCGTCGCCGGTGCCTTCGGTGCGGATGCAGGCGCCTGAGCGACTGCAAGAGCGGCAGGTGAAGAGATCGCCAGGGCAAGCATCGCGGAAACGGAAATGATTTTACGGTTCAATGTGCACTCCTGTGTGCGTCTGATTAATCGTTGGAAATTACGGCGCTGCACGCCGCGAGCCAACCGCTGTCAGATATGTGCACTTGCCGCGCCACGGATGCCGATCACCGCCAAAAAGTGCTTTCCCGGCCAGAGGCGCCGCTTTATCGTTCTCCGCTCTATTGTTCTCCGCTCGATTCCCCATCCTGGCAAATTGTCCCGCAAGAATCGCCAAGCCCAAAAACCACGTGAGGTCGTCCCGCAAGCTCGGGAAGCCGAGCCAATCGAGAGAGTTCTCTCGAGACGCTGGACCATTCCCATCGCGCTCGGAGTACTGCACCTCGTAATTGCGCTTGGCGCTTTTCGTCCCTCGCCGTTCAGTGGCGGCGATGACGCGACTTACATTTCGCTCGCGCGCTCGATCCTGGAACGCCATACCTACAGTGACATCTGGGACCCGGGACTCGCCGCGCAGACTCTTTATCCGCCCGTATTTCCGGTGATACTCGCTGGTGGCTTGTTGATGGGCCTCAACGTTGCCATAGGCCTCAAATTGATGATGGTGTTCCTGTCGTCAGCGGCGGTGTTCGCCGGCTGTGTCTGGCTTTGGCGAGTGACAACTCCCGGAATTGCGCTCGGAGCAGGGATTCTCGTGGCGCTATCGCCGGAGATAATCGGGCTCGGACGCGAAGTGCTTTCCGATACGCCGTTCTGGCTGTTCACGATGATTGCTCTGCTCGCCCTACTTCAAGTAGAGAAGACGACCGACGATCCGAATGAGGCATCCGGACACAGTCTCCGTTGGGAAGTACTCGCGACCGTTGGAGTTGTCGCCGCCTACTTCACAAGATCAGCCGGCCTGCCGCTCCTGCTTGCCTCGATCATCTGGCTGGTTCTCAGAAAGAGATGGAGGGCCGTACTGATACTCGCAGGGACCGCCGCTCCTTTTATTCTCGCGTGGTGGCTGCGAGGCAGAGCACATCCAGGCAACGGTTACCTGGCGCCATTTCTCTACGTGGATCCTTATGTGCCGGCCCGTGGAAACGTCAATATCCTCGACTTGCTCGACCGTTTCGAGCGGAATCTGTATCAATATCGCCTGAACCATCTGCCCCGTATCCTGACAGGATACGGTTCAAAAAGAATTCTGCCGGGTACTCTTCTCGCAGCATTCGCGGCTTTCGGATGGACACGCCGGGCGCAAAAGCCGGGTGTAGCCGAACTTTGGACTTTTTTCTATCTGGGGCTCGTCCTGTTCTGGCCCGTAGCCTGGGCCGCACCGAGATTCCTGCTTGCAATCATTCCTGTTCTGGCGCTCTACGTTGCGGAGACAATCGCCTTTTTCTCCGTCATCTCAACTCGCCCCCGAGCCGTAGGGACCATCGCAATGGCGCTGCTGGTGGGCGTAATGGTGCCAGGAGTGATGCATCATTTCATCGATGGATCAGTCTGCCGCGCACAGTACGCCGAGGGCGAGCCGTTTCCGTGCATCGAGCCATTATTTCACGATTTTTTCCTCACGGCGGCCGGTGTTCGAGGGAAGCTGCCAGCCGGTTCGGTTGTTCTATCGAGAAAACCGACTCTCTTCTATTTGTACTCGGGGTATCAAAGCCGGCTGTATCCGCTATCGCAAAAACCCGATACTCTTTTCGCCGAAGCTGAATCTATCGGGGCAAAGTTCGTAGTCATCGATCAGATACAGGACCTCGCGCCACTCTATTTGCATCCGGTTCTGCTGGCGCATCGAGACGACTTCTGCGTCATACCTGGGCTTTCCCATCCCAACGCGGTGCTTGCTCGAATTCAACGAGGCGGACCGCCCATACCGCCGGGATCTGCCCGCAACTCGTTCAGGGTCTGTCCTCTGGACGCGGTCGCGAAACGCGAGTAGCCAAAACGTACGCCGATTGACGGTTTCCCCCCGTGTTCGGCGGTTTCGGCTGCCGTGCGGTTACAATGCCTTTCGGATGGCGGCGTCCAGATCCTGTTTCCCGCCCAGGCCGGTGTAGACCACCCTGCCCTTCGCATCGAGAACAACAACGTACGACGTCGCCGGTACATCGTACGCCTCGACTGCCTTGCCTTTGGTGTCGAAGACAATGTCGTGTCGGATGCCGTGTTTCGCGACGTATGCCTTCACCTTGGCCGGGGACTGATTGACCGATACGGCGACGCCAACGAAGCGAACGCGCGACGAATACTTCTTCTGGGCGGCGAGTAGCGCGGGCTCGAGCTCCCGGCAGCTTGGGCACCACGTCGCCCAGAATTCCATGAGAACGGGGCCCTTTCCAACGTAGGACGCGAGGTTGGCGGCCGTTCCATCAAGGGTCGAGACTGTGGCAGCAGGCCCTTGCGTGCCGAGGTCAATGCCCGATTCCTGGGCAGCGGCGACTGATCCGACAAACAGAGTTGCCGCCAATGTCAGAATTTCTAAACGCATTCTTTAAATTGATTGGATGTGGATGATGAACATCAGACGAGCAATTGCGCTCATGCCCGCCGAAACGCTGAATATGGAGATCGGTGATCTCTCCGTTCATGATTCCCTTAAATCAAAAGCTGTCCCATTTGCACGAGGTAATACTCCGCAACGCCGAGCATGATCAGGGCAAATGCTCTTTTGACCCAGACCATCCATGAACCTGCTTTCGGCAATCTCGCTAGAGTTCCGCTGAACAATCCGACGGCGACGAGAAGCGCAGACATCCCAAGTGAAAAGCTCAACAGGTAGACGAAACCGAGCACGGGCCGCTGGCTTCGAGTCACCCACGTGAGAACCGCGGCCATGACGGGCGCGGAACACGGCGCCGCCACCAGTCCCGAGACGGCACCCATGACCAATGCTCCGGACACTCTTCCCGCTGTCCCGGCGGACGATGCACGGGTCATGAGAGAAGAAGGAATCCGCACCGGAATTACATCAAGCATCGAGAGTGCGGCGATCACGAGAACATTCGCCATGACGAAATAGAGCCACGGATTGGTGCTGACAGTTCCAAAGATCGTCCCGGACATTCCGGCGATGACACCGAGCGTGGCGTAAACAACCGCAAGGCCGAGAACGTACGCAAAAGTCAGAAAAACTGTGCGGCTCCGTGGGGCGGCTGACCCATCTGCCGATTGCCCCCCGACGATCGCGGCGGTGATCGGGATCATTGGATAGATGCAGGGCGTCAGGCTCGTGAGAACTCCGGCCGCGAACAACAGCATGACCGCGACCCCCGGACTGGCCGAGAGCTGAGCTGAAATCCCTGAAAAATCCATGCGACAAAGCTATCACTGGAGCTTTCCGGACGCCGGTTTCCTGGGAACGACAGCGCGAAGTTGTACATTTCCTTCCAATGTCATATGCAATCGGCTCGCGGCGATGCCTTCTGGTGGTCGCCGCACTCTTTATAGTTGGCCATGTCTCCAGGGCCAGTGCCCAGGCATCGGACCCGCTTTCCGGTCTCGACGGATATATCTCGAGCGCGATGAAAGACTGGAAGATCCCGGGATTGGCTGTCGGAATCGTGAAGGGCGACTCCGTGGTTTTCGCGAGGGGTTTTGGCGTGAGAACCGTCGGTCGCACGGAGCCAGTCGATACGCATACGATGTTCGCCCTGGCTTCGGACTCGAAGCAGTTCACCGGAGTTCTTCTGGCGATGCTGGCGGACGATGGAAAGGTGAGATGGGATGCACCGCTCACGACATATCTGCCGACGATCCGGTTCGGCGACGACTATCTAACGAACACTCTGACTCTGCGCGACGCGCTGACTCACCGGAGCGGTCTCGCCCGAGGCGATTTGCTGTGGACGGGCGGTTACGGGTACGATAGCAACGAGCTCCTGCGCCGCATGCGGTACCTGAAACCATCGTGGCCGCTGCGAACTCATTACGGATACAGCAACCTGATGTACCTCGCCGCTGGCCGATCGGGTGCCGCGGCTGCCGGCAAGCCATGGGACCAGCTCATTCGCGAGCGCATTCTCGTCCCGCTCGGCATGACCGAAACGAATACGAGCGTTACGCTGTTGCCCGCACGGACCAACGTCGCGTCGCCACACGCGATCGTAGACGGTCAGGTCAAGGCCGTGTCATACACGAACATGGACGCCGCCGCGCCTGCGGGCGCAATCAACTCCAATGTCGCTGATATGGTGAAATGGCTGCGTTTCCAGCTCGACAGCGGACTCGTGGGTGGAAAGCGGCTCGTGTCGAAACGCAATTTCATCGAGACTCACACCGCGCAGACTGTTACGAGGCTGGATTCGACCTACCGGGCTTTCAATCCGTTCACGCACGTGCGGAGTTATGCGTTCGGCTGGCAGGTGATGGATTACAGAGGCCGGGAGATGCTGTCGCATGCAGGAAACCTGTCCGGGATGAATGCGATGGTCGGTCTCATGCCCGAGGAACGAATTGGCGTGGTCGTGCTGACTAATCTCGAGGGCAATGCCTTGCGGGAGTCGATCATGTACAAGGTGTTCGATCTTTTCCTGCATGCACCCGATCGTGACTGGAGCAGGGTCTCACTGGTCGAGAAAGCGTCGTTCGACTCGATAGACGCGAAGGAAACGCGAGAAAAGGAAAGCAAACGGGTAAAGGGTACGAAGCCGTCGCTCGAGCTTTCTCGATACGCTGGGACTTACGCCGACAGCCTTTATGGAACGGCGCGCGTAACAATGGAGAACGGCCACCTCGTGCTCGAGCTCGCTCCGAAGCTTGTGGGTGACCTTGAACACTGGCATTACGATACTTTCAAAGTCGTCTGGCGGGACCATAGGGACGGAACGAATCTCGTGACCTTCACCTTGGATTCGACCGGGCAGGTGGAGTTGATGAAAACCGATGTCGGCGGACCTACTGAAGAGCAGCCGCAGATGAAGCGCGCCCAAGGCGCGCAGAAATGACCTACACAAAACTGAAATGAGCGCAGCTAAAGCAAGAACGCCATCAGCGCGAGCCATAGCGGATGTGCACACGGAAAGCGGGGCGGGATACGAACCGTCATACAAAGCGGCAGCAATCGCCGCGTTAGCGGTGTTCGCTCTGTACTTCATCACGATCGCACCGTCCACCGCGATGTGGGACACCGGCGAGTACATGGCTGCTGCCAAAGTGCTCGGCCTGCCACATCCGCCGGGCAATCCGCTATTCGTGCTGCTCGGTCATTTCTTCGGGATGCTCCCGCTTCCCGGCAGTTACGCCCAGCACATCAACACCATGGCGGCGCTCGCAAGCGCGTGCTCGGCTGGCTTCTGGTTTCTGATCACTGAAAGAATTCTTTCCGGGTGGCTGGGAAAGAGCTGGCAGCGTCTCGTTGGTGCAGCGCTGGCAACGCTAATCGGCGCGACTGCCTTCACGGTCTGGAACCAGAGCGTTGTTAACGAAAAAGTGTACACGATCTCGTTGTTCTTCTTCACAGCGGTTTCGTGGCTGATGATCTCATGGACGGACGATCCTGAAGGTCCACAGGCCGATCGACGCCTTGTTCTCGTCGCATTTCTGCTGGGACTCGGCTACGCTAATCACCCGGCAGGATTTCTGTCCGCGCCCGCAGTTGGTGTCGCCATCCTTATCCGACGCTGGCAGACGTTCCTCAACTGGAGACTCGTCGTCAAAGGACTGGTCGTTCTTGCGCTTGGCCTGACTCCGTTCATCTACGAGCCAATTCGCGCCGCCTACTTCCCTGCGCTGAATGAAGGCGAGCCAACGGCGTGCCTGACGAAGATCGAAGTTTCATGCACGTTCAGCCCGCTCACCAAGCAGCGGCTGATGGACAACATCAACCGCGAACAATACGGCCAGAAGATGGAGCGCGGCGCTCCGTACACCGCGCAGATCGGGATGTGGTGGCTGTACTTCAAGTGGCAGTGGATTCGCGACGCGTACGGCGAACAGCCGACCCTTCAGGCGATGCTCGCCGTTCTCTTCCTTTGTCTCGGGTTGATTGGAGGGTACGTCCACTGGGCGCAGGACAGGCGAACATTCTGGTATTTCGGGCCGCTGATGTTCACTCTGACACTAGTGCTCATCTACTACATGAACTTCAAGTACGGTTGGTCTCAATCGCTCGAACTAGGCGACAGCGTCCCGCGAGAGGTCCGTGATCGAGACTACTTTTACATCTGGAGCTACTCGGCCTGGGGCGTATGGGCCGCGCTCGGACTTGTGTACATCTGGCAGACTATAGCGGAGATGCTCGATCGTACAGACACGGACAAGCCAGATGCCGCGGGTTATGCAAGCCGGCGTTCCTGGATGCTGGCCACGCCGTTATTGCTTGTCGCATTCGTTCCGTTGTTCGGAAACTGGAGCGCTGCATCGCATCGCGGTGATACGTTCACGGCCGACTGGGGCGCGGACATATTGAACTCGGTCGAGCCTTATGGAATCATCATCACGAATGGCGACAACGACACATTCCCATTGTGGTATGCGCAGGAGGTAGAAGGAGTGCGCCAGGACGTTCTGGTACTCGTGACGTCGTATCTCAACACCGACTGGTTCGTTCGCCAGATGATCCGCAATCCGGTACGGGAGTACGACGCAGCGAAGGGTCCGGCCATGTACCGCAACAAAGTCTGGCCGAAGCCGACGAAGCCGCCGCTCAATATGACCTTTGCTCAGGCGGACGCTCAGCCTCAGGCGATAGAGATTCGCGAGCCGCAGGTGTTCAAGCAAAACGACATCGTCGCAACGATAAAGCCGGAAAATGGATATCTCACGCGCGACCAGATTATTGTCCTGAGCCTGATCAAGGATTCGTATCCGGAGCGGCCGATGTATTTCTCCACCGGCGGTTACAGCCGCACATTGGGTCTGAGTGATTACTCGCTCCGGCAGGGAATCGTGGAGAAGCTGATGCCCAAGCCGATCCAGGCGGGCAAGGATACGATCAAGGTTGGCGACGGATATCTCGATATCCCGACGTCGTACGCATTGTGGACGCAGGTTTACAAAGCGCCGAAAGAATTGGCCGACGCAGGCAAGTGGATCGACCGGCCATCGTTTGGAATTCCTTACACCTACACTGTCAGCGGATACGTTCTTTCGCAGGCATTGAAGCAGAACGGCAGGGACGCCGATGCGCAAAGGGTCTTCAGCGACATTACAAAGATGGCCCAGGCGGCGCGGATCACTGATGTGCTTGCCAGTTTGGGAAGCGACAGGTAGAGGGGTTTGCAGCTGCCACCGACTGTGTTTCGTCGGTGGCCAGGAGTTAACGAACTATCGCTCGCCTTTCCCGTTCGTCGCGCTGGCCGAGGAATTCGCCGACTGACGCGAGCGATTCGATGTGATCACAGAAAATCTTGAACGTCGCAAGAATTGGCACGGCAATGAAAGCGCCGGCGATTCCCCAGATCCAGAACCAGAAAGCGAGACCGACGAAGAGCGCGACGGGATTCAGCGACAGCCGATGCCCCTGGAGAAGAGGCGTAACGAAATTTCCCTGAATCAGATTGATGAGCAGGAAGCTCGCAGGGATCAGCATCGCGTGTCCGACGTTGTCGTAGGTAGTCAGCGCAGCGATTGAAAGAATGACGACAAGTGCGAGCGCTCCGATGTAAGGAATGAATTCCAGCAGGACAACAAGAGCTCCCCACAAAGCTGGATTAGGCATTCCCCAAAGCCACATCACGCCTGCGACAATCGCACCCTCGGCCACGTTGACCGAAGCTGCCGTCAACAGATATGTGGAGACAGATCTTTCGATCTCGCGGGCGATCTGCACTGCCTTTCGCTTGTCGCCGAGATTCGGCAGAACCTTGATGAGCTTCTGAAGGAAGAGATCTCCCGCAGCGAGCAGGAAATAGAGCAGGATCAGAACTTCGAGAATGCTTGCGATCGATCGTTGCGTCGTTCCGAATACGCGCGCTGCCAGGCTCGGGCCCTGCACGATAACCTGAGCTGGTTTCGCTTCGCGAGGCGCGGCACCGGTTGCCGTTTCCCCGGCGGCGTTTGCAACCTGCTCCGCCGTTTTTGATGCTCGTTGCAGCGGCTTGATGATCTTGCTCAGCTTCGCCTCCGCGGCTTTCAACGTCGCGGGTGCTGTTGACGCCCAGTTGCTTACCGCCCCGGATAATCCGAACGCCCCAGTCCCGAGCAATCCGAGCAATGCGAGGATGAGCAGGCCGGCACCCAGCGGCGGTGGAACACGATATCGCGCCAACCATCGCACCACCGGGCTCAACAGGAAGTTGAGCAGCACCGCAAAGACTATTGGAAGAAGGAAGTCTCGGGCAAAGTAGAGCGTGTACAGAACGGCGAGCACCGCGAGAATCGTGAGGTCAATCGAACGCGCCCGAGGACTCTCGATTGCCGAGCCAGTTTTGGATATGTCAGGATCGGCCGAGCTCCCCTCCACGGGCTGTGCGTCGGCCGTTACATCGACCGTCGGCTCGAGAACCGAATCGTCGTTGTCGTCCGGCGGGCTCACCTTTTTCTCCAGTGCATGCTGAAATATGGAGGCAAGACTGAAGCCCGAGCGAGCCCCGCCGGACTATCGCAAGCTATTGTTCTAGTTTCTTGACCCGAGAATTTCCTCGAACAACCCGATGGCCTGCGGGTCCATCGTCTGCCCGAGCCAGAACAACGCTGACTTGCGCACCTCGGTGTCGTGGTTGTTGCGCGCGACTTCGATCAATGAAGGAACGGCTTCGCTGTTCCTTCGCTGAGACAACGCGAACACGGCGGACTTCTTTACTTCGGTCGCATCGTCATCCTTCGCAAAGGAGACTTTTCCGGCAACATGTTCACCGGCGGCCTGGCCAAGCCAGAACATCGCCTGCTTCCTGGTGGAGAGCGGGCGATTCTCATCGCGCACAAGGGTGAACAACCGCGGCCAGACCACGACACCATCCGCAAAAGTGAGTGGCATGATCGCGTCGCGGCCGACCGCACCGGCGTCCGTTGTTGCGAGCGATAGCAGGTAATCCGTAGCATCCTTCGCGGATATCGCGCCCAGATCGGTTACTCCGTTCGTTGCTGGTCGCCACTCTCCGCCAACGTACGTTCTGATTTTGCTCACTCTGCCGCCATCGACGTACAGAACCATCCGCACCGGACCCTTGCTGCAATCGTGATCGTATTCGACGTCTGGCGCGACATCGGACGACCAGCTCATGCGGTTGTTTCCGCCGCGGGAAATGGAATTGTTGTATCCGCAGAGATCAGGTCGAGCGAGATAGGTGAACCGGACTTTGCCAGTCCCAGCTGAGGCAACACTGCGCGCAATATTCTGAGCCTCTGTTCCTGCCGGAATCGTGCTCGCGACAATCACGAGCGACGCGGCGACGGCGATCGATGCACTCCTCGTGATGTTCATCGCTCCTCAGCGGTTGAGCATGTCGGTTAGGAACGCAGACACGCGCGCATCATGGGACTGGCCGAGCCAGAACATCGCCTTCTTGCGGGCGTCGCGGTCCTTGTCGTTCTTCGCGATGTCCATGAGCTTATCGATGGCGACGCGCTCCTGCCGCTGCGAGAAAACGAAGATCATCTGGTCTTTCATCTCGCGCTCGTCCATTCGGCTGTAGAGGCCCGTCAGCTGCTGCATCGAAGTGCCCGTCTGGCCAGCCCAGAAAAGGGCCTTCTTTCTATTCTCGATGCTCTCCGACTCGTTGCTCACCAAATCGACGAGCCATTTCTGACTTGCAGCGTCTTTCTGCTGCGACATCGAGAAAATGATCTTGTCCTTGAGCTCCTCGCTGCGGACGCGCGTGTACAACGAGCTGAGATAGTCACCACCACCCGCCCCCTGTCCTAGCCAGAAGATCGCTTTTCCGCGAACCTCGTTTGGCCTGCTCTCGTCTTTTACAATCGAGTAGATGTTCTGGGTGACTTCGACGCTGTCGGCAATCGTGATGGGAAAGATTGCCTCTCCCGCCGCTTTGCCCGACTGCGTGCGTGCGATGCCAAGCAGGTAGTCAACGGCATCACGTGATGAAACTGTTCCAACATCGGTCACGTTCGAGCAGCCGGACGCCATTTGCCGCCGACGTACGTACTGATCTTCGTCAGACGACCGCCTTGATACTCAGCCGCGACACGGACTGGTCCTTCGCTGCACTCGTTGTCGCGAGCCACCGGTTGACTCTCGCTAACCCGGCCTCGTGCGTCGGGAACTCTGAGTGCCATCATCGGAACCTCTGACACAGGGACCCTTGAAAGGGTTCGGTCAGCGAATCGAAGCGCCTAGCGACTTAACAGCCTTTGACACAGAGGCCACAGAGACCACAGACGCGGCGGGGAATGTCGGCCTACGTGCTATTGAGATTTCAGCTCGCCAAGGCGGGATGTTTTCGATTGTTTTTTGGGGGAACCACGGAACTTCGGGCAGCGCAGACTCCGAAAACGGTGTGCCCTCGGTCAGTTCCGCAGTTCCCTTGATCAATCCCGTAGTTCCCCTTAGTCAGTTTCCGTCGTCCCGGTTGCTCTGTGGCCTCTGTGGTCTCTGTGCCACCCCATCCGTTCAGTTTCTAAAAGTTGAGATGATTCCAGTTAGCTATCGCATTGATTGCCATCGCGAACGACCCCTGCGATTCCCACCTCCACAGCGGCCGAATCCCGAACAGAACCATGTGCCCCTTCCCGAGCGCTGCATCTACAACAGCGGCTTTTCCGGCGAGTTCATCACCACCGGCAAGCAGGCCCGAGACGAGAAGTGAATCAGCCTTGTCGTGATACTTGAGGATGACTTTCGCTCGCTGAGCTTCCCGCAGAGTCACAAGACCGGGATCGACCCCCTCGTTGTCCTGTAGCGTGTCGCGCGGCGTTACCGCCATTACCGGCGCCTGGTTGAAAAAGATCGGGAACGTGGCGTTGTCGTAACCATATAGTATCGGACTGGCCGGCGCCGCGATCTGAGCCCGGTAGATGCCCCCTCGCGCGTTGAGGCGCGTCGTCTGCACGACGTTGACGCTGCCGTTGAATCCCATGTCGATCGGAAGGCGGCTCGAATTCCCTTCGGTGATGAGAAGTCCTCCGCGCTCTACGAACTTTTTCAGCGCCGCAAGTCCGTCGAGTCCCATCGCAGGACGAATGTCGTCGGTCTCATCCCATTGGCCGAGGTGGGGCGTCTCAGCCGATTTCTTCCACGGAATTGCTGGTCCGATCATCGGACGCCCGTTGATCATGTTCGTGGAAGGGCCATTGACGTGCGGATAGAAAACGACGTCGAACTTGTCGAGAAAGCCCGGCTTCTTGATCGACTGGTCGGCGATCGACGTATATGAAATTCCCATCTTGTCGAACGCGAAACGGATCCAGCCTTCGTTTTGGGTCTCGATCCACGTGTGCATCAAGGCTATGCGCGGAACACTGATCGCATGCTTCGCCACCGTTACCGGGCTTGCAACCGAAACGCCAGTGAGGCCAAGTGTCGCGATGCCGTCTCGCCCGGCCTGACTGGCGCCTTCAACGATGAAAGTGCCGGCGGGGTAGCTCGCGCCATCGGCCTTGAATGCGGCGTCAGCGACACTGACTTTCGCACCCGCGGCTTTCCAGGGGAGCACAGCCGACCGCCAGTCGCCGAGGTGCTTCACGATCAGCGTTCCACCGCTGGCCACAGTTCCGCGAACAGAGGCATCGGTTGCCAGAAGCTGCATCGGCTTCGCAAAGATCGTCGAGTCAGTAACCTTGATCGTTTGAACGTGCCGGAGCTCGTCGAGCGTCCAGCCAGTGTCGTCGTACGGCGGCGGATCGTCCGCCTTGTATTTCTGGATCGCCAGCAGAGTGCGAACCGTGGCTGAGTACGGTTGGTCGAGGCGAACAATCCAGTCACCTGCGTGAACCGCAGCGGGTGTCGTCGCCTTTTTCTCGGCCGCGAGTGTGAAGTCAGACGATGCTACCTGCACTTCCGCACCCTGCGCACGGAACAGATTAACCAGATCCGCCGCCTCGGCCGAATGTCGCTGACCTTTAGGAATGACGAACGCATACGGCGCGGTCGTGCGGCCGCGCTCTATCATCCGCTGAGCCTTGGCGACGTAGTTCGTAAGGAAAGTCTCCTTGTGATCGGCGACATAACGCAGCGCGATCAGAGCTCCTGATTCCTGATAGTTGATGTTGCTCCGAATGCACCATTTCACGCCGTTCACTGGCGGATTCGGTCGATCCCAGCGGCGCTCTGTGTCAGCGGCACGGAGGTGAACGATTCCACAATCGGCACCACGCGATGTGTACGTCTCGTAGAAGCGGCCGATCGAGTTGTGAAGATTCGCAACCGCAAGCAGCGTGTAGTTCGGTGCCCATCCATCGTAGAAGCCGTGCGTCCACACACCAGGCAGTCCGCGTCGCGTCAGCTCCGTGATCTCCTGGTAGGCGAGCGTATGCCACTCGTCCACTACTATAGGATCGTATTCGTCGTTGTACGGACCAGTGCCGGTGCTCGTGTAGAGAAACGGAACCGACTCGTGCAGGTCATGGACAACGACCGGCTTCCATTGAAGAAAAGCCGCCATGATGTTCTGCGTCAGCTTCTGCGACAACACGATTCCATCGCGGTTGTTGTCGTGCGCGGTGTACTTGCCCCAATAAATCAGCGGCACACCGCCAGGTCCGAGCTTGAGCTGTCGCGCTTCCTTGTCCGCGTCTACCACGCGATCACGACCGTCAACTTCAGTCACCGGAGTGATGATCGTGATGACGTTCTTTCGAATGGTCTGGGAATTCTCCGACTCGTCAACTGCCAGCCGATATGCGAGCTCCATCAACATCTCGGGACTTCCCGTCTCCGGTGAGTGAATCGATCCCGACAACCAGTAAATCGGCTTTGCTTCGCTGATCAGCTTTGCCTTGTCAGCTTCACTCAAGCCGCGCGGGTCGGCCAGACGCGCGAGCTTAGTGCGATAGCTCTCAAGATTCTGGATGGTTGCCTCGTCCGCGATAACGAGTCCGATCATCTCCCTGCCCTCGTCACTCTTCCCGAACGAATACAGTTTCGTCCGCGGCGACGAGGTCGCGATCGCATTGAAGTACCGATTGATGTCGGCAACGTGGGACAGTTTGCCGATCGTCCCAGGGACATATCCGAGCACCTTGAGCGGGGTCGGTACCGTGCTCGATGCCGGGAGCGTCTCGACGAGCTCGGTCGTGAACTTCCATCGAGGATCGGTGGGTGTCAGCACCTTTATCTGCGTAGAGTACGCGCTGTCGATCGGTTGCTGAGCGCTGGCAACGCCGGCGAGTGCACAGCAAATCGCGCCGAGCGCGATTGTCCTGATTGACCTCATTGTTGATTCACCTATGAGAGTGTGGGGGAAGTCGTGCGTCTCATGCGCATTGCAAAGAACAACAACGTCAAAACGGCCACCATGACGGCCATTGCGAAGAACTCCTGTCTGGTGGAGCTGCTCATCAGCCAGACGACCATCGCGGTTGCCAGAATCGGGATGATCGGACCACCCGGCACGTTGAACGGAATGGCACCCTCGTCGCGGACATTCTTTCGTTGGAGCTGAATCGTCGCGAGGCAGCAGACGACGTACACGGTCAACGCTGACAGCACCGAAACGATCAGCAGCGTCACGAATGTTCCAGACAACGCGAATGCCGCGCAAAAAATCGCGTGCACGATGATCGCCACGTGAGGAGTCGAGAATTTCGTATTGACTCGGGACGTCATGGCGGGGAGCAGTCCGTCCCGGCCGAGCGCGTACAAGCCTCGCGGTGATGCAAGCATGTCTCCCGCGACGTAGCCGAAGGTCGAGATCGCGGCTCCGATCAGAACCAGCGATTTGCCGGCGCTTCCAAGCGCACGCCCGGCCGCCTCCGCAAGCGGAGCTTTCGTATTCGTGGCGAGCTCAGCGCCAAGAATTCCCTGTGATACAATCTGGATTGCGATATAGAGAACCGTCGTGATCAGCAATGCAAGGAAGATCGACCGCGGGACCGTTCGGGCCGGATCCTTCACCTCCCCGCTCGGCGTCAGGGCAGATTCTACTCCCAGGAAAGCGAAAATCAGAACGGTGGAAGTACGCGCGAGATCTGCGACGGGCGGCATCGACGGCCAGGTGAGGTTGGCGCCGTTGATCGCAAAGAAACCAAATACGACGAGGATCAGCAGCGGAAGAATCTTCGCTACCGTGACCGTTTGAACGACGCGACTTCCGATTTTCACGCCGCGAATATTCAGGACAGCCAACCCCGCATACACAGCAACGATGATCGCATCCTTGACTGCCTTGTTCGCCATTGAAGGAGCGAATTGGCCGAGCGAATCAGCGAAGACATTTACGACGGCAGCGGACGCCATGACGTTCGATCCGAACCACAGCAGCATTGCGACCATGAAGCCGATGTACGGCCCAAACGCGACTTCAGCGTAAGCGTAAGTTCCGCCCGTCAGCGAGACGCGGCTGCCGGCCGACGCAAAACACGCGACAATGAGCGCCATCGCAACACCACAGACGACGTACGCGATGGGTGCAGCATTCCCGATTTTACCGGCGACGACCGCGGGAAGAACGAAGATTCCCGCGCCGATCGTAAAGTTGATGATGGCCGCAGTTAGAGCGCGCACGCCTACGGCGCGAATCAGTCCCTCATCTGTGTTCATTGTCCCTGTTTGACCGTGAGTTTCGCGAGCGCATCCGCCTGCGCACGCAGTCTGATTCCAGTGCGACGAGGACGCACGGACAATCCCTGTACTCGCTGCACGGCCGCAGCGAGGTGAACTCCGGGCGCAAGATCCCGGTTGAGTCCCTTGACGATCTGTTCCTTTCCGAGATCCATGACATTTCCGATCGACCACCGCGCCTGGCCGCGAATGAAATCGCGCACATCGTCGTGCTTGAGCCACTCCACTCCGCTGACGAGCAAATTGGCTGACCCCACGTCGTAATCGAGGTCGGGAACGTAGAGTTCGTTAGTTCCCGGATCGTATCGCGGAGTTCCAACCAGATAGACCTTGCCGGAAGCGCCGCCCTTGAACTGCACCTCCAGTGCAAGCCTTCCACCGCCGATGCCAAACATCCTGACGTCCTTCACGACGAAGGTCCGGCCGGCTTTCTCGAATTTCTTGTCAACGAGATGCTTTCGAAGCAGGTCGGAGGCAACGTCGTACCCGATTACACCTTCGAGAAGGATGTGTAGTCCGTTGCCTACCGCGGCTGGATAGAGAGGCGGCAACGGCGTCTCAACCACTGTGGGCTTGCTCCCGGTGACAACCTTTGGAATCGCGGAAAAGCCGAGCGCCGTGACGAGAGTTTTCTTCACTCCGACGTTCTCACCCATACGCACCGCTGACGGATTGATGGTGAGCCAGACGCTATCCGTGAGCTGAATCGGCTGCTCGAGCAGATGCCACCATTTCTCGAAACGCGAGCGAATATCCAGCGAAGCGAT
The DNA here is from genome assembly GCA_038253755.1 of Gemmatimonadales bacterium. GTDB lineage: Bacteria > Gemmatimonadota > Gemmatimonadetes > Gemmatimonadales > Gemmatimonadaceae > UBA4720. Next base: position 3,293 of record JBBSGU010000044.1, on the reverse strand, counting down.
TTTCTGGTCGATCATGGGCCGTTTTGCTTCGAGTGCGTTCTTTGTTGCCTCAATGACTCGATCCGTGACGTTGATGTTGAACACGGTCACCTTGCACTGATCGCGATCTTCGGAGCTGTACGGTTCTATTTTGGCGACGCGCGTTTTTCCGCGGAGGTGCCAGTCAGGATTGATGCGCAGATCAGAAGCGATTGTGATCTTCGCCCGCGGCTTTACACCAGTGAGTCCGCACGATCCGCTCACTTCCCCGACGACCGGGGGTTTGTAGAAACCCTGACCCTCATAATGAACAACGGCGGAGATGTAGGCTGTCTGTCCATTCAGCGAAACGGTAAAAGGATCACGGGTCGCTTCAAACGCGACGGCCATTCGTTTGTTGGAGAGCTGCTTTCGCTGGGCGATATTGCCGAAGGTTGTCGGCACGGCTTTCTCGATAGCTGAGACAACCGGCGAAAGATCGTAGGTGAGCGGAATGTCGAGCGTGGAGCTCGGAAGCGACGGAAGCGAGTCGCTGTCCGCCATCATCGCCGGCGCGGGAGCATCGACGTCGAGCTTGGCGTCGCAGCTCCAGAGAAATGCCGGGAATCCACAGACCAGGGCACCGCGGCCAAATCGAAACGCGCGACCACCTTTACGCGTACGGTAAGAACGCGCTGGCTTCACTGTTTAAGTCGGTCGTTTTCGCAGTAGATCATGAGGTCGCGACGAACCTGCAGCACGACAGCGTCATTATCAATACCTATGCGGGCTCGAGACGCTAACTTAGAGCGTCGCAGGTCAGACTCAGCTCGCGGAATTTCAGACAGGGAGGCGTTACAAATGTTCGGTTTCCTGATCCTCGCCCTTGTAGTCGTATTCGTTCTATACGCAGTCAGCTCCTACAACCGCCTGATCTCCCTCAAGAATCAGGTCGCGAACGCCTGGAAACAGATCGACGTGCAGTTGAAGCGGCGTCACGATCTCATTCCGAATCTCATCAACACCGTAAAGGGTGCGATGAACTTCGAGAAAGACACGCTCGAGGCGGTCGTCTCGGCTCGCAACAAGGCCATTTCTGCATCGACGACCGGCAACGTCGCCGCAACTGCCGCGGCCGAGGGACAATTGACGGGCGCGCTGTCTCGGCTGCTCGCCGTGGTCGAGGCTTACCCCGACCTCAAGGCAACAGGCAATGTCGCGCAGCTTCAGGAAGAGCTGACTGGAACTGAGAACAAGATCGGGTTCTCACGCCAGCTCTACAACGACACCGCCACGCAGTACAACACTGCTCAGCAGAACTTCCCGACAATGTTGTTCGCGGGAATGGCCGGCGCGTCTCCGGCAACGTTGTGGGAGATCACCGACGACGGCGAGCGCGCCGTGCCAAATGTCGACCTTTCGATGAACACTCCGGCGAAATGACCACGGCAGGCAACCTGTTCGCCCAGCAGGAGGCGAACAGGAAAGCCAGCCGCAGGCTCGTAGCAGGCTTCGTTCTTTTCATCGCCTGGCTCGGCTTCGGTGGCGATTTCATCTGGTATCTCGCGTCTCGCAACGCGGCCGGACCTGACACGTATTCCGGAGTCCACATTTTTCCGGGACTCGGCCTGTTCCTGTTGATGATCGCGGGCGGGATGGCGTGGTGGGGCTACAACTTCGGCGCAACCTCGTTGATCAAGGCCACGGGAGCACGGGAGATCGACACGCCCGCAACCGATCAGGAACGACAGCTGGTCAACATCGTCGAAGAAATGTCGATCGCGGCGGGTGCGACGAAGCCCCATATCTGGCTGGTGCCCGATGCTGCGCCTAATGCATTCGCAACCGGAGTGCATCTAGGCGACGCTCATCTGGCTGTGACACAGGGTTTGCTGGACACCCTGAATCGAGAAGAAATCCAGGCGGTAGTCGGTCACGAAATGGGACATATCGTGAATCTGGACGTGCGGCTGATGACTCTCCTTACGGCCCTCGTCGGCGTCGTTGCACTGATTCACAACAACGCATTTCGGGTAATGCGTTTTGGAGGATCGGGCGGCCGGAGCAGGTCTCGATCATCCAGCAAGGGCGGCGACGGGATGGGCATCGTCATCGTCGTCCTTCTCGTCGTCTGGATCATCAGCTGGATCATCGCGCCACTGGTTACCCGCTACATGGCGATGAAAGTGGGACGCTCGCGAGAGTTTCTTGCCGATACGATGAGCGCGCAGTTCACTCGCAATCCCGCTGCGCTGGCTCAGGCGCTGGAAAAGATTGGCGGATCGACCGTCAAGCCGAAGATGATCCCAAAAAGCTCAGCTCAGCTTTGTATCGCCGATCCGTATCACTCCGTATGGGGAGACCGCGAAGGAAAGTTCGCCGATCTCATGGCGACGCATCCTCCGCTTCGCGAGCGCGTACGACGGCTTCGCGAAATGGCGTATCAAAACGCGGGAACGGGCGATAGTCTCCACAGTCCGTTGATCATGTCCGAGGCATAGACTTTTCCGTTTACGAACTGAACGCCCCAGACATAGACCTGCCCGCCCGTTCCCAGTAGTCCGCGCGCGAGCTCCTGCTTCATCTTGCCCAGGTCACATCGACCATCGGCCGATTTCTGCGCCGCGGTGCAATTGTTGAAATCACCACGAGTGCTGATCGCGCGGACTCCGCCATTGTAGTACGCCATATAAAGAATTCCGCGCTGCTCGTCTGCCGAAAAGTTATGCACGCCCGCACCGGGCACCGTGAACACGCCGACTTCCTTTGGTTTGGTCAAATCACTGACGTCGATCACGTGCACATCGCCCACTGACGATGATCCGATGCTGCCGTGACCCTCCTCGCCGACATACGCGTATTTGGTCGAGCCAGTAACCGCGTCATGGAACCACATGATGTTGTGGGCCTTGCCGCCGACTATCGTGGTGCCCCCCAACAGCACAGGATTCGAGGGGCTACCACCTTTGCCACCGCCGCCAATATCGAAAATCGAGATTCCATCGTTCCATAGCGCGGTCATCAGAATGCCATCGCGCACGTAAACGTCGTGGACAAACGGCGTACCCATCACAGCGGAATAGACCTGGGTTGGCGCCGACGGCGTGGAGAGATCGACAATGATGAGACGAGCCGGCGTATTCGTAGCGCTGCGAGGGTCGATCGAGAGAAATCCATAGAGCTTCCCGTTGACTACCTGAATTTCAGCGGTATGGACGCCCGGATCTGTCTGCTCGTTCTGGAATCGCGCGATTTGCAACGGCTTCACGGGATCGGTGAGGCTGAAAATCACGATCGAGCCCGGAGCGGGCTCCGTCGCAACCACCATATATTTT